>CAYLSB010000046.1:0-37603 GCA_964386005.1 uncultured Pirellulales bacterium | reverse complement strand
TGGGTTGTATATAACTTCCTTTCCTTTGTCAAGAGAGAAGCCTAATCATACAGATTATCTCACGCCAAGGCGCTAAGCCGCAAAGAAGAGCAATCACTGATTTCACTGAATTCTACGGATTATGAATACAAAATAGGGCCGCAGATGAACAAGAGGAACACAGAGAAAACAAAATATTTGACGCGATTTACACGATGAACAGGATTGGGAATGTAAAAGGAAATTGACACCTCTATTTGTTTCATTCCGCATGAAGATCTTATCGGCCGTTTGGAATGTGGGAATCGTTCTTCTCAGGAAATGGCTCTTCAATTTTACGGCTTTCAGTTAGGTCGATCCCTCAATTGCCCGAAATACAGGGTGAAGGGGTCTGGGTCCAAGGAATTTGAACAGAAAAGGTGGCAGATATCGATTCCGCCCCGAAGGAGATGTCAAATGAAGTTCAGTGAGATCAGCAAGAGACATCGAATAGCAATCGTAATATCCTTTCTATGGCTTTGCGTTGCATTCCTCGTTGCATTAAACGAATCTTATAGTTATGGTGAATTCCTAACGGGACTGTTCATATTGGGTGTTATACCGGTGTCGCTCTTATGGGGAATTGCTTGGATACGTTCATCGAGAACAAAACGAAGCTTTTCTAAAACAGACATTGTCGCAATAATGCTCAAAATGCAAAGGTTGACGGTGGAATTTTTGTTAACATCTGCAAAGAAAAAGCTTGGCTTGACCGATGACAACAAATACCTTATGCCTGAATGTGAAATACTATCTCTATGGATATTTACACTCCTGATAAAGGACAACTCAACAAGAGATATTGTACATAATGTATTTTGCCGCCGTAAAGGATTCGACGAAGCTCATACTAAAACGTTCTTTGGTTGTATCAGCAAACGATATAAGCAATATTATGAAGCGTACAACTTATGGGTTGAAGATCCCAAGGCCGGTTTTATGCTTGGATCTGTCATCTTGAATGCTTTCGAAGGAAAAGGAGACAGTGACGATCTCCTGACGGATGCATTCAGATCATTTACAGCATTTTCGATTTTTACCGAAACCTTCAAGGCAGTGTGTGAATCGATAGGTGATTTACACATAAATTCCGGCGTTAACGAATCGACGAACACTGACAGTGTGGATCGACAGCACTGTACGGTACCCTCTGAGCAACAGAAAGACCTGCGAAGTAACCCAGGAACAGACAGTAAGACAGAACCTGAGTTGCCAGTAACAGAACCGATCATTCCCATTGTCATTCAGAAGAAAATAACGTATGCCTGGATTGCTAGTGTTATTTCTGGCTTTCTCGGGCTCGTTGTTACACTTCTGGCAATTTCTGGCACGAGCATTCTTGGTTTTTCTGTATGGAGCTTATTTGATGTGACCATTGTCTTTGGTCTTGCCTTTGGAATTTACAAAAGAAGTCGCATTTGCGCGGTCTTGATGCTTGTTTCCTTCATCCTTGGGAGATTCCTGATTATGATTGAAACCGGCAGATCTCCCGGGATTATAGCCCTCATATATGTGTATTTCTTTTATCAGGGGGTTGTAGGCACAATCCAATATCATAGGTTTCTTCGCGCCTATAGAGTCGTTAAACCTGCGGGTAGAACCACAAGCGTTGGTAATTCGTTAGGAGTCCTCATTACAGGCGAGGTTGCCAAACAAGGTAGTCTTGAAAATACCGGACCACAATATCGGGAAGTGAGAACAGGAATTACGATGATAAATAAAATTGGATGTCTATGCAAAGCAGGCAGAATCTTTCAAATATTAGCTTTGAACTCATTAGTTGTGACGATCCTTTATTTTACAGTTATTATACAAGGTGGGGTCCCCTTTGGTTTTATTCTTGTCCTTCTTTCTGGATGCTCAGCAGTAATTCATTGGTATATTGGCAAAGCCATCAAGATAAATGTAACATGGGCCAAAGTGTTGGGGATTGTTATATCGATTGCCTGGATATTGGGATGGGGTAATCCGCTCGTACTCTTAATCATTACCGTTATGGAAAACGCGGTCGCGTTGATTGTTTGGTCATTGGCAAGTCTATTTATTGGAATCGCTGCTTTATGTTATCTAATCAGGGGATGGAAAGAACAAAATATAACCATGGAATCCCACAAGGGTGTACAGTCTCGATCTGAATCCCCTGTATCATTAGTTGAAAAGCATGACGCCTCAAGCGATAACAATTCCGCAGAACTCACAAATCACCAGAACCCGATCAATGACCATTTAAGTCCTCGCAAAGAAGTAATTATTGCCATTGGTAGTTTAATTATCTTCTTTATTGTGATTATATTCGGGGCAATCTCTTTCGGCAGACAAGCAGACCAAGCGAAGGCATTTTCTATACAATATAATTCATTAAGCAGCAATAATACTCCTCGGGGATCACAGGATCCTATCGAAGCACAGAAACCCAGCGGAAATTGGAAAGCTCTGGACAGAATGATCCAGGAAACAGAGAGGTCTATCCAGGCACAAAGTCCCGTCACTGAAGGAAGATTACTGAAAAGTGGCATGAGCAAAAGCGATGTACTGAATCTCCTCGGAGAACCCGATAGTGTAAGCATATCGACACTCCCGAGCGGCAGCCAATATGAAACATGGTTTTATAGGGAAAACTATGGCCATGTCAACTTCACAAATGATTATGTTACAGATCATGATTATGACAATCTTAAAAGTAAGATGGACAAGCTAAAATCCGCGGAATCTATCCAAGCACAAAGGCCCATCACTAAAGGAAAAATGCTGATTATTGGCATGAGTAAGAGCGATGTACTGAATCTCCTTGGAGAACCCGATGGTGTTGATATATCGACACTTCGAAGCGGCAGAATATTAGAAATATGGTATTACAAGAATTATCATGGAAATATATCCATTGTAAATGATTACGTGCATAGTTGGAGTATATAGCATGAGTGGGTTGAGGACATGAATGATCAGTTCTGTTTCCATCCCGACAATCTGCAAAAGTCCATTGAGACCGGTGACCAATTTCATGTCGTCCAATTCTTTTGAAGGATTGGGAAACGAACTTGGCATCATACCTTTCACCAAACAAAGAACCTGCGATAAGGAAAATGGCTATGACAAAAACTGAAGCGGTTCAACTGATCGAAATGCCTTTGCGCCAACTGTTGAATGAGCGAGGGCATAGGGTCAGCAGCATGGATTATGAAGACCCCAAAACAATACCTTGGGGAACAGGTCTAAAATTGCATGTGGGAGCAGAGGATGAAGCCGGTAATATGTTGAATTTTGTTGTTGCGATTGACTCAAGCTGTTTATGGATTACTTTTTCAGAGAACAATAGTACAAATATTGTCCGCAAGAAATTTTTACTCCCGGACGAAATGCTTGATTTCATCCAGAAACAACTGCTATGCAGATAATTGTCTGTCTAATTTCACTCCTTCTCAATCCCGATAGCATTGGGACGCCCAAGCCGAGCGGTAAAAGCGTAATACCCAAGTCAGTGGTTCCGATGAAATAGTTGTTTTCTCCCCTTTTAAACTATTTTTTTCGCCTGTTTGCCACTAATTAAAAATCGTCTCAATTCCAATGACCTACCTGGCCGGGGACTCGACGGATGGGGCGGTGTCGGTGAAGAATGCGAGGATGTCGGGATCGGTTTTGGCCAGATCCTGAAGCTGTTCGAGTGTGACTTGATCGTCAGACCGTTTTCCTTCGGGCTTGAGATCCAGCTTGGCCAGGGCAAGCTGTTTGACGCGGGGTTTTTCGCCCTTTGTCGCCAGGAGGATCAGACGGCCGTCAGAAAGGTCGTACGATTGATCGCCGATTTTGACCTTTCCGGTTTTGCCGTCGGTGGTGAGGCAATCCACCGACAGATTGCCGATCATGCAATGGTAGCGGGCGCTGCCGTGCGGATCGCCGTGTTTTCGTGGCTCCGTACCGCGTGTACCGGGCTTGCCATCCGTCCAGATGACAAAGGCGGCGTCATCGTTCCAGGTGTAGATACTCACATCGGCCTCGGTGATACCGGGAATGGTCCGCGCATCCTGGCCGGAACGCGACCAGAAAATATTTTTCACGCCCCGTCCGGCGGAAGCGCGAAAATGGCATCCCATCATCCCGCAGGATATCAGGACCAGAAGCATTCCAAAACGATGGATTGTATTGGTCGATTTCATACTCGCTCCACTTCGAAAGAGAAACATGTTCCATGGCATCGTTCGAGGGCATAGTGATGGGTTGGCCCTCATAGCCAACCCATCCCATGCGCTCCGTAATCCCGGAGTAAATCCGGGCAGGCAAAATCCCCGTCATAGGTCCGGGGACGAGCAACAAACCCCGGGATAAACCCGGGGGGCTATTACCGTAGTCGCACATCACCACAAATTATTTCTACTACGTTGAACAATCCATACGGTTCTTTTTCAACTTCCGGTCAGGCCAAGACGCTGCAGACGGGAACGGATCTGGCGTTTGGCGCGTGCGAAGCCGGAGCGGGCGTTGGTTTCGGAGCAGCCGATGCGATCGCTGATCTGGGCGTAGGTCAATTGCTCGTAGCAGCGCATCATGACGACGCGGCGCTGGAACGATTTGAGGGCGGCGACGGCGTCGGTGAGATGGCGGCCGATCTCGGAAGCGATGGCCGCCTGGTCGGCGGAGGGTTGGTCCTCTTCGGCGAATTGCTCGGCCGCATCTTCGTGCAGCGTGGAAAAGCGGATGGCGGCCCGGCGGCGATGCCGGTAGAAATTTTTCACCTCGTTGGAGGCGATGCGATACAGCCAGCCGTGAAATCCGCGCGGATCGCGAAGGCGACCCAGCGAGCGAACCACCTTGACGAGGACTTCCTGCAGCAGTTCCTCGGCCATGTCGGGATTGCGCAGGGTCGAAAGCAGGTAGCGATGAAGGGCCGGCTGGACACGATCGATCAGTTCGTCCAGCGCGTCTTGTCGATTGCGCTGCGCACAGACGACCAGCTCCGCGATATCGAGCGAACCGACAGCGGCATCCGTCATCCCCTCGCTACACGATTGCATGTTTTCCAAAACCATTGTTTCCGTCGCCATGTTCAACCTCCCTTCGGCGGCCGGTCCTGTCCGACCGGCTTGGCCATTGTGCCCTTGTCCTGTTACCGTTTTGTTACCGATCTGTCGCAGCCGTATGACCGGGCGGATCGACCGGAACGGCCGGCTTGACGAATCCCGTTGTTGCGGGTATCGTGTTACGGCCATCCCATGGAAACATGCGCGAGCATAGCCGATTATTCGCGCGGCGGAGCCATAATTGGACGGCGTTTATTACGCGGGATTCCGGAAAGACAAAGGGCAGGATTATGATGGACGAATTACTGAGCGACGAGCATCTTCTGGTGCAGGAGCTGCTGAAGGAGCATGATCTGTCGGTGACGCAACTGGCGCAGCGCGCGGGGCTGGCCGACTCCACGGTATATGAATATACCGGCGGGCGGCGAAAAAATATTCCGCTGATCGTGTGGCGGGCTCTTTACGAACTGACCGAAGATGTGCGGATCGCCAATCTGATCATCGGAGAGGGCAAGGGCTTTCTGGTGCCGATCCCGCATCCCGATACCATCGATACCAGCGAAGCGACGCTGAAACAGTTGATCGAGAAGCGACGAATCGATATCGAATGCGAGGTGGCCATCCTCGATATCCTGGCCGACGACAAAATCGACAAGACCGACCGTAACGCCATCGAACGCTATCGGCATGCCTACCCCGATGCCATCAAACTTGAAGCGCAGATCTATCATACGATCATGGCCTGCTACGATAAAAACATCCGAGGAAAATCGTGACAGCTTTGTTGCCGGTCCATCGAATCCGTCACTGAATAACGAGAAAACCGGCATGAAGGGCTCACGCCGGTTTTCGTCTGGAGGACTGTGACGCTAAAGGAGGAGTGATTTGTTGTTTGCGTTTCCGGATCAGGCCGAAACCAGTTGTTCGTGATCCAGCGCCGGGGCCTGTTGTTCCTGCTTAAGCAGGGCCTGGAACATCTGGCGAAACCGTAATTCGACTATTTCGGACCCGTTATAGCGAATCTCTCCGAAGATGCTGTCCATTTTGGGCTTGCCCGCGGGGACGGCCTGTATTGTATGGCATTGCTTGCATTCGACCTGGCGCCCCGAAGCCGAATCGGGCACATTCAAGATCATTCCGCATTTTACACAACTCATTTGAATCATTGTCGGCCTCCTTTCTGGCCGAAAACCGCCTGCCTCTGGTCCCTTCCACTTGGAACCTATCGAATATCCAAACTATCAGACGTACACGGGAGCGATTTATTACATGATTTTCAGATTTTTTACATAACCGCCCTTTCGATACGTTTGTGGCTCGTTTCTGTGCATGGTAACAAAAAATTGATCTGAATTGGGCATCGGTATTTCTCCGGATAGGACATGGAGGATCTGGGAAAGATGGGTAGGATTTCCAGACCAATTGTACGATTCAATTCGATTCTCTGCCGAGAAACGTGTTGATTGACTTCAAGATCGAATTACATGACCGATACTTATCATTTCGTTGTATCCAGAGTATCTGGAATTCATTGAAAATGACACATCATTCAACCATTTCGTTGCGTCAGAGTCGTCATGAGTTGATTATACGATTTTAAATCCGGGGTACACACAAACAGCGCAAGAAAAAAGGTTCGTCGAAGACGAACCTTCTATTGCAAGTTGACCTCCGCCCATGCCGTAAAGACAGGTCATGAAGAACCCTCGAATTCAGGTGGGTAGTCGGTGCATAAGTCCAAAACGTCCCGTGTACCGGGCTTGTTTGATCCTTACGATTCGACTTCCCTGGATGAGGGTATAGGTTCTTTCAATCGTATGCCTCTACGCACACAGCAGGGGTTTAACCTGCAACACTGTTATACCAAAATAGTCGGTCAAATACAACGAACAAGTTTAATCTTTTCGTCAAGGAACATACGTCGAATAGCGATTCAGGTTCATCGATCATGGAGGTTTGCCTACCACAATCGCAACCATTGATCCACGCGCGGTTTATGAAAGTCGAATTACGCGGTACGCAATTCGGCTTTGAGATCGGAAATACATTGCTCGACGATTTCTTTTTCAAAACCATCGACGATTTCATGTTGCAGCGTCCCCTGTTCGTCGCGGAATTGCAGAGAAAGCGTAAGACTTTTCTTTCCGGCGGGGATAGGCTTTCCGCGATAGATTCCGACGAAATTGACATCCTGCAGCTCGGCGGGGGCTTTTTTGCGGACGGAATCAACAATTTGCGTCCAGCGGATCGGCTCATCCAGGATCAGGGACAGGTCGCGGACGATGGAGGGGAATCGCGGAATGGGTTTGACGCGGCCGATTCTCCCGGCCAGTTCGAGCAGCGCGGAAAAATCCAGCTCGGCGACGGCGACCGACGAATCGTCCAGATCGAAGGCCTTCAGCACGGTCCGGGAAAGGCAACCCGCGATGCCGATGAGTTTGTCCCGGGCGAAGATGTCGGCGGAGACCGACGACCAGGGCAATTGCGTCGGCTCAAAGCGCAGCGGCGTCTGCAAATGGATCAGCGATCCTATTCCTTCTACGACACCGCGGATGTCGCGGAAATCCCCCTCGCAGACCATCGCGATCCGGGGACGTTCATCGGGAAGATCGGCGCCGGGAGCGGGTCGGAAGGTACCGGCCAGTTCATACAGGCGGCAATCCCGGTTGCCCGCGCGGTGATTGGTCGTGAGCACCTGCATCAGCGAAGGGATCAGCGAACGACGAAGCTGATTGGCCAGCTTGCGGGATTCGTGCAGAACGCGAAGCGGTTGGCCGGCGGGATCTTCGAACCATTGGGCGATGGGGTCTTCGACGAACGTAACGTTAATCGTCTCGTAGAATCCGGCTCCGTTGAGATAGCCGCGCAGGCGAGTCGAGATCTGTTGACGATGTTCGGGAACGGCAACGTCGATTACGATTCGTTTCTCGACGGGAATTTTGTCGTACCCGTGGCAGCGGGCGATTTCCTCGATGAGATCGGCCTCGCGATAGATATCGTGTCGCCACGACGGTACCGTGCAGACGATCAGGTCTTCGGTGCGGGCTTCGGGCTGGAGCCCGAGCGCCGATAGGATTTTCATCGTTTTGTCTTTGGGGACCTCGATGCCGAGCAGCTTATTGAGACGCGACGGTCTCATGCCGACGGTCATCGGTTCCGGCTTGGACGGATAATCGTCGGCGACGCCTTTGGCCACCTGACCGCCGGCGACCATGACGATCAACTCGGCGCAGCGCTGCGAGGCGAAATCGATCATCTCGATATCCACCTGACGCTCGAAACGGAACGACGCCTCGGAATTGAGCGACAAGCGCCGAGCCGTTGAACGGATACAGACCGGATCGAAGTGCGCTTCTTCGAGCAGCACCGTCGTGGTGGCGTCGTTGATTTCCGTGGCCAGGCCGCCCATCACGCCCGCGACCGCAACCGGACCGGAAGGATCGGCGATAACGAGCATGGTTTCGGCGAGCTTGCACAGCGTCTGATCAATGCTGACGATCTCTTCTCCGGCTCGGGCCTTGCGGATGAAGATTTTCTTGCCCGTCAGTTTATCGTAATCGAACGCGTGAGGCGGTTGTCCGATTTCCATCATCGCATAGTTGGTCGCATCGACGACGTTGTTGACACTGCGAAGACCGACGGCTTCGAGGCGTTTGCGCATCCAGTCGGGCGTAGGACCGACTTTGACGCCGGTGATTGCGCGGGCGGTGTAACGGCCGCATCCTTCTTTGTGTTCGATTTTGACATCGACGAATTCGCTGATATCCCGATCGCTGAAGGCAAGATTGATTTTGGGTATCCGCAGCTTCTTGCCGGTCGCCGCGGCCAGTTCGCGGGCCACGCCGATGTGGCTGAGGCAATCGCCGCGATTGCTGGTGACCTCGACGTCGATGACGCTGTCGCCCTCCACAATGGAAATGCCCTCGTTGGGCAGGCCCAGATCGCTTACAATCGCGGCGACCTGCTCGGCCGACAACTCCACATCCACATATTCCTTCAGCCAGTTCAACGATATCTTCATAACGATTCAACCATCGAAAATCCCTCTGCGATTTCTCGGCGGATGAACCCAAAAAATCCGCCGTTCCAAAGGGACGCAAGCATATCGGAATTGAAGCGGAAAGTCAAATGATTTAGAAATGCTCAATGTGCCAACTGGAGGGACCCGCTCCGTCGGGTCCGTATTGTTGGAGAGATTCGCTTTGTCGAATCCGAATTACGAACATTCGTGCCAAGTGAACCGATTCAACTCCCCCTGATAGGGCCAATCATCTTGGGACGTACACAATCCTTCCCGGACAGGATTGTGTTGAACATATAGCCATTTGGCCTCATAACTATCCCCGCCTCGCAACTGGGTATCCCAAAAAGACTTCTGCCAGATGGGATGTTCCGAGGGCCACGGCCATCGACGGGAAACAAGTGTTTTCCAGTACTTCACCCAGACCTTCAAAGATGGCGCATCGTGTCGTCCAGGAGACGCAAAGAAATGAATATGATCGGGCATAATGACATAACGGCCCACCTGCCAATCCACGGCGTCCTTCCAAGCCGATACAAGAACCTCGGAAGCTTTGGGCCGATTGAAAAGAATCTTCCGGTATGCCGAACAGACGGTTAAAAAAATCACAGTGGAACGATTAAATCTGCGGCAAATCGGAAGATGAACCGGCCGTTTACGTTGTGGCAGATTATTCTCCATAAAAGGGATTATACCTTACAGAAAACAAATTGTCCAAAGAATGTTCGGCCGTGACGGAGCACGGCCCTCCAGGAAGAGGGGAATCCCACATGGAGAAAAATGACATGGAAAATCCATGCCATAAAATGAAGCCACGCCCCGGACAAAACGTATTCTGTTGCGAACGAGAATCGAAACGGTTAGAATCCCCGCGTTTGGAAGGAATCGGATGGCAAACGGATTCGAAGAACACAAACGACCGCGACGGATCGCGGGATTGATGTCGGGCACATCGATGGATGGCATGGATGTCGCGATTGTCGATATCATCGAGTCGGCAACCCTTGCACAAGTGCAGCTCGTCGCTTTCGAGACAATCACCTGGCCGCGGAAGGTTCGGGCCGCCTTGCTGAAGTTGTGCCAACCCGGCGGCGGGGATGCCGCTGACATTTGCCATTGTAATTTTGTCGTCGGTGAACTTTTCGCCAAAGCCCTCATCGAGACTTGTCGCAGGCATCTCCTATCCCCAAAGAGCATCGACCTGATCGGTTCGCACGGCCAAACCATCTGGCACAATCCGAAAGGGATGGGAGTTGGCAAAGATAAAACTCCTTCGACTCTGCAGATCGGAGAACCCGCCGTGATCGCCCAGATGACAGGCATCACCACGGTCGCCGACTTTCGCCCGGCCGATATCGCCGCAGGAGGCCAAGGCGCCCCGTTGGTTCCATACAGTGACTATGTACTATTTCGTCATCACACACAATCGCGAGCCATACAGAATATCGGCGGGATCGGAAATGTAACCTATCTGCCCGCGCGGGGTACAATCGACGATATCATCGCATTCGATACCGGCCCGGGAAATATGATTATCGACGGTTTGGTGTCGCTGCTGACGAATGGAAAGATGACCTTCGATCCCGATGGGCGATTTGCCGGAAAAGGCACCGTCCGGGACACCCTTCTCCAGGAGATGATGAATCACCCCTTTCTTCGAAAGCGACCGCCGAAATCCACGGGGCGGGAAATGTTCGGAATGCCCTACTGCCGGGAGCTTTTCAAGCGGGCGCGATCCCGGAAGATCGGCAAGGACAATTTGCTGGCGACCGTCACCGCATTCACCGCCGAGACGATCGCCGATGCGTATCGGCGATTTTTGCCGCGTCTGCCGGATGAAATCTATCTGGCCGGCGGCGGGGCATACAACGCCACGCTGGTTCGAATGCTTGGGAATCGATTGCCGGAAATTCCCATCGGAAGTACCGACGATCTCGGTATTCCCATCGACGCCCGCGAGGCGATTGCGTTCGCGATTCTGGCCCGCGAGACGATTCTCGGCCGGGCAAACAATGTTCCCTCTGCCACCGGAGCCGGACGGCCGGTCATCCTCGGAAAGATCGTGCAAGCCCCATGAAGAAACGAATTTTGCCTCTGACGGAAAAACGCAATCCCCGCAGTCGAGATATCGACCGGCTCAGCACGCTTGATATCGTTCGATTGATCAACTCCGAAGATCGTCATGTCGCTCCGGCCGTCGGCAAGCAGGCCCGCGCGATCGCGGCGGCGGTGGAGATGATCGTCGAGCGATTTCATCGAGGAGGGCGTCTATACTATGTCGGCGCGGGGACCAGCGGGCGATTGGGAGTTCTGGATGCGGCCGAGTGCCCTCCAACCTTCGGCGTACCGCCGACGTTGGTGCAGGGCATCATCGCCGGAGGCCGCCGGGCGCTGGTCCGCGCGATCGAAGGCGCCGAAGATAACGAGACAGCGGGCTCCCAAGCAATCGACCATCGCCGCATACGATCCAACGACATCGTCGTCGGCATTGCGGCCTGCGGACTGACGCCGTTTGTGCGAGCCGCGCTGAAACGCGCCGTGGCCATCGGCGCAGGAACGGTCTTTGTCACCTGTGCGCCGGAAGCGGTCGATCAGATTCCCGCCGAGATCGTCATCAATCCCGTGGTCGGCCCGGAGGTGATCACCGGTTCGACGCGGATGAAGGCCGGTACGGCGACCAAGCTTGCTCTCAACACGCTGACGACGGCGACAATGATCCGCATGGGCAAGGTGTACGGCAATCTCATGGTCGATCTGAAAGCCACCAACAACAAGCTTCGCGATCGGTCGGTTCGCATCGTGATGGAGATGACGGGGCTTTCCCGCCCTTCCGCTGCCCGCTTGCTGACCCGTGCCGGCGGTCGGGTCAAACTCGCCATTGTCATGCATTTTCGCAAGGTGGATCGGGAAAATGCCGAAGAAATTCTCAATTCCTGTGATCAGTCTCTTCGCAAGGCCATTGAGGATCATTTATGATTAGCACGAATTGTTTCATCGTTGCCGCGCTGGCTCCCGCCGACCTGACCGTCGTGGGTTTTTCGTTACTCATGTTACTGATTATTTCGTGGGTTTTCGGCCGGGAAGAAAAGGATACGCACGATTTCTTTCTCGGGGGTCGAAAAATTCCTCCGATTGCCGCACAGTTGTCGTTTATCGCCACAGAAATCAGTGCTATTACCCTGGTCACCTTTCCCGCTCTGGCCTTCAGCGAAAATTGGCGATGGCTGCAATTTTTCATCGGCCAGATTCTGGCGCGGATCGTTGTGGCGTGGCTTTTTATCCCGGCCTATTACCACTTCAACTGTACGAGTATTTATCAATTTCTCCGCCATCGATTCGGCACTGGAACCCAATATGCCGGATCGGCCTTTTTTCTATTCACCCGTCTGTTGGGCTCGGGAATTCGTCTGTATGCGGCCTCGATGGCCGTGGCCGTGATTCTGCAGTGGTCGTTATGGGCGACACTTCTGTTGTTTACCGTCGTGAGTATCCTGTTCATCGCCTTTGGCGGCATCAAGGCCGTCATCTGGGCCGGGGCCTATCAGGCCGTGTTCTTTCTGGCGGCGGGGATCGTCCTCATCGTGTATCTTCTCGGACAAATCGATGGCGGCCTCCGAACGGCCTTCGATACCGCACAGGCGGCCGGGAAGATGAGTATCTTCAATTTTGATTTCAAATGGTC
Source organism: uncultured Pirellulales bacterium (assembly GCA_964386005.1). Lineage (GTDB taxonomy): Bacteria > Planctomycetota > Phycisphaerae > Sedimentisphaerales > Anaerohalosphaeraceae > FEN-1350. The sequence goes on along the minus strand of CAYLSB010000046.1, from coordinate 24,867 downwards.
GGATCATACAACGTTTCTGACAGGGGTAACACACGGCATGTTTGCCGCTTTGGCGGCCTTCGGCGCCGATCAGGAAATGGTTCAGCGATTACTGACGGTCCGCACTCGCAAGGCCAGCCAGCGAACCATTTTGAGCACGATTGTAACCGTCCTTCCGGCCTATTGGATATACCTGATTATCGGGACGCTGCTGTATGTCTTCTACAAACTCAATCCCGGCGCCCCGCAACCCACCGAGGCCAAGACAGTTCTGTCGCATTTTGTCTTGACTTCTCTGCCTTTCGGCCTCAAAGGTTTTATCCTGGCCGCCATTATTCTTGCCAACATCGACTCGCCCCTGAGTTCGTTGACCAGCAGCTTCGTGACCGACCTTTATCGCCCCCTGATCCGCCGAAACGCCTCCGAGCGACACTATCTGCTCGTTTCCCGAATCGGAGTAATCATCTTCGGCTTAATCCTCGTTGGTATCGCCTTCGCCTGCGAACCGGTGGAAAATCTTGCTTGGAAGGCCTTTGAAATTGTCAGCTTGTCGTCTTGCGCCTTGCTCGGCATATTTCTCTTCGGTCTGCTGAGCCGTCGTCGCGCGAATCGGACCAACATCATCGCCATGGTACTCGGCTCCTTGACGGCGACAACATTTTGGATTTTGATTCAGAAAGAAGTCATCTCGATGGCGTGGACATGGCTGATTGTCATCGGAACCGGCGTCACCTTCCTGATCGCGTTGCTGCTCAGCAGGGAACCGCTTGTCGAACAAAACAAATAATTTCAGTGGCCATTGTCCGAATCGTCCGATTTTTTCTTCGCGTCCAGAAATGCCTGGAGAAACGCCGCGGCGGCGATGGCGTCGAGTCGTTTGCCTTTCTTCCTGCGCGTCAGATTCATGGCCGTCAGTTTTTCTTCGGCATCGAAACTACTGAGGCGTTCATCGAAAAACTCCACGGGGATGTTCAGTCGTCGGGCAACCACTCCGCCAAACGTTCGGACCTCTTTGGCCTGCGGGCCTTCGGTACCGTCCATATTCAGAGGAAGCCCCAGAACAACCGCGCCAATGTTCTCGCGAACGATAATCTGCCCGATTCGTTCGATGAGACCGGTCGTTCCTTCGACGACCCTCAGCGGCGAGGCCATCGTCTCGGCTTCGTCGCACAACGCGAGTCCGGTTCGCTTGCGACCATAATCCACAGCCAGATATCGCACCCGATTTCCTCGCTGGATGATTTTACAGGTACCGCGATCCGCTGGATTTTTGGATACGGTCCAAAAGCTCCTTGAGCCGCCCGGCCTGATCGATCGGGCAGACCAGCGTGGCGTCGGCGCTGTGGACCACCAGCATATTCTTGGCGCCGATGCAGGCGACCAGATGATCCGGCTGATCGCTGACGACGATGTTGTCGCGCGATTCGAGCAATTCGCAATGATCGGCGACAATCAGGTTCCTCTGCAAATCCAGATCGATCACCTCCGCCAATGCAATGAACGAACCCAGATCGTGCCACCGGCAATCCAGCCGGATCGCAAAGACCTGCGGCGCCTTTTCCATGACGGCATAATCGATGCTGATTCTTGGGATTTTACCAAACCATTCCCGCAGGGCCTTGGTTCGCCCGCGACCTGTCCACGCGGTGGCGATTTTCTCCAACGGCTCCACCGCTCCGGGCAGATTGTTCCGCAGATGGTTACGAATCGTCTCGGCCTTCCAGACAAACATGCCGCTGTTCCACGCGTACGATCCTTCCTGAAGATACCGCAGGGCCGTGACATCGTCGGGTTTTTCCTTGAAGGCCACCACCGGTGCGATCGGATTTGTGCATGCGGCATGGGATTGAGCCGCGCCCAGCTTGATATAACCCAGTTGCGTACTGGCAAAGGTCGGCTGGACGGCAAAAGTGACCAGCGCATCGGGGGTATCGTGCACATATCGAAGCGCGTCGCGAACGGCGGTACAGAAAACATCGGTCGGCTCGATCAGTTGATCGGCGGTGACGACCGCCATCGCCGCATCCGGATCATGCAACTGTACCACGGTCGCCGCCAGACCGATCGCCGCGGCCGTATCGCGAATCTCCGGCTCGGTGATCAAATTATCCTTCGGCAGGTCCGGCAGTACTTTGCGGATCGCATCGACAAACAATCGGTTGGTCAACACAATGATCCGATCGGCATCGACCAATCCCGACACGCGCCGATAACACAGTTCCAGCAGGCACTTTCCATCGAATAACGGGATCAAGTGCTTGGGCCGATCCTGACGACTCAGCGGCCATAACCGACGGCCCGCGCCGCCGGCCATGATGACCACGTAATCCGTTTCGCCCTTCGCCCGGCTGTGTCGTTTGGCCATGGTATCGCCTCAAATCCGAAACGCCGGATCCATCGTCGCGATCGGCTGGATCTGTTCCACCATCCACTGATAACCGGGATGTCCCATCAGCGCCATCGTCGCGTCCTTGCCCAGCTCCACGGCGGGTTGATCATAGGCGTCGATACTGAGCAACCGTCCGGCGATGGATGTGGCCACTTCATAGAGATAGATGAATTGCCCCACGGTTCGCGCATCCACTTTCTCAAACAGGATCGTCATGCACGGCCGTTGGTCCGTCACCAGGGCGTATTCCGTCGCCAGCTTTTCGCAGTTGAGCAACCTGGACATTTTCGCACCGGCCAGATACCCCAGTTCCGGCGCACAATCGGGCGCCGGGCCGACGACGAGGTCTTTGTCGAAATCCCGTACCTGAAGGAACGTAAAGATTTTATCGTTGGGCCCTTCGCGATACAACTGGACCTGGCTATGCTGATCGGTCGCGCCAAGGGCTTTGACCGGCGTCGGTCCGACGTTGACTTCCGCGCCGTGAACATCTTTGGCTTTGCCGAGACTCTCGGCCCAGAGCTGTCGGTACCAGTCCGACAAGTCCTTGAAACCGTACGCGTAGGGCATCATCACCGAGATCGGTTTGCCCCGCTGGTAATAGTGGCAGTTGATCGCCGCCAATAGCGCGGCGGGATTTTTATAAAAACCCATCGTCTTGACCCGCTGATCCATGTCGCGCGCGCCGGTGAGTAATGCATCGATATCGATCCCGCAGACCGCCGCGCTGAGAAGGCCGACGGGACTGAGTACGCTGAAACGCCCGCCGACTCCGTCGGGCACGACCAGCGAACGGAAGCCGTACTTGTCGGTGATCTGCCGCATCGTGCCCTTCTTCGGATCCGTCGTGGCGATGACATGTTCCTTGAGGCCGGCGGTTCCGAGCCGTTCCTGAAGCAATTGCTGGATGATCAGATATTGCGCCGCGGTCTCGGCGGTACGGCCGCTCTTACTGATGACGTTGAAATACGTCCGGTCGAGTTTGTCGCCCACCCAGTCGAGAAACGATCCGAACTGCGCCGGATCGACGTTGTCGAACACGAACAGGCGCGGCCCTTTACGCTGTTTTTGGTCGGTATTATACAGATATGGATTCAACGCCGTTTGCAGGGCGATATTGCCCAGGGCCGAACCCCCGATTCCCAGTACGACGAAATTATCACACCGGCCATGGAGTTCGGCGGCCATCTTTTTGGCCGAGCCCGCGTATTCTTCTTTATACGGTAAATCCCGATATGGAGTCTTGCCCGCCTCGCGGGCTTTATTGACCTTCTCGACCGCCAGGCCGGCCTTGCTCGCCAGTTCGTTAAATTGGGCGCGGCTGATTCCATGTTCCGGCCCCAGAACCTCGGCCGTAACGTTCTTGTAATAGAGACTGATATTCGCGTCAGACACAATGAATCCTTTCCAAATTCAAAACAGATATTTCCCTCAGACCTCCACAATCTACAATCCGGGACCCCCGCCGTCAATTAGATTTCTCTCCATGAGTTCTCTCCATGAGATCCTTGTACTACCCTGAAATTCAACTTCGTTCTTTCCATCTCTCGGTCAATTGATTAAGATAGTGATGGTTTACCGGATCAGGAAATCGAATGATTCCCAGATCGATGTTCCTTGCGAATGCGAAAAATGACTTTGACCGCGATCTCTGATTAAGTGAGACAAAACGATGCCTGGCAGCGAGGAGACGTTATTGATCGATCCTGAGTACATGCAGTCCTATTCATCCGGATTGGTTTGGGGTTCGCTTTTCGTCATTACCATCGCAATCGTAATCATCATTATCCTGCGGGTCGGTTATCGATTGGCCCGGACTCGTTCCAGACTCCGCGATATTCGTTGGTTCGCCGGCGCGGTGGTTCTGGGTATCGGAGGAGGATTGATCGGTTGGGTTTTTGTGGACTGGATTCAGCCACGGCTGGATCGTGAAATGTATCTGATCGATCAGATCGGTCATCGCCATTTCTCTTCTCGGTCGGTTACCGCTCAAGATATCCAGTGGTTAATCAAGAACATGTCGAATCCTCGCTCCGATGTCGCCGAACGGGCAATCGTCGTTCTCGGAATGCTGGGATCCCAAGCGTCCGATGCAGTGCCGGATTTGATTTTGCGGATCGATGACTCCCCTGAAACCATCCGATCGCTGACCTCCATCGGTGATCCCCGAGCACAAGCTCCTTTGATTGAACGGTTTTGCTCTCGAAGCGATTCTGATTTAGCGGTCGCCGAAGCTCTCGGAATCCTTTTTGCCAAAGTTACATCTGCATCTTACCTATCGATCCAGAATTCATTGATCCGGTGCAAATCCGGACATCCGGATCTGGAGGATATCGAACGGATCGGTTCTCTTCAGGATAAAAACCTCGCAGGATTGCTCGTAAAAAATCTGACTCCGGATTTCAAGGGAGATCCCCGGGTCTTACTCGAGACACTCGTAAAATGCGCCCGTGTCGATCTGGTGTTAGAAGCCCTGGATCAGGATAAGGTCAGCGTTCGGGACATCGAACCTCAACTGCTGGCACCGTTTGGTGAATCGATCATGGAGTTGTTGGTTACCTTGTATGACAGCGGCCAAAGCGATCGGCAAAAACTGGCGATAACCACAGCCGGGATGATCGGAGGGCCAAAAGCGATCGGGCTGTTGATCCGGGCAATGCGAAACAAATTTTCCTCGATTCGCATTGATGCCGCAAAAGAGCTGGCCCGGATGCAAACGGTGCCGGTCGATCCCCTGGACCGATGCTTTTACTATGGCATTCTTCGTGATCAAACCGCGCTGATTGCCATGGGGGAGCAGGCGGTCGATCCTGTGGTCGAACTTTATCTGTCCAATTACGACAAAGACGATATCCGCCAGGGGATTGAATACCTCCGACAGTTGAATTGCCCCAAAGCCACCGAGGCCATCGGAAAGCTTCTTCGAACGAATCCTGTTACGGAAATCCGAATCGCCTGCATCGAGGCGTTAGCCAAGTTGGATGGCCCCACAATCGTGCCCTATCTATTGGAAGCAATGAAGGAAAAAAGTTCATTCGCCTCTCTATGGGAGGACGAAAAGGCCGCCCTGGAAGTGCTGGTCGATATCGCAAAGACCAGTCACGACTTTTCATTGGTTTCCCGTCTGACCGATATTCCCCGTTTTCCACGGATTCGGGATGCCGCCATGGAAAACCTGTGCCGATTGGATCCGGATGCGGCGGCGAAGATTTTCCTCGAACGGCTTTCCCGATCGAATTCATCGCAGGCGTTCGATCTGGTTGGCGCCCTCGGAAAAGTCCAACCCAAAGATCCCGAATTGCGCCAACGGATCATCGATGCCCTCAGTCCCTTTCTTGAAGTCCCCCTTCCTCAAACCGCGATATTCAATGCGGCCGTTCGGAGCCTCGGTTATACCCGCAATCCAAAAGCGGTTCCTTTGTTGTTAAAACATCTTCAGAACATTCATGGATTCGGATATGTCAATCAAGTCGTGGTTGAGGCCCTCGGCGAGATCGGCCATCCCGGCGCCGCCGGAGATTTGACCGATTTGCTGGAGGGAGTCATCTATACATCGCGGCGTGTTAATGCTAATGACACCCGAACCATTCGCGAAGAATCGGTGGTTACTCTGATTGAAGCGATCGAAAAAATCGGCGATCCGGGGGCGATTCATGTTCTCAACTTTTTTGTTTCGAATCAATTCGAAATAAAACAGGTGGTTGACGTCAATGAAGAGGTGCTGAAAGGAACGGTCAAGCCGGGAGTAGTGACAACATGGTATTATTATACGGAGGTTGACAGCGTCAAAGCTCGGACGGCGGCGAAAAAAGCGTTGGAAACACTGCGGGCCAAACAAAGTCTCGCTCCGGCTTCTTCTTCCGCACGATGAACACCCCGTTTGTGACGTTCAAATCTATTCATCCATTGGATTGCTATTGTCCCCATCTTTACGCTTTTCCACCCGTCGGCGCTGGAAGAAGTCCCGCAGTTGTGTTGAACACGCATCCGCCATCACGCCCGGAGTAACGGCGATGCGGTGATTGAGCCGGTCATCCTGCACGATATTGTACAAGCTCCGCACGGCCCCGGTCTTCGGATCGTCACAGCCATAGACCAGCCGATCCACTCGAGCCAAGACCAGCGCTCCGGCACACATCGGGCACGGCTCCAGCGTCACATACACCGTACAGCCGTGCAATCTCCAGGAACCCACAGCCGCGGCGGCCTGCGTCAAGGCAATGATCTCCGCATGCGCGGTCGGATCCTGCAACTGTTCGCGCTGGTTGTACGCCTTGGCGACGATTTGCCCCTCGTGTACGATCACGCACCCGATCGGCACATCGCCGTTCTCTTCGGCGATAAACGCCTGATCGATGGCGATTTTCATCGCGCGCAAGTCCTCGGCGGATTCTTCACCGCCGGATTCCGATACCCGGTTGTCGTCGATATTGATCATCTTCGCTCGTCGATTCCATTGGCGCTCCGGATCGATTCCATCCGAGGAATTTCACCAGGCGACCTTTCCTGTCCCACGATCCAAAAGAAATCGAACCGGATCGGGAAGTCAAGGAAGAATCCGAATTTATTCCGGATCGCAGGAAATACCTCCATCCGGAAATCCTCTTTCTATCCCTTCTCCAATCCGCTGGTTGCCGGGAAACGATCTCCGCTCTCGGCGAATGCGGAAAATTGAAGATTCCAATACCCATCAAGGACGAGTACAATACGGTCCGAGTATGGTTTTAAACGATTTGATTTCTCGTACGATCTTCGAAGCAGGCAGACGAATTCGATTAGGAGAGCAAACGGATGAGACGAACAGGATGGACGATCTGGGTATTCGCATGTTTCGCGTGGGCGGGATTATTGGGTTGTCAGACGGAAGCGAATCGTGCGGCGGATTCGGGATCGAATAACTATCGTATCATGACCTTCAATATACGATATGGAACGGCCAACGACGGCCAGAACCGATGGACCCTTCGCAGAGAAGCGGTATTTGAGGTCATCCGTTCCTTCGATCCGGATATGGTGGGGCTACAGGAGGCGCTGGCCTTCCAGATCGATGAGATTCGGGGGGCCATCCCCGGATATTCGTTGGTGGGAGTCGGACGGGATGACGGCAGGGACAAGGGGGAGCATAGCTGTATTCTGTTTCGTTCGGATCGATTCGAGGCGACCGACACGGGTACGTTCTGGTTTTCGGATACGCCCGAAATCCCGGGGTCAAAAACCTGGGGCAATTCGATTACGCGGATTTGTTCATGGGCACGGCTTGTGGACCGGTTAAGCGGTAAAGGTGTATATATTTACAACCTGCATCTGGACCATATCAGCCAGCCCTCTCGGGAAAAGAGCGCCGTTCTGTTGGCGGAACGTATTTTGAAACGATCGTATCCTCTTGATCCCGTTATCGTTACGGGTGATTTTAATGTGGGAGAGGATAATCCTGTTATCCGGTATCTAAAGGGAAACCCGGGAACGGAAGCGATGGGCAAGCCCCCCCTGACTTTGGAGGATAGTTTCCGAGCGATCCATCCTTCGGAGAACGTGGTGGGAACCTTCAACGATTTCAAGGGAACACAGGATGGGGATAAGATTGATTATATCCTTATCAACAAAGGATTTACGGTCCTGGAAGCTGATATTGTCCGAACATCGAAGGATGGCCGATACCCATCGGATCATTTTCCGGTGACGGCCGTTCTTAAAAGGTAAAAGGAAAATTGTACACTATACAAGAGAAGGCGACACTGAAAATCATATTATTATTGTGAACCATGGGATTTTTCCTTTGAAGTCCATGAAATTGTGTTTTATCTTATATCCGGGTGTCACCTTTGGATTTATGTATAGCCTAATAATGCCCAGAAAAAGGGTAGAGATAAGGATAAGGGATGTTCACCAGACAGGTATCGGTGTTTCTGGAAAATAAAAAGGGTCGTTTGGCGGAGGTAACCCGGATTCTGGCGGACGCCAAAATCAACATTCGCGCGCTATCGCTGGGCGATATGCTGGAGTTTGGCGTCTTGCGGCTGATTGTGGATGACCGCCAGCGGTGCCTGCAGGTTTTGAAAGAACATAATTTTGCCGCCCAGGAGACACCCGTCATCGCCGCGGAAATCGACGATCGGCCCGGGGGGCTCAATCGAATCGTCGAGGTTTTAGACCGTGAAAATGTCAATATCGAGTATGTCTATGCCTTTGTGGAAAAGAAAGGCGCCAACGCCATGGTGGTATTCAAGATCGACGACGCCCAGCGCGCGGTCGATGTGCTGAAGAATAACGGAATTTCCGTCGTTTCCGAAGATACAATCCAAAATCTTTAAAAGGCAGAAGTGGAGGTTACTATGAAACGCCAGTATGTGGTTGTGTGGGTCGCGGTTGCGGTGGTCGTAATGACAGGGATGATCGTCCTGCTGAATGGATGCGCGAAAAAAGCGGATACCACTCCCATCAAAGTTGGGGCCTTGTTCTCGATAACGGGACCGGCTTCGAATCTGGGCGCTCCCGAAGCCAGGACCGTCGAGATGTTCGTAGAGAAGGTCAACAAGTCCGGTGGACTCAATGGCCGAAAGATTCAAATGTTCATCAAAGATACCGGCGGTAAGCCGGAGAACGCGATCTCGATGGCCAAACAGCTCATCGATGAAGAGAAGGTCGTGGCCATCCTCGGACCCTCGACCAGCGGCGAAACCATGGCGATCAAGAACATCTGCGAGGAAGGAAAGACGATCCTGTTGTCGTGCGCGGCGGCCGAAGACATCGTCAATCCCGTGGCCAGTTATGTCTTCAAAACGCCGCAGAAGGATAGTGACGCGGCAAAACGTATTTTCCAGGTTCTTAAAGACAAGAATCTGACCAAGGTGGGCGTCATCACCAGTAATGACGGCTTCGGTACCGCCGGGGCCGCGCAACTGGCCAAGATTGCTCCGGAATTCGGAATGACCATCGCCATCGCCGAGGCGTATGACAAACAGGAAACCGATCTTACGGGTGTCTTGACAAAAGTCAAGGGCAAGGATGTACAAGCGGTGATTAACTGGTCCATCGTGCCGGCCCAGAGTCTCGTGGCCAAGAACATGAAGCAGATCGGGTTGAATGTGCCGCTCTTCCAGAGCCACGGATTCGGCAACATCAAGTACGTCGAAGCGGGCGGCGAAGCGGCCAATGGAACGATCTTCCCGTGCGGACGGTTGCTGGTAGCGGATGTGTTGCCGGCCAATCATCCTCAGAAGAAACTGCTGACCGAATACAAGAAGGATTACGAGACGATGTATAAGGAAGACGCCAGCACGTTCGGCGGTCATGCCTACGACGCGATCCTTCTTTTGACCGAGGCGATCAAAAAGGCGGGCACAGCCGATACCGCCAAGGTTCGCGATGCTCTTGAAACCTTGAAAGGCGTGCCCGGAACGGGAGGGATTTTCAACCTGTCGGCGACGGATCACAACGGCCTGACGCTGGACGCGTTTGAAATGCTGACCGTCACCAACGGAAAATTCGCGATCTACAAACCCTGATGCCGGCGGAGCCGTCGGAATGAATTACGCCCAGATCGTTCAGTACGGGCTGTCGGGAATCACCGTCGGCAGTATCTATGCCATTGTCGCGGTCGGCTTCAACATCATTTACAACACGACCGGGATCATCAATTTCGCGCAGGGCGAGTTCGTCATCATCGGCGCGATGACGGCGATCAGTTTGTATCCCGTGCTGCCGCTGCCGCTGGCGATCCTGGCCGCGGTGGTCATCACCACGTCGCTGGGCGGACTGATCGAAATGATCTTTATCCGACGGATCCCCAACGCCTCCGTTCTGCGATTGATCGTCATCACGATCGGCCTGTCGATCCTGTTGCGCGAAGGGATGCTTCATGTCTGGGATGAAAAGGTACGTTCGTTGCCGTACTTCACGGGAACGTCTGTTTCCACGATTTCCTTTGTCGGCGCACAACTCTCGCCGCAGGTCTTGTGGGTTCTGGCAACCAGCGCGGTCACCGTCGCGGCTCTCACGGTGTTTTTCCGCTATACATCGACCGGTCGGGCCATGCGGGCCTGTTCCGACGATCGCATGGCGGCGCGTCTGTGCGGCATCAACGACCGCTGGATGGTGACGCTGTCGTTCATGCTCAGCGCCGGGATCGGCGCGCTGGCCGGCTGCGTAATCTCGCCGGTTACGCAAACCCAATACGATATGGGGGCCCCCCTGGCGATCAAGGGATTCACCGTGGCGATCCTCGGCGGGCTTGGCAACAGTATGGCGGCCGTGGCGGCGGGGTTGCTACTCGGTTTGCTGGAGGCCCTGATGGTCAGCCAGTTCCCGTCGGCGTACAAAGAAGCGGTATCGATCGTCGTGCTGTTATTGATCCTGGTCTTCCGACCCAGCGGTCTCTTCGCCCGGCGCAACGGTTTGAGGTCGATATGATGGGCTGGCGAAAGGTTCGACCCGTGGCGATTTGTGCGGCGATCGTGGCCGCCATCCATCTGGGGCTGGTCGCGGCGGACAAGACGTTCTACATGACGCAATGTACGATGTCCGCCTATTACGCGCTGCTGGTGGTGGGCTTGTGCCTCCTGATGGGATACGCCGGCCAGATCTCGCTGGGACACGCGGGTTTTTTCGCCATCGGCGGCTACACGTCGGCGGTAATGGCGACCTATAATCTGACCGCCTGGCGGGACAACGCGGTGATCGCATGGTGCAACTCCGTCGGATTGGTGCACCAGTGGCGGGATATATACGGCGCCACTAACCTTTCCTTTTCTCCGTGGGTCGGATGTGTTGCGGCGGTCCTGTTGGCGGGCGGAATCGCCTGGCTGATCGGAATGCCCGTAATCCGCCTCAAGGGTCATTACCTGGCCATGGCCACGCTGGGATTTGGGTTGATCGTGTATCGGATCGTCCTGGGAACCCGGCTGTTCGGTCAGGCCGACGGCATATCGAATGTGCCGCCGTTTGTACTCGCCGGAAACTTGCAGGTCAACGGTCGGTCGGCGTTTCGCGTATCGAATTACTATATCGCCTGGGCCCTGGTACTGATTGCGATGACCTTTGCGATTCACCTTGTGAATTCCCGGATCGGCCGCGCGCTGCGTTCCATCCACGAAAACGAAGAAGGCGCGCAATCGCTCGGCGTGGATACGTATCGGTACAAGCTGGCTGTCTTTGTTCTCAGCGCGATCTTCGCCGCCATCGGCGGCGTCATGCTGACCCATTACAACGGAAGCATCGGCCCTTCCGAAGCCGTCGTGATGAAATCCGTTCGCTACGTGGCGATCGTCGCCGTCGGTGGTATGGCCAACCTGTGGGGGGCTTTGCTGATGGGGATCGTGTTGAACTTCATTTCCCTTCGCGGCTGGTTCGGAACGTTTGACGACGCCGTCTTCGGCGCGATTCTGGTCGCCATCATGCTCTTTGCCCCGCAGGGACTCCTGAAATTGCCGTGGCGGAATTGGATGCGACGTTTACGCCGGAGCCGATCCAATGGATAGCGTCTTGCTCGAAACGAAAAACCTCAGCCGCAGCTTCGGCGGCATCCACGCCGTACGCGATGTCAGTATTTCCGTGCCCATGGGAACGATCAAAGGCATGATCGGACCCAACGGCGCCGGCAAAACCACGCTGTTCAATCTGATCGCCGGAACCTATGCTCCCAACGATGGAGAGGTGTTCTACCAGGGTCGGCGGATCACCGGCAAAAAAACCCATGCGATCGCCGAGCTGGGAATCGCGCGGACGTTTCAGACGACGCGGCTCTTTCCACAAATGACCGTGCTGGAGAACGTGATGGTCGGTCGGCATCCGCGAACGCGATCCGGATTCGTCGCCTGCATGTTGAATCTGCCGCGAACCCGGAGAGAAGATCGACAGACCGCAACACGGGCCATGGAGATCCTGGAGGAGTTCGGCCTGGACTCGTATGCGGAAGAAACGGCGGCCAACCTGTCTTTCGGACGGCAGCGGCTGGTGGAGTTCGCTCGCGCCATGGCCACCGAACCGACGCTGCTGCTGCTGGATGAACCGGCCGCGGGACTGAATATCTACGAAACGCAGGAACTGGCCAAAATGATCCTGAAGATCCGCGACCGCGGCGTCACCTGTCTGGTCGTGGAGCATGATATGTCGCTGGTGATGAATATCTCGGATGACGTGGTGGTTCTCGACCAGGGCAGCAAGATCGCCGAGGGACCGCCCCAGGTCATCCAGCGGAATCCCGAAGTCGTTCGCATTTATCTGGGCGAATCCTATGCTGCGAATTCTGAATCTTGAGGCCGGATACGGCCCGCTGCGCGTGCTCAAGGGCATCTCGCTGCACGTCTCCCCGGGCGAGGCGGTGGCGATCATCGGCGCCAACGGCGCCGGCAAAACGACGCTGCTCAAGACCATCGCCGGAATTCTTCCGGCGCAAAACGGAGCGGTGATCTTCGAGAAACAACAAATCCAGACCACCCCGGCCGAACGAATCGTCGAGCGGGGTTGCGCGATGGTTCCGGAGGGTCGGCACGTATTCGCCAATCTGACGGTCAAAGAAAATCTGTTGCTCGGCGCCTTTTCGCGCCGGCGAAAAGAAAAACCGTCGGACATCGCGGCCACGCTGGAGGAGGTGTTTGATCTGTTCGGCATTCTGAAGGATCGCCAAACTCAGCTTGCCGGGGCTTTATCCGGCGGCCAGCAGCAGATGCTGGCGATCGGGCGGGCGCTGATGTCCAAACCCAAACTCCTGATGATGGATGAACCCTCGCTCGGCGTGGCGCCGATCGTCACACGCGATATCTTCGAAACCGTCGCCGGCCTGAAACGCAACGGCCTGACCCTTCTGCTGGTGGAGCAGAACGCCCAGGCCGCGCTGTCGGTGGCCGACCGCGGATACGTGATCGAAACCGGCCGGATTGTGCTGGAGGGCAGTTCGGCCGACCTGACCCATAATCGTGAGGTCCAGCGGGCCTACCTCGGAAAAGAATATCGACGAATTGACGAGTGAGAATCCCATGAATCCCAATACGCCCTACAATCCGAAATATGAGATGATGCCGCGAGACGAACTGGAGCAGCTCCAGATCGAACGCCTGCAATCGACCCTCAACCGCGTCTATCGAAATGTGGCTTTCTATCGAACGGCCTTCGATGCCCATCGCGTGAATCTCGAAACAATCAAGACGCTGCAAGCCCTTCGGGAATTGCCCTTCACCACGCGGGAAGATCTGCAGAAGAGCTATCCCTACGATATGTTCGCGGTTCCGCTGCACGATATCGTCCGAATTCATTCGACGCTGGGGACCATGGGAAAACCCATCGTCGTGGGTTATACCCGCAACGATCTGCGCAACTGGACGGAATGCACCGCCCGGCTGCTGGCCGCGGCGGAAATTACGCTCCATGATGTCGTACAGATCGCCTCGCCGTATGATCTGTTCGCGACAGGTTTCGGTTTTCACCAGGGCGCCGAACAAATCGGCGCCTCGGTAATCCCGACCTCGACGAGTACCCGCGTGGATCGGCAGGTCGTGATCATGCGCGACTTCAAGACCACCGCGCTGATCTGCACGCCCGGCTATGCCGTTCAAATCATAGCGGGCATGGACGAACTTTCGGTGCATCCCGAACGGCTGAACCTTCGACTGGGGCTCTTCGGCGGCGAACGATGGAGCGATACGCTCCGCGCGCATATCGAACAGCGTCTGCATATCGTCGCGATGGATCATTACGGCCTGACCGAGATCATGGGTTCGGGCGTCGCCGGCGAATGTTCGGCCCGCCATGGATTGCACATCAACGAAGATCACTTCATCGCGGAGATCATCCATCCGAAAACGCTCGAACACGTCGCCGCCGGCGAAGAGGGAGAGCTTGTGCTGACCACCATCACCAAGGAAGGTTTCCCGCTGATCCGCTACCGCACGGGCGATCTGACCCGGCGGCTTCCGGATTCGTGCCCGTGCGGAAGGACGTTTCTGCGAATGGCCCGAATCAGCGGCCGCACCGACGGATTGATTCAGATCCATGGCGTGGGATTTTTCCCGTCGCAGATCGAACAGATTCTGTCCGAAATCGAGGGAGCAAGTCCATATTACCAGATTGTGCTCGATCAGCAAACCGGCATCGACCGTATCGAAATCCGCGTGGAGATTTCCGACGCGATCCCCTCGCTCGATGAACTCAAGACGCTCGAAACGCTCCGCGGCCGGATGACGCGGGGGATCAAGACCACACTGGGCCTTGAGGCCAAAATCGTCTTCGTCGAACCCAATTCGCTGCGGCAACTCGGCCCCGGCTCCGGAAGAATCGACGACCGCCGCCCGCGGTAAAGGATTTCGATTACATATTGAATCCCCGCTCAATTTATGATTCAATAGGTATGCTGATCCGATGGTTCGGACCCAGTATCGCAAGACATTGGTGAAAATTCGCGGAGGTGCGTATGACCAATCAGATTGATCGTCGTGGATTTATGAAGCAGTGTCTGGCAGCGACCGGCGGTATGGTCGCCGCCGAATCCGTCGCGACGGCACAAAATCAATCGGTCGTCTCTACCCCAGGCCATACGGCCGGGTTACTCCCCGTCCAGGCGACCCTTCCTACCGGCAGTATCGGCAAGCTCAAGATCAGCCGTATCCTTCTCGGTGGAAATCTCCTGACGCATTACACGCACAGCCGCGACCTGCAGTATGTGTATAACCTGGCCGCCCACTATAACACTCCCGAAAAAATCATGGAGACCCTCGCTCTCGCCGAGGCCCATGGCGTCAATACCCTGGTCATTCACACCGTGCCGTGGGCGCTGGATGTTTTGCGGCAGCACCGCAAACGCGGCGGCAAGATGCAGTGGATCATCTGCACCACCGCCGAGACCGACGACGGCATGGCCGCTTACTCGCGAAGCATTCAGGAACTGGCCGACATGGGCGTCGATGCCGTGTACCTGTGGGGCGTGCGTGCCGATCAGCAATCGCAGCAGGGCCGGATCGACCGCATCGCCAAGGCCGTTGAGATCGGCAAAAAGCACGGCGTGCCTTCGGGCGTCGGGGCGCACGATATCAACGTGATTCTTCAATGTGAGCACAACAACATCCCCGCGGATTTTTATATCAAGACGTTCCATTCGCATTCGTATCCGTCGGCGCCCCGGCCGGAGGAGATCAAAGGCGCCACCGCCGAACTGCCCGGTTACTGGTGCAGCGATCCGCAGATGGTCATCGACGTGATGAAGGAGGTCAAAAAGCCGTGGATGGCGTTCAAGGTGATGGCCGCCGGCGCGATCCCCCCTGCCGACGCATTTCAATTCGCCTTCGAGAACGGCGCCGATCACGTGCTGGCGGGCATGTTCGATTTTGAAATCGCCGCCGACGTGGCCATCGCCAATCGTGTCTTGACCGGACTAAAACGCTCCCGACCGTGGTTCAGTTAAGCGGAACCTTTTCGATCAATCCATCCAGTCAGTTCATACTCTTCTTCTGACGGGCATGTTTGCCGTCGATATCCTTTCTATCGATTACCGCGATCAACCGAGAGATGATCCTCTCCGCAGTCCGGATATCCGCGATGCGGAGCGGTGGAGACCAAAGCGGCGGGATCCCACGATGGAATTCAGTATAGGGAATGCCTGCCGGCTGTGTACAGGCATTGGTATAAGGCCAATGGAATACGAATCCGATTTTCTAATTGTCTTGATTTCTCGAAAGAACTGTGGTTCAATCTTATTTGGTTTATCTGGAATGTTTTGTTTAACACGGTGGAGTTGTATGGGCACAAGCATACGATCAGGGCTTATTAAAGCAGCGTTTCGGCGGGCAATCGTTGGATTTATAGCTCTTATCGTAGCTTGTTTTATCATCTTTATTGGCATCGTAAATATGGTTTATCCTCCAAAAAGGGATCCTTTTGCGGGGATTACTCTCCTTTTATTATTATCCGGAATGATTAGTGCGGTCATCATTTCAATTTTCGGAATTGGCGCTTTAATGAAAGCGTTGAAATCAATTCGGTTTATTCCGTCTACCTCGCCGGAAAAAACCTCAATCAAATTTTTACACGAACTTTTTGGGGGAATGTTTTTACCCAACAATCCGGCATTGGCATTTATGTGTCTTTCTGATTCGTATCAGGAAAAGTGGGGCGACTGGAAGTTGCTCAGGAAAGCCGCTCGTTTGTATCATCAGTCTTTGAAGCAAAAATACAATGAACCGGGAATTTATTTTGATGGGTTTACGCCGGACTTGAAACAAGATGTTCCGCAAGGTTTCATTCACGGTTGTGTTCATTACCAAATCGTGGTTCCGCCAAAAGCGGGCGGAACACCAAGGCGCATTCCCGCAACCATTGAATTGGCTCTTGTCCAAAATAAATGTTGTTGGTATGTCGATGATTCCAAGGGCGGATTTAACGATTTTGCCGGGATGGAGAGCATTACGGATTTTGATAATCCAAATGTGCGAAAAGAAATAAGGGTGGGCAAAATGCTCCTCTGGGCGGGTTATAGTACGATAACTATAATTATGATATCAATTATTACTGGAATACTATCTCGAAATAAGGATGTCAAATTCATCAGTCTTTTCATTGTTCCCTTTTTTCTCGTGTTTGTATCTCTTGGTTTGATCATCCCCGGAAGACAAATAATAGGCAAATATAAAAACCAATAATATCCTCAATCCATCCATTTTCCATAATCGAATTCAGAATTTCAAGTTAAAGCGAGTTGTGTGCCGGCATCAGTACAAGCGAATGTACAGGTTCTCTGAGTCGATGGACAATCCGAAAGACAACAGCGATCAATGCGCTTCTGGTTTGAATCCTACCTTAATCGCTTGTGGTCCGGTTCTATATGTGCCTTCGGCATTTTGGTTTCCTGTCGAGCTAAAATCCGCAAAAGTTGGATGAATACGTTTTGGCGTGGACAAGGCAACAGGTAACATTTTAACCATTATCATCTATGGAAAATCCCGATATTTTCCTTTGCACAGCCCAGAACTAATTTATGGTGATAGTCTTCTATTGATACCTTGGGCTTGTTAGTGTACCATTATCTCCTTAAAGTCTCGTTTTGTACCGTATGACTAGGTGCTGAGCAGGAGCACCCGCATAGTTTTGGGAGAAAGTCCGGCCTATATCGTTAGTCCCAAAGGACTCAATACACAACATCGAAAGGATCCGGGGTGTTAAACCTCGAAGGGAATTTCATTCAACCTTCAACATAATAAGGAGAAACCAATGGGAAAATTCTCACGATGGACTTTCGTCATGGGATGGATTCTGGTGACCATCGGAATCGGAAATGTTTCGTCGGCCGGAGTCCTGGATGATCTGGCCAAGCCGCATGACGGCCGTTCGATGCGCGCGACTTCGACTTCACGGCGTAATGATGAAAACAAACACGATCCCAAAGCCGATCCGCGGGGCGATAAGGACGAAAAGAGCAACTACGATAATTTCCGCGTACCGCCCGGCGAAACGCACGTTGTCCTCGACGCCGAAGGGCCGGGCATGATCACGCATATATGGTTTACGTTCCTCGGCCCCGAGCCGCAGGATTGGGCCAAACAGGGTTCCGCCAATCACCAGGAAATGCTCTTGCGGATCTACTGGGACGGCAATCCGCGACCCGCCGTCGAGGCGCCCGTGGGCGATTTCTTCGCCAATTGTTTCGGCCGCCGCGATGAGGTCATCAGCTTACCGGTGATCGTTGAGGACGCCGACTCCTACAACTGTTTTTGGCCGATGCCCTTCCGCAAATCCGCGAAAATCGAGATCGTCAACGAAAGCGACAAGCCCATCAGTTTGTTGTATTACAATATCGACTGGATCAAGAAAGATTCCATTCCGCAGGATACGCCGTACTTTTACGCCCAGTACCGGCAGGAATACCCCCTGGAGCAAGGCAAGGATTACGTGATTCTGGAAACCAAGGGCAAGGGCCACTATGTCGGCACGGTTCTGGCCGTGAGGACGCGCAGCCCGTCGTGGTTCGGCGAAGGCGACGAGAAAATCTACATCGACGGCGAAACCAAACCTTCCATCTGGGGAACGGGAACGGAGGATTATTTCCTTTCCGCATGGGGATTGCAGCGAACCATCACGCCGTATTTCGGCGTGCCCTACTTCGACCAGTGGGGAATCGTCGGCGGACACACCAGCGCCTATCGCTGGCACCTCAACGACCCGTTCGTTTTCAACACCGGCATCAAGGTGACGCTGGAACATTTCGGCTGGATCTCATCCGACGAAAATCCCGAAAACAAAACCACCAGTTGGAACGAACGACAGGATGATTACTCCAGCGTGGCCTTCTGGTATCAGACCGGTACGCCGACCTTCGAGGCACGAACTCCCCCGGCATCGCAGCGAAAGCTGCCGAACATCGAGCGGCAGATTATTTATGCCCGCGATTTTTCCGGCGCCGAATTTCACGGCGCCGGCGGTACGGTCCAGCAATCGTTGGAGTTATATCCCGACAAGCAACTGTTGTATAAGCCGACAAACGAGAACAAGGCATGGCTGGAAATTCCTTTCGAGGTCAAGACCAAAGAACCGCTGCGCCTGCTGCTGAATATGACCCTTGCGGACGACTTTGGAAAGTATCAGGCCTCCCTCAACGGCGTCAAGATCGGCGATCCGATGGATCTTTATAGCGACAAACTCAAGAGCCGCGAGTTTCATTTTCTCGATTTCTGGCCGGAGCCGGGAAAGTATGTGCTGCGTCTGGAATGCGTCGGCAAAAACAATCTATCCGGCGGTTACTATTGCGGAATCGAATCGGTACGGCTGAGAGAGCGTCGTCCTCGTGTCGTGGAGTACGGCCATGACAAGGACAAGGACTGGCGCAAACAACAGATACTGTATCGATAACAAGAAACTCGAAGAATGAATCGTGTTTGTTATTCCGGCGAAAGCCGGAATCCGGAATTCTCGGATCGAAATGGTTCTCATTCGATTGGCGATTTTGGATTTTTATGGAAAGGATGATTATGTTTCATGGATCTTTTTCTGCACGTAAATCGCTCTTGAGTATCTTTACGGGAGTTTCTCTTTTGCTTTGTCCGACGGTTTCGGCCTCGACGGATTTTTTCGTCGCAACCAACGGCAATGACCAATGGTCCGGCCGCACCGATTCGCCGAACAGCGCGGCGACGGACGGGCCGTTCGCTACGCTCCAGCGTGCACGGGATGCGATTCGGGAATTAAAAACCTCCAAGGGCCTTCCCGAAGGCGGCATAACCGTCTGGATCGCCGGGGGAAACTATCCGCTTAAAAAGAGTTTCGAACTTTCATCGCCGGATTCCGGCGACGCAAAGGCTCCGATTGTTTATTCCGCAAGAGCTGACGCACAAGTCCGCGTCAGCGGCGGGCGAATCGTCAGCGGATGGCAAAAAGTATCGGATCCCGCAATCCTTGCACGTCTGCAAGCCAATGCGAAAGAAAATGTCCTGCAGGCCGATCTCAAATCGCAAGACATCACGGATTTCGGCCAATACAAGTCACGCGGATTCGGTCGTTCGGCTCCGGCTGCATTGGAGCTATTCTTCAACGACAAGCCCATGAATCTGGCCCGATGGCCCAATGACGGCTTCCTGAAAATCACAGGCATCCCCGATTCCTTCACCGATGAACACGGCGGAACCATGGGAAAACTCGAGGCCGGTTTCATGTACGATTCGGACCGCCCTGCTCAATGGGCCGATACCTCCGATATCTGGATCCACGGTTACTGGGCATACGACTGGGCCAATTCGTATGAACACATCGCCTCCATCGACACGAGGGCCCGCCTGATCAAGACCAGCCCGCCCTACGGTCATTACGGTTTCCGGGCCGGCGGACACGGCGGGCGGTTTTTCTTCCTCAATATCCTCGAGGAAATCGACGCGCCCGGCGAATGGTTCCTCGATCGCAAAAGCGGCATTCTGTATTTCTGGCCGCCCGAGCCGATGGAAAAAGCGTCCGTGGTCGTATCGATCGTACAGACGCCGCTGATTCAGATGAAGGATGTATCGCACATCGAAATCAGCGGCCTGGGGGTCGAATGTGGCCGCACCGATGGCGTCCGTATCGACGGGGGATCGGACAATCGAATCACACGTTGCGTGGTCCGTAATATCGGAAATACAGGCGTCTCCATCAACGGCGGATCCAATCACGGCGTACGGGATTGCATCGTCAGCGAAACCGGCGACGGCGGAATTTCGCTTTCCGGAGGCGATCGGAAAACGCTTGTTTCCTGCGGCCATTTCGCGCGCAACAACCACATCCATCATATCGCGCGATGGTCGCGATGTTATGCTCCGGCCATCGCGATGTCGGGGGTGGGAATCGTCGCGGCCAACAATCTCATTCACGATCATCCGCATTGCGCGATTCTCTTCGGCGGAAACGAACACCTCATCGAGAAAAACGAAATCCATCACGTGTGCATGGAAACCGGCGATGTCGGCGCGATCTATACCGGCCGCGACTATACGTATCGCGGAAATAGTATCCGGTACAATTTCATTCATCACACCGGCGGCGTCGGTATGGGGTCGATGGGAATTTATATGGATGATTGCGTGAGCGGGACGAAGATTTTCGGCAATATCCTGTGGGGACTGCATCGGGCGGTGTTTCTCGGCGGCGGGCGGGATTTTGTCGTGGAAAACAACATTTTCGTGAATTGCGATCCGGCCGTGGAACTGGACGGCCGGGGGCTGAGCAAATCGGCCGTATGGCATAATATGGTATATCAGACAATGAAAAAACGTCTGGAGGATATGAATTACATGCAGCCGCCGTATAGCACGCGATATCCAGAATTGGCGGTGTTGGAGGAATTCTATTCGAAGGATGACGGCGTGCCGCCGGGAAATATCAGAGTCGCGCATAACATTTGTGTGGGCAAAGAATTATTGAAAATCACCTGGGGTGCCAAGATCGACTTCGTCGAACTGCGGGATAACATCGAAAAGATCGATCCGGGTTTCGCGGATCCGGATAACGGCAACTTTCGGCTTAAGAGCGATTCGCCGGTATTTGAAAAGGGATTCAAGCCGATCCCGATGGATGAGATCGGCCCTATAAAGGGAAACTGAACGAATCGTATCAATAAAACCTATATGAATAGCGTCTGATCAGAATAATCCGTTCGATTTCTGGCAATCCGTTTGAAAGGAAATAGGATGCTACGGAAATTTCTTGTTCTTCCAGCAACAAGCATGACTCTGTTTGGAATTTGCTTTTTATCTTTGACACACACCAATTCCTCAGCAGCATCGGATTCCACAATCGAAAAGTCAGGAATAAATCTGGCTCTGGTTGCCAGGGCCTCCACATCATTTGTCTCAGGCCACGAGACGATCACGGCTCTCAATGACGGTTTCGATCCGGCCAACTCGGACGATAAGAGTCATGGAGCGTATGGGAACTGGCCGCGATCGGGAACTCAGTGGGTTCAATACGAATGGACTCAGCCGGTTTCCATCAACCGAATGGACGTCTATTGGTTCGACGATCATCGCGGTGTGCGACTGCCGGCGACCTGCCGATTGTTCTGGTGGGATGACGGCAAGTTCGTGCCCGTCGCAAACGTCTCCGGTTTGGGACTGGCCGAACATCGCTTCAACACGACCACGTTTGATCCAGTCACAACGAATCGCCTTCGGCTGGAATTCGATTCCAACGGAACGTCTTCGACGGGCCTGCTCGAATGGCGGGTCTATGACACGGGACAATCACCGAACTTCCCCCCATCGGTGGATGCCGGCGTGGATCGGGTCGTCGTTCTTCACGGCAAGACATGGCTCGACGGAACCATTCACGATGATGGCAAACCCAGTGCCTCTCCCAAGGTCGCGTGGAGCAAGGCCTCCGGTCCCGGCGAGGTTTTGTTTGAAAAGGCCGACGCTGCGACGACGACGGCAACATTCTCGTCCGTCGGAGATTATGTTCTGGCCCTGACCGCCGATGATGGCCAACTGAAGACCTCGGCAACGTTGAGCGTTCGCGTGGAACCTGCCCCCCCTGCCACTCACCTGGAACCGGTATCGGTCTGGTCGTATTCGGTCAACAGCCCCTTATGGAATAGCCGGCTCAAGGCCTTGATCGTCAACTGGATTCCCCACTGCTATACCAAGATTTCCGACCCGAAATTAAAGGAAGGCGGCATCATCAACTTCGTCAACGCCGGTAACAAGCTGGCCGGCAAGCCCTATGAGCCGCATATCGGCGCGGTCTTCGCCAACGGGTGGGTGTATAACACCGTCGAGGCGATGTGCTGCGCTCTGGCCGTCGATCCGCGGGGCGACGCGGAGATGATTGCGTCCCAGAAGGCCATCCGCGACAAGCTGGAAGACTGGATCCCCAAGCTCATCAGCGCCCAGGAACCCGATGGTTATCTGCATACCTGCTATACGCTGCAGGGCCATCGTCGCTGGAGTAACCGCGACGACCATGAAGGATACCAGGCCGGATACTTCATCGAAGCGGCGATCGCCCACTATGAAGTGACCGGCCGTAAGGATGACCGTCTGTATGATGCCGCCAAACGATTGGCCGACTGCTGGTGCGCTAACTTCGGTCCCGGAAAACGCGAATGGTTCGACGGGCATCAGGCCTTCGAGATGGCCCTGATCCGGCTGGGAAATTTCATCGATGCCAACGAGGGCGCGGGCAAAGGTCGCAAGTACGCCGAACTGGCCAAGTTCTTCCTCGACTGCCGCAAGAACGGCGGCGAATACGACCAGAGCCACCTGCCGGTAATCCGGCAGTACGAGGCCGTCGGCCATGCCGTCCGCGCGGTCTATTCGTATGCGGGAATGGTCGATGTGGCCATGGACACCGGCGATGTCGATTATCACAGCGCGGCGATGTCATTGTGGGATAACCTGGTCAACAAAAAGTACTATGTCACCGGGGGCGTGGGCAGCGGCGAAACCTCCGAGGGCTTCGGCAAGAACTACTCCCTGCCGAATCACGCTTATTGCGAATCCTGCGCCGGCTGCGGTGAATTGTTCTTCCAGCATCGACTCAATCGGGCGTATCATCATGCCCGTTATGCGGATCTGGCCGAAGAGGCGCTGTTCAACGCGATTCTCGGCAGCTATGATCTGGACGGCAAGAATTTCACATACACCAATCCGCTGGATTCCGGCGAAAAACGCTATCTGTGGCATGTCTGCCCGTGCTGTGTCGGAAATATTCCGCGAACGCTTTTGTCGCTGCCCGTGTGGATGTATGCCAAAGACAACGACGGATTGTACATCAACCTGCTGGCGGGCAGCCGTATGACGATTCCCGATGTCGCCGGTACTGCTGTCGAGATCACGCAGGAAACCGATTATCCGTGGAAGGGGTCGGCAAAAATTATCCTGAATCCGGCTACGGAAAAGGAATTTTCCATTCGCATTCGGATTCCGCATCGCCAAACCAGCCGACTCTATCCGGCAACACCCGCATCGGACGGTATCGCGTCGATTTCCGTCAATGGATCTTCCGTAAACCCCGCACAGCACAATGGTTACGCAATCCTGACTCGCCGATGGAAAAGGGGGGACCAAATCGAGTTGACGATTCCGCTGCAGGTTCAGCGAATCAAGGCCGATTCGCGGATCGCGGGCAATGTCGGCCGTGTGGCGCTGCGGTATGGCCCGCTGATTTATAATATGGAAAGCGTGGATCAGAATCTCGATAACGTTTTATCACCGGATTCGAATCTTACGACGGAATGGAAAGCCGATCTGCTGGAAGGTGTCATGGTTATCCGGGGAACGTTCACGGATGGCTCTCCGATGATGGCGATTCCCAACTACGCACGGCTCAATCGCGGCGGCCGGTCCATCGTGTGGATCAAGGATCAGGATTGATACCCGGCCGGGACGGATGGATGAGATCGGCCGAAGGGCGATATTCTAATGTATGTAGATAGATATTAGTTTATTTATACCGATGTATCGGATCGGTTATATCTGGACATCGGCTTGAAACACGATCCAAAAGAACCTCGTTTTTGGATTGTGCGAGTACAGGGTATTGTATTACGTAATATCCTCGGTATGTAAGTCATGCAACGACAAGGGTTTGGAAGCGACATCGTGTAAAGTCGAAATGCGCAAAAACACGGTTTGTCTCACATCGCAAAAATATATATACCGGAAATCGGAGGCGCGTTTTATCACAATCCCTTATATGGAAAAGGGTTATATTTCCTACCGCGGTTTTGTTTGAATTTGCATGCTCGTTTCATGCGCATGGAAAATGCGCGCATTTTGGTATATTAGCTATTAAAGATTGGAATATATAGAAATCCAAAGTTGCTATAGACAAACAAAGTAGGCATACCGATAAGCTATAGGATATAGGCGACAGAATATAGTATCCATATAGGCATACAGGGGAACAAGTATAAGACAAACTACTATAAGGTACGGATAAAGGGGATGCGAAATAGTATGCCTATGGGAAAAAGGAGGATAATTTTTCGCGCCAAGGCGCGGAGATCAAAAAGGATATAGGATACAGGGGGTAGGATTTAGGGAACAAAATGGCCTCAC
>CAYLSB010000045.1:0-37715 GCA_964386005.1 uncultured Pirellulales bacterium | reverse complement strand
CAGGAATAACATAACCACCGGGCAACACGGGAATACCGGACGGCAGTGCCATTCGAGACAGCGTCTTGTACCAGTTCACCTGAGGGATTATTGCAGGTTCTCGGTAAGGAAAAGCTTGCCCCGGATGCGGTCAATGTCCTGGCCCACGGGATGCCGGAGCAGAAGTCGGTATTTTGGGCGTGCAAAAGCACAGAATTGGTCAGCGGGCAGACTTCCCCCCATGATATGGCGGCGAAAATGGCCGCGGAAAAATGGGTGAAGGCCCCTACCGTCGCCAACCAGAAGGCGGCCGCTGAGGCCGCTGCGAAAACCGACTTTCAGGGTCCCGGTGCATGGGCCGCCCAGGCGGCCGCATGGGCTAAACCTCCGACACCCCCCCTACCCAATCCACCGGCCGTCGGTTTGCCCGATGAGGCAATTCAGGCAATGGATCTTGCTCAGCAGCAGACAAGTACCGGCAAAGCCGTCGCCGGTTCGGTCAAGATCGCCGCCGCGATGAAAAACGATCCTGGCATTATGAAAAAACTCAGCGTCCCAGAAAGTCCGCAGTTCAACGCACCTGAAATTCCTGAGCTCAAGATGCCGGCCGTTACCGCCCCCCTGGTTCCTCAAATTCCAGCCATGACACCCAAGGAGATCGATGCATGTTCGAAAGCACTGGAACCCTTCTTGAAATTGGGTATGGATATCGCCCAGGGAAAAATTTCATGGACATAATGGTTTCTTTAATCGATTGCCGCTATAATGTGCAAAGAAAGGTGAAACTCCAATGCCTCCAGCTGCACGATTAACGGATATGCATACTTGCCCGATGCAAACGCCGGGAATACCTCCTATTCCCCATGTGGGCGGTCCCAT
Organism: uncultured Pirellulales bacterium; assembly: GCA_964386005.1. Lineage (GTDB taxonomy): Bacteria > Planctomycetota > Phycisphaerae > Sedimentisphaerales > Anaerohalosphaeraceae > FEN-1350. The sequence continues at coordinate 36,857 of CAYLSB010000045.1, read as the reverse complement.
CGTCGGGCCGGGATGCCCCACTGTAATTATTGGTGGAATGCCAGCGGCAAGGGTTGGGGATATGGCCGTATGTGTCGGCCCCCCCGATTCCATCATCAAGGGATCCGCGACCGTCTTGATCGGTGGAATGCCTGCCGCCCGGATTGGAGATAATACAGCTCATGGAGGAGTGATTGTCGCCGGATTGCCGACGGTGATGATTGGGGGATAATCCCCGCAAACGAAGAAGCACGAAAAGCCGCTAAGCCGATCGAGCCATCTGCTAACAAATCGTATCGGCCAATCATTCTTCCTATCGCACGGCCAAACCATTTTATTCTTCAGCCGCTCGAAGGAAGGAAGGTGTTTGGATGGGTCTATTTCACCGATGCTGCAACCGTACGAACCCGTTCCGAGGGTGCGGAACTTTGCGCCAGCAGGTGCATGGCTCGCGCGGTATCGGCATGCTGAGATCCCAGGGTCCGCTGCAAAATCTCGACCGCTTCCGTGGCGTTTTTTGTGGCCTGACTGAACTGATTTCGAGCGATCTGAAGTTCGGCGAATTCACACAGCGTTCTGCCCAGTAAGGGGTGAGATGTCTTTGCCCCTCCACGAAGAGCGGAGACGATTCGCGTCAACAAGGCTTGCGCTTGATCGTATTCCTGACGTGCTCGATGAATTTTGGCCTGCATGAGTGTTGAAGTTAATGTCGCAATGTTATCCTTGCCATAGGTTTTCGTTTGTGCCTCTACACAGCGAGAAATCATTTTCTCGGCCTCGCCATATCGTCCCTGCAGAATACGCAAGGCGCCGAACTTGCCCATAATCTCGTGGGTATATAGATGGTTGCCGCCGTAGCTTGCGTTGAGAAGCGCTGTTGCCTTCTCAAAAAGCCCCTGCGACTCTGAAAGACTCCCCATCAGCGCCAATACTTCGGCCATATCCGCATAGAAAGAAGCGATTGCCGGATCATCCGCATCATGGTATTCACCCAAAATCCTCAGGGCTTCGCCAAGATCATTCTTCGCAAAAGCGTATTTTCCCTGCGTTTTATGAATGGTCGCCAGTACCTGCAATGCAAATGCAACATTGGGGTGGCTGTTTCCATTCGACTTTTTCTGAAGCTCGATTCCCTGATAACAGGCGTCTTCCGCCTCGGAAAGTCGATACAGTTCTCTGTAGGCAACGGCCAAATCCAATTGGCAAAGACTCTTTTGAACATCGGAAGCCCCCGCTTTATTTGCCAGGGCCAAGGCCTGCTTAGCCGTGTCCGCCGCTCTCTGGTAATCGCCCTGGACAATACAAATCCGCGCCAAAGAACGAAGCGTATCGCAAGATTGCTCAACTTGCCTGGGGCCGGTTGCGGGTATGGCCGTGGAACAAAATACCCACATCACGCTGAGTAATCCCGGAATGATCGAACGAACTTCGCTGACTCCATGTTCCACCGATTTCGAGTGGGCATTCGAAACGGATAGATAAATGTTGATTTTCTGTGCAGAACTCTCGAGTTTCATATACGTATCCTTTGTTTCGATCCGATTCTCTTTTATGCCCCGGTTTTCTCCATTTCATCGTATAGGTGACACTCGCTCCCCTCCCGTTTTCTGATCTCGGCTCTTCTTGTTTATCGGACAACGTTCCCGAGAACGGAAAAATGCGGAAGGATCAAATACTCGATCCATCGGTTCCTTTCGGGACATTCTTGTCATCGGATTATCCATACGGTCGCTTAACTGCTATCGATCTGTATCCATCAAGTTGATCAAGGTATTTTTCAAGTTTTCATCGCCCGAATGAGATTGCCACCCCACTCCTGACAAGACAGATTTTATTGGACGAAACGCAGAGCATACCGATCCCCGAATGGCATGGCTATGGAGTCAACCAGAGGGTGTGTCGTCCTCTATGGTTCCGTCCCCGCTCCGCGGTTAACCGGCTATTCATTCCGCCCGATAGATTCAGTGCGAGGATCAATGTATCGATTGGCGTCCATGACACGGAATGGCCTCTATGGATTGAATCGATGAAATATTATAGACAATACGGGTGGTATTACTTTGTATTCCCCTTCGTGAGCTTCATCGGAGCGGACGAGATCATCCACTCTGAATCCATCGATTCACAATCGAATAATCTCCGCTCTGAAATTCACGCTTGCTCCCTGATTTGTCGAGGCGATATCGATGCCGCTGAACAAATCCTGGAGGATTTGGAATCGGAACATACGGATCCTGTTCCTCGGATACGCGGGATCATTGCCGATTTCCGTTCGGTTCGGGTCCAACGTGAAATCGATCGAATGTTTCTCTTTCAACAAAAAACTTCCCGCCTTCATGATGATCTATCCTCATCAACGAGTGATGACCCGAATACCCTTAGACGTTCCCTGGTACAAATTGCCGAAACGATCGAATATGCCGATCCGGAACAGAGACAAATATTACTATCCGATCCGGGGGTGGCTCATGTGATACGAATGGCGATTCAGTACCTGAACGAATTAGACAAAAGGGGGCATTGGAACCTTGCGTTTGAACAATACGGTCGCTTCCTGGCTGTAATCGATTGTAAGAAATATGACCACGTTGTTCGGGATTTGCATGAAAAAGCCATTCTCTTGCAAAACCTGAAAGAGATCCTTCGGGAGAAACCCCCGACAGGAAATCCCGTTGAATCCGATTGGATCCGCTGTGCATCGACGATTCTCGGTCTGAAATATATACGACCGATAGAATACCGCCAACTGTGTAATGCTGCATTACGCCAATGTCGGATCATTACCGATGTGCTCCAGCATACTCCAAACCTGAATATCGACCCATCCGGGAAGAAACGACTGGCGGAATGGATGATCCGGATCGACTGTTTTCAGTTTGAAGTGGAAAAAAGCACGGATTGTTTTTCAAAAGAACAATTCGAGGAGCTGTTGAACCGGATAATCATTACGAACAGTACAACCATTCGGATTCCCCACCCCCTCTTGATGGCACAAGTACTGCGTGGAGTATTTGAAACGCTGGATCCATATACGAGGATCGTTTGGCCAGACGAAGCCACGGCGTTCGAGGAGCAAATCGCGCAACGATATACGGGAATCGGCGTGAATGTAATAAAATCGGAAGACGGACTGAGAGTGATTGACGTTATACCGAATTCACCCGCATGCAAAGAAGACCTTCGACAGGATGATCGTATCGTGGCCATTAACGGCGATTCCACTGAGGAAATGTCCCTTCCTGATGCGATTGGGAAAATCACGGGGCCCCGCGGCACGGAAGTGCGATTGATGGTCAAACGTATGCGAGCCGAACAAACCGAAGAGATTGCGCTGGAACGGGAACCGATCGCGGCCGTCACCGTCCGGGGCCCGACGGCAGACCTGAACTCCGCGCGGCGATATTGGCTCGAACCTCAGGAAGGTATTGCCTATATACGAATTACTCTATTTGCCGAAGTTACGCCGGCCCAGATGTCCGAAGCGATGGATATACTGGGACCCAACGTGAGAGGTTTGGTGCTGGATTTGCGTTTCAATGTCGGCGGAACCGTCACCTCTGCGGCTCAGATTGCGGATATGTTCATCTCAAAGGGACTGATCGTTCGTTGTCAGGGACGATTCGGACCGTCAACGTATTACTGTGCGGATAGCGAAGACCGACTCGCAGATCGGCCCATTGTGGTTCTGATCAACCAATCATCCGCCAGCGCAGCGGAGATTGTCGCCGGAGCTTTACAACGCACAAAACCGCAGCGGGCGGTGTTGGTGGGTGAACCGACCTTTGGAAAGACTTGTGTTCAGACCATTACGCCACTGTCGGGGGGGGCATTCCTGAAATATACGTCAGCCAATTGGTTCCTTTCCGGGCACTCGCCAATCTGTCTTGAACGGACAAGGACAGGAGATGATCCATGGAGACGCCATGTGACACCGGATATTGAGTATCGGTTGACGGAAAAGGAACGGCATCAAGTACTGACGTCACGATTTTTGGGTGGGATCGAAAAACAACCAGTCGAAACAGCCGGTTCTATAACACAGAATGGGGATAGGCCGATCGATACCCAACTCGCAATTGGACTGATGGTTTTAAAGTCCCTCATGATTCAGGCGGAACTGAAAAATGACCCCCGCGCGCTATCGGCAGCCATGCCTATTGCTCAATTGCCTGAACCTGTATCGGCTCATTGACGCATATTGTACTTGACACGGTGCTCTTCACGGATACAATTCCATGCGAATCGTTGTCTTGTGCAAGAGGATTCATTCGCTGGAAGTAAAAATAGTTCTTGTTCCTTTCGCAGGAGGACCGATGTCGTTTGACTGTGATACAGAGGGGCTATCGAATACAATCCCTGCAGGGTACATGGCGGTACAGGTCTCGACCCCTCTCAATACCCATGCTCTGCCCTTGGCAGTGTTGGTACGACATGATCCTCACGGTTCCAATCATTTCCTGCTCCCCCTCCGGAATATCCATGGCGCCAAGACGTTCCTGGGTTGTATTTGTGATCATGCCGGCAGAGTTCTTCAATGGATTGAGCTATGGATTCAAGATAATTCGTGTTTTTCCGCGTCTTCATCCTGTTTGCGTGGGATTCTATCCAATACGGTGATGGATACGCGATGGCAACAGACTGTTGATGCCTTTACGATTCTTGAACCGGGGGAAATGATCCAAACCGGATTTGAAACGTGCCATCCGCTGCCGACATTTCTGGATATGTCGGAACAGACAACGGTTCATCTCATGGACAGCCGATCGGGAACCCCCTGGCAACTCTGTACGGATGATCATTTACTTCTCGAAAACGGTTTACCCTCGTACAGTACCACGCTGTACCGTTATCTCTATGTTCCGGCGCTGGGAAAAGACTCCACATTCGCGGCCATTACGCAGGAGGCTCCCCGTACGGATTCCACTGTGCTATTGTCTGACCTTCAGGGCGGAAAATGGATCGGGCTGAATCCGGATGGCGGATATATCCTCGTACGAAAATATCACCCGCTTTCCGTGGACGCATTCGTCGAAGCATTGAATACGGGCCGATGGGACGCGGGTCCTTGGGAGGAGAGGTCAACACATCCCGCCCAGGCGATCGCAATCCATAATCGGACAAACCCCTTTCCGGATAACGGATTTCTGTTTTGTGATTCCAGCGGAAACGAGGGTCGTCTCCTTGAGGTGTTACACCTCAAATTGCGATTCCTGGCTGATCTGATCCACTCGGTTCAGACGATGCTTCAATGTACCCAGCGGCCGTTTCTCAATATAGACGATATAACATGGAGAGTACGTCTTGGTCGATCGGGCCGAGGTCTTCCGTTTCTCTGGACGGCCGCTCCGATCCTCTCGATCCCGCCGGAATCATTTCCCGTCGAGATCGAGGGAAGCACGTTTCAGTACTACCTTCCCTCCCCTTTTCTGTCCCCGTCCGTATATCGCCCTCGAATCAATTTGAACCCGGTGGTCGGACGCGCAACGATACGAATTCGTAAGGTATTGCATCACGACAAGGCACTGACCATTGAAGGCACATTCACGACCCAGCAACGGATGGATATCGGCCCCAAGGATTTGGTCCGGTTTGAACTCCTTCTGCCGAGCGGACGAATTCAACTTCATGCATGGCTCGAATCGGTCACCGCAATGGCCGCCGGGGAATGGCGTTTTCATAGCTCTCCCTGCCATCTTGCGGAAAACCATTTCGCCGATCTTCAAAAGATGGAGGGGATTCCTCAACCGGAAATATCCTTTGAGGTTTTGCCTCTTTTCAGCAGTCCTTTCGATCTCTATTCCTTGGCTGTTCTCGCCGTTCGAATCGTATTGGTTGACCGATCAACCACCCTTCCTTTGGCCCTGGATGCCCTCATGAGTCTTGCACACGAGATTCGGGGGTTCAATCAACAAGACAGGTCTCTGGAGGAATGCATCGGCGGTGTATTTGCGTCCAATCATCGCTGGCTTGAATCGTTAGGACCTCATCGTTTGATCTGCGGCGAATTGCGCGCGGAACAGGCCGTTCAGATTGTGCCTCCCTTGTTGTGGTGGAGGACATTGGCGATCATCCTCAAAATGCTGCCGGGCGCCGGATCGAACAGCGTATGTTCAAATTTGGGGGATGCGCCGCAAGGCGGATTGCATCGAATCTGTGAACCCGTGATCCGCGAATTGAACGATCTGATTCGCCTGACCCGTTGCATGATTGTGCCTGAATGGAACCAAAATCAAATCGTCCGAAATGTATTGAATCGGTATTTTGAATCGGAACATTGACACACGGCCTCGTGCCATCCAATTGCTGACTGTACGGTTTGGTTCGTATCGGTACGAGCCGGCCGTGGACACGACATAAAACCGCGGAGGTAACAGGAATGAATGCGAAAAATATCGTTTTAATGTGCGTATTCTATGGACTCGTGTTGTCTTTCAGCGGGTGTTCCCGAACCATTACGGTTATTTCAAAACAAAAAGCCAATATCCGGGTCGATTTGGTTGCCGTCAACAAATCCATGAAATCCTATTGGCAGTCTCTATCCATGACGGAATATTGGGAAACAAACCCGAAAGCAAAATCAGAGGACAGTAAACCGAGAACCCAAGCGGACGCTGGAAAATATCTTCATTCGTTCCGATTTGGGGAGGGCTTCAAATCGGAGTACGTATTGGCCGAAAAAAACATGGATCCCATTTGGAAAACATGGAAAGAGACAGGAGCCGAATACTTATTCATTCTGGCCGATTTGGTTCCGCCTGACGGGAAACCGTTCATAGATATGCACGGAAATGGCGATCCGCGGCGGAAGTGCATCCCCTTATCCTCCGAGTGCTGGACAAATGGCCAAATTGAAATTGAAATCACAGACACAGGAGTCAGGATTCCTTTCGCACCGAAGAATAAACGGCAATGCCAGTGTGAATGAACGTTATTTCGCGGCATGAACGGAAATGAAAGGTCGGGGCAGTGCTCAGAATCGGAGAATTTGAAGTTGCTGACCTTTTGTCTCAGACCGGCCTGGTTGCCGTCTATGCCGCACACAAACCGCCCGAGAAAACGAATCAGTATGCCATCAAGGTTTTATGCCCCCCTTCCGAATGGCTGATCGATCCGGAACGATTTCGGCGACAGCGGGATCGATTTCTCGCCAGCGTTACCGTCCAGGAACGTTTAACACGGGCGAAAGCCCGGCATTGGGCTCCAATCTATCAGCGAGGAACGACGGATCAGGGAGTCTATTATGTCACGGATCGTTTCGAACAATCGCTGCAATACCTGATCGACGGCCAGGTTCGTCTGAACGGAGAAATGCTCGGCACGATTGTGGTGTCGGTTATAAACGGATTGCTGGAACTTCAGCACGAAAGGAACCGCCCGCACGGCAATCTCAAACCGAGTAATATTCTCGTTCGTCGTCGTCATTCTTCCGCTTTGGCCCATCTGGCATTGACGGACCCCCTTCCGGACGAGAGTATTCAATCCTCCTTTCCAACAACGGATCTGCGCCGATTGGGAGAGTTGATCTATGTCTTGGCTACGAAACGTCAGGCATCGGAAACGCCGGGTTGGCAGATTCCGGATGAGGATAACTGGTCGCATCTGGGTTTTGGGTGGCAAAAATGGAAAACCCTGTGCAACCAACTGCTCAACGCCCCGTCCAAAACCGACGCAATTCCATTGGAAACGGTTTTGTACATGGCGAACCGAATGCGAAGACACCCGAAGATTGTCCGCCGTGTTGTATGCGTTTCCTGTTGTAGTATCCTGTGCCTCTTCGCAGCGATTATGATCTATCTCCATTTTTTTCGCCCGGCTGGCCCGGAAGACTGGTGGAAGGCCTGCGCGGAAAATATCCTTTGGATCCAGAAGTTGAGAACGGATAAATTAAATGATCAAATTCCGAAAGAAATTTCACTCCTGATTCAAGGAGCCAATTGGCATCCGGAAGGCAAAAATGATTTCTCACAGCTTTTACCGGATCTGTCAAAACCAAAGGAGGTTGCTCCGCCGGAAGGGAAGGTTGGTCCGCAACTGGATCAAATCCGGAAACTTCGGGAATATCTGTATGCGAATTCTTCTTCCTCAAAAGCGGGAGGATGGGAATTGCTGAAGAATCTCCGCCGGTCGTCCCAAGAACGGATAATGAAAAATTCCACGGCTTTGGCAACTGCAATGAAGACCATCGTTGCCTCCGTTCAACCTCCCGACCCGAATACGATCGACATGATCCTGGAAGAGGCCAAGAATAAAGACAAAAAAGATGTGATGAAAAAATTGGACGATTTATCGAAACAGTATTCGAAAATCGGTACGAATATCCTCTGTATCCATGACCACCACACTGCTCTGGAGCATGTAGGTAATTTGATTGATAAAATTCAGGAACATTCGGCCGAGATACGAAAATCCGGCGGGCCATTTGCATTACTTGCTGATAAGATCGAAGAGGAATTCAAGAATAAATCCGACAAGGACCTCGTTACACCATTGGCGAACAACACGCTCCGTATTGAAGAGGAGTCTTTGAGACAATGGAGAAGCGAATTTACATCGTTTGTGTCCCAAGTGGATGAAATGAGATCCCTGATCACAAAGGATTCTGTGGATACAATACGCCTGAAAGAGGATGTTGATTCGGGCAAACTGAATGTCACGTCCACTCTACAACAATGGGCCGATGCGATCCGGAAATACGCCGAGAAAGATGACGCATGGCTCAAGAGACACCGGGCAATGAAATTTATTGAATCGGGTTCTCTGAATGCAAAATGGGAATCCCATCTGAACGATTTTCAGAATATAATGAATGACAATGTTTCCAATACCCCCTTATTCGATCTTCGAAATTCCATCGAGAAACTTTTTACGGGTCTGGATCGAATCAATGATAAACGGCAACAGATCGCCAACCGACTCCCCAAAAACCTCAATCACGACTGGGCCGATTTGCGCATGCTCCACAAACAAGCCATCGAGGATGTATTGAAGGAATTCCTGAGTGATATATTAATAAATACAACCGACGAAGAGATCGTAAACAAACGTATATCGGATCCCAACACAATACCGGAATTGACATCGTTCGAAACTGCGACGGATGGCTTGGTACAACTCATAGATCGTTATACTGTTCTTCTTACACGCATGGAGAGTGCCTATCGTATATCCGATCCCGAAACCTTTGAAGCGGCTCATTCCTTTCAGGATGCCCGCAAACAATTGAACCATCCTGCCATACGATTACATGTTCTGGGATCCAATTCTTCTGTGGAAGCGTTATTCCACAAGTTAGAAAAACGAATCGCACTTCAGGAAGATATTGAAAGTAAAAATCCAAATGAACTTCTTGAAGTGATCCGATCCGGCGAATTCATCGAATGTCGCTATGCCGCATGGCTGAAACTCGGCAGCATGAATCTTATGTGGCCAAGCGCAATGGAATGGGGAAAGGAAGCCGAGGCATTCAACCTTCTCTTGACTCAACTCACCCTTTTGAAGGATCGGAATCCTGGTGCCCTAAAAGAATTCGAAAACGAGGGCAACCGCCGGATTCAGGTTTATCATCAAAACGTTATGGAAATTCTGAAAGCATCTTATAATGAATTATCCGCTCTTATTGACAAGAATGGAAAATCCGTTCAGGAAGGACAAACCTATCCCGGCTTGATAACCTTCCTCAATCACTGGGATTCCAAAATCCAGGCCTACTCCGATACGGTGAACGATGTGAAGTTGGATCTCGATCGCGGCTCTCTCTTGGCTTTGCTGGATGAATCGATGGCGGATCCCAATTCGATTCGTCCGGCGGTAAGACGATTGGAGAATTTTCTCCGGAGTCCGGAATGGAACAATCCGGAAAAATACGATCGGGACCGGTTCATGCTCGATGAGGTAAATAAGGAAGATTCGAATATCCTCCGCTGGCCCCAGTCGCTTATCGACATATTTACTCAATATGAAAAGCTATCTGCCGATTACTGGAATACGATCCAGGAAGAGATGCGAATGCTTAAAACCGATCTGGATAATGAAGAGCACGAACCGGAAGTGGATGACCTGTTTACGACGGCAAATAACATGTTCACTGAGGCCAAGAATATCCGGTTGATCAAACTGCGAGAAAACGAACTTGATGAAAAACGAAAATATCTTGTTGAGCAATTGAAATTAACTCGAGATAGCCTAACTCCACCCTTTGGCAGAGGGATGAAGCTTGAAAACAACAAAGTCGTCTTCAAGGAATCGGAATTGGCCGAGTTTGAACCCATATTCCTGAATGAAGATGAGACCGTTCCATGGAATCAAAAAAAGGATAAGTGGCTGACGCTCGAGTCCGGGCCCTGGCGTCTGATCAAAGAAAGAACCGGAAATATTTCGCTTGCGAATGAAATGCAGAAATGGCAGACCGGCGAGATGAAAACGCAATGGGAAACGGTGAAACTCGACACCACGGCCGCACTTCAGGATCAATTCTTTTGCAATCTGAATCGAAATGAACCAAGCTGGCCAAGGTATATTCGATCCATAAAAGATCCTTCCGTCATCCTTCGGTATATCCCGGACGCAAAACCCTTCTATATGTCCATCCGCGAAATCACCGCCCAGCAATATGTCAGCTTTTTAAATACGGTAGAGGCCGAATTGATCTCACGAAAGACTTCGGCCTCTCAATTCATCGTGGGTCGTAGTCCAGGTTGGATCAATTGGGGATACATCGATGGTCAATATGACACCCCGATTAAACTTGTAGATCCACCATCGACCGAGATCCAATATGAAATCAATACACATATCACCGCCGATACTCCGATCTCCTTTGTTTCATTTGACGGGGCCCAAGCTTACGCTGGTTGGTTGGCTCCATCCCTCGGCGGTATTCCCACTGACATTCAGCACCGTCTCGCCTGCCGTGGTGGGGCAAGTACACTTCTTCCGTGGCTCAATGATGAACAAAATATTTCTACCTTCGCTTTCCTTGGTGGCAACTCCTGGAAGGATGCCATTGATATCTATAACAACAATCTTCCATCGACCACAATTGCCATTCCTTATGGATGCATACAACCAATCGATTACATAGAATATGGAAACAGATTTTCCATTGACACATTGGATGTAGATCAACAGAAGGATCTAATCTGGCCGCACAATACGACCACGCATGCGAATCCCTGGGGTCTCCACGATATGCTGGGCAATGTGTGGGAATGGTGTACCGTCTCAAATAGCAATAGTCCGGGGATCTGCGGTTATTCCTGCCTGACACCCAAGCCCTATATTGAGCAAAACGGGAAATATTATTGTCTATACAAAGATGAACAGGGCAATGATAGTCCCTCTCCAAATGGTTATAGGTATAAGATCGGCCCAGACATTGATATCGGCTTTCGTGTGATTGTCAAACTCCCATAGGAGCCGCAAGTATAATCCGCTATCCGAATCTTGCCCAGTTCTTCAAACACCCGTATGATCCTGGACAATACGTCGAAATTCGAGCAAAATCACCGTACAGACACCCCAAAACGATATTTTTCTTGTTTTGATATGCCCACCCGGGATATAATGGTAAACTTGGGATTCGGGGTGAACCGTCATGAAGGGATTCGTGCGATGTTAAAGTGCGACTTGACAATCCTGGCCGGGGCAGAGACATCACTTGATGCAATCAACGCGAAGATGGATCCGTGTACGCTGTGTCCGCGTCATTGCCAGGCCCATCGCCGCGAGAATCAATTCGGCTTTTGCGGGGTGGGAGGTTTGCCGCGGATTAGCACGGCCGGACCGCATTTCGGCGAAGAATCGATTCTTGTTGGCATCAGCGGGTCGGGGACGATTTTCTTTTCCGGTTGTAATCTCGGCTGTGTGTATTGCCAGAATGCGGAGATCAGCCACGGCCGCCGCGGACGATATATCACCTCCGATCAGCTCGTGCATATCATGATCAATCTCCAGTGGATGTGTTGCCACAACGTCAACCTGGTATCGCCGACGCATTTTGCCGCACCGATTGCGGAGGCCATCGTCAAGGCCCGGCGGGCGGGCCTGGCCATCCCCATCGTGTATAACACCGGCGGCTATGACGATCTTGAGACCCTGCGACTTCTCGACGGTCTGATTGATATCTATATGCCGGATATGAAATATGCAAATCCTGATGCGGCCGAACAATTTTCGACCGTCCGCGATTATCCCGAAGTCAATCAGGCCGCTATTATCGAGATGCACAGGCAGGTCGGCGATCTGGAGATTCACGACGGTCTGGCGGTTCGCGGGCTGCTTGTTCGGCATCTTGTTTTGCCGGAAGATGCGGCCGGTTCAATGGCGGTCATCGACTTTCTCGCCGATTCCGTATCGCCCAATACGGCCGTCAACATCATGGATCAGTACCACCCCTGCCACCTGGCTCACGAGTATCCGGAACTTCGATCCCGTCCTTCCGCGCGACACATCTATAACCTTCGCAACTACGCCGCGTCCAGATCACTGCGGCTGATTGATTGATATGTATCTCAAATCTCAAGCGAGGACGCTTGCACTACATCTGTTTCGGTTTTTCGGCGGTATAGACGGTCACGATTTCGCCAGATAAGGGCACAGAGGAAATGGCCGTAAATCCAGTGTTAGCAAGCAGTTGCGGAATAGAGATATCTCTGGAGAATTTGCGGATTGAGCGGGCCAGATAGGCATAGGCGCCGAAACGGCCGGTGATGAGACCTCCGATGAGTGGGACGGCAACAGTCAGATAGATCGCATGGAGCCAGCGCAGAATAGGATTTTGCGGGAGGGAAAATTCGAGGATTCCCACGCGCCCGCCGGGACGAAGGACGCGGCAGATCTGACGCAGGGCGAGTTCCACATTCGACACGTTTCGGATTCCAAAGGCACAGGTAACGGCATCGAACCGGTTGTCTTCGAAGGGCAGGTCGAGGCAATCGGCAGAAAGCCATTGGATTGAATCGGCCGATAATTTTCCCCGTTGGATGAGCTTACAGCTTCGGGCTTGGGCCATAACAAGCATTTCAGGAACTTTGTCGCAGCCGACAACCTGACCCTGGTCCCCTGCCGCTTCGGCGGCGATGAAGGCCATGTCGCCTGTGCCGCAGCAGAGGTCAAGAATGCGCATGCACGGCCGTATGCCGGTCAACGTGACGGTGCGTTTTCGCCAGCCGACATCCAGATCCAGACTGAGGATGCGATTTGCCAGATCGTATTTGCTGACCACGCCGCGAAAAATCTGCGACACAGGATCGGGCATTGACGGATTTGGATTTGAATCGGACGGATTCAATGGCGATATCCTTGAGTATAAATCATTGGATTGGAAACAATACGAAGATCAGGACATCCCATAGAGCATGGCTGATCAGACCCGGACGAATGGAACCGAAGCGATAAAACATCCAACCCCACACGACACCGCAACAGAACGCCGCAGCAAGAAGCATTAGATTAAACGACCAGATATGAACCAGAGTATAGATTCCGATGGTCGCGATTAGTGCCGCAAGTTTTCCGCGTCGATCGGCAAGGCGTCGCTGGACGAATCCCCGCCAGAAGATTTCCTCGGCCGGTCCGATCCAACAGAATAACAACACGCCCATCATCCAAAGATTCCCCTGCGATCGCGGGGTATAGACGCGATGGATCTCTTCGACGGTAAAGGGCAGGAGCATTGCGGCGATTTGCCTGCCGACAAAGAAAAAAGCGTACAAGCCCAGCGCCGAACCGATGCCGACAACAAGATCACGGGCCAGTTTATAATCGGTTGTAAAAATTTGCCTTCCATCAATCAGGATTGCCGAACCGGTAAGAATTCCGGTCGCGATCGTCATCACTATCCAGAAGGGCAAGGCATTTCTGGTCCATGGAGAAAACATAACGAACCAGAAGAGCATCGCTACTAAGGAAAGGATCACGACCGGTCTCATCGGAGGGTTGCTCCGAAGACGATCCCCAGCGTATAAAGCAATCCGAAGACCAGATGCAACTGGGCCGTCATCACATCGAGCGTGGCAATGGATTGCGGATCTTCGGGTTTGCTTTGTCGCATAATGCGGATGTTGCGAATCGCCAATGGTAAACTCACGGCCGTTAAACCTACCCACGCCGACAGTATGCCCATGCCGATCAGGATTGCTACAATCACATACGCCCCCCCTATCAACAGATCATATTCGAGCTGGGCGCCGCGATGGCCGAGAATGCTCGCTATTGTGCGGACATTCGTCTGGCAGTCGTGGAGAATATCGCGGGTGTTGTTGGCATGCAGGATCCCCGCGACAAGGCAGCCGATCGGCAGCGAGACCAGCGGCACGCGGTTGTTATAGTCGCCCGTGAGGACCAGATAGGAACCGATGACCATCAGCGGCCCCATCAGCACAAAGACCGAAACATCGCCAAGAGCGATGTACTTGAGGCCGACGGGTTTAGCCGTATAGAAAAATCCGCCCAGCAGACCGATCACGCCGATGACCAGAATCGGCCAGCCGCGCACCGCGATAAAGACCAGGCCGACCCCGGCGGAGATTGCCAGAAGGAGCATTCCGCCCCAAAAAACCTTCGTACAGGAAAGATGCCCATCGACAACCACCCGACTGGAAACGTATGTGTAATCGGTATCGACGCGCCGAACGAAGTCGAAATAATCGCTGACCATATTTGTCCCGGCGTGGAGGCACTCGGCGCTGAGGATAATCAACGGCAACAGCCACCATGCCGTACCCTCCACACCGACAGCCAGCGCCGCACCCGCCAGAACGGGGATCAGCGATGCCGTCAGCGAAAATGGACGGATCGCCTGAAACCAGATCGATACCATGGATCGTTGTATTGATATCCTGTCCGTCATTGGTTTTTCCATCGGATTATCATCGTTTCGATTGGGTGTATTGAACACAATTTTCGCATCAGGTCAAGATTTTGTATGCTTCAAAATGTGACAAAAGAGTTGACAGGATAATCCGATTCGGTTATGTTTGTTGCGTTTCAGGATTCAGAATATTCAATCGTAAACTTTATACGGGTACGTTACGCGAACCCGTCGATCAGTTCAACGGCACTCGACAGTCAAATGAGCTGAGGAACATGAGCATAACCTGGTTTATCCTTCAAAATACTCTTCTGGCTATCCTCGCCTTGTATATTGCGAAACTGCTATTCGGAACAAAATGCCCGTATCGTTTTCTAACGGCTTTACTCATTCTGCCGCCCAATCTTGTCGTGGCGTGTAGTCTCACGCTCGGGACATTTAAATGGCTTCGACCGGAATCCGTTTCAGTTTGGCTGGGTATGGCCTTGTTGGGAGTCGTTTTTCTCAAACGGAGGCAGGATCGAATTCGACCCGCAGATTGGATCGGTATTTCTCATTCAATCCGATCTTCGTGGAAACATTGGACGCTTGTATTGGTTCTATCCGTAATCATCGGGATTGTATCAGGTCGATTTGTATTGGGACGGATGGTCCTTGGACCGGATGGATTATCCTATCATTCCGTGTTCGCTGCGCTTCGGGTCGTTTATGGGGACCTGGCTATCCATGTGCCCAGCTACACGGCCCACTATCCCTACAACGCCGAACTGCTATCGACCTGGTGGATGCTCCCTTTTCATAATGATGCCTTTGTCTGTTTTACGGGGTACTTCTGGAGCATAGCTTTCCTATTGATTGTCACGTGCATCGGACAACGATTAGGTTTGGGTCCGATCCCCGCCGGCATTGGACTGGCGTGTATTATTCTCAGTCCGGAGATTCAGCATTCGGCTCATTCCTTCGCCGCCGTCGATTTGGCGGCGGCGGCAACCCTTCTGGCGGCGATCTTCTTTACCGATGGGATGGACGAATCGGCCGAATCCAAAGTCCCATCGGCGGATGCGATGATGTGTGGACTTGCCGCAGGGTATTCCATCGGATGTAAAGTAACTATGCTGATTCCTTGTATAATCCTATTCCTTTCGATACCCTTTTCGGGATGCAGAAAAATCCCCGCGAAAAAACGTCTGGCCGGCCTGGGAATCGCGATTGGATGTGCAATCTTGTCAGGGGGCTTTTGGTACGTACGCAATCTGGTCATGACCGGCAATCCCTTCTTTCCGGCCGAGTTCGGACCTTTCGAAGGTCCCTTTCTCAGGGAATTGCAGACAGCCACGAAATTACTGCCCCGAATTCTTGAATCCTTTCCGGATTCGAATCTGTGGAAACAAATGATCACGATCGGAACGGATTGGCCGTTCAACTTGTTTGTGTTGTCCATCGCGGGATATGCGCTCGGAATTTTCCGCTTGCTGTCTCATCCTTTTCCATGGCGGCGGCAAGCGGGTTTTTCTGAATTCCTGCTTTTATGCATGGGTATCTTTGGTATTATTACATATCCTTTATTACCGTTTTCCGCCTCCAGCAATCCCGGTCTTCCCCTTCAAATCCAAATGCGTTATCTATTGGCCTATTACTGCATGGGGATCATGCTGTTGGCTGTGTCGCTGACTCGGAAATCCGGAATGAATCCCTTTTGGTTTACTCTCGTTATCCTTCTGATCGTATTTCGATATGGTTTTCGTCCCGGTAAAATAGTTTCCGGTGCCGTCATCACGGCCGGATGCGTCGGAGTCGTTTACTGGATTTTCTCCGGTGCCTGGTTGCGCTGGGCACATTCTTCCGTCGTTTCTATCGGAATCGGCTTGGCCGGTCTATGCGGTGGATTGTCGTATTGGGCGGATTATCATGCCGGATTGAATGCCCAAACCGTTTATGGGTACGAGTGGGGCCTGATGAGTCAAACGTGGGAAAAACTGGAGTCCTTCCCCGCCGGATCCAGAATTGCATTTCTGGGAGTACACCCGGCCTACGCTTATCCCTATTTTGGCCGCAATTTACAGCATCGACCGGTATGGATTACTCCGGAAGGTCTCCCGGAAGAATGTTTGTATTTGAAATGGAACCGGGATCCTGCTTCCGTCAAATTTTGGCATCAGGATGTATCATGGACGGATCCAATCACATTGGTTCGGAATCTCCGTTCGTCGGCTGTTGACTACCTCATTCTTTCTCGCTGGCGCTATGACGTATGGCCGGTTCAGGGGGAATGGGGCGACAAATTGGACTATGTAAGTATTGTATATCGTGATTCAACGAATTGTATATGGAGAATTTCCAATCCGGAAATTGCCGAATCCTACGAATCGCATTAGGGAAAACGACTTGCCCGCGACGACGGAACAAGCGAATCTGTCTCGGCGGCAATAGCGACAAGGAAAAGGTTTATGAAATTCGTACGATATCACACGGAGTTACCCAATCGGCATGATCAGCCGGGTTCGGCGCTGTTGGCTCTGCTTCTGGCCATCGTCATTATGATGGCGCTGTATTTCATCGACATCAAAATGATCTTTCGGCCGACAGGAAAATCCGGCCGATCCGGCGAAGTTCTTCCATGGAACGAAGAAGAACGTATCGTCGCAAAGGACAAAGCCATCGAACTGCCGAAACCTCCAAAACCGGCGCTGGATCGATTCGAATCCTTCGCGACCAAGGTTATGCGGGAAGGACAGGAACGGGGAACGCTGGATATCCGGGTCTTCGAGGACGGCCGCGTCGCCGGAAGCTGGAATTGCGAATTCACGCAGGACAACCGTGAGGCAACCTTCCAAGCGGACTTCAAGGGCAATATCGACATCGACAAAACCTATCAGAATGAAACCGAAAAAGAACCTTCGTGGCTCTACTTTATCACGAAAGGAAAATATATCGAGACCATCTACAATACCAAAACCACCCAAGGGGGCGTTAACGGAGGAACCGTTTATGTCACCGGCTGGTTAAAACCGAACGGCAACGCCTCCGGCACCCTGACGATCACCACGGACAAGAAATGGTCGGGCGCCTATGAATGGTCAACGGAATCCATGACGGCAAAAACCCAGGCCGGTCAATAAAGTTTATCCGGCAATCGCCCGGCCCCAGATCTCGACTTCGATGTAGTGATTCAGATCGTTGGCGGAACTGCCCGCGCTGTAAAGTCGGACGAACCGGCCGCGGGTTCCTTTGCCGTCGATTAACTTGCCCTGATAGTCTTCCACATACCCCTTGTCAGAACCGACCCCCAGACCGGCTGTGTTGTCGATATCATTATTGAACACGGTTGATGCGGAGATAAAGTCCCTGTCGGATGCAATCTGCACAATCACATCGGAATAAATGCGGGCCTCTTTGTGATAATGCCAGACGGCAATCGCATAGATTTCATAGTCGCCTTCGAGATCGATGGTTACATGCTGTTGCATGGGTCCAAGTTCGATGAAAGAACCATCGACGGCCTCTTTATCGCCATCAGTTATCATGGAGAATTCGCCCAGAATGGGATCCGAATCACTGGATGTAACCGGTTTCTGATACGCCAGATTTTTTAATCCGGCCGGGACATAATAGGGTGGGCGCGTTTTTTTTGTGTAGGGTTCTGTATTCGGGTTATCTCTAAGAATCGGAGGTGTTCCAATGAAAACCTGTTTGGGTAACACCAGGGGCAAAGGAACGTAACCGGAGGGATTGACAGCCGGGGTCACCGGCTTCCCATAGACTTCAACCTCAATGAGATGATTGAAGTCATTGTCGAAGCTACCGTTACTGTACAGCCGAACATAACGAGCACGGAGTCCCTTGGCATCGACCAGACGACCTTCGTTGGTTTCGAAATAGTGCTTGTCTTTACCCTCGCCCAACCCGAGGGTATTGTCATGATCATTGTTAAATAACGTAACTACCTCCTCTTTAAATTCGGGATCATTGGATATCTGTACGATCACATCCTTGTACACCCGAGGAGACGAATAGAAATGCCAGAATAGAATCGCATAGATTTCATACTCACCCTGCAGATCGATCGTGGTGTATCGGGCGAACGGTCCCATTTCGACATAACTACCTTCGGTAGCATTTTTGTTGCCGTCAGTAATCATCCTGGCCTCGCCATGGATCGGCTTGGCTTCGCTGAGAATTACCGGTTTGTTCAGTGCAACATTGATTGCGCCTTTCGGAGCATAAAACGGCGGACGACTTTTGCTGCGCAGCGGCTCCAAGTTATTGATACCCCCGATGGAAGGGATGTAAAGATATTTCGCCTCCGGTAACTGGATCGGCAACGGGGCCTTGTCGCCCAGAGGTTCTGGATTGGGGGGTGTGCCGGTCGGCTGAGCGACTCCCGTCGGATCTGGATCCTTAACGAAGGTGTTTTGCATGCGATAATTTTGAATCAGCACGGCCGCGGTCAACAGAATCGCCCCCATGAGACACGCCGCAATAGCATAACGGATCCATGAGATATTTAGGGTATTATTTATTGAATTATCATCCCATCTTCCTTCGTGAAGCCGGGCCATCACCTGCTCGCGAATCCGCTGAATGGACGGCTCGCAGGACTGCACATAAGCGCGGAGATTCCGGTCGTCGGATTGAAGACCTTCAAGATATTCACGGCAAGCCGTACAAGCTGACAGATGCTCGCGGAGTTGTCGAGTTTCTGTCTCATCGCAATCGCCCTGAACCATCCGGGCCAAATCATCTTGGATCATTTCACAGGATTTCATCGTACATCCCCTTTCTGACTTTCGAGGATCTCTCGCAGAAGCTTCCGGGCACGGCTAAGCCGGCTGTTGACCCCGGCGGGGCTGATCCCCAGCGTTTCAGCGACCGCATCGGAGCTGAGGTCCTGAAAATAATACAGCATCAGGGGCATACGGAACTGTTCCGGAAGCAATCCGATCGCTTTTTCAAGAAAACCAAAATCCTGTTTATCCGGTTGTTCCATCTGCTGCCCCTGGACCTTTACGAGGACCTGCTGACCGACCTTTCGCCGCCGGAGGGTATCGATGCTCAGGTTTCGGGCGATCCGAAAAATCCACGGCTTGAATTGACCGCCGGCCCGAAGCCCGCCGATTTCCCTCATGCCCTTGATCAGGACTTCCTGGGTCAGGTCTTCGGCATCCTGAAGATTGCTCAATAGGCCCAGGCATATCCCGAACACCGCGCGGGAATACTTTTCGACCAGAAACGAATAACGTGAAAAGTCGCCTTCCCGACAGGCCTGAATCACTTGTTCTTCCGACAGGGTGCTCACGCTTGGGTCTCCGAATCAGGTCTTCATCCAACCAGACGAAATCCTTGAACTCATTCTGACATAAATTTGCTTCATCGAAAAAACATCCGCGCCACGGCCAATATACCTCGAAATCCGGCCTTCATTCGGGGTTTTCCGCACCGTTTCCAGGATCAGGATTGTCTGTTTCTTCCGATCCCGGCCTTTCACACACGGGGATTCGATACTGCCCTTCAAGCCATGAATTCAGATCGGCCAACTTGCATCGTTCACTGCAAAAGGGGAAAAACGGGCTTCGAACCGTCTTTTTGCCGGGAATGGTTCCCCCCGCAGTCGATTCCAATCTCCTCCCACATCGTGGGCAAAATAGATCCATTTCTGTATCGCAATAGGAGATAATTCAGCTTTCACTCTATTCTTACATTTCAAGATCCACTCGTCGTTTCGGACCTGGTTATACGATAAAGATGTACTCCCCACCCGTCGAACGAATCCTCGAAGGTCCCGTTGTGGATGGCAACCGAACGCCCCTCGTCAATCACCTCAATCTTGTTCGCCGACTCTGGGGCATTGACGGTGAATCGTGCCTTGACGGTCGCTCCTCGCATGGCTACCGCAAACACGTAGATCGTCCCGTCGTGTTTTCGAACCATCGCCGCAACGGGGATTTCGGATGGATCGGTCCTGACTTCGACGGTTAGATCCGTCGCGGGAGAATTGATGATTTCCGCCAGCCGATGAATCTGCTGATTGGCCTGCGTGACTCCTTTCAGCATCTCCGGATCCGATAACAACGCCGCTTCATTAAACCGCGGTTTCCACTCATGAACAAAGTAGATTAAACCGCGCGATCCGTGGATGATGGACATCCAGACCTCGGCCTTGACCTGCAGCGGTGTGGCCTTGGTTGTTTCATTGCCGATCCGCGTACACTCGATGCAGTTCCAGACGATCTTCTGCCCCTGCGACCACTTGACCAGCCGCTCGACGCCACTGGCGACGAACCAGAGCTTCCCGGCCACCTGCGGGCGGTCGTGGCAGGCCGGATAAATATCGAAGGAGACAATGTCGCAACCTTGAATGTAAAGTGGGTAATCCTCGGAATGGTTGGTCCGAACCCCCCGGCCGTACCATCCATCCCACGCCACACCCTGCCCCAGATTAAGCATCACCGGTCGGGTTGGATCGGCTGCCTGTATCCGCTTGTAATCCTCTACGATTATCGACGGGCTGATTGGCGGACCGTAACCCTTGCCTTCGCCAAGCGATTGAGCATTGTCCGGCTCGTCGCCGTGCATCCAGCCGATGATCACGCGGTTGTCTGCGTTTTTCATGGCGAACTCATTCTGTTCGCAGATCACCTTCATACCGGCCGCGGAAAGCTGTTTCAACTGGGATTCGTTAGGTCCCTTCCAAAGGCCGACGTATGTATTGATCCCGGCCTGCTTATACCGCTCGGCGTTCTTTGGATCCTGCAGCCACACGGCTATGGGAAAATAACTCTGCTCTTTCGATGGACCATTCGTCCAGTGGTCGTAGCTCGAACCCGCTGTGACAACCGGAACAACGAAAAACATACAAGCAATTGAATATCCCAGAACCAATCCTGCAAAAGAATGGGGCCGAATCATTTTCCAACACCCTTTCGAAATAGACAATCATGAATAGTCCAACGTTTTTTGATTATACCCTTGCTTCCCGGCCGATACCATGATAAACTTCGTTTTCGGTTTTTGTGGAGCCCATTGAATCTTCAATGATCCCGATACCGTTTTGGAGAGGTGGCCGAGAGGCTGAAGGCAACGGTTTGCTAAACCGTCGTACGGGCTAAAGCCCGTACCGCGAGTTCGAATCTCGCCCTCTCCGTTGTTCTTCGAAAATCCCCTTTTTCTCGGCAAAAACAGGGATTTTCTTGCCTACCAGAAAAGCGGAGGTTGTTCGTATCCGTTCGTCCCAGTTCGTATCCGGGCGCAAAAATGCGCCCCAGAATGCGCCCTACTTTGTGAAGTAGTTTTTTCACTGGTCCGTTCCCGTCTTTGTAACCTTGCTTTTTGTATCCGCCATCCGGTCAATAACCTTGCGTGTGTCATTGATTCCGAGATGGGTATATCTCTGCAAGGTCAGCACTGGCGTTGAATGCCTTGCCAGGGTCTGCGCTTCCTTGACTGACGCACCGGATTTCACCACGTTGGTAATGAACGAATGTCGCGTGCTGTGGAAGTCGGCATAGAGCCCATCTTCGACATAGGCCACGCCTGCCGCTTCCAGATCGGCCTTGAACATGCGTGTCACATGGTCCGCCGATGGCATGGTAAACACTGGCACAGAAGACAGCTTGCCCGCCAGATACACTTTCAGGTCATCACAGGTCCCTACACTCAGCGGCAAGACATCCTGCCGTCTGTGCTTGCTGTAGGCCGCCAGGACCTTGATCGTACGGGCATCCAGGTCGAAACTACCCACCGTCAGCGTCCGCAGTTCATTGCACCGCAGACCCGTTGACAATGCCAGCCGGTACAACCAATAGCGGTCGATCCCTGCCATACATTCCCGTACAGGACCTACGACCGTCGTCGTCAATAGCTTGTCCTGTTCCCCCTGGGTCAGCGCCCTGCGGTCATGCCGCCGATCCGTCTGAACGTTCAGCCGGTTCAGCCGGTCAAACGGATTTTCACCGATCCGCCGATGGAGAATCAGCCACTTGGTGAATTGATTCAACGCCTGGACATAGAAGTTATGGGTCTGTGCGCTGATCCCGTCCGTACCGCGAATGCTTTGCAGGAACGCTTCCGCCTGCCGCAGATTCATATCCGACAGCCAGATCCAACAGCAGCCGTCTATCACGCGGTTCACCCGGGACTTCTGTTGATTGATCTGTTTGGCGGTCCTCTCTTTAGCAGTCAATGATTTTACCCATTCGTCCACATGGACGGAGATGGATTGACCCGCCGCCACATATTGCCGGTCGATCAGGCCAATCTCTACCAGCCGCTTCCGGAGTTTAACCGAAATACCTT
This sequence comes from uncultured Pirellulales bacterium, assembly GCA_964386005.1. Classification (GTDB taxonomy): domain Bacteria; phylum Planctomycetota; class Phycisphaerae; order Sedimentisphaerales; family Anaerohalosphaeraceae; genus FEN-1350. The sequence continues at coordinate 13,777 of CAYLSB010000045.1, read as the reverse complement.
CCAGCCACTTGCAGGTATCCTCATTCGGTGTCCGATGGGACGATTTGCATTGCACCAGATCAACGATCATTTCGGCCATGCTTTCAGTGTGCCGTTTACTTGGCAGGCCGGGGATTCTCCGTATGATTTGCAGGTGATCCCTTACCTCGATGGTCCATGTCCGCGCCTTGGGTTTTTTGAATACTCTCATTGCTTGGGTTCCTTTTTCCTGATTTCATAATTGAAAAACACTAACAGCCGATCCGCTGTCTCGGTTCTGATATCTGCGCCCTTCATCATGCGCGTCATTGTCGCCTTATCAATGCCTGTCGCCTGGCAGATTTTGTACATGGATACTTTGCCACGTTTGACTTCCGATCGGATGATTTTCAAGATGGGTTTTGGTATTTTCATATTTACAGTTTACCCCATGGTTGAGTATTATCAACTATAATTCCAAAATATATTTCATTTCTGGCAAAAGCCATGCCGAAGAACACCAAGTCAATTCGAATTCAATCGTTGTTCGATTCGCTCGATTCGTTCAAGCAAATCGCTGATTTCCGCTGTTTCCCTGGCGAATGTCAAAACCATTTGCGCCGCACGCAAACGAACCATTGGAATAGGACTGTCCAGCAATTCGCGAACGGCCTTCACCGCCTTGTCGACAATGGCCGCCATGCCGTCAAAGGCCGCGGAGATAATCCGCCTGCGCTCTGTCCGCAAACATTCTGCAAAGGCCGTTTGTTTCAGCCAGCGGGACAATGTCGTTCGTCCGACCCCGATGGATTCGCAGATACTTTCTTGCGATTCGCCAACCGCCAACAACGCGATGGACCTGGCCTGTTTCGACGTTATTTGATCGGAAATTGTACCGTTCTTATCCATTTTGCACCATCCTACGCTTCTCCTGCGCGGCTTTGATATCGAAGAAAAACCCATATTTTCTGTCAAGATTCATACAAAATTCAAAGGGATCGACCCCCGGTTCATGCTTAAGATTTCGCAACCAAATTTGCCAATCCTGCAATTCATCCACTGGTGAGGGTCTGGGTGCTGACGCCATCGCATTTTCGATCCGATCCAGCCGCCGCCGAAAAACACCATAGTTACTGCCCATGATTATCTCCCCCCACATCGTAAATCACGCCACCGGAAACGCCGTTTTTCAATGCGTTCAGTGTTTCACGATTCTTGACGATAATAGTCGCGCCGCCGGGATTTATCGGCAACGGCTGTCCCCCTTCGAATCGGTATTGTTGTGTCCACGCGTCGTGCAAAACCCCAGGGCAAGATCATTATCATCTATAATGGTCCATTTAATCTTTTAATAAGGCCGGACAAGCAGATCTCACGTCAAGATTGGACCTGCGTTTTTCTCATGAAGTAACATCCCGTCGGTCGATAGATTCTCAAAGGTATTGTCCGAACAAATCGATCCTTGCAGGAGTGGATAATGAAGAAAGTCATACTGTTCGCCGTGATTCTGGGATGGATGGGGCTGGGTTGTAGCCAGTCGCAGTGTAACAGCGCCCGTTGCGTGGTCATCAGGCAGGCCCGTACCCAGAAGGTCGAATCTCAATCCTTTTCGCGAGGGAATCGTCAATCAACAACCATCAATTACCTAAGCAACCAGCCCGATGAGCCCGGCTGGGTTCAGCATCCACTGTCTCCAAGTCTCATCCCATAACATAGTATCTCGGTATTTCCCGGATATTACTTCCGCAATATCCCTTTTCAACCGGATTCATTTGCCTTCCGATTCGAGGCAAAGGAAGACAAGGACACATACTCTATTCACAGTTCGTACCCGGCGAAAATAAATGAGGAAAGCGAGGAAACGAAATGGCTGTTGACAGGTTCTGCGATTCGGTCTATAGTAACTCCGTCGATTTGGACGTTACCGTTAGATTTTAACCTGACGTTCGGTGTCATAATCATCCGTAGTAAGACTCGGTGGAAACGATTGCACGGACCGGCCTGGTGTCGGAAAGCGATCAGAAAACGAATCACGGAACAGATGAAAGGGATAGGGTTATGCAACTGAATCGTACACTGAAGATGGGAATGGTCGGCGGCGGTCCCGGCGCATTCATTGGTGAGGTACACCGTAAGGCCGCACGCATGGACGGCGGCGTGGAGATCGTGGGCGGCGCGTTTGATATCGATCCGAAAAAATCGCGGAGCATGTCCAAGACGCTTTTGCTGGATCCGAAGCGTTGTTACAGTACCTATCAGGACCTGATCGCCAAGGAACTCAAGCTGCCAATCGGCGAGAGAATGGATTTCGTCTCGGTAACCACCCCGAACAACTGGCACTTCCCAATCGCTCGGGACCTGCTCAAGGCGGGATTTCACGTCATGTGCGAAAAGCCGATGACGATCAATGTGGCCGAGGCGCGGGAGTTGGTCAAGATCGTTAAAGAATCGAAGTTGGTCTTCGGATTGATGCACAACTACACCGGCTATCCGATGGTCAAGCTGGCCCGCGACATGGTCCGCAAAGGCGAAATCGGCAAGATCCGCAAGATCGTCGTACAGTATCCTCAGGGCTGGCTGGCAACGGCCTTGGAACGAACCGGCCAGATGCAGGCCTCGTGGCGAACCGACCCCAAGCAAAGCGGCGGCTCCGGCTGCGGAGGCGACATCGGTACTCACGCCGAAAACCTGGCCGAATACATTACCGGCCTGAAGATGACCGCCATGTGTGCCAGTCTGACTTCGTTCGTCAAAGGCCGCAAGCTCGACGACGATGTCAATGTTCTGGTCAAATACAACAACGGCGCCGCCGGCGTTCTGCACGCCAGCCAGGTTTCGGTGGGCGAAGAAAACAATCTGGCCATCTGGATCTACGGCGAAAACGGCGGACTTGAGTGGCATCAGGAACACCCGAACTATCTGTATGTCAAACAGATGAACGGGCCGGAACTGGTATGGAAACGCGGCAACGGCTACATCGGCGAAAAGAGCGCTGCGGCCGCCCGCGGTACACGGTTGCCTTCCGGACACCCGGAGGCGTTCCTTGAGGCATTCGCGAATAACTACCGGAACTTTACCGACACCATCCGATGCAAATTGACGCGAACCAAGGTCGATTCGATTGTCAACGATTTCCCAAAGGTCGAGGATGGGCTTCGCGGTATGCTGTTCCTCGAAACATTACTGGCCAGCGCCCGAAGCAACGCCAAGTGGACCAAGTTTCACAAGTAACAAGAAACGCACGGCGGACGAAGCGGGAGATGGTCTCATGACCGAGATCGTGCGGAGAATGCGATTTCTTTGGGTCGTATAATGATCAGCAGCGGCTTATCCAAGTCGCTGTTTTTTTGTGGTTAGGGCAATAGAAATCGATTCGATTCCGTCTGAGTTGGGACGGACTGGCGGTTGTTGTATCGGCCGATCCGACGGAATCCAGAACCAGTGGGAGGTCCATTATGGCTCAGATTACCAGACGAACATTTGTCACGGGAACCATCGCGGCGGGTGCATTTGCGACGCTGGCTCCGACGGCTCGTGTACTTGGAGCCAATGACGATATACGCGTCGCTGTCGTCGGTATCAACGGCCGGGGCGGTTCGCATATCAGCGCCTTCAAGGATATGCCGGGCGTCCGCGTTGTGGCCTTGTGCGATGTGGATCGCGATGTGCTCGATAAGAGGGCTAAATCCTTCAAGGATGCCAATCGGGACATCGAGTTGTACCAGGATGTCCGCAAACTGCTCGAAAATAAAAATATCGATGTGGTCACCGTCGCCACGACAAATCACTGGCACTCGCTGATCACCATCTGGGCCTGCCAGGCGGGTAAGGATGTTTATGTCGAAAAGCCCTGCAGCCACAATGTCTTCGAGGGCCGAAAATGCGTCGAGGCCGCGGAGAAATACAAACGAATCGTCCAGCATGGAACCCAGAGTCGAGCCAGCGGGGGTACGGCCAAGATGATTGCCGCCGTCAAAAGCGGCAAGTACGGAAAGCTCAGGGTCGCCAAAGGGTATTGCTGCAAGAGCCGCTGGAGCATCGGATTTAAACCGCAGGAGAATCCCCCGGCTAATCTGGACTTCGATATCTGGCTGGGACCGGCACCCAAGCAGCCGTTCCACAAAAATCTCGTCCACTATAACTGGCACTGGTTCTGGGATTTCGGCAACGGTGACATCGGCAATCAAGGCGTCCACGAAATGGACAAGGCCCGATGGGCGATTTCAAGCGGAATCCTGCCCAAGAGCGTCATCGCAATGGGCGGGCGATTTGTCGATGAGCCGGACTTCAGGGACCAGGGCCAGACGCCGAATATGGAATTGAGCGTCTTCGATTACGGCGATTGCCTGCTGGTGTTCGAAACACGCGGCCTGGTCGGCAAGAAAGACAAGGCCCCGCAGTTTTCCAACAAAGTCGATAACGAATACTATATGGAAGGCGGCATCATCCGCGGCGGCAAGTTCTTCCCGACCGGCAAGGCCGAAGGCGAAGAGATCAAGGATATCGAGTACAAGATGCACTCGGGCGATATCTTCAAAAACTTCATCAACTGTGTCCGCAACCGCAGGGCCGAAGAACTTCATGCCTCCATTCAAGAGGCCCATCCGTCCAGTGCTCTGTGTCACCTGGGGAATATTCCGTTCCGATTGGGGACAGAGGTTCCGATGAACGAGCCCATCCAGCTTGGTAATGATCCGACCATCGGCGACAGCGTCAAGACCCTCCTCGAAAACACCAAAGCCATCGGCGTTGACCCCATGAAAGCCAAATGGATTGTGGGCCCGAAACTGAATTTTGATCCCGAAACGGAAACGTTTATCGGCAATGACAAGGCCAACGCTCTTCTCACGCGGCCGTATCGCGCTCCATTCGTCGTACCCGACAACGTCTGATTCATTGATGTCGTTATCTGCGGGACAGGTCGATCAAGCGGCTTGTCCTTTTCGTTTACTGGAATGATTCGATCCATAACAACGGAGGTTTTACCGATGAATAACGAAAGAGAATTTCCCCGTTATGATATTAAGGTGGTGACCCGACCCGACAGCGGGTATGCGGCTTTTCTGATTGATCACGATACCGGAGATTCATGGATTTTCGATATCGATATGACCTGGAAAAAAATTCGCAAGTCCGGCCAGCCAATGAAGGGACATTCCAAACGATCTCGGAGCCGGACATGAAACGCGTGATCAAAACATCCGTGATTGAACTCATTCAGGGCGATATCACCGAACAGGATACCGACGCCATCGTCAACGCCGCCAATACGCATCTGATCCTCGGGGGCGGAGTCGCCGGGGCCATCCGGCGTAAAGGAGGCCCGGCCATCCAGGCCGAATGCGACCGCAAGTCGCCGATCGCCGTCGGCCAGGCCGCGATCACCTCCGGCGGGAACCTCAAGGCCCGATTCGTGATCCACGCCGCGGGCCCGCAGATGGGCGAAAGCGACGAAGACCGCAAGTTGAAGGAAGCTACCCTCAATTCCCTCAAACGCGCCGATGAATACCGACTCAAAAGCATGGCCTTCTGCGCGATCAGCGCGGGGATCTTCGGATTTCCGATGGATCGATGCGCGACAATCATGCTGGGATCGACTATCGAATACCTGCGCGGCTCCACCGATATTGAGCGAGTGGTCTTCTGCCTGTATGATACGTCGGCCTATCATACCTTTGCGTCGGAGATGCAAAGGCGCCTGCCGGAAAAACTTTCTGGAAATCCATCGTGTCCGTCGATATAGTGGTTACGTTTTTGACAACCCTTGAAAGGATATTCGATGGAATTTAAAGTGCCTTTGTCGCGGGCCGACATTTCCGAGGCCGAAATCGACGCCGTCTGCGCGGTATTACGCAGCCCGTATTTATCGCTCGGTCCCAAGCTCGGCGAGTTCGAACGGGCCATGGCCGAGTATATCGACTGCAAACACGCCGTCGCGATCAACAGCGGCACCAGCGGCCTGTTCCTGTGCCTGCGGGCCATGGGGATCGGACCGGGTGATGAGGTCATCACGACACCCTTCACATTTATCGCTTCCACGACCTGTATCCTGATGACCGGAGCCAAACCCGTGTTCGTGGATATCGATCCCGTCAGTCTCAACATCGACGCTTCGAACATCGAAAAGGCCATCACGAAAAAAACCAAGGCGATTTTGCCGGTCGAGGTTTTCGGGAATCCCGCCGGAATGGACGATGTTTGCCGCATTGCCGACCGGCACGGCATCCCCGTTCTCGAAGACTGTTGCGAGGCCCTCGGCTCGCGTCTCAACGGTACAATGGCGGGCAAATTCGGCCGCATGGGTGTCTTCGCCTTCTATCCCAACAAGCAGATGACCACCGGCGAAGGCGGCATGATCGTCACGGACGACGAACGTCTCGCCGCCCTGTGCGTCTCGATGCGCAACCAGGGTCGCGGTGCCGGCGGTGGATGGCTGGCCCACGAGCGTCTCGGCTACAATTATCGTCTCTGCGATATCAATTGCGCGCTGGGCATCGTGCAACTGTCGCGAATCGAGGAGTTCATCCCCAAACGCCGCAAGGTCGCGATGATGTATCAGGACCTGCTCGCCAATGAAAATCGCATCCTCCTGCCCGCCGAGTCCCCCGGTTCATATATCAGTTGGTTCGTCTTCGTCATCCGTTTATTGGATAGCTACACACCGGCCCAGCGCGACCGACTTTTGCAGATGATGACCGAGCGCGGCATTCAGGTGAACAACTACTTCCCGCCGGTCTATCTGCAGCCGTTCATTGCCGCCGAGCTCGGCCATAAGTACGGAGACTTCCCCGTCACTGACCGTATCTCAGCCCGAACAATGGCACTGCCCTTCCACAACAATCTCAGCCGCGAACAGGCGGAAATTGTCTGCGAAGAACTCAAACGCTGTCTCGACGAAATCGGCTGATCGAATGCCCGAATGAAAGGTTGAATATGAACGTGGTCGCGATCTCGGGTTCCTATCGACGCGGCAGGATCACGGATCAACTGGTCGCCGAGATTCTTCGCGCCGTAACCGATCGGGGCGGACGAACCGAATGGATTCATCTTCTCGGTCGCAAAATCGAGTTCTGCACCAACTGCCGCAATTGTACGCAGAATCCATCCGACTATCCCCGGGGCCAATGTGTCCTGCATGACGAGATGTCGGAAATCCTCGACCACATCGATGCCGCCGATGCCGTCGTCCTGGCCGCTCCGACGAACTTTTTTAACGTTACCGCCCTCATGAGGCGGTTCATCGAACGGCTCGTCGCTTATGCGTATTGGCCGTGGAAACAAGGCGGTCCCAAAGGGCGAATCAAAAAGCCCACTAAGAAGGCGGTACTTGTCTCTTCATCGGCCTGCCCGGAATTCCTCGCCCGATTGATGCTTCGCGGCGGACTGCGCATCCTCAAAGTCGCGGCGCAATGCGTCGGGGCCCGAGTGGTCAATACGGTTTTTGTCGGCCTTGTTCCCGGAAAAGACGACGACCAGCTCACCGAAAAAGAAAAACGCCGCGCCTACGCCGCCGGACTCAAACTGATGTCTGGATCGTCAACTTCCCGATGTGATTGAATCGTACGATTATTTGGGAGTCGGAGTATAGTATTTCATGGCTTCGGGAATCCGGGATTGGATATTCGTAATACGTGTCTGGTCGGCCGGGTGAGTGCTGAGAAGTTCGGCCAGACGCGAGGAAGACTGACCGGAAGCCATCTTTTTCCAGAAATCGACGGCGACATGCGGATCATACCCGGCCATGGCCATGAAGATCAGTCCGAGGCGGTCAGCTTCGTTTTCATGGAGACGACTGTAAGGAAGCAGAACGCCGATGTTGGAGCCGTACCCATAGGCCTGGGAGAAGAGTTCCTGGGTTTTGGCCGGTTGTTTCTGCATTGCGGTGGCCAACCCCATGCCGCCCAGCTCGATCAAAAGGCCTTGACTGAGCCGCTCACCCCCATGATCGGCAACGGCATGGGCGATTTCGTGACCGAGGACCACGGCCAGTTCGGATTCGTTGGAAACGATCTCAAACAGACCGGTATAGACGACCACCTTGCCACCGGGCATAACCCATGCGTTTTTTTCCTTGTTCTCGATAAGGTTGTATTCCCATTGATAGCCGGTCAGACGATCGGAAAGATTCTGTGAAGCCATGTAGCTTTCGACGGCCTTCTGGATGCGGGCGCCAACTCGACGGACCATCTGCGTTTTGGCGGTATCCGTGCTGAGTTTGTTTTCCGAGAGAAACTCTTTGTAATTGCTCAGAGCGGTGGCCTGAACCATCGACGCGGGAACGAGGTGAAGTTGTTTCCGCCCCGTCACGACGACTTGCGAACAACCGGCGAAAAAGAATACACCCATCAGCACCAAAAGAATCCTTGTTTTCATATCCACCCCTTTCAATCGTCCGTCCCAACTCGGATGAACTCGTTATTGAACCTCGGCCATCGAACCGATAAACGCATTCGATTGTTCCACGGCCGTATCGATATCAACGATGAGATTGTCCATATTCTTCCGCAACTGGATCAATTCTTCTTCCAGCGAAACCACGATCAACGCGTTGAGACTGTGCTTAATGTTGAGAAGTTGATCGTTCATGGATTCCAGAACGGGCGTGATCCGCGCCGAGGTTCGATCCATCGACTCGATCATGACGGCATATTTGTCGCGAGTTTGCTGCATCTTGGCCTCGCTGAGTTTCCGCATCTGTTCATGAGTGAACTGATCCAGTTCCCTCTGCCATTCCTGGAACAGAACACGACCCACGCTCTTGACATTGGATATCTGGGATCGCAACTCGGATGCTTTTGAATTACAGGCATCATATTCCTTCTTGAGAATCTTGTATTTGTTTTCCAGTTGCGTTCCCCCGACCTTGGTCACCGATCCAAACTGCTGCATGGCTGATGTATAGGTTTTCTTGGCCTCTTTCATCGTATCACGCGTGTCTTGAACCCGACTGACAAGAACCTGCCGTTTCGGTTGGCCAAGTGCCTCGATCGTGTCATAATAGACGGAACCGCAACCGGTTAGGGCGGTTACAATACCGATCCATCCCACTTGAATCATTGTTTTCATGTTCAAATCCTTTCGAACCTTTTTTATCATCCCGCTCTTAACTCTATATACTCCCTAAAGGTATCGGCAGTTCGGCATTGTTTGGGTTAGCCAGAACACGTTCCGGCCGATAAAAACCGCATTGGCACAATGATCGCCTCTCGGTCTCGATTTTGATTTAGAAACGATTCCTGTCGCTATATTCATCTGAAATGGACTCCGAATCCGTCCCATACCAGCCCTTCCGCGTATTCGACAGGATTCTGGCATCCAACCGACGCCTTCGGTCGGCATCCTCTTTCCGGCAATCGGGACATAGATTCGACAAGGGGAAGGCAGAATCATCAAAACCGGGTCAGGCGGCGCCGCCCGAAGAGGAGGCAATCCCAGCCGCTTCCCCATTGTGATTTTGTATCCAATCGCTATAATCCGTGCCCATGAAACCTGCCAAAGTGCTAATCAAAAGTTTCGGCTGCCAGATGAACAAGCTGGATTCGTCTCTGGTAATTGCCGCATTGAAAGAGATGGGCATGGATACAACCGATTCGATCAGCGATGCGGATGTTGTCGTCATCAATACCTGCTCGGTTCGACGGCACGCCGAGGATCGTGTGCTGTCGCACCTGGGCCATCTCAAACATCTCCGGAAAAATCGTCCCGATCTGGTTGTCGTGGTTATGGGTTGCATGGCCCAACGACTGGGAAACGAATTGCTTCGACATCCCGCGGTCGATATCGTCGCTGGCCCGGCCCAAATACCCCAGCTCGGTTCCCTGATCCGTCAATCGCTGGACCACCGCGCCAAACGACTGCTCATTACCCCGGAGATCCGACAAGCCGTACTGGAAATCGACAATCAATTGCTCGATGATTTCGAGATCCAATACGATTCTGACAGGGATCAACCGCCCCATCAGGCCTTGATCCGCGTCATGCGAGGCTGCAATAAATTCTGCTCGTACTGTGTCGTTCCCTATGTGCGAGGACCTGAGCAATCCCGATCGCCCCAGGCCATCGTTGAACAAGCCCGCAAACTCGCCGACATGGGGGTTCGTCAGATCACCCTTCTGGGGCAGACCGTCAATTCGTACCACTATTCCGAAGGCGACCGAACGGTGGTTCTGGCCGACCTTTTTGAACGGATAAGTCGAATCGATACGATCCATTGGATCCGATTTATCACCAGTCACCCCAAACCGTTTGACGAGGCAATTTTTTATGCGATGGCGTCCAATCCCAAGATCTGCCGATATCTTCATATCCCCGCACAGAGCGGCTCGGATACCATTCTTCAGACCATGCGCCGCGGGTACACCTCCGAAGATTATATTCGCCTGATCGATCGCGCCCGCCAGATCGTCCCGGATATCGCGGTCGCTGGGGATTTCATCGTGGGATTTCCCGGAGAAACGAACGAAGACTTTACAGCCACAATGAATCTTGTCAGACGGATCCGGTACAAAACCTGCTTCATCTTCAAGTATTCCCCCCGCCCCGAAACGCATGCCGACAAGAAACTGGCCGACGCCGTTCCTGAAGAGGTTAAAAAACAACGAAATATCGCCCTGCTGGACCTGCAAAACCAGATCAGCGAAGAAGACAATCGCCGATTTATCGGACGCACACTGGAAGTCCTCGTCGAAGGTCCAAGCAAAAATCCGCACCTTGATTCGGCTGACTCGCCGAATCGGCCGCAACTCGTCGCACGAACGGCTGACGATCATATCGTTGTATTCCAGGGTTCCGCTGATTCGGCAGGGACTTTCCAGCAGATTCTAATCCAACGATCCAGTGCGGTGACACTCTTCGGTCAACTCGCGGAATCCCAAACGGCCGTTTGAACGAAACAAGAATCCCCCCACAAGGATCGAGATTGCGACCGATAACGTTCCGATCCACAGGTACTCTAATCCTGAAATCGGCCGAAGATAACCGGGAGATTTCCATTGCAGAAAGAACCACATCGTATCCGATATTAATCCTATGGGAGATTGTGTCAGCACAACACAAACCCGTACTAATCTCGTAAGGGGGATTATTGATCGAACGGTTTTCATTCGATATGAATCCGGACGGAGATTGTATCGCTGTTTTTATGCCCTTTCGCCGGATTCAGGGAACCCAATACAATGAAAACTCCTCGATCCAATTCCCAATCTTTCTTCGTTCATAGGTTCCCCCGGGTTTATCCAGAGTCGCAAAATACCGATACCGATATCATGTGCGGGCGGGACATACATCAGATTTGTTCTACGGACATGCCGGCGATTCTTCTGAATGATCGCCAGGGATATACCCGTTGTTTGGATCCGAATCGTACCTGTGTACCCATGGAGATGTATGTCGGCGACCGCCCCCTTCGGTTCACCATCAGCTATTTGAATCGTCCGGTTACTCTGGCGGAATTGGTACCCATGGCTTGGCAATTAGCGGATCGGATCATCGAAGCGATCGGTCGAAATATCCACGAATCCGATCGCCGCATATCCTGCAGGAAGGGTTGTTCATCCTGCTGCCGCTATCTGATACCGATTACCACCGCGGAGGCCTACCACATCCGCAATGAAATCTATAATCAGCCGGCCTCCGAACAACGGACTCTGCTTCGCGCCTGCCAGATAGCCGCTCAAAAACTGATCGGCCGCAAGATACCATCGAACTTGTTTTCCACAAGCTGCGATTTCCAGGAACGTCTCACATGTCTGTCTGACTGGTATAAAGAACTGGATCTGCCCTGCCCGTTCCTGGTGAATCACTGTTGCTGTATCTATGAATTCCGACCACTTGTCTGTCGGGAATATCTGGTAACAACGCACCCCACGAAATGCCTCGCTCACTCCGCGGAAAAAGCGAGAAAGGTCATTCTTCCGGTTAGCGTGGCCGAAGTCATGGCCGAAACCTGCTGCCAAACCGAAGAGGCCGAACCCAGCATTCTCCTGCCGCTGCTGGTTCCCTTCCTGCAAGCCAATGCCGAGCGTTCATGGAAACTCTACCCACCCGATCAATTGATCTCGACCTTCCTGGATACGCTCACCCGCCGATTCCATCGGAATTTCGGAATCGAATGCGAAGCCGATATCAGATAATTCTGATTCCAACATATCTCCTTATATGCACGGAACCCACATTCCGTACAGGGTCTCAGCGCTTCGGTCGCGTCCGGATTATCCAATCCAAATGCCGGCGACAAAACAAGGTCCCCGCCGTCATGCTTTATTTTTTCAGTTCCTGTTCGGCTTGCGTCCAAATTTGTTCGCTTTGGCCTTCCGGACAACCTTTACTGACATAAATCTCGTACGCCCGTTTGGCAATGTCGTCATGCGTCGGTCCAGCGGTTACGGGCGGACGTGAACGAGGAATGTCACGGGTTTGCTGGGGGGTAGGAACCGGATTCGCTTTGTGTTCTTGAGGCGCTGATACCGGGGCTCCTTTCAGTTGTTGGGGCGATGACACTCGCATCGCTTTCGGTTGCTGGGCTATCGATCCGTGTAATGGACTCGATTGATTCATGTTCTTCTTCATAACAATTCCTTTCTTTTGACACTTCAGCTTGCTCGCTCTCACCACCCATGTTGATGCCATTTCATCACTGAGTATAAATCCAAAGATTTCCCTGTCAATACAATGCTTTGTCCGATGACAATTTAATCGGGGATAGTTGGACTGTTCAGCTTCCCCAAAGGATATCCGATAATATTCTTGTCGAACCGGTCGTGTGATTGTATAGTATGGAGGCGTAACCGCGCGGCGTATGTTGTGGATGTGTGCGAGTCGGATTGGCTAAATTGAGACGAGGGCACCTTTCGATCTGGATATCTTTGGCGGAAACGAAGTCGATTCGATTGGTTGGTCATTGTGTATTGCCAGAGGATGAATTAGGGGCGGTTAGCTCAGTTGGTTAGAGCGCCTGCCTTACAAGCAGGAGGTCATCCGTTCAAGTCGGATACCGCCCAGTCCAAAAACCTCGTTTTTCAAACTGAAAATGAGGTTTTTGCCTGAATAAACAAGTCCATACTTATCCATTATTGGCTCCCGGCGGCAATCCGGCGTCTAGGACATCTGTATTTTGTGTTCCCTGCCAGTGCTCTCTGGGTGACAAAATGGACTGGAGGATGTGGTTTGGGAAAGGGTGATTCACCGTACTGGGCGGCTCATTTGGGGCAGGACCATTGGAATAATATTCCTGCCGAATCGGGTCTATGGAATTCATACAACCATAAGCCGGATCGTCGGAAGTGGAAGAAGATTTATTCGAAAATCCTGCCTATGCTGAAACGGATTCTGTCCCAGTACCTGACTCCCCGACAGTTCGAGGTTATGAAGCTGTGTCTTTATGAACCACATTATACTCAGAGTGCCACCGCCCATCTTCTAGGAATCAGTCAACCCACAGTCAGCCAACATCTCAATGGCAAAAGAAGGGACGGTAAAAAAGTGGGTGGGGCGTGCCGACGAATTCGACGGAGGATCCGTACAATTATGGTGTCTCAAGATTGGTCGGTCGAAGAACGACCCTATTTGGATTTTCTACACACCCTGACTCGATCCGATTTATCGTATCGGCAACGACAACAGATCTTCAGAACCCTGCTATAAAATATCAATATCGACGGCTCTTTTACGCAACAATCTTCGTATATGTGCCTATATTTTGCTCCTATAGATAGTCAGGCTTTCAGCAGTTACCAGGTTGAGATTTGTGCCTTGAGGTGTATGGTATGTCGTGGAAGAAAATCAAACCCGAATTCAAAGGCAAAGCCATCGCCTATTATCG
>CAYLSB010000044.1:0-38094 GCA_964386005.1 uncultured Pirellulales bacterium | reverse complement strand
TACGCACAACACAAACTGCGTTGACCGGCGATCCTCAAAATCCCATTCCGAATCCTCATATCGAAATGTTCGTTCGAGACTGGGATTTTGATGAATTGACAAAACAACTGACCGGCACATGGGGCGATTTCAGCACATTCAATATCAAGCTGATTGATGTACAAGGTTACTCGCCGACCATCGACAACATCAAATTCACAATTATTCCTGAACCGATGACGTTGGCATTATTGGGATTAGGCGGCCTGATGATCCGGCGAAAATATTGATAAATATTTTCTGATAGGAGTATAGCCAACACAAAGGCCTCCGTGGATATCGGAGGCCTTCGTTTTCTCGGAACCAATCCGTTGAAAGAATTTTTGTTTAACCCGGATATTTCACAAGAGTTTTGTTTTGGGCGGCCCTTTTACCCCGCCACGGCGTTCTCGGTCAAAAATGTCCTCGACGTATTTTTAAAATACGCCTGCGGTCCTTATTGACCTGCGGCCTTGTGGCGGAACAAAAGTTCTCACCCAAAACGACCTGCATTCATGCAGGACCGCTGTTACTTTCGTAAGATACCCGTGTACATGACGTTCTGAAAACCCGGAAAACCCTGTGAAATATCCGGGTTAATGGATTTCAAGTACCGAATTCAATTCACCGAATGGATTCATTTCCGTTTTTTCGTTGTAGGGGTCCTGCTGCCACTGGCCGTCGACGACGAGGCGGTAGCGATACCGGCCGCTGGCCAGGGGGAGCTTGATCTGCCAGGCGCCGTTGTCGCCGATTTTCTGCAGGGGAGTCTTGTCGGGCTGCCAGTTGTTGAAATCGCCGGCAACGAAGACCTCCTTGGCCCTCGGATAGAGGGTGCTGAAGACGACGGTGTCATCGATGGTTTTGACGCCGTAAAACTCGGCGATCTTGGCTTCAATGGTTTTGGCGGGGGCTTTGGCGACCGTTTGAGTCGCCGCGGGGGCAATGGCAAGGGCGACGGCCGGCTCGTTTGCGACGGGAACCGGCTGGGCGGGGGTGGGCAGATCGACAATCTTCTGTCCACCGAGTTCCTTGCGGAGTTCGGCCAGGGCGGGAGGAGTCTCGGCGGGGATCTTGACCGTCGAGAGCAGTTCCTCGGCGCTGGCGCTGATGGCATCAAGCTTGGCCTGCAGGGAGCTGACCAGTTCGGCGCGATGCATGTGGGTATCGGTGCCGACGAGTTCCTCGGCCAGATTCTGGAAATCGCGATGGCCCTTGCAGGCGGGATCGTATTCGCTGATGGGCTGGCCGAGACTGGCGGCTTCCTTGAGCTTGGTGTTGAAGTTGACGATGGTCTTGAACATTTTTCCGGCAAAGTGCTTGCGGACCTCGCCGAGGATTTCGCGGGCCATCTTGGTGCGGATGTCGTACATGCTGGCCAGGATCATCACGTCGATCTGCTGGGAGCACTGCTTGCACAGGACGTTGAGGGTTTCCAGTTGCTTGCTGAGGCCGTGTAACGAAAAGTAGCCCATCTCGACCGGCACGACGATATCTGTGGCGGCGCGGATGGCATTGAAGGTGAGGAGACCCACGGAAGGCGGGCAGTCGATGACGACATAGTCATAATCCTTGGTGACTTTCGAAAGTACACCTTTGAGACAGCTTTCGCGATCGGGCACTCCGGACATCTGCTGGTCGAAAGCGGCCAGATCAATACTGGAAGGGGCCAACTCAAATCCCTCGGAGATCTGCCAGAGAATTTCCGAAAGCTTGATCGGTTCGCCTCGAACGTGGCTGATTAAAACATCGTAGAGACTCATCTCGATCTGTTCTTCGGGAACGGCCAGACCCACAGCGCAATGGGATTGCGGGTCCATATCGGCCAGCAGAGTTCGCAGACCGCGAGCGGCGAGCGTGCTGGCGAGATTGATTGCGATGGTGGTTTTACCGCATCCACCTTTTTGGTTGACGATAGCGATGGTTCTCATAATATCTCCCTATCTCTGAACCAGGCGTTCTGGTTGCGAGGGATCACATCCGTGAAAATCCCTAATCATTATATTCGTCCTGGGTGTGTAAAATCTTTAGATATTTATCGGACAAATCCCAAAAAAACGTTAATGCCAGTATCATTACGACGGTTTTTTGAGACGTTTCGCAGTTATCGGCCCGTACAGGGACGCATTTTTGTATTTATAATCTACATGTAATTCAATGGAACGAGGAAACTCGGTGTTTGGAAACGATGATTTCCAATGCAATGTTAAAAGGGGAGGGCGGATCGATATGTTTTCAAATTATCCAAATTATCAAAGCGAAATGCCGATAAAGAAGACGGTAGAAACCAATCGTTGGATGGGTTGGTTGTGAAGAGTAATGAACCAAACGAAAGGATGTCGCGATGACGGAAGAACAGATTCTCCGATGGATGAGAGACAGAGTCCGGCGCGAAGGATTCAAGGATGCCGCGAGTCTTGCAAAGGAGTTTTTGGATACACACAATATCAACAATGTGTTCGATCCGGAATTTTCTCGGACAATGGATGCCGGTTTCCGGGTGGCGCGGGAAGTCTATGGCTTTTAAGTGAATTCCAGCGGGAGGTTAGACAGGCCGGACCCAATGATCCGGCCTGTTTGTTTTACGGCGACACTCGAACGGTTTCAGCGAACCATCCGCGAGTTTTCATACAGATCCGAACCAGCATCAACATCACCGGAACTTCAATCAGCACTCCGACCACGGTAGCCAGGGCCGCGCCGGATGACAAGCCGAACAGCATCGTAGCGGTGGCGATAGCCACTTCGAAATGATTCGATGCCCCGATCATGGCCGATGGAGCGGCATCCTCATAGGAAAGGCGGAGGATACGGCTGAGCCAATACCCGAGTACGAAGATCAGAGTCGTTTGAAGAAACAACGGAATGGCGATCCAGAGAATAGTCAAAGGATTTTTCAGGATCGTTTCACCCTTGAAGCTGAACAACAAAACCAGAGTAATCAGAAGTGCAATCATGGTAATCGGCGTAAGAATGTGCAAGAACTTTTCGGTAAACCACTCGAATCCTTTGTGAGCGATGATCCATTTCCTTGAGACATATCCGGCAACGAGGGGAAGAGCGACATAAATTGCAATCGATAAAAGCAGGGCCTGCCATGGAACGGGCAACTTTCCAACGCCCAACAGGAACCCACCGAGGGGCCCGTATAGAAATAACATGGTCAGGGAATTGATGGCGACCATGACGAGGGTATGGCCGTCATTGCCTTTGGCCAAATATCCCCAGACCAGGACCATGGCCGTACAGGGAGCGATTCCCAGAAGGATGCAACCGGCCAGATAGCTTCGCCAAAGCGGCACTTCGAGCATTCGAATTCCGCCGACTTCAACGACCTTGCCGGCGCCATATACGGAGCCCACCGGAAGATCCAGACCCAGCGGCATCTTGACCTGATCGACCGCTTCCGGGCCGATCAATCCGAGAAACAGAGTGCCGAGAAAGAACAACGCGATGGCATACATGGTGAAGGGTTTGATTGCCCAGTTGACGAATAGGGTTAATCCGACCGGCTTGATACTTTTGCCGGCCTTACGTACTTCGGCGAAATCGATCTTGACCATGATGGGGTACATCATGAAGAACAGGCAGATGGCGATCGGGATCGATACCACGGGCGCTCCGTCGACCTTGATCGACATGCTGTCGAGCGTTTTGGCGAATTGCGGAGCGACCCTGCCGAGGACGATACCCCCGGCAATGCATAGAATGACCCACAGTGTCAGATATCGTTCAAACCAACGTAATCCACCTAAAGATGATTTTGGGTGAATATCCACAGATCTGCCCCTATTTACAGTTACATGAAGACAAATTCATCGACTGTTTTTCCGCCGTAAGATTGACGCTGACTACGTAATCCGAAAGTTTTTCCCCCTGTTGAAGGGCATCTTTGATCGACTGATACAACCGGTCGTTGCATCCTTCCATGACATCCACGGCGTATTCTTTTTCCGACCATTGGATGTTCTCAAGACCGGCCTCCTGCGCCATCTTTTCGGAAGAATCAATCGTCACCGCCCCGGCGACACAACCGACCAGCGCGACGACCATCTCCCGAATGGATTGCGGTAAGGGCTTTTTCAGCGCCAGGTCCGAGACGCACGCCTTGCCTCCCGGTCGGAGAACCCGACCGATTTCCCGCCATACCTGCGGCTTGTCGGCCGACAGGTTGATGACGCAGTTGGAGATCACCACATCGATTGAGGCATCGGCGACGGGAAGATGTTCGATCTCGCCGAGTCGAAACTCGACGTTATCCAGTTGCGTCTTTTTCCGAAAGGCGTCGATATTCCTGCGGGCCTTGTCCAGCATCTCCGGTGTCATGTCCACTCCGATGGCCCGGCCGGACGGGCCGACCTTTTTGGCCGCGATGAAGATATCGAAACCGGCGCCGCTGCCAAGGTCCAATACGACCTGCCCGGCTTTCAAATTCGCCAGCGCCGTCGGATTACCGCATGACAGACCCAAATTTGCTCCTTCCGGCAATGTCGATAATTCATCCTGAGAGTATCCAATTTTCTCGGCGAAATCCTTTGGCGATCCGTTACCGCAGCAGCCACAGCCGGTCTTGGCGATCTCGGCATACCCGTTTCGAACGGCCTGGCGTATTGTCTCCTTTGATTTCATCCGAATGATCCTTTGATTCGTAAGGGAAGTTGTTCAATGAATTGTCGTATTTCATCGCGGACACGACGATAGCAATCCAGAGCTTGCTGTTCCGTCTTCGCCAATTTGGCCAGTTTCGGCGGATCGTCAAATCCGGCATGGATCACACGCGTCTTGCCGGGGAATATGGGGCAGTGTTCATTGGCGTGGTCGCAGACAGTGATTACCAGATCGAAGTTGATATCCTTCAGTTCATCGATGTGCTTGGATTTGTGGCCTGAGATATCCACTCCCGCCTCCGCCATGACTTTAACGGCGATGGGATTGAGGCCGTGGGTTTCGATACCGGCCGAAAAAACCTCAAAACGGTCGGGCCACAAGTGCCTGGCCCACCCTTCGGCCATCTGGCTGCGGCAGGAATTACCCGTGCAGAGAAACAGGATTTTCATTCGTGGCTGCATTCGATTATTCCCCAAGCTTCGATGGGCGGGTCCCGTCCGCCCCTATGATACGGGATTGAGCTTCAATACAACTTCTGCGGCACGACGACCGAGATTCCTGAGGGTTTCGATGCCGAAAGTGTCAGTGGAAATGTCATCCTTGTTGTTCCACACGGTTGCGCCGCGGTGAGCGGTGGGACGGCCGTCACCGACGAGGATCATTTCGTGGGTCATCAGGCACTGCTGGACGGCGTTGATGGCCAGTTCCTGCCCGCCATTGCGATTGGCTCCGACGGCGACGACGCCGGCGACTTTATTGGCGAAGGCGAAGGTCTTACGGAATACCATGCAGCGATCGATAAAGCCCTTGCACAGAGCGCTGGGAAGGCCGAAATAGACCGGCGTCCCGATAATGATACCCGCGACAGCCGGATCGGCCAGTTTGGGTTGGATAACCGATTCGAAAGCGTCTTCCGATCCGAACACCGACGGCACTCCCGCCACGACCGCCGGGTCGAATTTGATACCCGCCAGTTCGATCAGTTCGGTTCGGATGGATGCCGAGGCCTGTCGGGCGGCTTCCAGGCAGATTTGCAGCGATTGAAAGGTCGTTTTGCCTTTGCGCGGGCTGCAGGAGACACCGATGATTTTGAGAATCTTCGCCGGTTCGGCGGCTTGCGCTACACTGGTTCCCAGGGTTACGGCAGTTGCCGCGGTCAATCCGTTCGTTAGAAAACTTCTTCGATCCATTGTAAAACCTCCATAATCTATTCGTTATATGATGTATCGAACTGTCGTTACGATTCGATTAGGGTGCGATGTGAATCAAGTAAAGGCCCGCGATCAGGACCAGAACTCCGCACACCCGTTTAAGAATCACGGTTCCTTTGGACGTTTCATTCCAGTTCATGTATCGCTGGACCAGTTCGGTACAGGTTCCGGCGAGGACGATGACGGAACAATGACCGATGCCATAGGCCAGCAGTAAAGCGATCCCGTACGGAAGATTGGATGCGCTGAGTTTGAACGTCACCGCCAGCATCGGGGCCATATACGCGAAGGTGCAGGGGCCCAAGGCAATACCGAAGATCAAGCCAAGAAGGAAACCCGCAAGAAGGCCTTTGCTGCGAATGCCCACCTTTCCCGGTCCGGACCATGGTGCCGGGATCACATCCAGCAGGTGCAAGCCGACCAGAAAGAAAATCCCCGCGACAAAGTAATTGCCATATCGGCCGACATCGCCCATCATTCGTCCCGCGGCGGCGGTGATCGTGCCGATGATGCCGATGGTGATCAGGATCCCCAACGCGAACAATAGCGACATGGTAAACGCCCGCCGGGTCGTGGTGGGCCCCTGTTTGTCAATGAATCCGACAATCAGCGGAATGCTTGCCAGATGGCACGGGCTGAGCAGAATACTCAGGATGCCCCAGATAAAAGCCGCGGACAGGGCAATCAGCGGCGTACCTTCGACCGCATGTGTCAGCGAGGTGAATAGTTCTTGCATATTTATATCGCCTTTAATTTATTTTGGGGCACACTCGCCGATCTTGCAGGCCTTCTGGATCTGTTCGGGTGTCAGCTTCATTTTGTCGGCCAGGGCCTGATGAATCGTTATCATTCGGCCGGTTTCCGAGGGATGGGCTTCGAGCCATTTCTTGAGGTTATCGACTGTCGTGAAAAACCCCTGGTGGAAACACCCCGCCGAACCCCACTTTCCTTCGGCGTTTTTGCGCAGGCCAAACCAGGCGACGGCCGTTGGCGGCTCTAACGAAGCGATGCTGCCGCTGAAGGTCTTGATGACAATCGTCTGGCCGGTCAAGCCGTCCTTCTGGCGGACTTCGATATCCTTTCCCGTCCGTGCCGCAACGCCCATCGCACAATGGCTGCAGCAACCCCAAGTCGAAAGTCCTTCCACCTTGACTGCGGCAGCGTCAACCGGATAGACCGCCCGATCACAGAATCCACAACGAGCGGCCAGTTCCTGCTCTGCCAAGTCGGAGAAAGAAATGATATTGCCGCCGGAGGCCTGGCGTTCCCCCACCGCAGCCGCATTGTCGGCGAAGGCCTTGATCGTCGGGCGACGTGTCTTTTCATCGATGCCATAGAGATAGACAGCATCGGCAGCAGGCAATGGTTTGCCGGCAGCAAAGTCAACAATGCTGACCTTCTTTTCGTAATCGGTCTTGTCTTCGGTCAGGCACGAATACAGGATGAAGTAGCAGTGCAGGCCACAGAGGCGAACCTCGCCCTTGGGCGCGGCGACTGTCGCCATCGTTTTGGGATCGATATCTTTTTCGCACATGTAACAGATCTGATCCTTGGGACGCGTGTCCGGCTTGAGTGGCTCCAGTCGTTCCAATACGGGAAGACTTGAAACGCCCAACTCGACTCCCAGCTCCTTCCATTTTCCCAGGATGTCCTCTCTCGAAAAGAATCCTTCATGGCGAAACAGTTCCTTCCCATCCGGCCCGAAAAAGATTTGTGTGGGAATGATCTTAACGCCGTATTTTGGGGCCTCATCGGGATTTTTCCAGACATCGATGAAATCCACCTGCAATTTTCCGTCGAAATCCTTTTTGAGTTGCTCCAGGATAGGAGCCATCATCTTGCAGGGGATGCATTTGTCGGCGCCCAGATCGACCAAGCGCGGTATGCCGAGAGCTTGCGACTGGATCGGCTTGGCCGGGATTTGTGCCGTCGATGTAACGGGGTCCCGAGTTTGCGTCGGTGCCGGAGATGGAGATTCGACCGAATCGCTGAACGATTGGGCCGGACTCAGGCAACCGCATTGATTTTTCATGGCCACGATTACTCCCACCGCTCCGATCAGGAGAAGGACGACAATGACTTGATAGGCGGACTTATTCATAGGATACTCCATGCGTATTACTATTTACAGACAAGCATTTCACAGGCCTTATCAACGACCTTTCCGATCGCCTGCGGCGAAGGAGGCGTCTTGCCTTTTTCCATACCGAGGTCGGCCATCTGAAGATGCAGGACATTTTTAAAACCGGCCTGTTCAAGCGAACCCTTGACGCAATTCAGTGGGCAACCGTCGATGGCCAGAATTCGTGCAGCCGCCTCCGTCGTTTTGATGATTCCCGGGATCCGTGCGCCGATTCCGGCCAGGCAGAACATCTTGCCCTTTTGGTCGGCCGTCAGTTTCCTCGCGGCCTGATCGGCCACGGCGCCCACATCGGCGGCTCCGCTACAGGCGAAGATGAGAGTGGGGCCTCCTGAACACATACAGGATTGTTCGTTCGACATGGTATAATCCTTTTCTATTGGATAGATAATCGTTATTTCAATAACGGTTGGATTTCTTCCGGCGATAAGGTTTTCCCGACGGATTTGACCCGGCCGTCGATCGCCAGGGCCGGAGTCATCATCACGCCGAATTTTATAATCTCGTTGATCTGTGTTATTTTAACGATGTTGTACTCCATCCCCAGTTGTTTTGCCGCGGCTTCGGCGTTTTCCGCCAGCTTCTTGCACTTGGGACAACCCGTTCCGAGAATCTGAATGGTTTTCATGTAATCTCCTATCCGACGATGATTCCGAATATCATTCCGGTGATCGTCGCCATGATGACGACCAGTGCGACAAAGACCAGGGTCTTCTGCGTTCCGAGGACGCTGCGAATGACCAGCATACTCGGCAGCGACAAGGCCGGTCCTGCCAATAGCAAAGCCAATGCCGGCCCTTTACCCATGCCGGAGCCAAGAAGGCCCTGTACAATCGGTACCTCGGTCAGCGTCGCGAAGTACATGAACGCCCCGGCGATCGCAGCAAAGAAGTTGGCTCGCAAGGAGTTGCCTCCCAACGCCGCGTTGACCCATGCGTTCGGGATCAGTCCCTCTCGTCCCGGCCGAGCCAACAGCAGGCCGGATACCAAGACCCCGATGAGCAACAATGGCAAAATCAGCTTGGCATAGCCCCAGCTCGCATCGACCCATTCGATCCGTTCGCCTCCGTCAAACCAGCGATAGACCATGATGATGAAAGCGGCGAGCAATACGAATACGATAGTCCACTTGTATTGAAGAATGGTTTCATAGACGGGGTTTTTTTCAACGGAGGCAATGCCTTTGAGTTGATCGGCCGGAATCTGATGGACCTGACCGGCCGTATCCCGAACGGAAATCATCGCATCGGTTTTTTCCACCAGCGATCCTTCCACGTTGAATGTCGCCAGGCCGTTGGGACAACAGAGAAAAACGGCCCGCACGTCGCCGCTGCGCGCCCAGTTGGCGAAAACCAGAATCCCCACCATGCTCGCAAAATACAAGCTCATCTTCCACAACGGCCGCCGAACTTCCGGTGTCGGCATAGCCATTTGTGCCTGGGCTTTTGCGACTTCTTCCTTCCGGTATATCCAATGCATCAGCAGCCCGATCACAATGCTGAAGAGAATGGCTCCAATCGCCCGCGCGATACCCAGCTCCATGCCGAGGATCCGGGCGGTGAGAATGATCGCCAGCACATTGATCGCCGGGCCGGAATACAGAAACGCCGTCGCCGGTCCAAGCCCCGCGCCCATCTTATAGATTCCCGCAAACAGCGGAAGAACCGTGCACGAGCAAACCGCAAGAACCGTCCCCGAGACGCTGGCGACCCCGTATGCCAGAACCTTGTTGGCGCCGGCCCCGAGATATTTCATCACCGAGGCCTGGCTGACAAACACGCTGATCGCCCCGGCAATAAAAAAGGCGGGCACCAGACACAGCAGGACATGTTCGCGGGCGTACCACTTGACCAGGTGCAGGGCCTCTGTCAGGGCGGCGTCAAAGCGAGCGAATCCGACCGGCAGATAGAAACACCCCAGAAACACGGCGACGATCCACAGCAGCGTTTTCCATTCTCGAAGAATTGTCATGAGGAGTTCCTTGTTTACAATCGTCGAAAGAGTTTTTCCTGATCGCGGAGTTGCTGGCGTAACACCTTGCTGATACAGGAAAAGAAGTCCAGAATGCAGGGACACTTGAGGCGATAGAATACCTTGAGTCCCTCCTTGCGGCTGTCCAAAACTCCGGCGTTCACCATGACCGACAAATGCCTTGAGATGTTCGACCGTTCGGAGGCGACCGCCCTGGCGATATCGCAGACGCACTGCTCCTCGTCGCGGAGAAAATCCAGAATGGCCAGGCGAATGGGGTGAGCGATCGCCGCGGCGACCTCGGCCTGTTTTTCGTACAACATCATTTCGGTTTGTGTCATGGTTTTCCCGCAAGATAAGTAAATGGCTATATGATAATATACTCACATAGTAATATATGGTTCGGCATTCGTCAAGAGGAAAATCCGGAAATTTTCCGGGCCGGGGAAATTTACGTTCGATGCAGATGTTCCTGGCTCCAGATGGCCAGTCCCGCACCCGCCAGCAGCGAAATCCCAAAGGGCCACTGAAGCGGAGTCAATGTTTCGCCGAATACCCAGTGCGATAATGCCAGGATGCAGAACGGCACCGCCAGCAGGACCAGCGACGGAATCATCGCGCCGATGCGCCGCAGGGCCGCATAATAGAGTACGTGGCTTATGGCGATTCCCGTAATGGCCGAAAAGACCACCCAGAATCCGTGCCACGGCGAGAGAGCCGCGCAGGACTCCACATTCCCGAATAGCAGCGCAAGGATCGTCAGACCGATTGTGGAGTACAAACTAATCACGGCAAATCCGCACCGACTGTCGATATGTGCGAAGCGCAAACGGATTACGAGGGTATAGGCCGCCCAGCCGACGGCCGCCATCTGCGTCCAGACGATGCCCGTCATCGTTTGCCGCTGTCCGAATCCCTTGTGAAACGCCATCACGCCCACCAGTCCCACGGCCGACAGAACGATCCCCGACCAGAATCGCTTGCTCCGAAGCAGCGCTCTTTCGCGGGCGAACAGAAGAAGCGAAAATCCCATGATCCACAGGATGCTGGATTTTCCCGTCAGATCGACGAAGGCCGGATGGATGTAATAGAAACTGGCCGTGAAACAACTCTGCATGAACAGATTGACGATGCTGGGCGCGATTGCCCGTTTCCATATCCGATGATCGAAGGTTCCCCGGCGGATGGCGATCAGAAGGAACGGCAGCCAGAACAGGCATGCCACCGCATAACGGACGGCATTCTGCGTCCACGAATCCAACACGCCCGTCAGCAGCTTGATGAAGATCGGCGCCACCGACCAGCAGGTCAATGCGCCCAGACAGGCCAGAGAAGCGTGCAGATCGATCTTGCTCGGACGGAGGTGAGATGCAGTCGTAGAAGGATCAGGAGTTGACATGCAGGATCTGGTGGATGCCCTTGTTCGATTCGAAGCGGTATTCGTTTCCGGATATCTTGACACACACATCCGGTCCGTCGATTTCGATGAGGATCTGCTTTTCCGGATGGCGCGAGCGGAGAATATTGGCCAGCGTGACGGCTTTTTCGACGCCGTCGCCGGTTCGGTAGTTGGCGACCTCATCCGGCTGGGCCAGCCGTTGGCCGTCATAGATGGAAACAGTATCCATCCCCTCAAGCCATTCGACGACCTGTTCATCCGAGGAATTTTTACACATCTCGATGGAGACCGGGCTGCGTTCGATGGCCGCCTTCATGAACGGCCCCCACTCACAGCGGGACATATCGCGATAGGCGTAGAACGCCAGGTCGGCCACGGGGTGAGAGCCGCGGATACTTTCGAGATAGGCGATGACCTGCTCGCGGCTGGAACCGACGGGAATACGGATTGGTTCCGATGGGACGTAATCCTTTTCAAATCCTGGAAGGCGAGGAACAAGATAGACGAAATCGTATAAATCCGCGACGAACTTTCCGGCATCCGGGAGATGTGCGGATAGATAGGTGACCAGCGTATCGCGATCGGCCGGATTATGGATGCTGATCCGATTGGAGCGTACAAAATCCATCAACTGTTCGCAGCAGATCCTGTCGGTCACGGGATAGAGGGAGTAGTCCTCGCTGGAAACTTCGTCGAGCAGTTTGTCGAAGCTCATATCGGCGATGCGGAACCGGCTGCCGTGTTCGTATCCGAAGAGCACCTCGGCTTTCACGTACATCGCCTCGCCGCGAAGGCGCCGGCAAAATTGAAAATGCTTGTGATACTCCGGGGTGCCCCGCAGGAAGTTGGCCAGCATCAGCGCATCCAGATCGGCCGTGAGGTATTCCTGAAGCCGCCCGGCCGCCCTGCGATAAACCGTCGGATCGATTGTCGCCGTATTGTATAGACAATGGACATAGCCGGTGTTGTTGGCCACCACGGTCACCTGTTCGTTACGCAAAGCTCGCTGGGCCTTGTTGCTGATCTCCGTGCCGTTAAACCACATGGACTTGGTTACGAGCCGCCGGTTGTTGGTGATCACGCCGTCTTCGATGTCGATGAAGTTCTGCGAATGCAGCGGCGTCAGGACCAGGTGTATATCTTCCAGCGGGATATCGCACACGATAAATGCCGCCGCCGCGTAGAGCGTCGATAGCGATACGCATTCGCCGGCGCCGGTTCGGTAACCTTCCTTGCGGCGAAACGCCGTCATCGCCTCGACGGTTTCGGTCTTCCAGTAGGGGATGATGTCGCCTTCGAATTTATCCAGGCCAAAGTGACGGCGGATATCGACATCGAAATAATATTTGTCGCCTTCGTAACCGAACAGGCCGTTACTGCGGGCCAGTTGCTCGGCCGAGATCCACGGCTTGAACCGCTCGATCTCCACCTTCTTATCCGTCAGGCCCCATGTCTGCAGGTCGAGGTTGAACTCGTACTCGTCCATGATGTACTGCTTGAGCCGCATCAGCCGCTTGTAGGGGCCTTTGCCCTCCAGCCGCTGGAAACAATCCTCCTGCCGCCATCGCCAGATGATCGGGCTCATCAGGTTGGCCAGGACCAGACTGTACATCAGCTCCGGGAATACGAACACCTCCATATCCGCCAGAGTGAACGCCGAACTATACTTTTCCAGCTTGTCGTGATCCATATCCAAGCCATACCAGTTTCTGGTGGATGATGAAGGTCCAGCAAACGCCAATTCGACTGCTGATCC
Source organism: uncultured Pirellulales bacterium (assembly GCA_964386005.1). Classification (GTDB taxonomy): domain Bacteria; phylum Planctomycetota; class Phycisphaerae; order Sedimentisphaerales; family Anaerohalosphaeraceae; genus FEN-1350. The sequence goes on along the minus strand of CAYLSB010000044.1, from coordinate 24,991 downwards.
TCTAACTACTAATCAAACCAAACGGAACCAAATCCGATCTGACGGTTGAATACTCTTATTTCTAATCTCGCTTATTTTTGCCAAGATTAGTTTTCTTTTTCGGTAAAGCATCACCGGGGCCGTCGTGTTCAATAGCAATCACGACGATTGGATATTCTTGTGCCTCTTTGAATTCGTCTTCAAATATCCGGATTGCATCTTTCAGGGATGGGGTACGGTCTGTTAGGAAAGACTGAAATCGATCACTTGGTACGATTACTATGCCAGCGTCAATTTTGCCCTCCCGCAAGCTATTGCGAAGGTGAACCAGATCACGAGTGAGTTGGTCGCTTCGGGACGATACCTGAATTTCAACTCCCAATCTTGCCAATACAGTTAAGTTGTATCGGATTTTTTTTACCCAGTCAACATCTCCGGATTTATTAAGAACCCACTCCTCCTTCGACTTGAAAGCTGCATCCAGTCGTTCACGAATTACAGCTGCCCCGTTTGCTTCACTTTCTTCTAATGCATACACTTCGGTTTCAAAGATGATCTGTTGGACCTCAAGAAACAGCATGGATAGGCCGAGACGGCAGATTCTCTCTCTTGCTCCGTCGTAAAACCTGATTGCTGTGATCTTCATCAAAAAAGTCTCCATACTGAAAAGTGGGTTGCCTATTTGCGGTCAAGGGAAAGATTTCTTCCATTCGTCGCCGTATGTGGTGACAATCATACAACTCGGTTCCCAACCATTTCCGGCCGTGAACTTCGGCTGCCTGATAGGTGGATCCGCCGCCGCCAAACGGATCATAGACAAGATCGCCACGATTTGTTGAGATAAGAATCGCCCTTTCAGGGATTACAAGTTTGAGTTCGTTGACGCCCGGACGAACCTTGAATTTTTTGTGGCGGTTTGGCGAAGTATCATCCCAAAAATCAGATAGATTGAGACCTTGGGGATTAAGCTTATCGCGGTGACCACCATAATCTTTTATCTCCTTATCGCAATGACGACAGGTTGGGATCGGAATCCGAACTCGGTTAAAAGTAGCTGGCGTTCCTCGAGTATAGTAAAGAAGAGCGTAATGTGCAGGATATAGCTTTCGGCCTCGAGGGAATGTCCCTTTCATGGAGATGGCAATCCAGTGACGAAATTGAAGGCGTTCCTCTAGGAAACCGGCGAACTTTACCGCTAGTTCGGGCGTTGCATAAAGAAAAAACGCTCCGCCCGGTTTCAGTATCCTGCAACCCTCTTCGATCCAGTTTTTGCACCATTCGAGATACTGGTGTTCGGATACCCTATCGTTAAAGGGATTCTTGTAATCTTTACCAAGATTGAATGGGGGGTCCGCAAAGAGCGTGTCCACAACCTCCGAATGCAGGGATCGCATAAATTCGATACAATCGGCTTGAAAAAGAGCCCCGTGTGCTGTGGTCATATATGGTTTCATGTAGTTGGCATCAATCCTTTGTTCATACGTCTGAGTCTGTTTAAATTCCAATTCGCTCCATATACCTATGTTACCGCCACAATCGGACTGTTTCAAGGAAATCTTTCCGATCCATAGAAATTCGGATACCTGGACAGAGCATTAATAACTTGTTTGGAAGGAGAGTTTGGGCTCATTTTCGAACCATACGGGCAAATCAGAAAGTCTTGAAAGACTGGGGAAGTCTGGGTAAGACTGGATTATTTTAATAATAATAAGACTTACCGTTGATCAATGTGGGGAAGTCTGGATTATTAGCGTAAAAATCAAGACTTCCCCAGTGTTACCCAGTCTTACCAGACTTTTTGAGGGCGATGGATACCGGCCGATTATCTTCTCTTGTCTTACCCGGATATCGTCGGTATAATCCCTCCGTGGTCGGACTGGAAGGTGATGGTACTGGGAGATCTCACAATGAAATCGCATGTTCTTCAACGGGTATTTGTGGCAGCAGTCGTACTCTGCATGGTTGCGGGTTCGGCGATGGCGGCGGTTCGACTGCCGGCGATCTTCGGCGACAACATGGTCCTGCAGCAAAAGACCGACGCTCCCATCTGGGGTTGGGCCGATCCGCAGGAGACCGTCAAGGTCAAAGGTTCCTGGGCCGAGACGGAGTTGTCGGTACAGGCTGGGGCCGACGGAAAGTGGATGGTCAAGCTTCCAACTCCCGCGGCGGGGGGGCCGTTTTCCCTGACGATCACAGCATCCAATACCCTCACGCTGCAAAATGTCCTGATCGGGGTTGTCTGGGTTTGTTCGGGTCAATCGAATATGCAATGGACCGTTCGCAATTCCAACAATTCAGAAGCCGAGATCAAGGCGGCCGATTATCCGCGCATTCGATTGTTCTATGTGAAACGAACCGTCGCTGAAACCCCGCAAGCGGATTGTACGGGTTCGTGGGAGATTTGCACTCCCCAGACCATTCCGGATTTTTCCGGCGTGGCCTATTACTTCGGCCGGGATCTTTTTAAGCAACTCGATATTCCCATCGGCCTGATCCATACAAGCTGGGGCGGAACGCCGGCCGAGTCGTGGACCCGCAAAGAGATCCTCGCGGCCGATGAAGACTTCCAGCCGATTCTCAAGCGATTTGACGACGCAATGACCAATTACCCGACGGCCCTCGAGGAGCACAAAAAGAAAATCGAAGAATGGAAAGCCCGGGTCGAAACGGCCAAGGCCGAAAACAAAGAGGCCCCCAGGCAACCCGGCGCTCCGATGGGACCGGACAGCCCCTGGCGGCCGGCGGGCCTCTATAATGCGATGATCGCCCCGCTGATCCCCTTCGCCATCGACGGCGCGATCTGGTATCAGGGCGAGTCCAACGCCGGGCGTGCCTGGCAATATCGCAAGCTTTTCCCCGCAATGATCAAAAACTGGCGGGATGACTGGGGGCGGGGAGATTTCGCTTTCTATTTCGTACAGATTGCGCCTTATACGGGCCAGAATCCCGATATTCGTGAGGCGCAGTTGATGACGATGCAGTCGGTGCCGAACGCCGGCATGGTGGTAACAACCGATATCGGCGATCCAAAGGATATACATCCTCGAAATAAGCAGGATGTCGGCCGTCGCCTGGCGCTGTGGGCGCTGTCCAAAACCTATGGGCTCAAGGATATCGTCTATAGCGGCCCGATCTACAAGGGTATGAAGATCGAAGGCGACAAGATTCGTGTCTTATTCGATTATGTCGGAGGCGGCCTGGTTGCCCGTAACGGCGAACTGACGCATTTCACCATCGCCGAAGACGGAAAGGACTTTGTCCCCGCCAAGGCCGTGATCGACGGGGATACCCTTGTGGTCTCGGCCGAGGCGGTCAAGGCCCCTGTCGCTGTTCGCTTTGCGTGGGAGAATGCTCCCGAGCCGAACCTGTTCAATAAGGAAGGTCTGCCCGCTTCGCCGTTCCGTACGGATACCCGACCCGGCCCAACCGATGGCCAGAAATAATCGCCGGCTATAGCTTCGCTATCCCTCGGGGCTTCGATAATCCCTTCGCCGCTGACATTCCCGCCAGAGCGCCGGTGGCGAAAGCGATGCTCAGGTTGTATCCCCCGCAGGGACCGTCCACATTGATCACCTCACCGGCGAAATACAAACCGGGACAGATCTTCGATTGCATGGTCTTGCGGTCGATCTGTTGAATATCCACTCCGCCTCGCGTGATAATTGCCTCTTCAATGGGTCGCGTTGCCGTGATCGTCAACGGTAGTTCTTTGATCCTACGGATCAATTCCCTTCTCGCGTCTTTGTTCAATTGGCCCATCGTCCAACTCAACGTGCCGCCGGCTAACGTACAGAGCATTGCTGCAAGTCCTTTCGGGAAGCGATGCGTTAGAACGGTTGCGACGGTTTTTCTGGAATGGGCAGACGTTTGTTCGATCAGCCATGTTTTCAGTTGTTCGCCGGATACTTCAGGCAGCAGATCGATTTTCACATTCACGGTCGAATCGCCATTAAGAAAATCCGTGATCTCACGACTCAGGTTCAAAACTCCCGGCCCGCCGATGCCATCTTCGGTAAACATCAGCGGTCCGCGATGCGAAATCGTTTTGCCATCAAGCCGTGCCGAGACGATCGTATCCGCAACGCCGACGCCCTGCAATTCACCGGGCCAATTTTCTCGTGTCACCAGAGGAATCAGCGCCGCCCGCGGAGGGACGACCGCATGTCCCAATTGACGCGCCAAATCGAAACCATTTCGAGGGCTTCCTGTTTGAGGCCAACTCAATCCACCCATTGCCAGAATGATACATCGTGAAAAGAATAAATGATCATCCATTATAACTTCATATCCATTTTCATTTCGCCGGGTGTTCCGCACGGTCCGTCCATATACGAATCGTACTCCCGCCTTGTCGGCACGGTCCTGGAGAATCCGTTTGACATCGCTTGCCCGGTCGCTTACTGGAAAGATGCAGCCATCCGGTTCGATTTTTGTTGCCAAACCCATTCGGTGTAAGAAGTCCAGAATCTTTTGCGGTCCGAAGGTGTGAATGCTGTGGCGCAAAAAACGATCGAAAGGTTTACATGCGCGGAGGAACTCATCAATCGAAGCATTATGGGTGATATTGCATCGTCCCCGGCCGGTGATTAACAGCTTGCGACCCGCCGTGGTACTTGCTTCCACCAGCGACACCGTGGCTCCGTTCTGCGCGGCGTAGATCGCGGCCGTCAGTCCCGCCGGGCCCGCCCCGATAACGCACACATCCGCCGGATACCGCACGTGTCTTTCCCTCTGCGCCAAAAACGATGACAATTGCCAAAACCGAATCCCAAAAATAGTCAATTGTAAATATACAATATTCAAAATAAGGAGTGGGTCTGTAAGCCGAGTTCTGTCTTCCGGGTTTCCCCGGGAGGCGGCCATTTCTCTGGACCGACGGTTGCCCGCCGGCTCTCCCGTGAGGGATGCGACCTACCCGCCGGATTATGACCGGGCCGGCTCGGGGGGCCTTGCGGCCCACCGGCTTGTTTGGTCTTGCAGGCGGTGGGGTTTGCCCTGCCGACGACGTCGCCGCCGTCGCGGTGCGCTCTTACCGCACCATTTCACCCTTGCCTGTGGCCGTTTTCACGGCCCATCGGCGGTGTGTTTTCTGTGGCACTATCCCGCGGATCGCTCCGGGTGGCCGTTAGCCACCACCGCGCCCTGCCCTGCTCGGACTTTCCTCCGGTCCCCTGTTCCGGACCGGCGGCCGCCCGACCCACTCGGATTGATTATACCCCCTTCGACGACATCGTGTAAGGGAAAACCTCCTTCTTGGCCGGTTAAGATATTATGTTTTCGACATTTTTGCCTTGAAATCGAACAGCAAATATCCTATTATAGGACTAATATATTCAGGAAAGGTGATAATTAAATTCTTCAGGAAGCCTGGAGAGGAAACAGGTGCTTCCAATGATACTCTGAACAGAGGTTCCGAGCCAATATTTCAGTTCAATTTTCAATCCCAAACGGAGGGACTATTATGTACGGTCAAAAGCCGGTAGAAAGTGACAGGAAATGGATGTATTGTGTTGCGGTTATTCTATTCGTTTCGATTGGGTTGGGGTCTGCTTTCGGTGCCTCAACATCCTGGAAAAATGCGGGAACGGGAAACTGGTCGGTCGCGAGTAACTGGAGCGGAGGCGTTCCCGATTCTTCCACCGATGCCTGGGTTGAACAAGGCATTGTCCAAGTCAATGAAGATAACCAGTGGTGTCAGGGTCTTTTTATCACCGGAGGTTGGGGTTTGATCCCTGAAGTTCGTCTTGAATCCGGATCTCTGACGGCACGCGAAAAAGTAACTGTGGGATATTACAAGTATGAAAACGGCCTGCTTGTCCACAGCGGCGGCCGTCTTGTCACAGGCGATCTGGTTCTTGCGCAAGGAACCGGCAGCAGCGGATCCTTTGAGTTGAGCGGTGATGCCGAGCTGGAAGCGGTTAACGGAACGCTGGGGGGGTGGGGCGGTCCGGCGGTGTTCACTCAGACCGGTGGAACGGCAACTTTTTCCGGGGTCCTTTATCTCACCACCTATTACGGGACCCACAACGACGCCACCTATACCTTGTCCGGCGGAAAACTGAAGGCCAATATCATTTACATCAACGGCAACGACAGCGGGGGGGACGGCCTTTTCGAGATTACCGATGCCGGAGCTGAAATTGAGATTACCGATTCGTTTAACATTCAGCCCAAAGGGATTTTTCATGCCGTGCCCGGGACGGTGATGCACTTGACGCGATACGGGGGTTTTACCGTAGAAAAAGACGCCTCCGCCGCAGACCTGGAGGATCTCGATAATCTGACGTTGATTTATTCGACGCTGTCGGGGCCGGGACCATCCGGATACAGCGGGGAACTGGAGGTTTTTGCCGAAGACACGGGTTTGGAAGGATTGAATACTTCGCCCCGTTTCGGTACGATTACTCTGTCGCGAGGAGCCCAGGTGTGGTTGTTCGACAATTTCAACAATCCGGCCGGTTCACCCGCACATGCCCTCTATGCGCGAGAGCTGAATCTATCGAAAGGCTCAATTATACATCTAAACGGTTTCAATATCTATTGCGAATGTTTCCTAAATATGGGTGGGACCGTGGACGATTCCCAGGGTGGTTCTGTCATATACGAGAATGAATGTCATGTATTTACCGTCGAGGCCGATCCCGTTAATCTTCCTGCCGATGGAGTCTCCACATCAGCTATCACCTCCACGTTGATCGTGGATGGGATGGCGGTGCCGGGCAGACCGATACGATTCTATACCGATCGAGGCCTGTTGACGGACGGTGTTGTCACTGACACATCCCTTCTGGCCGTCACGGATTCTGACGGTCGGGCCTCCGTTGAACTGATCGCCGATGATTCCGGGGCCGGGACCGCTAATGTGAACGCGGAAATCCTCGATTGGGACTGGACCGCGGGTTGCGAGGTGGAAATAATCGATTATCATATCTGGACAACCGTGGACAAGGCCTTTTATACCCGTATCCCCGGTCGGGTGGCCCCGTACGAACTGACCTTTCCCAATGCGATGTTTTCCTCTTCCACGCCGATGCCCACTCTCTATGGAGAAACCCGCATCCCGGTTCGTCTTCGCGTGGAAGGTATGGATGTCGCCGGCGTGGCCATCGAACTGAGCTCGGAAATGGGTGCTCGTTGCGGGATCTTCCAAATCGATTACCCATTCACCGTCTTCACCGAAGCGGACGGCACAGCGGAATTCACCCTTATTGTGGATAATCCATATCTGACCCTTGTAACCAGTCCTTTTGATATGGAAGATGACAAAGATTTCGTTTTGGATTTGATCCTGCAAGTCGTCGGCCATCCGGGCTCGAAAAAGACCATGGAATTCCCGATTCTGGATAATTATCAAATTCTTTTTCATACCTTCGAGGAAAACCTTCCGGATGGACATATCTGGGATCTATCCGATCCTTTCAATGCTGTACAGTACCCGGCGTATTGGCCCTTGATTGTCAGTGGCGTCTGGGCCGGTGTGGCGAATAATATCCTGGATACGATATGGTGGATTGAATATAAAGCTACCGGGTTAAGCCGAAGCCCTTACGGCCCCTTCACCTGTGGATGCTACCAATTGATGGTATTGGAACTGTTGGATAAAATCCGCTTGGAAATGGTGAGTGGAAAAAGCGCGATGCTCCTGAACGGCTTCCATTACGGTCCGGTCAAGGTTCTGTGGGGAGGGCATCAGGCCGCCATGATCTGGCCCAGCCACCGAGTGTGGCATGACCCAACCTGGACCCATGTGTGGGATCCCTGGATTCCTCAGTACCCCGAAGGCGCATCCTATACCCTGGCACAATGGATGGAGGGCATGGGGATTGTGGTTCCCGCTTTCGGCTGGTTGTTTAACCTGTTTCTTGAACCGGGATCCTCGAATGGTTTTGCACAGAATTACTACCCACCTAACAGCGGAATCTCGTATCCCGCGGCCATCAATCCAGGCACCGCGGCCTGCGGGGGTGAACGTCTTGGGTATATCAGTCTGGTCCTTCACTGTCCTGTGGACTTAATGGTGACCGACGATCAGGGGCGGCGGGTGGGACTGCTTCCCAATACTCCGGAAGGGGAGTGCCCCTACCTGAATGAAATTCCCGGCGCTGAATTTTATCCCCAACTTCTTCCCGACGGCAGTCGCGCTTTTCTCCTTGAGATTCCCCGCCAAAATCTGCTGGTAGATATTCTGGGCAACCAATCCGGTGATTTCTCGGCGGCGGTGTACATCTCCGATGAACCTGAAAAGGTTATCCAATATACTGCCGCTGCCATTCAGAAGGAGCAATCTGCTCAGTTATTTATAGATCCCAATGCGCCACATGATCCCGTCATGATTTATGATAACGGGGACCTGATCCTTCCCGATGAAACCCTTTCCCTGAGCGATCTGGGATACGATGAAATTTCGGATCAAACAGCTCTGCGAATTTCGATCACCAATCGAACGGTCTACTCTTTCCACGCACCCTTGCGAATCGTACTGGATCAGGTCGATCCCGGCGCCGTTACCCCGGTTTCCTGGGACGGGATTGATTCCCAGGGCAAGCCCTATCTCGATCTTTCCGGGGACCTGACCGACGGGCGGCTGGATCCGGGACAGTCTCTTCAACGAATGGTTTTCTGGAAGCATAGCCAGGGAAATTCCTTCCATATCAGTTTGTCGGTGACCGGCCGAACCGGAACCGGAGGGACTCTCACGGCCCGCCGGACGAATTTCAAACTCAATCAGCCGCTCTGCGGGAAACATTATTTTGTGACTCCGCCGCGTGAGCTGACCGAGAACAATGCATCGGACTGGTATGGCTGGGCGGACCAGGGCAGTCCCGATAATACCTATCTGGAAAACGATCCCTTCTGGATGGTTGAGGGAACGAGTTCCGTGATCTTCTACACGGATGGGGCGCGCGATACTTTGATACGATACCCGGCCACATACCAGGCACAGTGGGATTTGTCGGATGCCGATTTCCTGACGATGAGTTTATACGCAGACAACCTCAACGAACTGCAATTCGAAAGCGGACCTATTGTACGGCTCAAGAAAGACGCCGAGAATTATCTGGAATATATCTATTATCAGGGCGGTGTTCCATACCCCGTGATCAATGATGCAGTGGATCAATGGCGCACCTGGACCATTCGGCTCAACGCCGATCCGTCGGAGACAGACGGCTGGCGACTCATCCGGCATGGACAGGCCGATCTCAGCGAGGTGGCCTATGTGGAAATCCACGCCGACACCTCGGACAGCGGTTTTGTGTTATGGATTGATAACATGTCATTTGATCTGCCCGAGTACCGCTATCGAGATTTCAATTGCGATGATCGGGTGGAGATGGACGATCTGGTCATTCTGGCGGTGCAATGGCTCGGCGAGGAAGGCGGTTATGCCTCCCATCGGGCAACGGATCTGGACCAGAACGGCCGCGTGGATTTATCGGATTTTACACGATTTGCGGAGCAATGGCTGGGCGGGAGGACGCCGTAATCCCAAGGGAAGACGGAAACCACCAAAACCCGGGCACTATTTAGATATATTGGACATATTATAACGAGAACAAAGGTCAGATCCCCCCGACACCTTTGGGGAATGCATGGTTAATTTTTGAATGAGCATGCATTTGCTTTCCCCCCTTTTGTAGGGAACGAAGAAACGGGGGATGAATATCGTTTATCTCTGACGGATTCCCTTTTTGGGTTTCAGCTTTTTGCAGGAAAATCATTCCTTTCCGAAGGGAAACGACTACACTATATATACGATCAGAGGTAGATTATGAATCAAGAACGGGCGCACTTTCTGACAGGTTTTCAATATGCTGAATCAATTGACAATTCGTAAGTTTAAGCGGTTTTCCGAAGTGAAAATCGAATTGGGAAACCCCGTCGTTTTCATCGGACCCAACAATTCGGGAAAAACATCCGCCCTCCAGGCCCTCGCATTGTGGGAAGCCGGCCTGAATCGGTGGTCAGAGAAACGAAAAGGCAAAACTGTACCTGTTAAACGAGTCGGAGTAACATTGAACCGAAAGGAATTGGTTACGGTTCCTGTTCCCTCGGCTAATCTTCTTTGGCGAGACCTTCACGTTCGAGATGTCCAGGTTATTAACGGAAAACAGGATACCAAAAATGTCCGTATTGAAATTGTCGTCGAGGGAATATCCGAGGATGCATCATGGCAATGCGGTTTGGAATTTGATTATGCCAACGATGAGTCCTTCTATTGTCGCCCCCTCCGTCTTAATGGAAATGGGAAGTCCCTGCGGATGGATATTCCCGAACAGGCTACTTCAGTGAGGATAGCCTATTTGCCCCCTATGTCCGGCCTGGCTGCTAATGAGGTGCGACTGGATTCGGGTGCCGTGAATGTTCGTATCGGCGAAGGCAGGACGGCTGAAGTCGTACGTAATTTATGTCATTCCATTGCCGGATATCCGGACCGTTGGGCGCAATTGCGAAATTATATCGCAATGCTTTTCGGGATCAATTTAGATCAACCTCAGTATATCGCTGAACGCGGTGAAATTGCTATGACCTACCGCGAGCGAGACAATACCCTTGACCTGTCGTCTTGCGGACGTGGCCTTCATCAAACCCTACTTCTCTTGGCCTATATGTACAATAATCCAGGCGCTGTATTGTTACTGGATGAACCCGATGCCCATCTCGAAATTCTCCGTCAGCGACAAATCTATCAGGTCCTCACCGATGTCGCAGGGGAAAATGGGAATCAATTGATTGTGGCCAGCCATTCCGAAGTTCTGCTCAACGAAGCGGCCGATCGAGATGTGGTCGTGGCTTTTGTAGGAAATACACCTCATCGAATAAATGACAAGAAAGGTAGCCAAGTACGTAAATCGCTTCAATCCATCGGTTTCGAAAAATATTACCAAGCGGAACAAACCGGATGGATATTGTTTCTGGAAGGATCGTCGGATCTGGCCATCTTGCGGGCATTTGCGAAGCGGTTAAAACACACCGAAGCTCGACAAGTTCTCGAGCGTCCCTTTATAGATTATGTGGAAAACAAGACCCCACTCGCTTGCGATATCTTTAATGGTCTCCGGGAGGCGGTTCCTGATCTAAAAGGGATCGCTCTGTTCGACCGACTGGACCAAGAATTGCCTCCTGGATTTGACAATTGTCGATTAACGGGCATGACATGGTCGCGTCGAGAAATCGAAAACTATTTCTGTTATCCGGAAACTCTTCTGGCTTATGCAGATCAGTCCGGGCGCAAAGAAAGCGCCGGGGATTTGTTCTCGGTTCATGAATCAGACAAGCGACTTCGGGCAATGAAAGAATCCATCGAAGAAGTGACTCAAGCCATGCGGACGTTGAAAAAAGGGGCGCCTTGGGATACCAATTCCAAAGTCAGCGATGATTTTCTGGATCCCCTGTTTGAAACGTATTTCAATAAATTGAATTTACCCAACCTTATGGCCAAAAAGAATTTTCACGAACTTGTCCCCTATGTTCCGGAAGATAAGATCGACACTGAAGTTCGTGAAAAACTGGATACAATCGTTAAGGTTGCCCGATCCGCCAAGTCCTCATCAGTTTAAATGGGACATGATTGACGGTAGGCAAGAGTATATCTTTAAACAATAGGAACATGAAACACGGATGTTTCGCCATTATCTGATTACCTGTTTGAATGTGGGTTTGTACAGCCATCCGGCCGATGGTCCTGGAAATCGTATGCCCGTCGAACAGTGGATGCAGCACCGAATGAAACTGTTCACTACGTTCACTCTGCCGTCCGTTGTCGGGCAGACCTGCCAAAACTTCACTTGGTTCTTGTGTATCGACGAAAAAACCCCGCTCGAATACATCGACATTCTTCCTCGGCCGGGAATCCCCAATCTCAGGATCCTTCCGCTTTCCTGTAAAGCCCTATGCAATGAGCCCATCGCCGCGGAGATCATGCGACACATCGAGCCCGGTAATTACGACCTGATAACCACTGAACTCGACAGCGATGACGCCATCCACCGTGATCTGATCAGGACCATTCAGGCAAGTTATCAATCGTCCGGCAAATCCACGCTGATATCGTTTGTCCACGGACTGATTCTTGACTTGAAAGGATGTTGTTTGTATCCGATGGGCTATGCCTTTCACTGCCCCACATTTGTGGAACAACGATCCATGGCCCAGTCGGTGTATCGCTGGCCCAATAGCGAGATCCCGGCCGAGAAGATCGAGCTGATTCCCGAACATCCCTATTGGCTGCAGGTCATCCATTCTCTCAACGTGGTCAACAATCTCGAAAGTCAGCCGCAACGAACGATCGGCCTGGATCATCCGTTGCCCTTGTCTCTGCTGGCGGGTTTTCATCTTGACCTTAATCGTGTCATGAACCTTGACGCATGATTTGTTAGTATCGGGATTCATTCCGCCGGAAAATTGACATTGTGCGTCTATCCCGTTATATTTCTCTCGTCGATCCGATCCATGGACCTATGGCCTGTTGTTTTTGATTTGATATCGATATACAGGGAGTTATTCGCAATGAGCCAGGAACAACCATCAACCATCCAACATCTATGGGCGGCGATCGAAAGGAATCGATGGTATTCTTGTCATCCCATTTCATTTTCTTGCGAGGTGATCTGTGAATCCAAAATCAAAACCAACTTCACGGCGGCAGTTTCTTCGACGGGCCGGAACCCTAATGGCTACCGGAATTGTATTACCGGTTTTCATTCCGGTCTCGGCGATCGGCCAGGGCGGAGCCGTGTCTCCCAGCGATCGGGTCGTTCTGGGCGCGATTGGAAATGGCCCTCGAGGGGCCGACGTGCTTTCGTACTTTTTGCAGTTTGACGATGTTCGATTTGTCGCGACCTGCGATGCCCAGCAGAGACGTCGCGAGTCCGCCAAGGCGATGATCGATGAACGTTATACGAATAAGGACTGCAAGACATACGCTGACATTTTCGACGTGGTGTCACGTCCGGAGATCGACGCGTATCTGATTGCCACCGGCGATCGGATGCACGCGCACGCCTCGATGCTGGCCGCGCGGGCCGGCAAGGATATGTATTCGGAAAAGCCGATGTCCCTGACAATTGAAGAAGGTCGGGCGCTGGTCAACACGATGAAGCGGTTTGGATCCATCTATCAATGTGGTCATCAGCGGCGAAGCGTGGATTCGTATCAGTTCGTTGTCGAAGTCTGTCGCCGGGGATTGATTGGCAAGGTCCACACGGCGATCGCGCGAGTGTGGCAATCCTATCCCGTTCCGCCGGACGCCCCGAGGCCGATTCCGGAAGGTTTTGATTATGATCGCTGGCTGGGTCCGACGCCATATCATCCATACAGCCCGGCCCGCGTGGGCAACTGGAATGATTTCTGGGATACCGGCGGCGGGGTGTTGATCGCGATGGGCTGCCATTACACCGACATTGTTCAGTGGGCTTTCGATAAGGACGACACAGGTCCGATCCATTACGAAGGCACCGCCGAATGGGCCGCCAACAGCATGACCGATGTACCGATTGCCTGCGAAGCCGCGTGTACCTATGCCGACGGGGCCAAGCTGCTCATCCAGTCGCAAGGCGCATACGTCGATCGGTTTTTGCGGTTTATCGGCGACGAGGGCTGGATCCAGATCGACGACGAGACCAATGTGATCACCGCCGAGCCGGCGTCTCTATTGAAGTTGCGCGGCATCTCATCGCGCGGCTGGGGGCATCCGGGCGATCATATACGAAACTTCATCGATTGTATCCGAAATCGTCGCGAGACGATCTGCGCGCCGGAAAAATCTCACCGCGCGACGACCGTATGTCACGCAGCAAATATCGCATTGCGACTGGGTCGTCCGCTGAATTGGGATCCAAAGGCGGAACAATTTATCAACGATCCTGAAGCTAACCGCATGATCGGCAGAGCCATGCGGCCGCCGTGGACACTGTGACGATTTCGTTGTTGAGACCTTTGCCAACCTTTTTAAGGGATATCGATATGTCAACGTCTTTCATCCGTTCGAGGATCATGGCGGGATTGATCTTGTCGTTTCTCACGACCGCATCGGGTGTAATTGCGCAAACGGACGCGATTTCAGCCGTACAATCGCTGAAGGATTATCAGCAACAAATGGGGCGGGGCAAGTTGCTGGCCATGGAAGAACTGGTTCGCAAATCCCACACACATCCGGAGATGAAACAGCAACTCGAGCGGCAGATGATCGCGCTGCTGGAATCCGATGCGACGGCCGAGGCCAAACAATTTATCTGCCGCCAACTGTGGATCATCGGCTCGGAGGCCTGTGTACCCGTTCTCCGGAAGATGCTCGTCGATGAACAAACCACGGATATGGCCTGTTATGCCCTCAAGAACAATCCGGCTCCGCAGGTCAATGCCGCTCTTCGCGATTGTATAACTTCGGTCAAGGGTATTGCCCAACAGGCAATCATCAATCTCCTTGGGGATCGTCGCGATCCGCAAGCCGTTACGGCGCTGAAGCCATTGGTTGAAGTCCCCGATGCGGCCGTTGCCGAATCGGCGCTGGTTGCCATCGGCAAAATCGCCACGGATGAATCCGTATCCTTCTTGGCCGAACAACGAAAGACCGTCCCCGAAACCCTGCGAATGACGGTCACACAAGCCTATTTACAGTGTGCCAGAGAACTGGCGGCCAAAGGGAACACGGATGCTGCCGTCAAGATCTACGAGCAGCTCAATACCGATTCGGATTCCCATTTGATTCGACGTGGTGCGGTTGTCGGGATCGTCGAGTTGGGCGGCCCCAGGGCGCATCGGCTTGTTTTTGATTTGTTGTTGAAAGGCGATCCGCAGTTGAAGGCCGCAGCTCTGGCTCAAAGCCATACTATTCGGGGAGGTGAATTTGTTCGGCAGATGATCATGGTAGTGCCGTCATTGCCTCCCACCGATCAGGTGTTGGTTCTCGATGCCCTGATCGACCGCAAGGAGCGGATGGTTCTTCCGGTGCTGAACAGGTTCGCTGAACTTTCAAACGTGCAAGTTCGTCTGACCGCGATCAAGGGGCTGAGTCAACTGGGCGATGAGGCCTGCGTACCGACGTTGGTCAAAGCCATATCCGCCGAAGAATCCGTCAAACAGGCGGCGATCGTGGCCCTGCGAAAACTTTCCGGCGATAAACCCAATGCGGCGATGATTCAGGCCGTTGCCGATAGTACGCCGGCCGTGAAGGCGGACCTGATCCGTATTCTATCCGACCGCAAGGTTGCCGCGGCAGTGCCGATGCTGCTCCAGCAGGCCGCAGGGACTGACGAAACCGTCGCCAAACAATCGCTCAAGGCGCTGTCCGATCTGGCAAGCCCGAAGGAACTGCCGCAGATAATTGATATTGTGTGCTCAAAAACAACAGATACCGTCCGGTCCGAAGCGGAATTGACGGCCATCGTGTTGGCAAAGAAGATCGCACCTCCCGCCGATCGTACCGGAGCGGTCTTCGAGCGGATCGGTCATGTGCAGGATACTTCGTCCCGCTGTGCGTTGTTGCGGATTCTTGGCGGAATCGCCGATCCTGCGTCCCTATCGATTCTGAAAAAGTCGTTGGCGGATTCGGATGTCGAGGTCGGCCGGACGGCCCTGCGCATTCTGGCTCAATGGCCCGACGGTTCCGCCGCGGAGACGTTATTGCAGACGGCCGTATCGGCAACCGATTCGACGACAAAGATTCTGGCTCTTCGCGGGGCGATCCACGGAATCGGCCTGCAGAAGAACAAGTCCGCCTCCGAACGCATCGAGGCCTATCGAAAGGTCGTCTCGTTGGCGGCCGATCGGCCGGAGGAAAAGAAACGGATCCTGGCCGGACTGGCCGAATTGCAGGAACCTGAAATCCTGTCCCTGGTTGCCGATCAATTGAGCGATCCGGCGGTTGCCGTCGAGGCCGAACAAACCCTGCTCCAGCTTGCCGTTCGGCTCCCGCGGGATACCGTTATTGTGGATGCTTTAAATAGACTGATTAGGGCAACCTCCAGTGAACCCATTCGCCTTCAGGCACGGGAGATCCTCCGGCGAATGACCGGATTGAACTTCGAATCGGCGGGATGGATCTGGTCGGCCGCTCCGCAGGGGAATCCGATATCGCAGGTTCCCGCGGGCAAACTCGGATTTCGTCGAACAATCTCCCTATCCGATAAGGCAACGATTCGCCAGGCCCGGGTCTTGATTGCCGCCGATGACCAGTATGTACTCTATGTCAATGGTCAATCCGTCGGCCAGGGACAGCCGTGGATGCAGGGCGGGAAATATGATCTGCCTTCTCTGTTGAAGCCCGGCGACAATATCCTGGCCGTGGAAGTGGTCAATGCCGGTCCGTCCCCCGCCGGCCTGATCGCCAATCTGGAGATCATCGATGGAGGCGGAAACACGCTCTACATTGTCAGCGATTCAAAGTGGAAATGTCTCGAGTCTCTTCCGGAAGGATGGATTCTACCGGGCTTTGATGACGCTGATCTACCGTCTGCAAAGGTCTATGGTCTTTATGGTTGTGCGCCCTGGGAGAAAAAGATCGTCCTGCCGTGAGTGCGGAGTTTTCAGCGGATCGTATGACTTTCGGGATTGCCGGAGATTCGGAATGACGGTATAATTCCCGTCGCCATGAAATCACTATCCTCGGATCCGATGAAGTTCGCTTCGCTGATCGCCCATCAGCTCAGGAGCCCTATCTCCGTCGTTAGCACCATTCTCAGTACCCTTCTGGGCGAGTTTAGCGGGCCCTTAACCTCGCAGCAGAAAGATATGCTTGAGCGAGCCGTTTCCCGCTGCGATGAGTCCTTAGTCAGTGCGGGACGACTCCTGACGATTACCCGAGCCCTTGAACATCCGGAGACCCAAAGAGGGATCGCCGAAATCGCGCGGATCATCCGCGAGTCCGTGCAGCGCTATTCGGAAAAGGCCGTTTCGCGTGAAATCGATCTGCGGGTGGAATTCGCCGAGCAGCCGTTGTATGTGCAGGGTCTTGAGGCCTCGTTGTCTGAAACGATGGACGAATTGATCAATAACGCCCTGAAATATACTCCGGATCACGGACAGGTCCTGATCGAAGTTGCTCCCGACTCGGTGGAGCAGCAGGTGTTAATTGCCATCAACGATTCCGGTTCCGGCATTCCCGAAGAGCTTCGCGTCCGAGTCTTTGAGCCGTTTTATCGCACGCCGTCCGCCGTTTCCGGCGCCACGCCGGGCACCGGTCTGGGATTACCCATGGTCAAAGCGATTATCGAGGCCTCCGGTGGCTCGGTGACGGTCGGCAAGAGCGGACTGGGTGGTGCGAGATTTGAAATCCGTTTGCCGGCGCGTCCCAGACCCGATTCGCTCGGGACATCCGATCCGGACTATGTCTCCATGCGAGTGATCATCATCGGAGGCGTCGCCGCCGGACCCAAGGTCGCCGCCAAGATCAGCCGCCTGGATCCCTGCGCCGAGGTCACGATTATCGAAAAAGGCAAGGTGTTATCCTATGCGGGATGCGGCCTTCCCTATTACATCTCCGGTGTCGTTCGCGACCAGAAAAAACTCATGAGCAGCCCCGCCGGCGAAGTCCGCGACCCGGTCTTCTTCCAGAAGGTCAAAAACATCCGCGTGATGAACCAGACCGAAGCGATGCAGATCGACCGTGAAGCGAAAAAAGTCCTTGTCCATGATCTCGTCAGCCATCGGCAGACCTGGCTTAGCTATGACAAGCTTGTCCTGGCCACCGGCGGCAAGGCCGTCATTCCAAAAATCGACGGTATCGATCTGAAAAATATTTTTACTCTCCACGGCGTCGGCGATGCCGAAGGAATCAAGGCGGCGATGGAACGAAGCGGCGCCCGCGATGTCGTTATCGTCGGCGGCGGCCTGATCGGCATCGAGATGACCGAATCGCTGGTCCGCGCCGGGTGTCGCGTGACTATCGTCGAAGCCCGCGATCAGATTCTGCCCGGCCTCGATTGGGAAATGGCCCGTCTTGTCGAACGGTACATGGAAACCCGTGGCGTCAAGATTCTGACCAACACGCGCGTGGACCGTTTCGAAGGGCCGGACACGGTCCAATGGGTGAATCTGAAGTCCATGGTTCTTCCGGCGGACCTGGTCATCCTGGCGGCCGGTGTTCGCCCCAATGTCGAGTTGGCGCAAAAAGCCGGGCTTGAAATCGGTTCCACCGGCGGTATTCAGGTCAACTCCATGCTCCAAACATCTGATCCGGATATTTATTCGGCCGGCGATTGTGTTGAACAAGTTGCTTTGATGACCGGAAAACCGCTTTATGTTCCCCTCGGCTCGACCGCCAATAAGCAGGGCCGCGCCGTGGCCGTCAACCTTTGCGGCGGAAACGAACCTTTTGCGGGCGTTCTGGCCACTTTCGTGTGTAAATTGTTCGATTACAGCGTCGGAAAGACCGGCCTGACAGAAGTCCAGGCCCGCGAGATGGGCTACGATGTCGTCACTGTATTGTGTCCGGGACCGGACCGGGAGCATTTCGCGCCGGGAGCTCAGGATCTTCTGCTCAAGATGATCGTCGATCGCAAAACCCGTTGCGTCCTCGGAGTACAGGCGATCGGTCCCGGCGTCGTCGATAAACGCATCGATGTCGCCGCCACGGCCGTGGCCGCCCAAATGACCATCGATCAACTGGCCCATATTGATATGGGATATTCCCCTCCATTTTCACCGGTTCTGGACAACTTGATTACCGCCGCCAACGTGGCCAAAAACAAGCTCGCCGGCCACGTGGTCGGTATCTCCCCTCGCGATCTTCGCCAACGGCTGGAAAACAAGGAATCCATCCTGCTCCTGGATGTGCGTACTCCGGCGGAAGTCCGTCAGTATCGAATGAAAGGCGCCGTGTCGATACCATTGGGTTCCTTGCGCGCGCGGCTCTACGAGTTGCCGAAAGACCGCCCGATTGTAACCTTCTGCAATTATTCGTTACGGGGATATGAAGCCGCCGTCATTCTTCGTCAGGCGGGTTTCGAGCAGGTTAGCATCCTGGATGGAGGTCTTTCCATGTGGCCGTATGACCTGGAAGTGTCGGGTTGACGTCCGGGGCTCGCCGGAAGGTTTCCCGCTTATGGTATGCCATTTGTTTTCCTGCGGGATTTCCGGGCGAACGTTGGGGTAATGAGTCCCTTCGGTGTTTTCTTGCATCCGGTTGTTTCATCGGGTATAAATACCATTTTATAATCTTCTGAAAGGTTGAGACCATGGAATTATCGGAATTGAAAGCGGCATTGGAACAGGCGCAGGCCCGGGTGGAACATTTTCGGGAGTGGCTTTGACGTCCCGGGAAAACAACAACAGCAAAACGTTTTAGAAGCGAAGATGTCCACGCCGGGATTCTGGGATAATCCCGACGCGGCACAGCAGGTTGTCGGCCGGCTTTCCGCGGTTCGGTCGGTGGTCGAACCGGTGGAAAAAGTGGCCGCGACGCTCAAGGATCTGCGGGAGTTGTTTGAACTGGCCGCTGAAGAAAAAGATGCACAGACGCTCGAGTCGATTGAGAAAGATCTGCCCGGCATCGAACAGCAGTGCGAGAAGATCGAAATTTCCGGAATGCTCAACGGCCCGGACGATACGCGAAACTGTTTTTTCAGCATCCATGCCGGCGCCGGAGGCACGGAAAGCTGCGACTGGGCGAGCATGCTGCTGCGGATGTACACGCGCTACTTCGACCGCAACAAGTACAAGTATGAAGAGATGGATATCACCATCGGCGAAGAGGCGGGGATTCGTTCGATCACCCTGAAGGTATCGGGGCCCTTTGCCTTCGGACGATTGTCGTGCGAGATGGGAGTCCATCGCCTGGTTCGGATCAGCCCGTTCGATGCGGCAAAACGCCGGCATACCAGTTTCGTCGCCGTGGATGTCGTTCCGGAACAGGACGACGTGGCGATCGAAATCGATGAAGAAGATCTGCGAATCGATTATTACCGCGCCGGCGGCGCCGGCGGCCAGCACGTCAACAAGACCAGTTCGGCGGTTCGGATCACGCACAATCCCACGGGGATCGTTGTCCAGTGCCAGCTCGACCGCAGCCAGCACAAGAACCGCGCCCAGGCGATGAAAATGCTCAACGCCAAGCTGTATATGCTCGAACAACAGAAGCGCGACGCGGAACTGGCCAAGATGTACGGCACCAAGGGAGAGATCGCCTGGGGGTACCAGATCCGCAGCTATGTCCTGCAGCCCTATCAACTCGTGAAAGATCATCGAACCGACTTTCAGACGGGCAATGTCGAAGCGATGCTCGACGGCGAATTGCTGGACGATTTCATCGAGAGTTATCTGAAGCAGCGAAGTCGCAGTACGAACACCGCGAAGAAATGAAAATTCGAGTCCTCCCTCAGCAAGGAGATTTTCATGGCACGGCAGATCATCCAGATTGCAGTGGATGCGAATACGGCCGATCCGATCAAACGGACGGCCGATGTGTTGGCCATCGGTGTCTGTTCCGACGGTCCGGATTCGGCGTTGTTCAAGTCGCTGAATCGTTATCTGGGTGGCGCGATGGCCGCTGCACGAAAACTCGGCGATTTTACCGGCAAGAAGGGAACCACTGCGGTGTTATACGGCAATACCGATACAGGTCCACGTCGTATTTTGCTGGTGGGACTGGGCGAACGCAAGAGGGTGGACATCGATGTTCTTCGTTCCGCGACGGCCATCGCCGCTTCCAAGGCGGTTGATCTTCGTGCGGGCAAACTGACGATGGCGATTCATCGGGATTTGCCGATGGATCGGAAAAGCCCGTATGAACGTCTGGCGCAAGCGATGTCCGAAGCGGCCTTTTTCGGCGCTTATCGATGGGACGAGTATCTGCCGGAGGATGACTCGGCACGACCGCCAAAAATGACGATCACAATTCTGACCGATTCAAAACATCTTGAAGCTTTTCAACGGGGAATACGAACCGGAACGGTCATTGGGCAGGCGCAAACCTTTGCTCGAACAATCATGAATCGACCGGCCAATCAGGTCAAACCCGAAACGTTGGCAAGCGAAGCTCGGAAGCTGGCTCGACGATATACAAATCTTTCGTGCACGATCCTCGACGAAAAACAGCTTGCTGATCAGAAGTTCGGCGGCATTCTTGCGGTGGGACAGGGCTCGACCAATCCGCCGAGACAGATTGTATTACGATATTCACCTCGTAAAGGAACGAAACGTTTGCCAACGTTGGCTCTGATCGGAAAGGCGATCACGTTCGATTCCGGCGGCATCAGCATCAAGCCCGCGGAAGGAATGCAGGACATGAAGTATGACAAGTCCGGCGGAGTCGCTGTGCTGGGAACGATGATGGCGATTGCCTCGCTCAAGCCCGCGGCGAATGTGATCGGATTGATCCCCTCCGCGGAGAATATGCCCGCGGGCAGCGCCTATCGGCCGGGAGATATCGTCACGACATACAGCGGCAAGACCGTCGAGATCCTGAATACCGATGCCGAGGGCCGGATGTTGCTGTGCGATGCGATTCATTATGCGACACGGTTAGGATGCGATGCGGTGGTCGATGCGGCAACTCTGACCGGCGCGTGCGTCGTCGCATTGGGAGAATGGACCGCCGGAATCATGGGCAACAACGACAAATTGATCGGACAACTCAGAGACGCCTCCGGAGCGACCGGAGAAAAGATATGGCCCTTGCCCAGCGGAGAGGAATATCTGGAGTTGATGAAGAGCAAGATCGCCGATCTGAAAAATACGGGCGGCCGCTGGGGCGGTGCGTGTTCGGCGGCGGCGTTTCTCGGGCAGTTTGCCGATACGACACCCTGGGCGCATCTGGATATCGCCGGCGTAGGTACGGTCGATGGGGCAAAGAAATTCGGTTCGCCGGGATCGATCGGTTTCGGCGTGCGATTGCTGACGCAATTTGTACAGAATTTCAGGGCGGTGAAATAAACAGCCAACCGTGTAATGGGATAGCTGGGAGATACGGTAATGCCGATGGATGATAATGGCGCCAGCCATGTGGATTTGAAACGGATCGAAAATGCGGTGCGCGAGATTTTGTTGGCGGTCGGGGAAAATATGGAACGAGAAGGTCTCCGCGACACTCCGGCGCGGGTGGCTCGTATGTATGCCGAACTCCTGCACGGCATGCACCACGATCCGAAGGAAAATCTCATCACGGTCTTTCACGAGGACTATGACGAGATCGTGTTGTTGAGAGACATCCCCTTTTTCAGCATGTGTGAACATCACCTGATGCCGTTTATCGGCAAAGCCCATGTGGCGTATCTGCCCAGCCCGAAGGGACAAGTTCTGGGCGTCAGCAAACTGGCGCGGATTGTGGACGCCTTTGCGCGACGTCTGCAGGTTCAGGAACGACTGACGGGACAAGTGGCGGATTTTCTGATGGAAAATCTCAAGCCCATCGGTGTAGCGGTAGTATTGGAGGCCTCGCACAGTTGCATGACGATCCGGGGCGTGAAAAAACCCGGCTCGGTGATGGTGACCAGCGCCGTTCGCGGTGGATTTCTCAAGGATCCGCGCAGCCGCGCCGAGGTACTGTCTCTGATTCACGGACCGATGCGCGGATTGTGAGACCATTCGGCCGGATCGTTGGGTATCCAGTCCCATCAAGATGGAATACAGCAATGGACAAGAGATTTGGAACGTCTATTGTGTTATCGATAGCGGGTCGTTATACTCATTATGCTATGACAAACTGAATTGCGCCGAGCGGCGCACCTTTTGAAATTGGAGGTACGGCCATGAGTAAAGTCAATCGGAGAAACTTCATGAAACTCGGAGCGGCATCGGCGGCAACTCTGACGCTGGCAGGGCAATTTTCTACGGCATTCGCCGCCGGATCGGATAAGATCCGCGTGGGGCAAATCGGCTGCGGCGGCCGGGGACACCATGACGCGGGTTGTTGCCTCCGGGCATCAGAAAACATCGAACTGGTAGCGGCGGGGGATCTGTTCGAGGATCGGCTGACGGGACATCTCAACTCGCTCAAAAGCAGTCTGGGGAACAAGGTCAACGTTCCGGCCGATAAGCGGTTTGTCGGATGGGATGCCTACAAGAAGGTACTGGCATGTGATATTGATCTGGTGCTCCTGACACAGGCGCCGCATTTTCGGCCGATGCATTTCCGGGCGGCGGTGGAGGCGGGAAAACATGTTTTCATGGAAAAGCCGGTTGCGGTCGATCCGGTGGGCGTGCGGCATGTGATCGAGTCGTCGGATATGGCCGATACGAAGGGGCTCAAGGTCGTGGCCGGAACGCAGATGCGACGGATTCCGCATTTGGTGGACGGCGTCAAGCGGTTACAGGACGGGGCGATCGGAAAGATCGTTTCCGGCCAGTGCGTCCGTCTGGGCGACGGATTGATGGGCTGGGGCGCGAGGAATCGGAAACCGGAATGGAGTGACATGGAGTGGCACATCCGCCGCTGGCTGTTTTTAACATGGCTGAGCGGAGACTTTATTGTTGAGCAGCATGTCCACAATCTCGATATTGTCAACTGGGTGATGGGCGGCCATCCGGTCAGGTGTATTGGAATCGGCGGGCGGATGAACCGGACCGACGAGATCTACGGAGATGCCTATGATAACTTTGCGGTCGAGTACGAGTATGCTGACGGAGTGAAGATCGCTTACATGGGCGCTCAGATGGACGGGATCTCGGATCGATGCGACCAGAATTTCCAGGGGACAAAAGGGACGGCGTATAACGATTTTGCCTTATCGATCGTCAACGGGCAAAAGTACGATGGTCCCGGGTACGATCCGGACCTTCGGGCTCACGAGGATCTTCAGGACGCGATCCGCAACGATAAGAAACTTAACGAAGGACGAAGGATCGCGGAAAGTTCGATGACGGCGATCCTGGGACGGATGAGCGCCTATACGGGACGTGCGTTAAAGTGGGACTGGGCGATGAATGCCTCGAAGCTGGACCTGTCTCCGGCCAAGTACGAATTTGGTCCGCTTCCGTGGCCGAAGCCGCCGGTTCCCTGCAAAACGCCGCTGATCTGATGGCGCGTTCGTTTATACACTCATTCGATTAGGGAAAGGAGTTGGATATGTCTCGCTCAATCGATCGAAGGTCGTTTTTGAAAATGTCGGCCGGCATCGCCGCATCGGCGGCGATGTTCCGCATGACGGATACCCTGATTGCCCAACCCACAAAACCTACCCCGAAGAAGGCCGTGCAATATTCCATGCTGCCCAAGGATTTGTCGGATGCGGACAAATTCAAACTGGCCAGGAAGTGCGGTTTTGAAGGCATTGAAACCGACGCCAACATCGACCGCAGTGAAAAATCCTGGAAGGAAATGGGCAAAATGGCTCGGGATCTGGGAACGCCGGTCCACTCGATTGTATTCGGCGGGTGGCATGCGCCATTTTCTGATCCGAATCCCGACGTGATCGAAAAAGGCCTTGCTGGGATGAGAAAAACCCTGGCTGACGCGAAAGCCGTTGGGGCTGACAATGTTTTGCTTGTGCCCGGAATTGTGACCGATACGGTATCGTATGGACAGGCCTACTCTCGGTCCCAGGAAAATATCCGTAAGTTGATACCCGTTGCGACCGACCTGAATGTAACGATTGCCGTGGAAAACGTCTGGAACAAATTTCTCCTAAGTCCTTTGGAATTCGCACGTTATGTCGATGAATTTGCCCACCCAAAGGTTAAGGCATATTTTGACATTGGCAACGTCATTCTATTCGGTTTTTCCCAGGATTGGATTCGAACGCTTGGGAAACGAATTAATCGTATCCACCTCAAGGATTTCAAGCGTCAGGGATATCAATGGACCAATTTGAAAGACGGGGATGTGAACTGGCCGCAAGTTCGAAAATCGCTCGAAGAAGTCGGGTATTCCGGATATCTTACTCCAGAATTATCCGGCGGGGACGAGGCCTATCTGACAGATCTTTCAAAGCGGATCGACTCGATTATCAGCGGTTAGATTGCCTTTTTTTATTTTCATAATCACAAGGTTGTCATATTAGATCGACAGGGGTATCTGGCCAAATTTGATGCCAGCGTCAAAAGTGTCCTTATGCGGCGTTGCCGAGCATGGACCATT
>CAYLSB010000043.1:0-38321 GCA_964386005.1 uncultured Pirellulales bacterium | reverse complement strand
AAGGAATCCGTTTCGTGGCGTAAACGCACGAAACCAAACCCGGTACTCTCAAGAAATATTCAAACAACGATGAAATTTTATATTCAAAATTCTGATGCTAATAGTATGCAGGCAGTAAGGAGGCTGGAGGAGATGATGGGGGGAGGGGGATAGGGATGGAGGGGGGAATAGGAACTATATCCCCAGCCAGTTTTCATATAGGATGATAAAATCCTGAATATCCACGATACCGTCCTGATTAATATCGGCATTATTACAATCAACTGGGCAATTGCTTTGAAGCCAATGTGATGCCAATTCATTAAAATCATTTAAATCAACTCCATAT
The DNA here is from genome assembly GCA_964386005.1 of uncultured Pirellulales bacterium. Taxonomy (GTDB): domain Bacteria; phylum Planctomycetota; class Phycisphaerae; order Sedimentisphaerales; family Anaerohalosphaeraceae; genus FEN-1350. Next base: position 37,993 of record CAYLSB010000043.1, on the reverse strand, counting down.
AAACCCGCTATATCACCCGGAAATATCTTCTGCCAAGCCAATCGTGGATAATCCTCACCGGGACGCAGCATCATCCAGTCCGCTGGGTCACCATCAGATTCTGAAAAGTCCCACTGGGAAGCATAAAAAGTATTTATATCATGCATTTGTCCTGTGGTTTTCCCAAATCCTCCTTTACTTGTTGTTTTCCCGGATGTCTCGATATCCCAAAAACTACCGGTAACCTCACCGCTCATTGCAGCCCCACAAAGCCCCCCTCCAAAATATGTCATAACTGTAACCTTTCCGGTTGAGTAACACTGAATTACCTTTCCTCCATCATTGTCTCCACACAAACCGCCAATATTATAACTGCCCCATGTTGAACCGGTCGAATAACACTGGGTAAGCGTTCCGTTGTCATTGTCTCCACATACCCCGCCAACAGAAGAATAACCTTTTACAGAACCAGTGGCATAACACTGGAGAATTATACCATCATTGCCACCAATTAAACCACCGATATCCGAGTCATCACCCAACACCGATCCTATTGCATAACACTTGTTGATCGTCCCAGAATTATCCCCACAAAGTCCACCGAGATTTGAACTGCCATTGATTGTTGCTGTGGCATAGCTCATTTCAATTGTACCGGAATAATTACTCCCACACAGACCCCCAATCCCAACTTTTCCTGTCACTTGGCCAGTCGCATAACAATCAGATATCATGCCACCAAAGCCATTTTCCCCACATAAACCGCCAACATATGATTCAGTTCCCGATGCTCTGCCGGTTGCAAAGCACTGAGTGATTGTGCCGGTATTATCTCCACATAATCCCCCAACACCGATATTCCCTATAACGCTGCCCGTGGCATAACACTCGATAATTTGACTCTGAGTTCCAGAATTCTCTCCACACAATCCGCCGATATTTGAATAGGCATTTATTGTACATGTGGCATAACACCGGCTGATTGTTCCCCCATTGTATCCACACAAACCACCCAGCCGTCGTGTAAAAAAGGTCATCCCTCCTGTGACAGATCCTTCTGCATGACAATGGCTGATCGTTCCATAATTGACTCCGCATAAGACAGCTATTTCCGAGGAATAATCACCGACAGATACAGTACCCGATGCCATACATTGATCGATTGCACCTTTATTTCTTGCACATAAACCTCCTATTTTTGAAGAATAATCACCGAAGGAAATCATGCCCGATACATTACACTGGCGGATTGTACCGACATTTTCTCCGCATAAACCACTGACAAATGAACAATAAGTCGAACCACTGAATGAAAAATTTTCTATTGTGAGATTGCTAACAAGGCCACCAGGACCAATTTGACCAAACAATCCTACAAATTCATCGATGTCACCATTCATAATGAGATTCATGATTTTGTGGTTGTTCCCATTAAAAGTGCCCACAAATGGAATGCCGGAAAATTCTGAATGATAAAACTCATCTGGGGCGATAATAGCAGACAAAAAGACTTGTCCCCCCAGATCAATATCCGCCATCAGGACAAAATGCTTATCATAATCAGACTCATTCTGTCCCAACGCAAGGAGATCTGTTATGGTTCTGATTCGATAAGGATCTGTTGGAGTACCATTCCCTCCACTGTAGGTTCCGGCAATCAGACGAGTTGCTAATATAACAAGTACGAAAGAAAACCTATGGAAGTTGTTTCTGTTAATCATCATCCAATCTCCCTAAGAACGAAAGGTTAATCCAAGCCCAGGACAACACGGAAGCCATTGTAGTTGTTCCGATTAGAAGGGATACCATGAGTGCCTCGGTTTGCGACACGACAATGGAAGGCACGGCTGTACCAACCCCCTCCACGAAGAACACGAACACTTCCAGTTGTAGATCCAGTCGGGTTTGTTTGTGAGTTGGAACTGTAACTTCCATGCCAGTCATGACACCATTCCCATGCATTACCCGCCATGTCATACAGACCGTAGCCATTGGCGGGGAAACTACCAACAGGTGAGTTATATGGATTGAATCCGTCGTTCCATACGGCGGGATAACCCTCTGTTGGATTTAGATCATAGAAATAATAAGGTAAGCCTTTTTCCCAATAGCTGTTGTAGTTCGCATAACTTTGAGTAATATTATTTCCCCATGGGAAGCGTGTACCGGATAGACCTCCTCGTGCGGCATACTCCCATTCGGCTTCCGTCGGAAGACGATAACCATTCTTCGTAAAATCACACGTCCAAGTTGCAAGGTTATGGCAGGGCTGTTTTCCTTCCTGCTGACTTCGCCAATGACAATATGCTACCGCACCATACCAACTTACCATGACCATAGGGTCATTTGACATGTCGCGTCCCGCCTTCGTCCGAACACTGAAGGTGTTATTCAAAAAGGCGATCTGGCTGTAAGAACTTGAGGCTGATGTATCACAGTATGGATAACTGGTTCCCGATTCAGATTTATACACTACACCACTGGTGACAACTATCAGACCCTGTGATAAGGCAGAATTCATGAAATCCTTGTATTGACCGTTGGTGATTTCATACTTGCCCATGGCAAACGAATCCAGAGTCACCGAATGAATGGGCAATTCATCAGAGTCTCCCTCATGAAAAGAGTCCCCCATCTGGAAGGTACCGGCAGGGATGATGACCATTTCCTGCGGCAACCGAACCCCCATCAGCCATTGATCAACAAGAACCTCAAAATCGTCGATGTCAACACGACAATCTCCTGTCAGATCCTCGGAGGGACATTCAACCAAAGAACGACATGCTCGAAAACCACCTTTATGGTAATTAAAATCTAAATCACGGCTGTCCAAACTGGAAACCTGACAAGCGGGATCAGCACCATAATCCCAAGCCCCTCCCCGAACTGCCCGTTTCGATCCATTTATCGAACTCGTCCATTCCCAGACATTCCCAGCCATTTCCGCCATTCCATAGCCATAAGAGCCAAAGGAACCTACGACAGTTGTTCCATATGGATGATTTGTTCCATAATAGTTTGCTTTATTGTGATTGATCGTGACACCACACCCATAAATATAACTTCCATCATAATCGGCTACGGCTTGCCATTCCCATTCGGTTGGCAGTCGCCAACCATAATAATTGCAGAATGCCGAAGAACCATACCAGCTGACATAAGTAACGGGGTGATCCTCAAATCCGCTATCAACCGTAAATACTCCCCCAGAGTAATTGATCCTTGCCGCTCCGCCATTCGTAGCACCATCTTTTGTTTGTCCTAAACCCGAAAGGTCATAGTACACTTGACCAATGAAATCCCCCCCTCGATTTGAACCATTCGCCCCAATAACATAGTTTCCCTCGACCAAGACATCACCGGAAATCAACGCCGCATTCAGGAATTGACAATACTGGGCATTAGTGGTCTCGTTTTTACTCATTTCCCCGATGAAACCTTCGTGTCCTGAAACGCCCGGATCATTAATATAGACCCAAACGATGTCAGGGACAGGAGTTGCATTGGTCAGCCATTGAGAAGCCAACAATGTAAAATCACAAAGGTCAACAAAACAATCCCCTGTTAAATCTGCCGACGGGCACTCTCCCAAAACCGGTAGAGTCATCAGAACAAAACAAATCCCAACAAACCACAATGCCTTTTTCATGTTCTTAACCTTTCAAGGTCATGGTTGGATTGATTTGACATGAATTTTCCCTTGCGAAAAATATTCCCCATGGGATTCTGAGAAATGAAACCATATTATTATTCTGACTTAATATGAATCCATACTGTGAACTCATACAACCTCACTCCGGAAACAAATTAACGAAACTAATGATAAACATATAGTGGGTGTTTGTCAACTACAAACCCTCCTATTTTGCCATTTTTTCCTATCCGTATATTCCCGGATATAGGCACAATCGTATCCACTAACTACCCCCTGCCTCCCCCCAACTGTCAACTTGTTGACAGTACATCCTTTCCAGTTCCCCATCCCCAGTCCCATACAACCCCATCCCAATATCCCTTGAAATAGGATCCCAAAAATCCCCTGGAACTATGTTCCCTTTTCCGTTGACTTTTTTCCGACCTGGATCGGTATAATTCCGTATTCAACTGTGCCAATCGCCCAATCAATCTTGAAAATCCCTATTTTGCTAATTTTCCTATCCGTATTTTTCCGGATATGGGTGTATTTATGTCCAATAACAGCCCTATCCCAGCCTACTGTCACCTTCTTTCCAGTTCCCTCCTATCCAGTTCATCCCACCCAAATACTTCAAAACCAGCCTATCCCCCTAATCCAATCCCCCTCAAAAAATTGTGGCAAAGAAACCGATCCTTATTGAAATAGGAACCCACTGGTCCCTATTGAACCAGGATCCCCTGTAACCAGGATCCCATTCAATAAGGTTCCCTTCTTTCATTCAACCTTATCAAATCAGCCCTCTCTTTCCCGACCCCATAATTCTCCTATTATTTTTTTCAACTGCTCAAAAATTCTTCAAAAGTAGACTCAAATTGGACTGGCTCAGCACTGGTCAGTAGAAAAAAAGGGACGCATTATGATAATGGGAGGAGGAAGGGGGAACCTTCAAGGTAAATAGTGTCCCCTACTCATCACCCTTTACACAGATAATTTCACACCCTCAATGGGCCATGACCAGCGACAATTATTCTTACCGGCCCGGCCGGGCGGGAAATAATTGACGCCGGACACATCGGTCACATTTTCGATTGTCAAAGAGCAATCAAGGTCAAGTCGAGCGTTTTTTCATCAATCCGATGAGCGATTGACAAGCACCCTTGTTACAAATCCCCATCTTGGCTGTCTGCTGTGGCGCATTAAGGATTAAACCCTATACAAAAGGTTAGATGCCCTTGAGCCATCGCTGGGCCAGGATGGCCAGATCGTCCAACATCACATTCCCATCCCCCGTCAGGTCCGCGCCTCCGCAAGACCCGCACTTCTCCCGGCGCCACTGTGCCGCAAAGGCCGCCCAGTCCTCCAGATCGATCCGACGGTCACCCGTCACATCCGCCAGCATCGGTCGGTGCGGAACCTGCTCCCGCAGCCACGTCCGAACCTCCACCGTCATCGGCTGGACCTCCAGATTCGCCACCACCCGGTCCTCAAAAGCCCCCGTCGTCCCGATCGCAAGCTGAAGGTTCGCCCAGTCATCATAGCCGTTAAGAATCTGACCCGGCGTCTGCGGATTGCAGTTGGGGTCGTGCGGATACAGCCACGTCAGGTCCATCTCCACCCCGACCTCCGTCAGGTCATAGTTGCCGTTCCAGTCGCACGGCTGCGAGTTCAGCAGCACCCGCTCAATCCCCTGATGCACCCCGTTCGGGTCGGTCAGGCCGAAGAAGCTCCATACATCCGGCGTCCTTCGCGAGACGATCCCGATCGTCTCGTCCAGATTCGACTCATCTAATGGCAGCATCACCTCCCGCGAGAAGTCCGGGATCAAGAGGTCGCCTGTCCAGTCTTCCTCAAACTCGCCAAAGCCGTAGTTCATCACGCTGACATAGTTGGGCTTAAACAGGATGTCGTCCCCGCCGCCCTCGTTGAGGCCGAGGTTGTGCCCCAATTCGTGCATGAAGGTCGTCGCCAGCTCATGCTCGGTCTGGATCGCCGCCGGAAGTCCCCCCATCGTCACCACGAAATCATTACCCGGCATCTCGCCGCGGCCGACGGACCCGGAGGGGAATTTGTTGGCGAACAGGCAGTAGCGAAACGCCCGCTTCTTGGCCTTCAGGATGTTCTCCGCGTTGGTCGCGTGGTTACGCTCCAGCACCGTTCCCCAGGAATCTTCCTTGATGGCCTGGAAGTCGGTGAACGCGTCATCGATGAACTCCTGGAACGGGACGAACTCGTCAATCTGGATATGCAGGTCGATGCCGTTAAGGCCATCGGGATTGGACACCGGCGCGTTGGCGAACGAGGTCCGCACGATGTCCAGGGCGCTTCGCTGGAACGGCACGCCTGCCATCCGGTCCACCTCCACAAACAAATCCTTGTGCCGCGGGTCGGCCCCCAGCGCCGGCAGGTCCAGATCGATGACCCCGTCGCCGTTGATGTCAATCCCTTTGGTCTCCCAACTGTCGGGCAGCCCGTCGCCGTCCGTATCCGCCTCGGCCAGGGCAATATAATTCTCGGCTGCTATAGTAAAACGCAGATGGGGTCCGAAAATCCCCGTCAAGTATTGCACACTGCCCGGAGTAGGGACAAAGACCGTTTCCCTGCCATCCCAGAAGTAAAGATATGTTTTCTGATCCGCAATGGAGTACTGCGTCCAGGCGACATTACCCATGGAAGTAATGATACCACCATAGGATCCTCCGATCCCATGAACTTCGCTGAGGGGGATCGTGCCCCCCGTACGAAGGTCTCTGGCCAGAACGGCATCATAACTCTTCACATAGTACTCAAGTACATCGTCCCATTCGTACAGGACACGCTCAAAGACAACATATGGGTACGATACCGTGCATTTTTCATCTCTCCCAATAATTCCCGCCGGGCGTGTGTTGATACGGATGCCCGTCTGCATGTTATAGATCAGAACCCCACCCCACTCATTCCAGACAATATATGGATAATCCATGCTCGGCGGCCCTAACGATTGGTAGTAGTTGTCCGGGTCATTGAGCTGAGTGATCATTCCAGTGGCGATGCTGTAGAGGTAGTTATTAACAAGTCCACTGGGCGGCGTTGTACCCTGCCAGACAATGTAGTCCCCCGATATTCTGGCGGCCTGAAACCACCGATTCGCATCATAGGGAAGGATCACTTGGTGGGTACTCCCATCAAACAACCAAAGGTCTTTTTGGCGGTATTCACGAGAATACAAAATAGACTTGTCCGATACATCTACGAGATAACGAATCTCCTCGCTCTGCAAAATGAGCGTGGAGGTCTCGGTGAAGTAATCATAGGCGTAAAGACCCCGATTCAGGTCGCCATCCAGACCCATATAATAGAACTTCTCCTTGAATATTCCCCCGTCCGCAACCGGCGGCGACTGCGGCGCAACCCATTCCTTGATCGTCCAAATGGGAATCTCCGCCCAGGCCCTCGTGGATATCATCACCACCGCAATCGTGCCGCACAGCATCCACCTCGTTTTCATGGTTGTCTCCCTTCCCGTAGCGGATTTAGATGCCCTTGAGCCAGCGCTGGGCCAGGATGGCCAGATCGTCCAACATCACGTTCCCATCCCCCGTCAGGTCCGCGCCTCCGCAGGTCCCGCACTTCTCGCGGCGCCACTCGACGGCAAAGGCCGCCCAGTCCTCCAGATCGATCCGACGGTCCCCGGTCACATCCGCCAGCATCGGTCTATGCGGAACCTGCTCCCGCAGCCAGTTCCGAACCTCCACCGTCATCGGCTGGACCTCCAGATTCGCCACCACCCGGTCTTCAAACGCCCCCGTCGTCCCGATGGCAAGCTGGAGGTTCGCCCAGTCATCATACCCGTTGAGAATCTGCCCCGGCGTCTGCGGATTGCAGTTGGGGTCGTGCGGATACAGCCACGTCAGGTCCATCTCCACCCCGACCTCCGTCAGGTCATAGTTGCCGTTCCAGTCGCACGGCTGCGAGTTCAGCAGCACCCGCTCAATCCCCTGATGCACCCCGTTCGGGTCGGTCAGGCCGAAGAAGCTCCATACATCCGGCGTCCTTCGCGAGACGATCCCGATCGTCTCGTCCAGATTCGACTCATCTAATGGCAGCATCACCTCCCGCGAGAAGTCCGGGATCAAGAGGTCGCCTGTCCAGTCTTCCTCAAACTCGCCAAAGCCGTAGTTCATCACGCTGACATAGTTGGGCTTAAACAGGATGTCGTCCCCGCCGCCCTCGTTGAGGCCGAGGTTGTGCCCCAATTCGTGCATGAAGGTCGTCGCCAGCTCATGCTCGGTCTGGATCGCCGCCGGAAGTCCCCCCATCGTCACCACGAAATCATTACCCGGCATCTCGCCGCGGCCGACGGACCCGGAGGGGAATTTGTTGGCGAACAGGCAGTAGCGAAACGCCCGCTTCTTGGCCTTCAGGATGTTCTCCGCGTTGGTCGCGTGGTTACGCTCCAGCACCGTTCCCCAGGAATCTTCCTTGATGGCCTGGAAGTCGGTGAACGCGTCATCGATGAACTCCTGGAACGGGACGAACTCGTCAATCTGGATATGCAGGTCGATGCCGTTAAGGCCATCGGGATTGGACACCGGCGCGTTGGCGAACGAGGTCCGCACGATGTCCAGGGCGCTTCGCTGGAACGGCACGCCTGCCATCCGGTCCACCTCCACAAACAAATCCTTGTGCCGCGGGTCGGCCCCCAGCGCCGGCAGGTCCAGATCGATGACCCCGTCGCCGTTGATGTCAATCCCTTTGGTCTCCCAACTGTCGGGCAGCCCGTCGCCATCCGTGTCCGCCTCCGCAATGGCGATGAAGTGCTTATACCGTATTGCATCTTCATCCTTTACCATAAACCGTATTGTCGAACCCAAGAGTTCGGCACCATCGAGAAAATACGCCCATTCGACAGCATCGGTATAGCGAATCCGAACCTTCTGGTTACCATCCCCGAACCAAAGAGGCCCGGGTTGACCGGCAAGATACTCCTGCCAGAGAACATTACCCTCCGAGGCCCCCAACGCGCGGCCACCCAGCCCCTCTTGGAGAGCTGAGGTGGCACCCGACCGGAGATCATGGACGAAGACTCCCTGCGACAGAAGGACCCTGTCATCATCACGAAGGCGCCGTTCAAAGATGACATAAGGATATCCAATGCGGCACATACTGTCGGCCCAGCCATCATGGTCCGGAAACCCCGGAGCCGTATAGCTGCGCATACCGGTCTGAATATTATAGATAACGATAGTCCCCTTAGCTGATGTATAAAATTGTTGCCAAACAACAAAGGGGTAATCGATATCGGGCGGGTTGACAGAGGGACCGTCATCCGGGTCATTGAGTTGAGTGATCGTCCCCAAGGCAATACTATAAAGAAAAACACCGTTACCCAAGGTACCGTAGGAATGCTGAAAGACAACATAATCGTCCGATATTTTGACGGCCTGAAACCACCGATTCGCATCGTAGGCAAGGATCACTTGGTGGGTACTCCCGTCAAACAGCCAAAGGTCTTTTCTTGGTGGTGGTGTTGTAGAATATAGGATGTACTTGCCGGATACATCGTGCAGAGAAACGATTTCCTCGGACTGCAGAATGAGCGTGGAGGTCTCCGTGAAGTAGTCGAAGGCATACAGACCCCGATTCAGGTCGCCATCCAGACCCATATAATAAAGTACTTTCTCTTTGTAAACCCCTCCCGCCCCCGACAGAACCGGCGGCGACTGCGGCGAAACCCATTCCTTGATCATCCAGTGGGGAATCTCCGCCCAGGCCGTCGTGGTCATCAACGCTATCAGGAGAATGGATACAATCATCGTTTTCATACATCACCCCTTTTCTGCCACAACGGCGCCGTTGGATTCGGTTTTTCGGCCCTTCACGACCGCAGGGTCATCTCCGGGAAATGGCTCTCTGTCGTGCATATCCATACCTCTCCGTCCAAATTCTCCTCTGCTTCGATGTCGATCATAGACAGCAACATTATACCAAACCTGCTACGGACAATTCCATCCCATAATCCATTTTTATCCGCCCCCAAAACGCCGGACCGGACCCTTGAAACCGGATCAAAAAAAGGACAGATGAACTCAAAACTGGAGACGACCTGGAAGGGGACTCAAAGGAACACAACGATCATTCCAGATCAGACGATCCCAGCAGAATATGCATTTCTGATAACAAAGATGGCTTGGATCATTTCCCAGCTGTCAGAGGAAGAAAAACAGGAAATGGGTAAAATCCAGGAGTCTTTTAATCAGAAAGATCCCACTATTTTCAGTGGCATATCAATGTTCTCATGGAGTAGGTTCAATTCAACAATCTCAACTGTCACAATAATTACAGTTCCCTTCTGTCCAGTTATCATCAGATAAGTCCTATGAAATTTGTCCCTTGGATCCCGTGGAAATAGTACATTATTTCAGTCAACCTTCTCAAACTGTCCCCTCTCTTTCTCGACCTCATAATTCTCCTATTATTTTTTTTACTTTTTCAAAAATTCTTCAAAATATGACACAAATTGGACTGGCTCAGTACTGGTCAGTAGAAAAAAAGGGACGCATTTGGGACGCAAAAGGGTGTTTTGGAGGGGTATAGTGAATACATAAGAGGTTGAATAAGTTTTCTAAGTGATTAGGGGATAAGGAGTTAGGGGAATGGGCAGGGGCGGATTTGAACCGCCGACACACGGATTTTCAGTCCGTTGCTCTACCAACTGAGCTACCTACCCGATGAAACCAATACCAAAACATGTATGTTACCTGCGATTACAGAAAAATGCAAGGGGTATAATATCGGATTTTTCGTCTTCTGTTTGTGGCGTCATTTCGTTTCTGTCCCAATCCACCGGATAACATTTCCTACACAACTCGATCAAGACAAACGATAAATGAGCCGCCGCTGGTTGATTATTTTGTATCCGCTCGCTCTGTCGATATCGTCTCCTTATCATTCGATGTTATCGTATCAGAATGAGTATTTTCAATTCGTTTTTTCAACTTGTCAATCATCGCCTCGGTTTTTCGTTGTGATTGTTCCATTATCATTCGGAAGTCATCGACGATCTGTTGATTGGTCGTTTCAGCGGCGACAAGCTGAGCGACCTTCCGGGCCTCTTGCCGGGCTTGCTCGACGATTTGTTCTTTGATCTGCGATAGAATCTCCATCCCTTCGGTTCTCATTGTTTGCCGGGCGATATCCAATGCGATTTCGCGCATCAGATCTTCGGGCACTTCGATCGCTTCTTTCGGTTTGGAATCGCATCCGATCAATCCTACAGCTACGACCAAGAATATACAAATCCATTTCATGTCAATCTCCTTTATCTATAAATCCGCCACGTGACTTCCGACCCGCATCGATACATCAGGAGGCGGTATCGACACGGCCGGATCGATTGGACCGGCGTTTTTTTAAATCGATCTGCAGAACCATAATATCCGCCGGAGTAATCCCGCCGATGCGGCCGGCCTGGCCGAGGTTGCTTGGTCGATGACGAGAAAGTTTTTCCCTGGCCTCAAACCGGAGATGCGGTATGTCGCTGTAATCCATCTCCTCCGAAAGGCGGATGTTTTCCAGATCACGAAATTGCTCGATCTGGCGGCTTTGACGCGCCAGATATCCTTCATACCTTGCTTCAATCAATACCGTTTCAAAGACCTCGTCAGACCAATTCATCGTCGCCAATTCAGGATGTCGGCGCATCTCCGTTACGAGAGGATTGTCCGGTTGTTTCAGTTGTTGCCAATAACTCAATCCCCGGATACGGTTTGACTGCAACCAATCGCGCAGTCGATTCATCGCCGATCGCTTATCCTGAAAACGCTTCCATCGATGGGCATCGACCAGACCGATGTCCCGGCCGATGGGAGTCAGTCGCTGGTCTGCGTTGTCCGATCGCAAGGTCAGTCGGTACTCCGCCCGCGAGGTAAACATTCGATACGGCTCATCGATCGGCCGGGTAAGAAGGTCGTCAATCATTACGCCGATATAGGCCTGATCGCGACCGAGAATCAAGGGTTCCTGATAGGCGAGTTTTCGCGCGGCGTTGATTCCGGCAAGAAGACCCTGGCCCGCGGCTTCTTCATAGCCGCTGGTGCCGTTGATCTGCCCGGCCAGAAAAAGCCCGTCGATTGTTCGCGTTTCAAGGTTGATCTTCAATTGTTCCGCCGGGCAGTAGTCGTATTCAATCGCGTAGGCATAATGAACAATCCGTGCATTTTCTGTACCGGGCAACATCCGAATCATGCCATCCTGGACATCCTTGGGAACCGACGTACTGATCCCATTGCAATACAGGGTGGTAATATTTATATCTTCCGGCTCCAAAAACACTTGGTGCCGATCTTTATCGGCAAATCGCATGATTTTGGTTTCAATACTGGGACAATATCGAGGCCCGATGGATTGAATCTGTCCGGAGTACATCGGAGCTCGGTGCAGGTTGTCGCGAAGAAGTTGGTGAATGGCCGGATGGGTATAGGTAATCCAACAGGGAATCTGTGGACGATCAATTCGATCCGTAAGAAACGAGAAAGGCGCCGGCCGAACATCACCATCCTGGCGCTCGAGACGACCGTAATCCACCGAATCGCCCGCCAATCGTGCCGGCGTACCGGTTTTCAGTCGTCCAAGCCTCAGCCCGAGTTTACGCAGACAGTCACTCAGTTCGTTGCTGGCGGGTTCATCGAGACGGCCGCCGGGCCACTGTTCATTGCCACAATGCAGAACGCCGCGAAGATAGGTTCCGGTGGTTAGGATGACGGCGGCACAACGCAGAACGCGGCCATCCTTGAGAGCGATCCCGCTGATTTGGCGATTGTTCACTAACACGTCCGCGGCGATACCCTCGATGATTTCCAGTCCCGAAGCGGATTCAAGACGATGGCGAATAAAGTCCTTGTATTGATACTTGTCGGCCTGTGCACGAGGGCTTTGTACGGCCGGCCCCTTGGATCGATTGAGAATCCGATACTGGATACCGGTTGCATCGATCGCCTCGCCCATAAGGCCTCCGAGGGCGTCGATCTCGCGCACGATTTGCCCTTTGGCCAGCCCCCCGATGGCGGGATTACAACTCATTTTGGCGATGGTATCGCGACGCATGGTGACCAATGCCGTCTTGATACCCAACCGCCAGCAAGCCCATGCGGCTTCCGCTCCTGCGTGACCAGCGCCTACGACAATACAATCATATTCCGCAGAGATCATGACCGCTTCCGAATCGCGACAACGGAGGCGATGGCGAACTGAGCGGTATGCGTAATGCTGAGAGCGATATCCCCGATTCCCGCCTGATCCGCCAGCCGACGGACTTCGCCGCTAACTGTAACACGAGGATCGCCCATCGGACCGTTTGTGACTTCGATGTCCGTCCAGGCGATACCGCCGCGCCAGCCGGTTCCAATCAGCTTCATGACCGCTTCCTTGGTGGCGAAACGACCCGCCAGTTTTTCGATCCGGTTTTTCACGCTGTCGGCCTCGGCCTGTTCCCTTTGTGTAAAGACCCGATGTAGAAACCGATCTCCATGCCGCTCAATCATGGATTCAATCCTGGAAAAATCCACCAGATCGATTCCATGCGCTAACTGCATGTGTATCGCCCTTCCCAGGACGAATTCCGCGATCGTCCCTCGATGGATTTCCCGATGAACGTATGCTCCGCCTTGTTTTCGGAAATCCGCACCCTTAGTTTCCCCCGCCCATTTGGTGTCGTCGATAGACCTCCATCGTACAGTGATCGATGAAACGATCCATGTCCCGGATGTCCGCTCGGGCGATCACTTTGTCCAGCATGTCGTCGTATCGTTTTTTCTTCTGCAACCGTTTGTATTCGGCCTCGAGGATTGTCTGGACTTCGCTGAAACTTCGTGTACCGGCCGCTATTTTCTCCGTCAGATATATAAGAAAAACATGCCCTTCGACTTCGATCGGTCCTGCCGTCTGGCCTACCTCCATTTTCTCGGCTTCGGCTTCCAGTTGATCGTAGGGCTTTGACAGCGATCCGGTACCCGTTTTGATGGGCAACCATAATCCTCCGAGAGACGCTCGGTGATCGTGAGAATGTTGTTTGGCCAGATCGGAAAAATCTTCCCCTCGACGGATTTGCTCCTTTAGTTCGTTGGCGATTCGGACGGCCGCTTGAGAAGGCGTTTCACCCTGATCGGAACGAATCTGATCGGCCTTCAACTTGTTCGGTACGATATCGATAACGCGGAATTGCAGGGTACCGGGCCATTCAAACCGTTTGGCCTTCACGGAGTGATAGTACTCCATCAGTTCGTCATGCGTGATCCGTTTCTCGTCTTTCAGCTCCGAAGAAATATAGGATTGGATCAAAAGATACTTGCGCTGATAATCACGAAAACCTTTCCAATCCATGCCCATTTCAGCAAGGGAAGCATGGGCCTGAGCATAATTATTCCCGAACTCGGACACGAAACGGTTCACTTCCATTTCGACGGCCTTGTCCAGCGCTTCATCGATATTTTCGGGCGCTTTGGATTTGGCTTGCTGATACAAAAGAATATCGATGATTTTTTCGCGGACGGCGTACTGGATCGGAGGTTTGGCTCGGAGACGAAAGGCCTCATAGGAATTCGTCGTCGCCAGTTTTCCCAGGGATTCATTCAGGGGAAAAACGATTTCGTCGATCGTGATCGTTTCCGTGTTGACGCTGAGGACCATTCCACCCGTTGGCTGCGGCAGGTTGTACCGGGGAGCCAGGGGAAACCGGTCCATCTGCTCATCCGTGAATTTCCCCTTTTTTGCGCTTCCACAGCCGGATGATGCCCCAATCCATATAGAAGCAAAAAGGCATATACATATTTTATATATATAAATATATTTATTTACGCACATACAATAATTCCTTCCGGTTTTCGCGTTTTCGTAATTATACCGTACCTCCCGCAACTATCCATGAATAGACGAGATCAAAGTATTTTGAATTCACGTTTTAACCCCAATCACCCCGTTCATCTTGTTATCGGACGTTACCGGTCATTGCATTATTCTCCGGCAGGATTTTCGTTCAAAACCCGGATTTCTAACGAGAAACCTTGATCGGAAAAGATTTTTATGAAAATTACAAAAATTCCTTTGACTACATTGCCATTGTATTTTACATTTTGCAAAATGTAAAATGCAATTTTGCCCATGAACATCTTTTGACAGAAACGGAAACAACTGCATACGTTCCAATCCGAATACGGATCGGAATTGATGATCGCAACAATAGATGAACGGTCGTGCATGGCATTTTCAAACACGAAAAGGGACTTGGGACTGAAGGCGCCGATGAAGCTGTACCGGATCGGCGAAGTTGTACGGTGCACACCTTTTACCCGCCAGACAATTCATAACTACACTACGATGGGCTTGTTACCGGAAACGGACTGGACGGAAGGGGGACACCGATTGTATGACGAATCCGTTTTTGAACGGCTGGCAAAAATCCTGGAATTGCGCAAGACAAAAACTCTGGCCGAAATCCGTCGGATTTTGACGGATGAAACCTGCGAATCGTTTGGCCCACATGGACACGAATTCCCGAGTTGAAACCCATTAGGACGATCGACTTATGAACGTATCTGCTGTCATTACGGATAATGTAACAGACGTGCTGAATAAGATTCTGGAATTCACCGAACGAAGGAAATCCTTGCTGACCCGAAACATCGTGGAGATGAACCGGAACGATTATACGCCGATGGATTTGGATACCGATGGATTTGCCCAGGTGATGACCATCGCATTATCCGAACACATTTGTAATCAACGTCTGATGTTGTGCGACTCGGATACGATCAAGTTTGGTCCGGAAGGAGAATTTGAATTGTCGCCCGTTGAAGATTCTCAGGCCGGGTGTCTGTTGCGAACCAGTCCCAAAGACTATGTCGATTATCAAATTCACAAGTTATCGGAAAATTGGCTGAACCGGAAGCTGGCGTTGGCATTGTTGCGGAAAAAAAAATACTGAACCTTGATATGGCGCCCCCTGACGGTTTGGATTTTTTACTTTCCGTATTTGGGGCATTGGTTTGAGAGCGGAGACTATGAGCGATCATCGCCCGGAATACCTGCATCAGATGATGGCCCGTCAGGAAGGGCGAGGGCAAGTCCTGGCCGTGACCAGCGGAAAAGGAGGCGTCGGCAAGACAAATATTGCGGCGAATCTGGCAATTTGTCTGGCGTCATCGAATCGAAGGGTTGTGTTGCTCGACGCCGATCTGGGGCTCGGCAATCTCGATGTGGTCATGAACATTAACGGTCGGCATAACTTATCCCATGTGGTATCCGGCCGGAAAACGCTGGAAGAAATTATCCAAATCGGCCCCGCGGGAGTGGAAGTGATTTGCGGAGGTTCCGGAATCGAGGAACTGGCCAACCTCGGCCAATTCCAACGAAACCGATTGATGGAAGAACTTCAAGCCATTCAGAATCAAACCGATATGGTTGTCATCGATACGGGAGCCGGAATCCATAACTCGGTTCTCTGTTTCTGCATGGCGGCGGATCATGTCCTGGTGGTGACAACGCCGGAACCCCCCGCAATGACGGATGCATACGCAATAATCAAGGTTCTGTCGGGGCGCCGGTACTCGGGACGAATCAGCTTGGTGGTGAACATGGCGGCTTCGGTCGCGGAAGGAAAGATTATTTATCGGCAGATTGCCGATGTGGCGAGGCGGTTTCTAAATACCCCCGTCTATGAGGCGGCTGTTTTATGTAAAGATGATCATGTATCGGCGGCCGTACGAGCACGGGAACCGGTGGTATTGGCTTATCCAAGGTCAAAGATCACCGCCAGCTTAGTGGCCATGACGGCCCGGCTGGTTCGAGGAGTCGTCGCCAATCAAAGCACGGAAAGCTTATTTCAGAAAGTGGTCAACTGGTTTTTCTAAACCCGCATCGACCTTTTGCCGATACAAGCGTGCTGGTCGATAGGAATGGGCGAAACTGCCCCAAAGATTTCGTCCGACAAACGGTTATTTATCGGACGGATACATTGGCCCTTCTGAGTAATACAAGAACATGGAGGTTTTTTTATGATGAAGACAGCCAGAGCGGTCAACATCGAAGAAGTATGGCGTAGCTTCTTTGCGAAACGGGACGAGAACGCCCGAAACCTCCTGATGGAACATTATCTTCCCCTGGTCAAATACACCGCCGAGCGAATCTATGTTAAACTTCCCGATAAAGTTGAACTCGACGATCTGATCAGCGCCGGAATCTTTGGGCTGATGGATGCCATCGATGCTTTCGATCCGGAAAGGGGCGTCAAGTTTGAAACCTATTGTACGCCACGGATTCGCGGCGCGATTCTCGACGAATTACGAAGCATGGATTGGGTACCCCGGCTGGTTCGTGCCAGGGCGCATCAGCTCGAACGGGCCATGCAGACTCTCGAAGCCCATCATGGCAGAATCCCGACCGATTTGGAAATCGCCAAGGAACTCGGCCTGGATATGGAAGAGTTCCGTCGATTGCAACGGGATGCCAATGCCATCGGCCTGGTCTCGCTAAGCAATAAATTTAATGAGAACGACGGCGAAAAGGACATACGCGAGATTGATGTCATTGAAGATCAACGAAGCCAAAATCCGGTTGTGGAGGCCCAGAAACGCGATCTTAAAGGACTATTAACCAAGGGGCTCACCCGAGCCGAACGCCTGATTATCGTGTTGTATTATTATGAAGAAATGACGATGAAAGAAATCGGCGCAACCCTGGATCTGTCCGAATCGCGGGTCTCTCAGATGCACTCCTCCATCATTGCCCGCCTCAAAGCCCAGATGAACTCCCGAAAAAAGGAATTCGCGATTTCCTGATCGGATGGAAGTTCGGTTTCCGGATCGGGATGCGGTTGCCGTTTCCTATCCAATAAAAAAGAGACTTGTTGTTTCCAACAAGTCTCCGAAGTTGCTTCGCCAAGTCAATGGTCTTTAGCGCCCACCCGGAAGCCGGCTTGGATCCTCGGCTGCTACGTGCGACCAGTCATCTTTCTTACAATGAATTTGAAAACCGGCATTTCCTGCAACATCCTTTATATCGAACGATTCTCGTCTCAACATAAGGAAAATCCTCATTAAGGGCGGAATAATCCGGATGCCTTCAAAGGAATCCGCTTATGGAATTTCCGATCCGATATGACATAAAGTTTATCGATCCGTACTACGTAAATGAATTATACACTCTTCCGTGCGATTTTCGCCCCGACAGGATTAAGCTTTTTCTCAATGCTTTCATAACCGCGATCAATGTGATACACGCGGTTGATGATCGTGGTTCCTTCGGCCGCAAGCCCCGCAAGGACAAGAGCAGCAGACGCGCGTAGATCGGAGGCCATTACCGGAGCGGCTATCAGTTTTTTGACACCGGCAACAATCGCCGTTGAGCCCTCCTTCCGAATATTGGCCGCCATACGGCTCAACTCGGCGACATGCATGAAGCGATCGGGAAAAATCTTTTCCGTAATGATACTATTGCCATCGGCCAGGGCGAGCATCGCCATGAATTGTGCCTGCAGGTCAGTTGGAAAACCCGGATAGGGTTGTGTCGTAATGTCGGCCGGCTGTAATCTTCCCTTGCGGGATACGATACATCCGCCGGAAACGGGATCAATGCGGACCCCGATATTTTCCATCCGGTCCACAACCGCTCCCATATTATCGAGTTGGCAGTTTTGAATCTCTACCCTCCCGCCGGTCATTGCGGCCGCAACCATGAAGGTTCCGGCCTCGATACGATCACCAATAACCTTGTATTCCACGGGAGTAAGATATTTGACGCCCTCAACAACCAAACGCGGCGATCCGATTCCGCTGATTTTCGCTCCCATGGCGTTGAGCAGATTGGCCAGATCCACCACTTCCGGCTCACAAGCGGCCATTTCAATAACGGTCGTTCCCTTAGCCAGAGTAGCAGCCATCATGATATTATCGGTCCCAAGAACCGTCGAGCCAAAGGGTCCGCCAAGAAAAATGCGTTTTCCACGAAGACCCCCTTTCGGGGCTTCGGCAACGATGTACCCATTTTCCAGATGAATCGTTGCCCCCATTTCCTTGATACCCCGAAGATGGATATCCACCGGACGATCGCCAATGGAGCAGCCCCCGGGCATGGAAATCTTGACCTTGCCGCAACGGGCAAGGAGCGGACCCAGAATACAAATGCTGGCCCTCATTTTGCGTACGATATCATAATGCCCGACAGGATTATCGATTACCGTTGTATCAATACTGAAATCGTCACCCTGACGCTCGGCTTTGACGCCGAGACTGTTCAAGAGATCCTTGAGAACGGATATATCCGCCAGATTGGGAACGCCACGGATGGAGGATCGGCCCGGTGCGAGAATCGTTGCCGCCATGATCGGCAGCGCCGAATTCTTCGAACCACTGACGTGAATCGTGCCCTGGAGGCGAACCGGTCCCTCGATTTCAAATATGTCCATATCGATTTTCCTTGCAAACTCAAAGGGTAGTGACTACAAACAATATGCCCTTCCGGAGATTATCAGCGGGGGCATATTCGTATCTATCGGACGCCAGGCCGTTGATGCTCAAGGTAAATTCAGGCAGAATCGGATTCGATCGTCGATGAAGACATGGAATCGTATTAAAGAGCCGTTGGAGGAATTCGGTCTGCAACTGGGACCCGAGGAAATGATCCTGGGACTGATCTGTGTTCCTGGAATCATTCTATTGGCGGTCTGGATTGTGCATTTTCGGGGTCCTCTGTCGTTGGCCGGTTGTCCGGTCCGGCGAAATCGAATGCCCTTCGCCCTGCCGTTTGCCCTGATCGGTCTGTGGATCCTTCTTACCGCCCTGCTCGCCAACGACCTCGTTACGTGGACGTTTGGCCATGCTCCGAAGGATCTGCAAACTCTGGTTCAGTATGTGATCATGATCGGAATCGATTTGTTTGTTATCGCCTTGATCGCCTGGTCGGGTCATATCTGTTTTGCCCGGGGGATCAAAGGATTGGGAATCCATCCCAAAACCATTTTTCAAGATATTCCGGCGGCTTTGATCAATCTTCTTGCGATCTATCCGCTGGTCCTCCTCTCCATCGGCGCTGTCGTTTTTCTCGGACAGAAGATGGCCGGTTCCCATTTTCAGTTTCAGGAAAATCCGGCGCTGACGGCAATTTCCGCCAGCACAACGTGGATACAGACTCTTGTATTGATTATCAGCGCGATTGTCGTTGTCCCCATTTTTGAAGAGATGATATTCCGGGGAATGTTTCAAACCCTCCTCCGCAGTTTTCTCGGTCGAGTATGGCCGGCCATTCTGATCACTTCGGGCCTCTTCGCGGTGTTGCATCCTTCCATGCACTGGCCGGCGATCTTTGTTTTAAGCTGCGGAATCGGCTACGCGTATGAAAAAAGCGGCTCGTTACTCCGCGGTATTTTTGTCCATGCTTTCTTCAATGGCGTCAATGTCATCGCTTCGATATATCTTCAGTAAACAGATCCGCAAGATCGACTATATTGCTATAGAGGAAGATCCCTGCGCTGCCAGACTACGGCTCCCGCCACGGCCGCGACGATCATCACCGCGGCGAGAATCGTCATATCCGTAACCGGCCATCCCCTTCCAATTCCCGACCGCCCAACGTAATGAAACAAACTGAACGGTCCGAAGGGTTTCATCACCGGCCACCATTCCGACGTCACCGATACAAAATAATTGGCAACCAGATAGACCACCGTCACGCCGACGGCGATGTTCCGTCGCGAAAATGTCGCCGCCGATACCAGGGCGATCGCCCCGACAGTACTGGCCATCAGGCCCCCATTCACCGCCAGACGGAAGAATATCCACAGGTCCACCGGCTTTGGAAAATGATAAATATGCGTCCCCGCGATCGTTCCCGAATACATGACCCCGACCAGCGCGAACATCCCGCCCATCGTCAGTATTCCCGCACAGACATAGACCTGAAACTTGCTGACAGAGCAGCTCAGGATCAATTCCATCGTTCCGGTCTGAACCTCGCCGGTAAGCAGGGCTGTCGGGGTCCCCACCGCAAACAGCATATACAACAGCAAAACCAACGGATGATGATATCCCATGGCGATCAGGGCCGCGAAGTTTCCCATCCGGAGCGATTCGCCGCCCAATGCGGATTTAACAATGGATGGAAGGATGTCCATGAAATCCAGAAGATTTTTAACTCTCTCGTTGTCATGTACAATTCCGCATATAGCGATCTGGATTAGAAAGATCATAAGCCCGATCAGAAACCAGCCCGGAAGAATCCTCCGAAACCAGAATCCCAGAAGCCGGATCATCGGACCTCCATTCATTCGACGGTTCATGGCGTACCTCCCTCGTGAACCGAACGGCCCGGCAATGCATCCGCCTCCGTCGATTGATAATACTGCATAAATGCCTCTTCGAGGGAGGTTTCAATCGTCGCAATTCGATCGATGGGATACGGGGAGAGCCACTGGAGGATTTCACGGGTATGGCCCTGATGGGCCAGGCACATCAGGGTGGAATCCTGTTCGACGATCCGAACCGAGGGTATGAATTCCTCCGGCAGTTTGGGAATGGGATTTCCCTCGGTAAACCACACCTTGATCCGTTGCTGACCCTGACGAACGATCCGGGAAACCGGAGCCACCTCCACCAGCCGCCCTTCCCGGAGAATGGCCGCCCGCTGACAGATTGCCGCTACCTCTCCCAGATCATGCGATGACAAAAGCACCGCGGCGCCTCCCGCCGCCGATTCCCGGATCAGGTCCAGAACGACCTGTCGCATCAGAGGATCCAGCCCGGACGTTGGCTCGTCAAGGATGAGTACTTCCGGCCGGTGTTGAAACGCATAGATCACGCCGACCTTCTGGCGATTGCCTTTCGACAGATCGCCGACCGGACGATGGAGATTGATATCCAGTCGTTTCGCCAGTTCTTCGCGACGCTGTCGGCACGATTGGCTCTGTCCAAGTCCGGCCAGAAAGTCCAGGGAATGGCTTCCACGAAGACTCCGCCAGATGCGAAATTCGCCCGGCAGATATCCGATTCGAGAATGGCGCGTGCCTTGGCCCGCTACGACGCGTTCTTCAAGAATGACAACGCCCCCGCTTGTGGCCCGCAATAATCCCATGGCGCAACGAATGGTCGTGGTCTTGCCGGATCCATTCGGACCGAGGTATCCGAAGATCTCTCCGGGTTCGATGGAAAAACAGATATCCTCGATTCCCCTCGATGAACCGTACCATTTTGTCAGATTCAGAATTTCGATCGATGCCATCGGCGTCCCCGATCCGGAAAACCTGGTATCCCCTATCTTATCGATCCCGCCCTGATTTGCCAATGATTTGAAAATTTGAACGGTTTTTCACCCGGAAGATGATACAATAAAATTTCGAGGATTTCCGCATGGAAGGATTGCCGAAAATCGTCTATTCACCGCATGATCGTGCAATCCGATCCTGTACAATGGAAGAAAACGAATCCGGGAGATCGAACCATGAGTCGTAATCCGTGGATACCATCCGTATGGATCATCGGAATTATCGCGGGAGTGAGCATGAGGGCCGCAGCGGAAAACTGGCCGGGATTCCGCGGACCAGGCCGACAGGGGATCAGCGCCGAAACGAATGTCCCGACGAGATGGAGTTCGACGGATAACATTGCGTGGAAGACGGCCGTCGAAGGTCAGGGCTGGTCCTCCCCGATTGTCTGGAATGATCGTGTGTTTGTAACGACGGCGACCGAAGAAGGACAATCCTATCGTTTGATCTGTCTGGATCGTACGAGCGGGGCGATCGTGTGGAACAACGAGATCCTTCGCCAGAAGCCGGGGTATAAGCAACCGGATAACTCCTACGCGACCGCCACACCTGTGACCGATGGTTCAGCGATTTTCACCCTTGCCGCCGACGGGACCTTCGCCGCCACTTCCTTTGACGGCAAGGTCCTGTGGAGATACCGGGAATTTGAATTCTACAGTCAACATGGATTGGGAACATCGCCCATCCTCTATGGTGATCTGATCCTTGCCGCTTTCGATTACAGCAGCGAGGGCCCGGATAAACTGATCGGCTGGCAAAAACCCTGGGATCAATCCTTCATCCTCGCTCTGGACAAGACCTCCGGGAAAGTCCGTTGGAAAGGCAAACGCGGGATGTCGCGAATCGCTCATACCGTACCCCATATCATGAAAGTCGGCGATTCCGATCAGTTGGTCAGCAGTGCCGGCGATGTGATCCAGGGTTTCGATCTCAAGACCGGCGAATTGATCTGGACGGCCCACAGCGCCGGCGAGGGTGTGGTGCCGTCGATCGTCATCGGAGATGGATTGGTCTATGCGTGTTCGGGCTTCGGCAGCTCGGCGATCCGTGCCGTCCGCCCCGACGGCAACGGCGACGTGACCGAGACGCATATCCTCTGGGAAACGGAGGATGATGTGCCGCATATCCCTTCGCCGATGTATGTCAAACCGAATCTCTACACCCTCACCGAGGCCGGCGTTCTCCGTTGTCTCGACGGGGCTACAGGCAAGGAAATTTGGCGGCAACGGCTTGGCGGAAAATTTTCGGCATCTCCGGTGTGGGCTGACGGCAAGATCTATCTACTGTCCGAACAGGGAAAAACCTTCGTCGCGGAATCCGGTTCCGAATACAAACTCGTCGCTGAAAACGAACTCGGCGAAAAATGCTGTTCCAGCCCGGCGATCTCGCAGGGCAATATTTTTATCCGTTCCGAAAAAACGTTATTTTGCATCGGACAAAAGTAGTTAACCTCATCTATTCCCGTCCCGCTGAGATCGGAGAGTACCGTGCGTCGGATGTCTGACAACCTGAAGGGAAAATCAATTCATTGGATTTTCGTACCTGTGTTCTTGTTCGGCTCGTTCTCCACGGCGGAGAACTGGCCGCGATTTCGCGGACCGACCGGACAAGGGATCAGCCGTGAAACCAACTTGCCGATCCAATGGAACCGAACGGACAATATCGCATGGAAAACGACCGTCGAAGGCCATGGCTGGTCATCGCCGATTGTCTGGAATGATCGTGTCTTTGTTACGGCGGCTACCGAAGATGGTCAATCCTATCGGCTGATCTGCCTGGATCGCAAGAGCGGCTCGATTTTGTGGAACAACGAAATCGTTCGCCAGACGGCCGCTGCGGGGCACGCAAACAACACATACGCCACAGCCACGCCGGTAACGGACGGATCGATGATCTATACCCTTGCCGCAGATGGAACGATTTCCGCGGTCTCGTTCGATGGCGAGGTTCTTTGGAAGCACCGGGAATTCCCGTATTTCAGCGAGCACGGACTCGGCATGTCGCCAATTGTGTACGGGGATACTGTGTTCGTTGCGCTCGACCATACCAATCCCGGCGCTAACAACAAACCCGGATTGTACGATCCGTGGGATAAAGCGGTGATCCTGGCGTTGGACAAGGCCTCGGGTAAAATTCGGTGGAAGGCCAAACGCGGAATGTCGCGGATCGGGTACGCCGCACCGAATGTCCTGAAAGTCGGCGATGTCGATCAGCTCATCAGCCCCACCGGTGATGTCGTGCAGGGCTTTGACATTCGCACCGGCGAATTGATCTGGACGGCGGCCAATCCCGGCTATAGTACCGTGCCGTCGGTCGTCATCGGCGACGGATTGATTTATGCCTGTTCCGGTTTTGTCGATGGCGTTCTCCGCGCGGTCAGGCCCGACGGCAAGGGCGATGTCACCCAAACTCATATCGCATGGGAAACCGCGGAAGATGTTCCTCGCATTCCATCTCTGTTATATGTAAATCCCAATCTCTATTCGATCACCGAGACCGGAATCCTGCGATGTCTTGACGGCGGCACCGGCGGGGAAATCTGGCGCAAGCGCCTCGGCGGCAAGTTCTCCGCCTCGCCGGTCTGGGCGGAGGGAAAAATCTATCTGCTTTCCGAACAGGGAAAAACATTCGTCGTCGAGAGCGGATCCTCCTACCGGCTCGTCGCGGAAAATGAACTCGGGGAAAAATGCTGCGCCAGTCCGGCGATCTCGCAGGGTACTATCTTCATCCGGACGGAAAAGTCGCTGTACTGTATCGGATCCAAACCCTGAAACAGGATTCAGGATATTGGAGAGAGGATTTAGAGAAGTAACGATCGCCCGTCTCTGGTTGTGGGTTGCGGGTGAAACCGGAAGAAAATGGCCCGTTTCGATCCGGGACCGGATTCCCGCTTTCGCGGGAAGGACAACCGGGTTTGAATTGCGACCCAGCAGATGACGAAGGCCTTTATGTCCTATATCCTATCGACGAAATCCCATATCCTTTTCCCCCCTGCCGACCTGCCTCCACTACGAGAAGATCGCCGACCCGATCCTCAGGAGGGTGGCGCCTTCCTCGATGGCGATTTCATAATCCTGACTCATCCCCATCGACAAATGCCTGAATTTGTTTCCGGCGATCTTTTCACCGCGGATTTCCTCGAAGATCTCCCGAGCGCGGGCAAAGCTGGCCCGCACCACATCTTTGTCCAGCGTCAGCGGAGCCATGGTCATCAAGCCAACCAGTCGCACCTGGGGCATGGTAACGATCTGTTCGGCCAGATGAACCGCCGCCCCGACGGGGGCTCCGGATTTCTGGGATTCCCCCGAGCAATTGACCTGCAACAGAATGTCCGTCTTGATATCCTGTTTGGCCGACAGGGAATTGATCTCCTCGGCCAGCCGGAGGGTATCGACCGAGTGAATCAGCGAAGCCACCTTCAGAACAAGTTTGGTTTTGTTCCGCTGGAGATGACCGATCATGTGCCAGTGGACCTTGTCCGGGATTTGAGGATCGTTTTTGTTTTCGGCGAGGTATTGGTCGATCTCTTCGGCGATCTGCTTGAGATGTTGTGCACGGTTTTCACCCAGATGGATTTGCCCCAGGCGAATCACTTCCTTGATGTCATCCATCTGGGCGGTCTTGGTGACCACAACCAGTTGAATCTTTTCGGGATTGCGATCCGCGCGGGCGCAGGCGGCGGCGATGTTGTCCCGAACGATCTTGAGTTTATCGGCGATTTTGCTCATGGCCCATAGGTTCCCGCGTGCATCCGGTCGATGACGTATCCGCTCATCATCCTATCCGATCCCAGCCAATCCCGCCAGAGATTCTTACGGTAAAAATTTCTCCGGATGAGCCAGTTTTTCGGGCAGATAGGTCGTCACGACAAATTCCAAACCATGCTTGGCGAAGGCCTGTTGTTCGACACGCTGGCCCATATTCAACATCTGATTGATCGCCTCCTGCCAGGGTTTGTGATGCTTGACGAAGGGATCGTTTTTCAACGCATCCCTGGCTCGTTTGATATCCACGTCTTTCAGGGGATGCGTCGGCAACTTGTAGTCCCTGATATCCTGCGGGGTAACGCCGAGGAAGGACGCCTGGGGCACGCAGAAATATTCGTTGAGGTGTACGGCATTACCGGAACCGACTTTCAGCGTTCGATAGATGTTAAAGTAACCATACGGATCGCCATCGACAAAAGCATAGACGGGGATCCTCAGACTGTCGCTGAGCCGACGAATGAACCGACGACATGCCCGCGTCGGAACGCCCCCCATGCTGATCAGGATGCAGTTGACTTTCTTCCAATAGTCATACTTGACCAGTCGCTGGAACGCCCCGGCCGTCTCGATCGCCAGGATGAATTTGGCGTCGGACTGGAACTTGAGGTGCTCGACATCGATCGGAATCGAATAGGCCCCCGATCCAAACTTGGTGCAGTCGATCTTGAGGGATTTTCCGGAGGCGTCGTGATCGATCACGATCAGCTTCCCGGCGACATCCCCGCCCTTTTCCTCCGGGATAAACTTAAGCTGCTCGCGGTTGACGCCGAACATCGCCTCGATATCATCCATGATCGTATCGGATTCCGGCTGTTCGTCAAATCCCGCCTTGCCCCAGTTCTTGGAGATGTAATAGGCCTCTCGCTTGGTGGCCATGTCGTCTTTTTCGATCAGTTCCTTGGACAAGGCCATCATCTTGAGCGTCTGGGCAAATGTCTTAACGGTACTGACCGTCAGCGTCCGGGACTTGGTCCTCCCGATCATCTCAAAATGCCCTTTTTTAGGCAGATACTTCACATTTGCCAGCGATCGAACCGGGGTGGCCATCGTCGGTTTCTTGTACGCGATAATTTTATCATAAACGTCCCTGGCATTATCCACGATCTTGCCAAGTACGCCTTCCTGCTTTGTCTTTGACATCCGTGTTGGTCTCCATTTCAACAATCCAGTTTGCTCATTGTATGGTCAATTTGGGCTATCTGCAAGGCCCACAGTGACTAAAATGCCCCAAAATCCGAGAATTGTACAAACATAGGCAAAAAATCACAAATATTTCACTTTTTCTGTTGACTTGCAGTGTATGGGCCGATATAAAGGACATAGTCGAAAGATAGGCGGTGAGTATTATCGCTTTTCTATAAACCTCGGCGAGGCTACGTGGGAATCCGTTTTCCCCCCCAGACGGCCCCACTCCCTCGCCAATTTTTTGCGCAGGAAGTGCCGTCCACAAACGATCCGGTACGCTCTTGTCGTAAAAAGACTTCCATTAGCCAGAAACTCATCTTACTGTCCCATGATCTGCACGATCACCTGTCGAGTACGCGGGCCGTCAAATTCGCAGAAGTAGATTGCCTGCCAGGTTCCCAGCATCATTTCGCCATCGTATATCAATATGCGTTCGCTGGCTCCAATCAGGGATGATTTGACATGGGCATCACTGTTGCCTTCATTGTGTCTATAACCGGTCCTGTTTTTTGGTAGTAAACTTTCCAGGGTCAATACTATGTCGTGAACGACATCCGGATCGGCGTTTTCATTGATCGTAATCCCGGCGGTCGTGTGCGGGCAAAAGACGGTGATGGCGCCATTCCGTATCCCGCTTTTGCGGACGATCTGTTCGACTTGTCCGGTCAGATCGATCATTTCACAGCGTCGGCCGGTTCGAACGGTACATTTTTCCTGATAGATCGCCATGGGTCCTCACATCTGCTCGACCACGTCAATCCCCAGAAGCTCAGATAGACCATGACGTATTGTACGCGCCGTCAGCTCGCATAGCAACAACCTTCTTGCACGGCAATCGCCTTCGGCATCCAGAACGGGACAGGCATTGTAGAACTGGCTGAATTTCTGCGCCAGATCATAGAGATAGGCCGTCAGAAAATTGGGACGACAATCGGCCGCGGCCGTGGCGATGGCCTCGCCGTATCGCACGAGTTGTTTGGCCAGTTCGATCTCGGCCGGGTCCCGCGGCGTCGCGTCTTTCAGAGCGCCTCGTTCGGCCTTGACATCGATCCCCCGCTTCTCGGCCTTGCGCTCGATCGAACTGACCCGCGCGTAGGCGTACTGCATATACGGGGCGGTGTTCCCCTCCATCGCCAGCATCTTGTCGAAGCTGAAAATATAGTCGCTGTCGCGGTTGTTGGAGTAGTCGGCATATTTAACGGCGCCGATTCCAACCGCTTGTGCGATTATATTCTTTTGATCCTCCGGTAACTCCGGATTCTTTTCCTCCACCACGGCCCGCGCTTTCTCGATGGCCTCGTCCAGCAGATCTTTCAGCTTGACCGTTTCGCCGCTGCGAGTCTTGAAGGGTTTGCCATCGGCTCCGAGCATCGTCCCGAAGGTTACATGCCTGAGCTCAACCTGCGGCCCGGCCCATCCGGCCTTCCGTGCCACCGCAAACAGCATCGCAAAATGCTGCGCCTGCCGTGCGTCGGTTACATAGACAATCTCCTCGGCCTTTAGTTCCTCCACGCGGTATCGCAGCGCGGCCAGATCCGTCGTTGCGTATAAAAACGCCCCATCGGATTTTTGGATGATAAACGGTAGCGGCTGGCCTTCCTTGTTCTTGAAACCCTCCGGAAACACGCACACCGCCCCCTCCGACTCGACCGCCAGCCCCGCCCGCTTCAAATCCGCCACTACGTTGGGTAAATCATCGTTATAGGCGCTTTCGCCACGAACATGCAAATCATTCAATCCCACCGAAAGTTTTTGATAGATTTCATTGCAGTGTGCCAGCGTGAGTTTTCGCACAAACTGCCATGCCTCCAGTTCCTGCCTGTTCAGCTCGCCACCTTCCTGGAGCATTACGGTGACATGTCGTGACAGGGAATTATAGGGAAGACCTCCTTTTTGTCGCGTAGGGATCATCAAATCCATTCCCACCGTGACGTCTTCGAGGACATTGACGTATTGATACGCTTCAAGAAAATCGTTCCACAGTTCCGGCTTGAGCTGACCGAGAAACGGCTGAAAATACCGCTCGCCATCCCCCGGTTCCCGGAGACTATCCTCCTGCCAGTCCTGTTCATGGCGGTCATGGATATGCCGACACAGAATCGCCGGCTTTTCCTTGCCCTGCACGTATGCTGCGAGCTCTTTCAACTCGCGACGAAAATACGGATCACCACGCTTGATGGACATACACAGATGCCACAGTCCAAGCAACACCCTTCCGAACTGCGTTCCCCAGTCGCCGATGTGGTTTTGGCGAATGACGTTGTGGCCGAGGAACTCCAGCGTCCGGCAGATGCAGTCGCCGATGATGGTGCTGCGGAGGTGGCCGACGTGCATCTGTTTGGCGATATTGGGGCCCGAATAATCGACCACGACGGTTTTCGGTGTCATCGCCCGTTCGATCCCCAGCCGCTCCGGATCGTCGCGAAGTTCCAGCATGGCCCGGCCGAGAAATTCCGGCCGAATCCGCAGATTGATAAATCCCGGTCCGGCCACTTCCGGCGGCAGGCACATCTCCTCCAGGCCCAATTGTCCCGCGACCTGCTCGGCCAGCTTTCGCGGATTGGCGCCCATCTGCTTGGCTATCGCCATCACGCCGTTGGCCTGGTAGTCGCCGAAACGCGGATCGGCAGCCGCTCGCACAATCGCAGGGCAGCCTTCGCGTCCGCTGATTCGGCACAAGGCGGCGGAAATCGTTTCTTCCAGCGCATCGCGGATCGGCCTCATTCGATTTCCACCCTCGGTGCATCGCCCCAGAGATTTTCGAGTTCGTAGTACTCACGATATTCTTTGTCGAAGACATGTACAACCACATCGACATAGTCGGCCAGAATCCATCGTCCCTGCTCATAGCCCGCCACGCCGAACCTCGATCGGCCGAGGGAGTGGGCGTATTCCTGGACGTAATCGATCACCGTTCGCGCCTGTCGCGGGCTGGTGCTCGTGGCGATCACAAAGAAATCGGCGGCGTTGCTCTTGCCGCGAAGGTCGATCGCGACGATATCCGTGCAGTTGCGATCCCGGGCGATCTTTGCCGCTTCGACGGCGAACGCGAGTCCTTCATTGACTTTCTTTTTCTTTTTTATCGTTTTTGCCTTGGCCATATTCCTCTCGATCTTCGATGAAAAAACAGGGACGATCCGAAGACCGTCCCTGTACGATACCGCAAGGATCGTGATTCGTCAATCATCAGAACGTCATGGTCATTCCAAGCCGTTCGGCGATGATCGGACCGAATTTCACGATCACGCCGGAGAACACGACGCTGACCATCGTCATCAGCTTGATCAGGATGTTCAGACTGGGTCCGGAGGTGTCCTTGAACGGATCGCCCACCGTATCGCCCACGACGGCCGCCTTGTGGGTCGTCGATCCCTTGCCGCCAAAGCTGCCCTTTTCGATGAACTTCTTGGCGTTATCCCAGGCCCCGCCCGCATTGTTCAGGGTCAACGCCAGAGCGAAACCCGTCGTCAATCCGCCGACCAGCAGGCCCATGACCCCGGCGACGCCGAGCAAGAGCCCCGTCAGGACCGGCACGATAATCGCCAGAAGACTCGGAAGGACCATCTCGCGCTGGGCGCCGGCGGTGGAAATCGAAACGCAACTGGCATAGTCCGGTTTTTCTTTGCCTTCCATGATGCCGGGTTTTTCGCGGAACTGGCGACGCACTTCGTTGACCATCGCTCCGGCGGCTCGACCCACGGCCTTCATCGTCATCGCGCAGAAGATAAACGCCATCATTCCGCCGATGAACATGCCGCAGATCAGTTTCGGATTCATGATATTGAGACCGTAAGCGTTGACGAAATCAAGAATCGAGGCGCTGGCGCTGCTCAGGAGCACGGACCCTTCGACTTTGATCTTGTCGAACGCGGCCACCGCTTCGGCGGACGCGGTCGTTCCCTTGAAGAAGCTGACCTTGCCGACGGTGTAAAGGCCGCCGGTCTGTTCGGCCAGACGACCCACCCAGATTCGGATCTCTTCGATATAGGCCGCCAGCAGGGCCATGGCGGTCAATGCCGCCGAACCGATGGCGAATCCCTTGCCGGTCGCCGCCGTCGTATTGCCCAGGGCGTCCAAGGCGTCGGTTCGCTTGCGGACTTCGGGCGGAAGATGCGACATTTCCGCGTTGCCGCCCGCGTTGTCGGCGATCGGTCCATACGCGTCGGTCGCCAGCGTGATGCCCAGGGTCGAAAGCATGCCCACCGCCGCAAAACCGATCCCGTATAAACCCATCGCGAAATCGGTGAAGCCGCCGGCGAACTTGAACGCAAAGATAATTCCAACCACGATCGTAATCACCGAAAGGCCGGTCGAATACATGCCCGTCGCGAAACCGTCGATGATGGCCGTCGCTGGACCCATATTGGCCTGGTTGGCGATTCCCCGCGTTGGTTTGTATTCATCCGAGGTATAGTATTCCGTAATCTGCCCGATGATGATCCCGGCGCCCAGACCCGACGTGACGGCCCAGAAGATGCCCCAACTGATCCAATCGGTTGTCGCCAGCAGCGCCAGGGCCGCCAGAATCAGGAAGGAACTTCCGAACGTGCCGAGAAACAGCGCCCGCAGCAGATTTTTCTGGGTTGCGTCTTCCTTGCAGCGAACCAGAAAGATGCCGACAATCGACAGGAGAATGCCGATCGCCGCGACGATCAACGGGGCCAGAACCGCCTTGATCGGATGCATTCCGCTGGCGGCGACCGCCGAAACCGGCAGCGCGGCGCCCAGGGCGGCGGTGGCCAGGATCGATCCGCAATAACTTTCGTAGAGGTCGGCGCCCATACCGGCCACATCTCCGACATTGTCACCGACATTATCGGCGATCGTGGCGGGGTTCCGCGGATCATCTTCGGGGATTCCGGCCTCGACTTTTCCAACCAGGTCGGCTCCGACATCCGCCGCCTTGGTGTAGATTCCGCCGCCGACACGGGCAAACAGCGCCTGCGTGGAAGCGCCCATTCCGAAGGTGATCATCGTCGTGGTGATTTCCACAAGCTTATGTCCCTCTTCCATTCCCTTGGGAACCAGCGTCAAGCCCAGAAAGTTCAAGCCATTGGCCATGTGGGTTGCGCTGTAAACCCATTTGTCGAGGAATAGGTACCACAAGGAAATATCCAGCAGGCCGAAACCGACGACGACAAGCCCCATCACGGCGCCGGACTGAAAGGCGACCTGCAGGCCGCGGTTGAGACTCACGCTGGCTCCCTGTGCGGTTCGCGAGGATGCGTACGTTGCGGTATTCATTCCCAAAAAGCCGCACAGACAACTGAACATCCCTCCGGTCAGAAACGCAACCGGCACAAACGGATTCTGAATTCCGTTATAGGCCAGAACCGCAAACAACACCACCAGGACCGCAAAGACCATCGCGACCACCTTGTATTGCCGGAAGAGATACGCGAATGCTCCTTCTCGCACGGCCATCGCGATTTCGACCATGGTACTGGTGCCGGCCGGGGCCGACATCATCTTCCTGTAAAAGTGCCATGCGAAGAACAAGGCGATCAAGGACGCCGCCAGTGCCCCCAGCGGGGCTCCCCATTCCGTGCCGAACGAATGCTGGACCGCGCCCGCGCCCTCCGAGGCAAACGCCGGAACCGACAGAACCAGAATCGGCAAACCGAACGCCAGTGGTTTTACTCCTTTCACGATTTTCCCTTTCAAACAATAGTGTCGTTATGTGAATACGGAATATTTTCGGTTATCTTACGGATTTGCCGGGCCTTTGCAAGTTTATTTCGCCGGGGAGTATCCGCCCCCCGCATTCGTGACGATAACCGGCCCGATACACCGACTCCGCTCCGGGCCGGGGACGAACCGGTCCGTCGGTTACGTGTGGTAATCGGCGTTGATCGTGATATACTCCCGACCCAGATCACAGCCGTAACAAAAATCGGTCGCCTTTCCGACGCCCAGATCGACCTCAATCGTATGTTCTTTTCTGGTAATGACTTGGTGGACTTTCCCGGCGTCAAATTTGGTCGGTTGCCCGTTGCGGAATACGCAAATGCCCCCGATCCGGCAGGTCAACCGATCGGGCTTGAGCTTTACGCCGCAGGATCCGACCGCGCAGATGATCCGGCCCCAGTTGGGATCGCCCCCGTGGATCGCGCATTTGACCAGATCGTAATCGGCGACGGCCCGGGCCGCTCGTGCCGCCTCGTCGGAGCTGGCGGCGCCGGCGATCTGAACCTTGAACATCCGCGTTGCGCCTTCGGCATCGAGAGCCATTTGTTTGGCCAGATCGGCCGTCAGTTCGCATAAGGCCTTCTCGAATTTCCGATATCGCGGACATGCACGATCTATTTTTCGAATTCCGGAAGCGCCGGAGGCAAGAAGGATCGCCGTATCGTTGGTGCTCTGGTGGCCGTCCACGGTCAACTTGTTGAGGGATTCGCCAATGGCTTTCCGCAACGCCTTTGCCAGCATGGATTGATCGATAGCCGCATCCGTCGTCAACACGCAGATGGTTGTGGCCAGATTCGGGCCGATCATTCCGGCGCCTTTGGTCGTTCCGGCCAGCGTAACGGTCTTTCCGTCGAGCCGGATCCTGCTTACGGCCGTCTTGGCTCGCACGTCCGTCGTCATGATCGCGCGGGTAAAATCCATCCCCGCCTTTTCGTTGCACGACAACGCGGCGATCGCCTTCGGCATGGCCTGTACGATCTTTTCGATCGGCAGCTTGTGGCCGATGATCCCGGTCGATGCCAACAGGATTCTCTCGGCTCCGACGCCCAGTTTGTCGGCCAATTGCCGGCACATCGTCCGTGCATCGGCCAGTCCCCGGGTTCCCGTGCAGGTGTTGGCGTTGCCCGAATTGACGATCACCCCCGCGACGGTTCGCGATGCGATATGCTCGCGGCAGACCGTCACCGCCGCCGAGACGACCTTGTTCGTGGTGAACATCGCCGCCGCCGTCGCTCCGGTCGGACAGACCAATACCGCCAGGTCGGGCTTGCCCGATTTCTTGATCCCGCAGGCGATACCCGCCGCCAGAAATCCTTTCGCCGATGTAATCGTTCCTTTACGCATCTTGATTCCCTGGAAATTAGTCACAGTGTTCCGTTTCCTCTTCATGGATTGTCCGATCGAATCCCGGCATCCAATGAAAGGGAACACTGTACAACAAGCGGGCATGGGAATCAAATGATTTCGATCCGGCCGACCGGATCAAAAAAAGGGTCTTCCTCGTTCGGAGGAAGACCCAAGAGCAACAAACCGGAGGACAAAAAATTACGCCGCGACCTTCCACAGGGTGTGTTGCGGCGACGCATCCGGAGAGGACTTTTGAAGTTTTTGCAACTGCTTTTCCAGTTTTTCCATCATCTCGCGATTCCGCTGTTCCATCTGTTCCATCTGCTTCTGAAGTTCCTTCATCTGTTTTTCGACTTGATTCATGGCGTCCCTGTCCGGAACGGCCGGCTCAATCTTTTTGGGCAGCGGCGGCACGATCAGCTCGGGCTTGAACGGTTCGGGAACCACCTTGTGTTTCCGGATGTTCAGATCCTGTCGGTAATCTTTGGGTTCCTGCGAGGTTTTCCGGGCGCTTTCGACGTCCTTTTTGGCCATCTTCCGATAGGGCTCGGGCAGTTGATCGATTTTGCCGATGGTCGTCTGGATCGTTACCGAATCGGCCTTGACGGTAATCTCCGTGTCGGGATTCTTCGGATCTCCCTGAATCGTAATCGAGAACGGTTTTCCGTCGATCACATGGCTGAAGCTATAGACTTCGTTCATAAACTTCTTGAAGTAATCCTGGTTGACGATGTCGGGCATTTTCTCCATCGGCACCTCCAGCCATTTCTGCTGGTCGGGTTTGAGACGGAAAATCCGCCCGGGATTCCACGAATAGCTGATCTCGGGTTCCACGGGGTATTTCCATTCTTCATGGGCGGGATCGCTCTTCGCAATCGTCGCCTTCACCGCCTTTTTGTCGCCGAGATGAATGATCTCCAGCGAGATCTCCTTGTTCACATCGGTATTCTGAATCGTCTCGACGAAGACCGGATATTCTTTCACGTCTTTGCCGTTGAGTTTGATAATCAGGTCGTCCTGCTCGATGCCGGCTTTGTCCGCGGGACTGCCGACGAGGACATTCTGGACCCGCAATCCGATTCCCGGCTCCAGTCGCAGGTGCTTGACGAGCAATTCCGGAAGCGGCTCCGGATCGATCCGCACGCCCAGATACGGCCGGGGCTGGCGGGGGGTCATCTCACTGGCAATCGTCAATGCGCCGGGCTGATACGGTTTCCCCACAATGTGGAAGGTATCGGCCGGATCGCCAAGTAAGAACGATTCCACGACCACGTCTTCATGGAACGGTATCGGCTCCGAAACCTCTCCGGATTCCTGAGCGAACGTCGTCCCCGCGAGCAACGCCATCGTCATTACAAATATTTTGTACGCCATACGATTTTCCTTTCGAAATAAATGATCGCTTTTCTGTAGTTATTATTGCTACAATGTGCGCCGCACATGAAACGCTGAAATTGAAAATCGAAATTCGCTTACAGGTCCCCGTAATACATCGCCGGCGTGACGCGCTGACGCTGGTAGCCCTCAATCAGATACTGATCTCCCGACGGCCCGGGAAATGTCACCCAGTCGATTTTCCGATTTTCGGTTGGTATCCCCTTCGCCAAATCCAGAGCCGTCGACGTTGGTTCCGCGATTGCCCCGCTGCCCTGCAACTGCGCAAGCTGGTTTGCCATATCCGTCGGGTCCGGCCGTGCAATCGTGGTGTTGCCGTTGTTTCGCGCGGTTCCCATCGCCGCTCCCATCAGGCCCACGCCGATAACCAGCCCCGCCGCAAGCCCTGCCGCAAATCGGAACCACTCCCTTCCGATCCGCCATCCGGCGAATCCTGTTTTCGATGACGCCGTATTCCACGCCCGCTCGAAAATCTCTTCCACCGGGGCGGCTCCAATTGCAAGTTCCTCGCGGACCACCTGTCGCGTCTGTTCGTGAAACCGCAGAAACCGTTCGAAGAACTCCCGCGACGATTCATCCGCCGCAAGCTGTTCGTCGAGCATCTTCTGTTCGGCCGGCGTGATTTCGCCGTCGATGTATTTGCCCATCCATATATCCAGATTCTCGTTTTCCATAATCAGCGTCTCGGTATCTTTTGGCTTTCGCGTCCCGCCATCTGTTCCTGGACCATTCGCCGCGCCCGCACCAGCCGGATCTGAAACGTCGTCACCGGCACATCCAGCGTCGCGGCCATCTCATCGTACGTCATCGTTCCCTGGCACGCCATCAGCAGCGCCTCGCGGTATTTCTCCGGTAATCGGCTTAGGGCCTGCAGAATCCGTTGTCGAATTTCCTGGCCCTGTAACTCGACTTCGGGCGTCGGCGTCGCCGGATCGATCGGGTCGGCTATCGTCTCGTCAAGATGATACGTCACAATCCCCTTCTTTCGGTAGAACTCCGCCGCCGTATTCCGCGCCATCGTCAATAGCCACGCCCGAAACCTTTCGGGCTCACGCAGGGCACCGATCTTTTCAATCACCCGCACGCACACTTCCTGCAGGATATCGTCCAGATCCTGGGTTCGACCCGTTCGGCTCAAGAGCATGGCACGCAGCCAACCCCAGTTGCGGCGCAGAAGATTCTGCAGGGAGGCCTTGTCCCCGCGCCTGGCCGCCACGACCAGCGAAACCTCAGTTTGCCCTGCAAATCCGCTCATAGCCGTCTATTATACGGATGCGCAGCCAGGATGCTTCATACACATATTTCTCAACATCAATCCCTTGATCCATTCGCCACCATAAAAGGTGTCAGACACCTTTATCGAGAGTTTCTGCGGATCGGTGTCGGGGATGTTTATCGTTTGCATAACTTAATGTTATTTTCTATTTTTATATTGACTAAGGTTTTATTTGATGTATTATATGAAATGTATGATGTATATCTAACGACATATAACAAACAGATTGCAGAATGAGAAACAAGAAAGGAGAGGGAAACATGAAGGAGCTTCAACGTTACTATTCACTGGAGGCCGAGGGTGCCCTTCTGGGGGCGATGATCGTGGATTCGGGCGTGGTCGAGTCGGTGGTTGAAAAGTGCAGCAAGGAGGATTTCTACGATGAGAAACACCGCGGGATCTTCGAGTCCATCCTCACGTGTTGGCGGCTCAACAGCGGGCAGGTGGATCTGGTCCTGCTTCGGGATGTCCTCAAATCCGACGGCAAGCTGGACGACGTCGGCGGCATCGAGTATCTGGTCGCGGTGGCCGAGGCGGTCCCCACGTCGGCAAGCTGGGAATATTACGCCCGCATCCTGCGGGATTATTCCCGGCTGCGGACCACGTATCAGGCGGTGTTTGCGGCCATGCAGAATCTCAAGAGCGACCGGCCGATCGACGAGCGGCTGGAGGAATGTAAACAATTGCTATCTGGTATCCCAGAACCATCGGATAATGCCCGGACCGCCGGCATCGAACTGGCGACGATGGACACGATCGCGCCGGTGGCGACGAGCTGGTTGTGGCCCAACGTGATTCCGATGGGCATGATCACGCTGCTGGTCGGCCAGCCCGGTCAGGGCAAGAGCTACGTCTGCATGGACATCGCCTCGCGGATTTCCAACGGCACGCCGTGGCCCGATCGGCCCGAGGCCGCGACGACACCCGGCTCGACGCTGATCTTTTCGTTCGAGGAGGACCTGGCCCGTTCGATTCGGCCGCGGCTGGACGCCTGCGGCGCCGACTGTAAAAAGATCTTCGCGTTCAAGTCGATCCGCACGCCGGGCGGATTATCGGATACCATCGATATACAAGCTCATCTATCGCAGTTGGAAAAAGCCGTTCTCTCCATCCCCGACCTGCGGATGATCCTGTTCGACCCGATCACCTCGTGCCTCGGCGGGGCGGACCAGAACTCGCAGGCCGAGGTGCGATGCGCGCTGACGGCCTTGCAGAACTTCGCCCAGCGGACGGGCGTGGCCGTCGTCGGCATCTCGCACTTCGCCAAGCGCACCGACACCAACGCGATGTACCGCATCCTCGGTTCGGTGAGCTTCGCGGCCGTGTCGCGCTCGATCTGGTGCGTCCATCGCGAGCCGATCACGCCCGATGAGCCCAACCCGAAGCGCCTGTTCCTGCCGGTCAAGAACAACTACGCCATCGACCCGCTGGGG
>CAYLSB010000042.1:0-39010 GCA_964386005.1 uncultured Pirellulales bacterium | reverse complement strand
CCGCGCTGCGAACAGAACTGGATTTGATCCAAGAACGATTGAGCGAAATGGAAAAAACCACGGTGACGGAAAAACAATAGTCGACCGATCAAATGCATCAATTCGTGATTCGACGAAACCGTTGTAGAAGCCATGCAGGGTAAGGAGATTATTCTATGGAAACGGCAACACGACTGCCGTTAATCGGCGAAAAGGCCCCGTCTTTCAAGGCGGAAACGACACAGGGGCCGATCACATTTCCGGATGACTTCAAGGGGAAGTGGGTCATATTCTTCTCTCACCCAGCGGATTTCACCCCCGTCTGTACGACGGAGTTTATGGCTTTCGCCAACATGCAGCCGGAATTTGAAAAACTCAACTGTAAGTTATTGGGTTTATCCATCGATAGCGGCTATAGCCACATTGCCTGGCTGCGAACCATCAAGGAGAAGATTGAATTCAAGGGCATGAAGGGCGTGGAAGTGACCTTTCCGATAATCAGCGACCTGACAATGGAAGTGTCCAAAGCGTTCGGAATGTTGCAGCCCGCGGCCAGCGCCACGCAGGCGGTTCGTGCGGTCTTCATCATGGATCCGAATGCGATAGTGCGAGCGATTCTGTATTATCCTCTCAGTAATGGCCGAAATATGGAAGAGGTCAAACGGCTATTGATGGCCATGCAATACTCGGATAAACACCAGATTGCCACGCCGGCCAATTGGCAACCCGGAGAGGATGTGATCGTGCCCCCTCCGGGATCCTGTGGGACAGCCAAACAGCGAGTGGAGACGCCCTCGGCCGACACTAAGGTGCTCGATTGGTTCATGGTTCTTAAGAAGTGCCCCCAATGAAAAAAATAGGGATTCTCATCTGCGACCGTTATCGAAGCTGCGGTGGGGGGAAATGTTTCCGGGCACTGCGCCAGCGACATGGGGCTTTTTCAATCTATCCCCCGGAAGAATCCGTGGAGATCGTCGGATATTCCAGTTGCGGCGGTTGTCCCGGCGGGAATATCGAATACGTTCCGGCCGAGATGAAGAAAAACGGAGCGGAAGTCATTCACCTGGCTACGGGGCTTATTGTGGGGTATCCTCCATGTCCGAACATCCGGCGATTCAAGACCTTCATTGAAACGGCTTTTGGGTTGAGGGTCGTTGTCGGAACGCATCCCATTCCTCAGAAGTACATGGACGCTCATGAACAACTTCCGTTCTGGAATGAATCCAGTATGTCCGAAATCGCGGGGCAACTGATCAACGAGCCAAAAGAAATCAAAATGGCTTACAATTGAAGGTGATGGGAACCGTGAAAATTGCTCTTACGACATCCGGAAATGATCTCAACTCTCCGCTGGACAGCCGTTTCGGCCTGGCTCCCAAATTCCTGATATATGATTTGGACGACGGGTCCTTTGAGGTAATCGATAACCAACAGAATTTAAATGCCACGCAAGGTGCGGGTATCCAGTCGGCGCAAATCGTCGCCGGTTCGGGTGCTCAAGCTCTCGTGACCGGCCATCCGGAAGCCATGGGGCCGAAATATTCGCATAAAGATAAACAAGTCAAGAAGATTGGCATGCCGGATTCCGCCAAGGAAATCATCCGTGATTTGGAAGGGAAAGGAAGGGTTGTTTGGACGGAGATCCCGACAGAAGTTGTTCCAGGGCTTTTTGTTACAAGTCGAATCCCACGAAATACGGACTTTGAAGATTCCGGTGGAAAATTCTTTATCCACCCATGTTGTCAAACAACAGATGAATTGTTGGATGACCAGGCCATCTTTTTTGAGACGAAACGGGGACTCGTAGTTCTTCTTGGCTGCGCACATGCAGGAGTAGTCAATACCCTGAATTACGTGACGAGATTAATTCAACGGAGCCATATCCATGCCGTCATCGGCGGAATGCATTTGTTGAATGCAAACTTGACACGGATCGATAATACGATAGAAGTATTCAAGAAATATGAGGTTCAAATCATTGCACCGTTGCATTGTACAGGACTGGAAGCGACAAAAAGAATACAACATGCCTTGGGTGACAAGTATAGGCCGTTGAAAGCGGGAGTCAAGATCAGTTTATAAGGGAATGACAAATGAAAGGTTCTATAATTTCGAAAAAACCAACAAAATACAATCGTCGGAGATTTTTGGGCGTCGCCGGTTCCACTCTAGCGGGCTTGGGTTTGGGGACATCCATCGTGCGGGCGGACGAAGTCCGGCCGGCCCCGGACAAGACGGCCCGTCGCGTGCTGCGGTTTGCCCACATGACCGATCTGCATGTCCAGCCGGAACGGTGGGCCGACAAAGGACTTGCGGCCTGCCTGCGACATGCGCAGGACCTGAAGGACCCTCCCACCCTGATCATCACCGGCGGCGACACCGTCATGGACAGCTTCGGCCAAGACGATTCCCGCACGACTACCCAGTGGAATCTATTCCATTCCATTATGAAGTCCGAATGTTCCCTGCCGGTTAAATCCTGCATCGGTAACCATGATACCTGGGGATGGAACACCAAAGACAGCAAGACCACCGGCACCGAGCCGCTCTGGGGTAAAAAACGCGCCGTTCACGAACTCCATCTCCCCAATCGTTATTATCGTTTCGATCAGGCCGGTTGGCATTTCATTATGCTCGATGGCACACATACAGACGGCAAGAATGGATATATAGCTAAACTGGATGAAGAACAATATGAATGGTTGTCGGACGATCTGGCCGAAACGCCTGCTTCAACCCCCATACTGCTTGTCAGCCATCAACCGATCCTGTCGGCGGCCGCATTTTTTGATGGGGACAATGAAACCAGCGGCGACTGGAAAGTCCCCGCCGATTTGATGTGTATCGACTCCCGCCGGATCAAGAACTTGTTCAAGAAGTATTCAAATGTCAAGTTGTGCCTCAGCGGCCATCTGCATCTGGTGGATCGGGTGGATTATTGCGGCGTTAGTTATTTGTGCAATGGGGCGGTCTGCGGTGCCTGGTGGAAAGGTGATCATCAGGAATGCGACGAGGGTTATGGTTTGATCGATCTCTACGACGATGGATCCTTTGCACATCAG
This sequence comes from uncultured Pirellulales bacterium, assembly GCA_964386005.1. Classification (GTDB taxonomy): domain Bacteria; phylum Planctomycetota; class Phycisphaerae; order Sedimentisphaerales; family Anaerohalosphaeraceae; genus FEN-1350. The sequence continues at coordinate 35,969 of CAYLSB010000042.1, read as the reverse complement.
TATGTTGCCTTCAACTGGACTCCGATGCCCGAACCGATAAAAGGAAACCCGATTTGACTGGATAGGATCACACAATATGATCCCCAAAGAACTTGAATATCAATAGAAATAGAGATAGGATGACGGGGACAAGTTCAGGTGATTCCCTAAAATACTACTTCCAATTGTATCAAGGAGATAAAGCATGAAGACATCACGACTCATCGTATTGGCAATTCTGCTGTCGTTCCCTGTTTTTGCCGCCGATTCACAAGCCATTCCTTCGGAAGAGGATGGATTTGTCCCCATCTTCAACGGCAAGGATCTGGCCGGATGGGAGGGCGATCCGCGGCTTTGGACCGTCGCGGACGGCGTCATCCGAGGCCAGACCACGCCGGAAAAAGTCACCCGCGGCAATACGTTCTGCATCTGGCGGGGCGGGACGCTGAAGGATTTCGTTCTCAAGATCAAATTCCGCATCGAAAACGGCAACAGCGGCATTCAGTATCGCAGCATCGACAAGGGCAACTGGGTCGTCGCGGGTTATCAGGCCGAGGTCGAGAACGCCCAGGGCAAGGTGGGTTTTCTCTACGATGAGTCCGGCCGGGGGTGGCTGGTTAATGTCGGCGATATGATGCACATCAACGACAAGGCAGAAAAACTCGTCGTCGGCAAGGTCTCGGATAAAGACCAACTCATCCAGGATGGCTACTACAAAGAGAAGGACTGGAATGAATACACCATTATCTGTCGTGGCAATCATGTCATGCACTATCTCAATGGTTATCCGACGATCGAACTGATCGATGATGATCCGAAGGGCAGACGCCTCGAAGGCATCCTGGCCCTGCAGATTCATGCCGGCCCGCCGATGCTCGTGGAGTTTAAGGATATTCGCCTCAAAACTCTTACGGAAAATTACGGCCGAGCCATCCGGCTGTTTAATGGAACCGACCTTACCGGCTGGGGTTTTTCCAGCGAAAATCAAAAGGAGGCCTGGAGCGTGAAGGATGGCGCCCTGGCAACCAAAGGAAATCCGATCGGCTATCTCAAAACCGAAAAAAACCACACCAATTATGTCCTGCGAACCCAGGTTCGTCATCTCGGCAGGGGCAACGGCGGCGTTTTGCTGCGCGTGACGGGACCGGACAAGGTCTGGCCAAAGTCCATCGAGGCCCAGGGCCAGTTCAATGCCATGGGGGATATCTGGAATATCGACCAGTTCCCGATGAAGGTCGATCCCGCCCGAACCAGCGGTCGCCACACCCGCAAGCTTCACCCAACCAACGAAAAACCGGTCGGCCAGTGGAACGACTACGAGATCTACCTCAACAAAGGCGACCTGCGCCTGATCGTCAACCGCCTGCTGCAGAATTTCGCAACCGATTGTCAGGAAATCGCCGGGCCCATCGCATTGCAGTCCGAGGGCTCGCCCATCGAGTTTCGGAATCTTGTCCTGATCCCGATCCAATAGCGGTCATTCGACTGGTTCATGGCCGAGTTCGATTGCGGGGGATTCGATCAACAGGATTCTTTCGCTTCTTGTCGAGAGTGTAGTGGAATAACAGGATTCACATATCGCCAAGGAACACCGGGACCTTTCTTGTTCTCTCCGAACCTGAAGGGAAAATCCGTTCATGATTTTCTTCTCAGATCATGATGGAATCAAGAAACGAAAAAATATTCTTGACCGTTTTTATCAGAAGGAGTATGATTGAGGTGGAGGTATCAGATTATGTCTTATACCAGACAATCACAGGTAGAACGGTTTTCTAAATGTCCTTGTTCGGGGATTAACTTGGATAAACTGGTCCAGCCGGCGTTGATGACCGCACTGTGTGCAGGTCCTCGGCATGGGTATCGGTTGGTGGAACAGATCGCCGCATTCCCCACCTTTCATGGTAAGCCACCGGATTCAGCCTATATTTATCGGTTGTTGAGGAGTATGGAGAAGAACGGTTTTGTCATTGGATCCTGGGATACCTCCACACATGGACCGGCCAGGAGATTGTATCGGATTACCCCTGCCGGACATCAATGCCTGATGAGCTGGGTGGAAGTTCTTGCCCGGTACCAAGCGGCCATCGGCGGCTTGGTCCGCAAAGCCAAACGGACAACTTACACGAAACGGAAATGCACAAGCAAAGGATAGGGATACGATCATGAATGTAGCCACCCTGCTATTGATCGCCATCGTTATCTTCGTCGCTGGGTACCTTTTCTATTCCCGTTGGCTGGCCTCCAAGGTATTGGGGCTCGATCCCGACCGCAAGACGCCGGCGGTCCGGTTGACGGACGGCAAAGATTATGTTCCCACCAGCCGGTGGGTGACTTTTTTCTATCATTTCGCCACGATTTCCGGGTCGGGCGTTTTGATCGGACCGACGCTGGCGGCCCAGTATGGGTGGTTACCCTGTCTGTTGTGGATTCTGGCCGCGACTTGTCTGGCCGGGGGTGTCCATGACATGGTCGTCTTGACCGCTTCGTTGAGACACGACGGCAAGTCGATTGCGCAGATCGCCCTTGCCGAAGTGGGCCCGATTACAGGGACGGCCGTCATGGTGGCCATTTTGTTTATGGTGACGACGGCGATGGCAGGATTCGGGCTTGGAGCTGTGGCGGCATTGGAGCATAATCCTTGGGGAACTTTCGCAGTGGCCATGACGATTCCGGTGGCTTTGCTTCTTTCGGCTTATCTGCGCTGGTTTCGGCCGGGCAAGATCATTGAGGCATCCCTGGGCGGTGTAGGAATATTGGCTCTGGTTCTGGTGTTCGGTAGTGCGTTGCCGGGTACCTGGTTCGGCAACATTTTTGATATGAATCGGGAGGGCCTTATTTGGGCCTTGGTGTTGTATGCCTTTCTCGCGGCGGCCCTGCCGGTGGGCCTGCTCGTTCGTCCTCGCGACTATTTAAGCGCTTTCATCAAGGTGGGGACTATTGTGCTTCTGGTGATTGGGAGTTTGGTCGCAATGCCCGCATTGGAAATGCCGGCCGTCTCACAGTACATAGGTGGCGGCGGCCCCATTATCGCAGGTTCGCTGTGGCCGTTTCTATTCATCGTCATTACTTGCGGGGCTATTTCCGGTTGGCATGCCCTTTGTTGTTCCGGGGTAACTCCGAAGCTTCTGTCCAGCGAAAAGGACATTCGTCCGGTGGCCTATGGCGGCTGGTTGCTGGAAAGCTGTATTGCCGTGTTGGCATTGGGATTGGCGGCAATGCTTGCCCCGGGGGATTACTATGCGATCAACGCCACCCCCGATACGTTCGCCGGAACAGGGCTTGTTCCGTCGCTGGTTCCCACATTCGAGCAAGAGGCGGGCATGACAGTCCAGGGAAAACCCGGGGGTCCCGTCTCACTGGCCTTCAGCATGACCTTGATTTTTTCCAAGCTGTTCGGAGGTTGGGTGAACAAAGGTCTGCTGTTTCAGTTCTTCATCCTCTTTTTGGGTCTTTTCATCGTCGCGGTCTTGGACCATGGGACTCGCATGGCCCGATACTTCGTGCAGGAACTGGTCGGGAAAATCAAGCCTAGTTGGGGGCGCCATGACTGGACTATCGGAACGGTGATTGCTTCGGCCCTATCGGCTTTAGCGTGGGGCGCTCTTCTTTATACCGGCGAGATCGGCACCTTGTGGCCCGTCTTTGGCATCTGCAATCAATTGCTGGCAACGACCGCTTTGGCTGTCGGAACCATCTTCATTCTCCGGCGCACGCGTCCGTGGTATGCCCTGACGACGGCAGTTCCGATGCTCTTCTTTGCGGCTGCCTGTTTGCACGGCGGCATTTTACGGGTCATGGCATCGTTTGCTGAATCCGCCAAAGCCGCCGAGCAAGTTCAGGGTGGCATTCTTGTGATGGCAATCGGGCTTGTGCTTGTGGTGTTGATCGACTGTGCCGTGCGATGTTTCTTGATTCTCCGAAATCGAAATACACATGCGTGTGGATTTCCCCAAAAAGACGAAAGTCTATAACGAGGGGAGCAATCCGATCCATCAATTCACAATCTTTCGGAAACTGGATTTCTTGTGTCAGATCCGAAGATCATCATCGGGGTTTACACAAATGACGGCAGATTCAATCCCTGCGCATTCTGTACAGCGTATGATAAATGGCAAACGGATCGGCGAATAGATATCGTTCGCTTGCGGGATCGGATTTTTACAGCCGTTTTTTTTCGAACCAGGCGAATAACGACAGGATGATCACCCAGAACGCCGCCACGACAATCCAGGGTGAAACACCAATCGTTTCGGGCAGACCGATTTTCCCGAAATCCTTCCAGGCCAGAAGCGTGGTCTTGAGAGCAGGATACAGCTCGGCGTAAATCGCGGCGCCGATCAACATTCCGACGATCGCAAAGACCGCATGCCATCGTCCTTCGCCCAAGGCGCCGATGGAAGTGCCGGGACAGAAGCCCATTACGGCCCAGCCGATGCCAAACAATCCTCCGCCCACCAACACCGCTCCAAGGTTCATCGGCTTATGTCCCAATGTAATGATCTTGGCATTGGACAGGATCAGAAATCCGACCATTCCGACCAGGATCGCCGAAAGCATGAATTTCAGAATCGTCATGTCGTTCAACAACATGGCGCCGACTTGTTTGTCGAAGCGAAGCACTCGTCCTTTTTGCAGCAGGAAGCCGAACAAAATTCCCGTGATCAGACCCAGTCCTTGTTCCGCCGTCATGAGGACCTCCTACCATAAACGAAATGTGCCACAAGTATTCCGCCGCCAAAGAACATCGCCATCGCCGCCAATGCGCTGACGGAAAGCTGCATCATTCCACTGAGGCCGTGTCCGCTCGGACAACCGTCGGCCATCCGAGCCCCGATCATCGCAATCGCGCCGCCCACGATGGCCGCGATGGCCCGTTTTGCGATGGAGGGTCCGAATCGCCGCCGCCAGGTCGGCGGAACGCTTTCGATTCGAAAACTCCCGTCGGAAACGGAGGAGACGACAGCCCCGATGACGATACCCAGGACCAGCATGAACTGCCAATCCACGCGAACCTTTTCCTTGGTGTAATACTCATTGGCGGCGACATGATCTCCCGCGACGACCTTTTCAATCAGGCCGGCCGCCCGAACGAATGTGGTCGAAGCGCCGAGGAAGCTGGTCTTCTTGAGAATCTTGGTCGTGGCAAACGCCGATCCGATGGCCAGCAGGCCAACCAGAGCGCCCGCCAGATAGGGATTCCATCCTCCGTCATCCGTTTTCCATTTCATCGCAATCCGCTCCTTTCTCTGTGTGTTACTTTCCACAGGGGTATGGTTTTCCGTTTCGTTTCTTGGCCATCCATTATGGCTTTGAAATGGGATTCTGATTCCCATCCGTATTTGGCATGACGGCCGCACAAGCACGGCGGAGATACTCTTCATAGACCCAGTCGCCGCTGCCGCCGGTCTGCCGCGTGACGACCAGATCGAGACTGGGCACGAACGCCATGATCTGGCCGCCCGAGCCGGGTTTATCGCGCGCATCAGTTGGAATTCCCTCCCCGCTGCGGCCGCTCGCTCCCGTCAGTTGTGCGGGCAACTCCCAGCCGTGTGAGAAAACCTTCGGATTGAGTTTCCATCGTATCTCCGGGCTTTGGACCGTGTGCGTGGGGGCGGCCGTCTCCGCAACAAACCACGCGGGGATCACTTGTCGATTGCCCCAGCACCCGCCGCGCAACATGCAATAGGCGATTCGGGCAAGGTCGCGTGCGGGCATGCCGAGCCCGTGCGTCGGATGGCGACCGATTTTCTCGCCTCCTTCAAAATATTGAAACCACCAGCGTTCGATCCCAAGCGGCGTGAAGAGCGACTCGATGGCAAACTGGTCGTAGGGTTTCCCTGTCACGGTTTCGCAAACCAGCGCAGCATGGTGGAGCGCGTGGGTTGAATATCCACAACCCATACCCGGATCGAAGGCCAATTGCCCTGTGCGAGAATCGCCGGTATGACCGAGGATATAATCCCATGATCCGTCATTGGGTGCGCCTGTGGCCTCGGGACACAGACCGGAGGTGTGATTGAACAATTGCCTGACGGTGATCTTCGCTTTCCGCGGATCGCTGAGGGGATGTGCCCACGAAATGAAATTGAAAGCCGAATCATCAAACGTCATCTTCCGAGGGGTCAGGCCCTGTCGGCTTTGTTCGGACGCAACGGCCAGCACGGTTGCGCAGACGGCTTTGGAAACCGAGGCGACACGGCGAGAATCCGTCTTGGCGCTGTTGCCTCGCTCGACTTCGAGAACGATATAGCCGTGCCGAATCACCACGGCCGCAAAATCTCGGTCGTCGCTTTGCATCAGCCATACCTTCAAATCATCCAGCTTCTCCGGATCCATGCCGGCTATTGTGCGGATCTCTTCAGACGTGTCGAGTTTTCGCCAGCCACCCTTTGATTCCGGTAAGGGAAAGTAATCGACGACGGATGAATCACTGGCATTTGAAGCAGCCGATTTCCCCTCGACGTGAACGATGATCCGACGATAGGAGGCCAATGGCGGAGTTCCGTTATCATGTACAGCGAGAATGACGTGGACTGTTTGATCGGCGGCATCATTTGGAATCCGCAGAGATGTACGTATCGATGACGGGCTCAACAAGATCGCATCGCCCTTGTAGGTACCGGCTTCCTTGTAGATAAACCATTCATAACGTAACGTGTCGCCGTCAGGATCTTGAGTAGAACCGGCATCGAATGATATGATTTCACCGGGATTAGCGATGATCGATAGAATCTGTTTTCCACGAATGCCATTGACGACAACCTGTGGGGCGTGGTTGGCTTGGCGCGACGGTTTCACACACCAGTCGAGACGCGCGCGAAAATCGTTCTGCAAATCCGCGGCCCATCGAGCCAGGGTGTTATCGCGGCTGGTTGTACCATTCCACGCATCCGTTTGATTGGCCCAATAGTATGGCTTGCCTGACAGCTTTTCATTGAGCGCATAGCGACCCGCCCAGCTCCCCCATTCCGGCCGGCTTGGATCGTTCATGCCTGTGGGGATTAAATAAAGGAACGTCATCGTGTCGCCTTCCTTGGCCCAGTGGGTCGTGTCGGTCGGATACATCGCGCCGAGCGGACCATGGTCGGTCAGGACATCCCGCCGCAAGTCGAATCCGCCCGCCTTCGAAGTCAGGTCTGAATATCGATGATACCATCGCTTGCCCTCCAGTTCCGGCTGAAACGTATTCACCCAGATCGGAAACGACGGCGATATCGAGGTCGTATGATCTTCAAACTTGTCGTACGAGGATAGGCGCAGCTTCGACTTGAATGCCGTATAACCTTCGGTTCCGCGCTGCTTTCGCACAAGATCCAGGGCCCGCTTAAGATTGTTGACGGCCGCGCCGCTATCGGTACCCCAGTCGGAATACCAGAGGGGACGCTCGTCGGCTTTGTCCACCGCCGCGATGATAAGATTCATCGCCTCATCGGTGTCATTCGATCCCGCGACGGTGCGATGCCAGAGGAACTCCTTCTCGGGATACCGCGGATCGTGTTGTACAAGATTCGGCCGACATTCACCGTAGGCCGTGAGAAGTCTGCGAACAACTTCAAGACCTGTGTCCGCGGGATTGTTGTTTTCCGGGCGGCGCGTCGTTGGCCGATTGGCGATGATCCCTTCCACGTCCCACTCATTCGTATAGAGAAGAAACCGTACCAGCGATTGCTCGTCATCCGGATCGCCTCCGGCATCGGTCTCGATGATCAAACGCAGTCGGGGGTTGTCCTCTTGCTTGCCGGTTTTGCCCGATTCACCCCATGCGAAATCAAAATCGGCCATCCCGAAAAACATTATCGTCATCGAAACGACCACCGTATGGAACGGATTCCGAATGCAAAGGAGTCTCGTCATTGCCAACAATGAATTCGTGTGAAACCCCTGCCGGTTCATGGAAGTCCTTTCTCATCTCTTGCCGTCTTACCCAAGGACGATCATCGTATTCCTCTATTTAGATTTTCATGATGTACAATGTTAAGTTTGAGTTCCATCGTCCTGGTTTTTTTCCTTTGAGATATGTCGCGGGGAAAACCTACTTCTGCCCGGCCAACCATTGTTTCCATTTTTCTCCGAGTTCCTGAAGGGTTTGGCCGGTGGCCTCTTTCCAGAGATCCTCGTTATACCGGCCTTCGCGGGCGGCGGCATTGAGTTTGAGTACGATATCCTTGGCGAAATTCTTCGTTACCCAGTTCATAAAATTGGCGCTGGTACGATAGCTGGCGTCGTAACGGGCCTGGGCCGCGCGGGCCGACGAAATTTCGGCGCCGCGGGTCTGCGGTTCATACAAAAACCAGCGAATATAATCGGCGATGCCTTCGACAACCCAGCCGGGCGTTCGAGAGGGATTTGGATTCGTTTGTCTTGACCGGCCATACTGCTGGGCGACATGAACCAGCTCATGTACGACGGCGCCTATGGCTTCGCCCTGAAGATTGTTGCGGAACCAACCGGCCGCGCACGAAACGCGCGTTCCGCCCGTGGCCGCGACGCCCTGCATGGATTGGCTGAACACGATCAGGACTCGTTTGGGCGCTTCGTAACCGTCGCTGGGCAGCATTTGGACAATCTTCGGATACCACGTCTGAAGCACCGGGGCCAGATCTTTCACGGCCCACTCGGTCAGGTCGGGCGTTTCGGTGGTTTCGATGACGATTTCATAACCGCCCGGGTCGGCAATGAAGGTATCCCGGCGAACAGGTCCCGGCAGCGGCCGGGAGGATGTCGCCGCAACGACCGGATCGCCGGCTGCGACGACGTCGATCTCGCTGTAAAAGGTATTTCCGAAGGGATCGGCCGGATCGGTCCGGGCAACATCCAGGAGCAGATACCGGTAGGAACCCAACGGCCCCTTGGGATCGTAAACACTTACGCCGTATTGGCCGCCGATTTCCTTGGTCTTTTGCGGACGGGTATCCACCTTGGCCAATTGTTTCCAGCCACATCTCTCCGGGGACGTATCCCGCTTGGGAGCGGCGTTAAAATCCAACGATTTACCATCGGAAACATACAGAGTATAGACCTGCGGACCCCGGCCTCCCGGATGCCAGGAGTAGGAGTTGACCTGTGTGATCTCGACAATCTTGCCCAGATCCATTCCCAGTCGGCCCCCCTCAGTACCGGCGGCGAAAAAGAAGTTCTCGGCCGGCTGGTCGGCTTCAACCGGTAATTTCCCATCGTGGAGCTTGATGAATTCGCCGCCGTTTCGGTCCCGTGATCCATCGACAAGCGTAAAGACGGCCTTCGTTGCCGCGTCACTCTGCGAGGGCATCGGCACTTTGCCGGTGGCGTTCTCGCCGAACCGATATTCCGGACCGGCCTGTTCCGGCAACAGGCGAACCACGGCCGTACGAACTTCGGCCCACGAAATCCCGATGGCCATCAAAAACATCGCCGCAACGATCCTGTATCCTTTGCATCGCCTCATCTGTCGTATCCTTCATCTTTGCGTGTTGGTTGATCCTGACCTGTGAAATCCGGCATGATCCCTTGCCCGGCATTGCCCCCGACACTGCTCCCGGTTTCGCCGTCGGTGAGCGAAGCTTCATCATACATTTTTCGCTGGTCGCGTCTATCCTTATTCTCGGATTTTCTATCCATTCAATTCGTACCGGAAGGTCTTTGCGAATCCGCGTTGACTTTTCCGCTTTCGTACTTTCCCATCGCATTATTTTTTCTTGCCCTGGCCCCTCTCATCTCCTACACTCATCGCAGATTCCTGAAGTGGGAGGCCGAGTATGCGACAATCTAACCTTATCACAACCGGGCCGAGACGGATTTGGCCCGACGAAGGAAAGGAGTAACCTGATGGACACCCTTCGCACTTGTATTGAGTATGTTGCCCGCTTCATCGAAGCCCTGGCCGTTTTGATTATGTTTGTTTTCATTGTTGTCGGAACGGTGCAATGGATCGTCTTGTCGGGCCGAAAACTCGGGAAAACGTATCCGAACTATCGGATGAGACTGGGCAAATCGTTGCTGGTCGGGCTTGAACTTCTCCTGGCGGCCGATATCATCCGCACCGTCGCCCTGGAGCTGACGCCGCTGACGATTGCAACGCTGGCCGCTCTGGTGCTGATCCGAACCTTCCTGTGCTGGACCCTGACCGTCGAAGTCGAAGGCCGCTGGCCCTGGCAGAAAAAGGAACTGATCATCTCGAAGGATTGGGCGCAAATCGACAACAACAAACAACAAATCGGCGTCTGACCTCGAGGATAAGCAGGAATGTGCAAAATCATCGCGTTTTATGTTTGCAGGGGCAATACCCCATGATTGCCTACGTGCGGAGTATATTCCGTCCTGGCCGCCGGATGTAGCCCAGCCGTCCTCGGTTGTGATTTTTCAGTCCCAACGGGAGGAAAATTTTGCCGGACGGCATTCGCCCCCCAAAATCCGATTCTCCTGTCCGATTGACAAGCCCCAACAGGGCGACAGAATTCCCCTTCACCCTCTTGACACCTTGATAACCTTCATGTCTTTCTCATACCCTCGAATTAACCGATACGTCAACCACAGCGGCATAATGCCGACGACGCCGAAGCTGCAATCGATCCATCGCCAGTAGATCGGGATCCCGCGGAACGCCCCGAAGATCATTGCGGCCGGAATCACCAGCACGCATGCAAGCATCCCCCACTGTATGATCCAGATATTGCGGACCGGGTCCCGGATCGCGCCGAGAAAAGCCAGTCCGATTACGATATGTCCGAACGCCAGCCAGTCCATCCCATACAGAATAAACGGGTACCGTGCGGCCGTCTCGTGTACCCCTTCATACACGCGATCCATCCATTCGACCATCCCCGGCATCCGCCGCCCCAAAACGGTGTCGGCGTTGAAGATCGAAACCAGACATTTCGTCTCCCATTTCAACGGAATCGCCGTTAAGCCGCTCAAGATCAATCCCACCATAAATCCCGCCAGCAGAAGCCGAATCAGAACCAGTCGATTGTGTAGTATCTTCATCGCTTCGCCTTTCAATATTGGCCTTCAGGATAATTCCTGTTGTTTTCAACCGTTACTCTTTCCGATACCGCCCATAATGCGTATAGTACCACGCATAAGTTGCATCCTCTTTGACAGACTTCCTGACATCGATGAATTCCTTTTCCCGAAGTATGGCCTTGGCCAACAGCATGCCCTTGACACGGATATATGGATCTTCATCCATCAGGCATCGCCGGATCAAATCTGACAATCCCTGTCCCAGTTGACTCAATATATTCATGGAATTGGAATGGTGTTCCGTCTGAACATCCGGGAGATTTGTTTCCAGATAAATATCCATTACATCGGGGGCCGCGATGTCCAGATTGTTGATGATCAATTCTGTTGCAGGCCCGGTATTCCTCTGTTCTGTTTTAAAATTCCGATCGAAACGAAGAGTATAGAGAGCGTCTTGCAGGTCTTTCGGGAGTTCCCATCCCTCCAGATTTCGCAACCCCTGTACACACGAATAGTACAGTAGCCAGTTCCGGGTCTTTTCTTGAAGCCCCTGCATCGACGGTATTGCCTCGACCGACTGAATCTTGACCAGGGCCTGGATTGCATGCCATTGTGCCCAGCTATCGTCCCCTTCCAGAACATCCAGAAATACCCCTTCAGCATCAGCCCCGGGATACTTCGACAACACATACACAATCCGCCCCTTGGTTCCGCGATCCGGATGAGTCCAGTAGGCCTCCATCAATACCTGACGGGACAATGCCGTATTGAAATTTACCAGTCGATGGGCCGCCATGTATCGCTGTTGTATGTTTTCATCATGAAGCTTCTGTTGCATCTCCAAAGTGGCTTCATCGATCGTCTGTGATTCGGTGGTATGAAGATCAAGGTCGTAATCACAGCGAAACAATAGATCGCCCAATTTCCGTTGCTTATAGACTTTCTGGACAAATCGTTGTTCCAGTTGCGACATCCTGCTGGGATATCCTTGGTATGGCCCGTCGTAATGGGTAAAATACAACATCCCTCGATATGGTTCTGGAGAAAGGACATCAAACACTCTCCCCCGGATTTCATTCTCGTTCTTCGGTTCTCTTGCGATGCGATCACGTGAATAGCGGAAATAATCGTCGTCGATTCGATACCCCAACATCTGGATGATAATGATTTCTTCTCGTGTTGGATCCAGGAAATATTCATACGGATCCCCATCAACCTTATGGCCATTCCATGTTGAGATTCGTTGGCCGATTCGATCGATTCCTTCCATGCGATCTTGTTCATACATTCCGGAAATAATCGTGGATCTATCTTTGCCTGCATTACGATTCAAAGTGATTTCAAACCAGCGGTCTTGGCTCCACCATGGCATAGAACAATAATTATATGGGTCGCTATAATCCCTGGCGTTCCATACAGTAAAAGATCGGACGAACACTCCCTTCTCCGGATGCAGCGGATACATAATTTCCCACGAGGTTCCGACCAGCGATGGTTTCCGGTCGTTCTGGGATTCCAAAGCTGTCTGGCCGGATGAAAGGCCGAAGATGATTCCAATAAGGATCCCGAAGGGTATGATTCGTTTCATGGCCGTCTCGTTTCACATTGAAAGATCGTTTCTCTACAATCAACGACGATACAGATTTCACAAACCTGCCGGAATTCGCCTCGGCCGGAGTTGATCATGTTATTCCTGCACGGACCCTCCGGGTCCAAACCGGATATTGGGCAAAGGGGCGCCTCTCAGGGTTTTGTATTGACGGTATTGGGGTATATTTCAACCGCGATTTTCGCCTATCTTATGACCGTAATTTCCTTGACGTATGCCCTACCGATGGATAGGGTAGTCCGGAAGTAACGGAATGTTTGAAAAGGGGATTGAACGTTCACGAAGAGAGCATCATTATGTACAAAGTGGAACTCTTTATCACGGCGGCGGAAAAATACGAAGCTTCGGATATCCATCTGGCTACCGGCGAACATCCCCGTTTACGGATTAAATCGAAGCTTCGTGCCATCGGAGTCGAAGGGCCCGTTCTTGAGGAGGAAAATCTTCTCGGCATTATGCAGGCCACCCTGTCCGAAGTCCAGAAGGAGCGATGCACGAAACTCTTTGCGGCCAATGGTTCCGTGGATTATTCGTATGAGACATCCCTCGGAGGCAATCCTCTCCGCTACCGGGTTCAGGCCTATCGTTCCATGGGAAAATTGTCGATCGCGATGCGGCGGATTCGATACGACATTCCCTCCTTTGAACAACTCCATCTTCCCCGTATCTATCAAACCGTGATGCAGAACGCCGAGCAAAAGGGGATTATCATCGTGGGCGGTGAAACCGGGAGCGGAAAATCGTCCACGCTGGCCGCGATGATCGGTTATCTCGGCAAGCGTCCCGATAAACACATTGTTACCATCGAGGATCCGATTGAATACGTATTCCGGGACACAAAAAGTCTAATTCATCAGAGAGAATTAGGCCTGGATTTCCCCGATTACGGTGAAGCCCTTCGGGCCGTTCTCCGGGAAGATCCGAATATTATCATGGTCGGGGAAATGCGCGACGCCGAGACCGTTCATGCCACCATCAAGGCGGCCGAGACCGGCCATCTGGTCCTCACATCTCTGCATACCTCGACGGCGGCCTGGACGTTTAGCCGGATCCTCAATTTCTTCAAAGAGGCCGAGCATGATGCTGTCCGGCTCAACCTGAGTTATAATCTCCTGGCGATCATGAACCAGATGCTTCTGCCTTCCGAACAGGAGACCGTCGGCCTGATTCCGGCGACGGAAGTCTTCATCAATACGCCCGCCGTCCGGCAATACCTCCGTGAAAAGGAAAAGGAAGGCCAGCTCTCGGATGTCATCAAGGAAGGCCATGATGGAATGCATAGCTTCAATATGTCGCTGGCCCGCCTAATTAATGAGGGCCACATCGGCATCCATCGCGCCAAGGCCCACTCCCATAATCCCCAGGAGCTTGAAATGCTGATTAAGGTCACGAATATTACGGCCACTCCCTGATTTCATCGTCGTTTTGACAATGGCTTATGGACTTTCCCCCGGGGTTCCATCGAAATTTTCCTCATCAATTTTTCATACGAAATAGAACGGCTGGACGATGAAAGAATCACCCGAACAGAATATCGAGGTTTTCGTATCGTCGGCGGCGGCAGGGAAGCCACCGCCCCGGGGAAATCTTTTTTTATCCGTGGAAAACGGAGCGGCGACAGGATATACTGTCGGCCCATCCGTCGAATGACGGTCCCTTCGAAATGGGGATTGAACAACAACAATCATTGAAAGTGAGATGGTTTGACGAGAGTACACGAAATTTTGAGCGGCGCGATTGTCATCCTGGTCCTGGGCGGATTATTGCCGTTGGCGGACGGATCGGAAGCAAAAACGCCGGCCGGGCCGACGTTGTATCTGGAATCCGATTCTCCGGACACGGTAACGAATCCGGCGTCCAGTCTTATGTATTTTGTTCCTCTGATTTCTCCAACATTGGTCGATTGCCTGTCCAGCGAGGATAACCGGCAGATTTCCCGAATCCTGTCGTTTCGCCGCGAACTGGAAAAGAGCAAGTTTCGCGTCATCTGCGAATTCGACCTCAAAGGGGCCGGATCGTTCACGAGCACGTACGAACCGAACTCCATGATCGCCTTCTATCTGCCCATCACAAAGCCGGGGAAACCCATGAAGAATATGCTGGATTACATCAAGCTGGAAGGCGACGGCTCCGGCTGGGTGGAGGTCAACGGGAAAACGGTCAAGGGAAAACCGGAAGTCAATGACGTTCGAGTTCATTTCAACGGCAAAGGCGCACGGAGCCCGGTCACGATCGGCCTGTATAACCTTGAATGCCGCGATGGGCTTTATGCGTATGAGAATCGCTCGGATCAGATCGTGGCCCGGGTCAACACGCTGACGTTTCGCAATCGTCCATCGGAAGACCAACCGACGATGCTGGTCGAAGTGGCCTCGATCGTCGGAGCCAATGAGAAGGAAGGATTCTGGGGCAATGTCGTCGGGGCGTTTGCCAACCTGTTTATACCGCCGGTCGTGATCGATAAGGACGGAAACGCCGCGATGATCGAATTTGGCTATGCCCTGTTGAAGGGGCAGGATTCGTTCACGTTCCCTCTCGCGAAAAACCTGTTGATCCGCGAGGGGGAAACCCCATCGCAGATTTCCGCAAAAACAAATTCCCCGGCAGTCGGAGGCGATTCCTGAACCGCCGATGCCTGCGTCATTTACCCGCTATCCAAAACGATGCCTGACGGCTCGCCGAGGCCCTTGACCTGACCGGTTCTCACGCAGGGCCGTCCGTGGGTTTGGAAGTCTTTTTGTCGCGGCCTCCATTCGATCCGGAGGGAACACCTGCCGCCGCAGTCCATGAAGGGGCATGTCTATTGATATTGAACATATAAATAGATTATCGCTTTTTTGGGATCCCCGACATTAACATAGATATGACCATTTGCGTTCTTGGCATTCGCCTGCCAATTTGTTCCCCAACATTTTTCCAGTTCATCCGGATTCCATCCAAAAGGCAATGCGCTGTTTATTCCAAGAAAATCATGATCTTTATAAAAGCTGTTCGGGGAAACAGTGATAGTTTTTGTATCAAAGTGAAAGGGTTCACTTTTTAAGAATGATTCTACATCATCTTTATCCATGGTTACTTTCACGTAAAACATTGTTTCGGAACCTGCAAAGTGCCAACTTGGCTGTTTGAAATGTACGCACCTGCCGGCAGGCAATTTGATGCCCGTGAATTTTTCGCATTTATAGAGATCAAATTGCATAAGAACGTAAGACAGGATTACACAACATAAGACAATCATAGAAACAACGATTGCGAAAAATGATTTCCAAATATGTTTTGCTTCAGTTTGAAATTTTCTCATGGCAAATGAAAATAAACCGACGACTAAAGTGATAACGGCGAAAACGCCAAGAGTTATATTAACAAATAAGGAATACCCAAAGAAGAAACCAAAAACTCCAACCAGGAGAGTAGATATTACGGACATTGAACCGTCATCAGGAAATAAAGGTCTGTCCCGATAAAAATAATTTCACAATACTCGTAATGAGGAAATAACAAAAAAGCAGCAGGAGTAAAACACATAAGGTGAAAGAAACCGCTCCAAACCGGCAAGATGAAGTTTTATGGATTTTGGATTCCGTACAGGCCTTCGCATTAGCACGATTAAAAAACATTGTGTTCTCCAAAAATCCTTTAATTATAAAGAGGATCCATGCTCCGGCCCCCGGCTATGATTCTCATCGCCCCTTCGGGGTGATCTCCATGTGCCGATAATGATTCAAGTACCAAGGGGCTTTATGATTATCGCCATGTTTCAAAACTTATCAAGTTCGGATGAGATGATATTTGTTGGATTGGATGAGTCGGCAATAGCCGCAGGATTTTCGCTCCATTACACACTCTTTCCGATCCAAAGAGGTGAAATCCATTTGTATGGAAGGCCCCTGAGGGGCCGCAAGATTGTAGCCGGGGGCGTCAGCCCCCGGTGGTCAATACCCATCACTCAAAGCCCCGAAGGGGCGAAAGAATCAATCGCTATCGAGAAATCGCTGCTCATACACAATTCCATGTTTGTTCAGGAACTGCTCCAGTTCCTCGCGAAAACTCAGCTTCTTATGATGTTCCCATTGATTCCGAATGTAATCCACTACTGATGGCAATCCCGAATGTGAAACGGAAAATGCCGCATAGCCATCCTGCCAAGCGAAAGTTCGAAGTTCCGGAAACGTCTGATGAATCCATCGAGAGGAATTGGCTTTCAGCGTTCGTACAAATTCAACGAGAGTAGTTTTGGGATCCAGAGAAATTGCCAGATGGATATGATCCGATGGCCCATTGGCCAGATGAAGGACTCCGTCGATATTTCGAATGATCCCCGCGAGATATTCGCAAAGCCGAGTCATTTCTGATTCGTCCAGCAAAGCTCTTCTACCCTTGACGGAAAAGATGATGTGGTAATGCAGGCAGGTGTATGACATCGTTTCTCGCTTCTTTCGCCCCTTCGGGGCTGGGATTATTTGGTGTTAATCTTCCGGGGGCTCACGCCCCCGGCTATTTTTCTCATCGCCCCTTCGGGGCTTGCTTCAAATTTCGATATAACGCTCTCTCGATGAATATGTTCATATATTAAAATTCATGAATGCGTCTTTTTTCAAATGCGCCGCCTTTCCTTACGGCAGTTCGCGGATTCGGATGGCCTTAAATTCGATGGGCGAACCCTCGGATTCGAGGCACAGGTGGCCGTATCGTGGCTGGCAATCGGAGCCGCCGGAAACTTCTTCGCCGTTGACCCACAGGCGGACTTCGCCGTTGATCGCGCGGACATAGTAGTGATTCCACTGTCCGAAACCCTTGCTGAGGTTTTTGCGAGGGAAACTGCGCGAGCCGTCGGGCGAGAGGGGCGCAAAGGGTTTCATCTTCGATGTGCCCACGGCAAACACATCGCCGTTGGTGGTGAACCAGTCGGCTTTTTTGCCGCTGCTTTTCTCATACTGCTCGGTATATCCGTGGTCGAGTATCTGCACTTCGATGCCGCCGGGCGGGAGTTTACCCGGGGCAAGACCCTCCAATGCGGCCGGAGACGCCCAGACAAAAATCCCCGAATTGCCCGCGGACTTGAGGTGCCGCCACTGGGCAACCAGTTCGAAGTTTCCATACTGTTTGACAGTCTTCAATACGCCGATGGGCCGGCCGGTACAGGTGATGACGCCATCCTTCCAGGTCCAGGTTTCCGGATCGCCATTGACATCGGCAAAATCCTTTTCCGTCAGTTCCTTCCAGCCCGGCCCGGAACCATCGATAAAGGCGCGGGGGAGAATTCCCGCCTCCTGTGCCCAGACAACCGAAAGGATCAGTAGACAAACGATGGCGACGTACAGTATTTTTCGCATGAGAACCTCCGTTTAATGTACTGGATTATTTCCTTTCCACTCAACCAAGACCAAACCTTCCAATCGTCAAGATAACCGATATCCGACGGCCGGGCAAGGGATTGTAAGAGGAATACACGAGTTAATGGCCGTTCACGAGAATTGAGCTGGAGAATCCTCGCTGATCCCGGCTGGAATCTTCAGGGTTCTTCGGAATTTCGCTAAAAATGCAAAGAATCCCAAGAATATTATTTCTTTCGGAAGAGAATCCTCATGACCTCGAACAGTTGGGTAGGATGAGTTGGTCGTGGTTGCCAACCGATGTCGGTGAATTGCCGGCTATCTGCATTTCAGTCCCGAAGGGACGTCAGGATTTGGCCGGGGGCGCGAGCCGCCGGAAGCCAATGAAAAAACAAACCAAAACATGGGGCGATTGGAGGATTCGAATTGCCCCCCCAACCATCGGATCGATTTCGGTTGACACGGGAGGCGGTGAACTTGACAATGTGGGGAATCTCTGATTTTCGAAAACGAAAAATCGGCAAATATGGAGTGGAAGATGATCAAATCGGATCGAGCGGGATGGATCTTATCGGTTGTATTTTTAATGATTATGGCCGTCTGTCTGCCGGCGGAGGTTCTCAATCAGCCGGTTCTGTGGTACAGCCAGCCGGCCAAGAACTGGGAGAAGCAGGCCCTGCCTGTTGGTAACGGTCGGCTGGGATGCATGATCTTCGGCGATATCGAACGCGAGCGTATCCAGTTCAATGAAGACAGTTTGTGGACCGGCGACGAGAATCCCAGCGGCGTCTATGAAACAATGGGGGCCTACCAGGCCTTCGGCAATCTGTATATTTCGATGGAACCGACCGATAATACGACGCCGGCGGTGGATGGCTATCGAAGGGAACTGCGACTGGCCGACGGAATCTTCCATGTGGAATTTCAAAGGAATGGAATCCGGCACCAGCGTGACGTCTTCGCCAGTTGGCCCGATCAGGTCATCGTGATCCGCTGGACCGCCGACAAATCCGGTACGGTTTCGGGAGTCGTCGAACTCAAGGGCATGCACGGGGAAACGACAACGGACGAACAACAATCGCTTTCGTTCAGCGGAACATTACCCAACGGAATGCAATATCAGGCAACGCTAAGCATTAACGCCGGAGGCGGATCGATTGTTCCCGACGGTTCAACGCTGCGGCTGAAGGGATGCGATGATGTCATCATGATCCTGGCGGCGTGTACGGACTATGTGATGGATGCTTCGAGGAAATTCCAGGGCGAGGATCCCGCGGTGAAGATTCGTCGGCAGCTTGATGCCGCCAGGGAAAAATCCTTCGAGGAGCTGAGGGCACGCCACATCAAAGATCACCGCAATCTGTTTGACCGCGTAGCTCTGAACGTGGGTTCGACGACCGATGAAATTCGCCAACTGCCGACAGATCAGCGGCTTTCGGCCTACGCCAAAGGCGGCGCCGATCCGGAGTTGGAAGCAACGCTCTTTCAGTATGGCCGATACCTCCTGATGGGTTCTTCGCGACGACCGGGACTTCCCGCTAATCTGCAGGGACTTTGGAATGAATCCAATACGCCGCCGTGGTCGTCGGATTATCACGTCAACATCAACGTGCAGATGAACTACTGGCCCGCCGAACCGGCCCATCTCTCCGAGTGTCATCTGTCGCTGTTCGATCTGATCTCCAGCCAGCTCGAACCCTGGCGAAAAGCCACGCAGGCCGAAAAGCAATTTCAGGTCGAGGGCAAGAACGTACGCGGCTGGGCCCTTCGTACCTCGCACAATATCACCGGCGGTCTCGGCTGGCAATGGGACAAGACGGCCAACGCGTGGTATTGTCTTCATCTGTGGGAACATTACGCCTTCACGCGCGACAAGGCGTATCTTGAAACCGTCGCCTATCCGATTCTCAAGGAAATCTGCCGGTTCTGGGAAGACCATCTCAAGACGCTGCCGGACGGCCGGCTGGTCGTTCCAAACGGCTGGTCCCCGGAACACGGTCCGCATGAGGACGGCGTCAGCTACAATCAGCAGATCGTCTTCGACCTGTTCAGCAACTTTGTCGAGGCCGCAGATATTCTTGGAGTCGATCGTCCATACCGAGATACCATCGCCGCGATGCGCGACAAGCTCGTCGCACCGCAGATTGGAAAATGGGGACAGCTCCAGGAGTGGATGACCGATCGCGACGAACCGAAGGATGAACATCGTCACACTTCGCATCTGTTCGCCGTCTATCCGGGACGACAGATTTCCGTCACGCGGACGCCCGATCTGGCCAAAGCCGCGGCCGTTTCATTGGAGGCCCGCGGAACGGCCGGTGATTCGCGGCGAAGCTGGACCTGGCCGTGGCGATGTGCATTGTGGGCTCGGCTGCAAAATCCACAGAAGGCCTACGAGATGGTCCGCGGCCTGTTCACCTACAACATGCTGCCGAACCTGTATGCGACGCATCCGCCGTTTCAACTGGATGGAAACTTCGGTTACACCGGCGGGGTCTGCGAGATGCTCCTGCAAAGCCACGCCGGCCAGGTTCATCTGCTGCCGGCACTTCCTTCCGAATGGGCCAATGGCAGCGTCAAGGGTCTTTGTGCCCGAGGCGGTTTTGTGGTGGATATGGAATGGAAATATGGGGAACTGACTCAGACGACTCTTCGCTCCACGACCGGCGGTTCCTGTGTTGTACGATATGGGACGCTGACGCAAACCGTGGAAATACCGGCAGGCCGAAGCCGCTTGCTCGATGGCCAATTGAAAATCAAGCCGTAATCGGTACGGCATACAATTATATGATAATAAAGAGGAAATAAAGCTAAATACATTCGAGGATACCTATGGGCCTTCTTTGGGAAATCGTTCAATCGGGATTTTTGTACAACGTACACAGTAAATCCAATAAGGTGGAGGATCGAGTGGCATTCCTGGAGCAACAGCTCGCCGCCACGCAGAACACCATCCGCGAACTGGTTAAGCAACTCGAACAGAAACTCGGCTACGATATCGACAGAGACGGCCGCATCGGATAATCGGTTCGCCCTCTCAATTCCAAGCCATGGGATCCTTCTACAATCAGAGGATCTCATCCTGGTTATTTACATTTTCGGGAACTTTTCGATTTCATCCGGGTATAACAGTTCAAAACGAATCCGGAACGAGTTCCTTTATGACCGACGAGATGCAATGGATTCAACGGGTGCTGGACGGCGATACGGCGATGTTTCGATCGCTGGTCGAACGGTATCAGCGGCCGGTCCTAAGCATGATCCGCCATCTCACCGGACTAACGACCGATTGTGAAGATATCGCGCAGGACGTGTTTCTGTCCGCCTTCCGACATCTCAAGTCGTTCGATCCGGAGCGCAGCCGTTTTTGCACATGGCTCTTTATGATCGCGCGAAACAAAAGCATAAACGCCCTGCGGCGGGCACGGCATGTCTCGTTGACCGAAGAGTCGATGCCGAATCCATCCGATGAACCGGCCGAATCGCTCGAACGCCGGGAAGTATTCCGCCAACTGGATCGGGCTCTGAGCCAACTGCCCGAGACGCAGCGGAGGGCGTTCATCCTGGCCGAGTTCGAAGATTTGCCGTATGACCGCATCGCCCAGATCGAATGTGTAGGTTTGGGAACGGTTAAATCCAGAATCCACAGGGCCAAAGAAAAACTTCAACAGGCCCTGGCCCAATTCAGGGGAGACAAATCATGAACCGACAGGATTGGATCGATCAATGGATGACCTGGAGCAAGGCGACGAATGTCGATCCGGAATTTATCGATCGCGTCATGACCGCCGTGACGATTCCTCCTCAAAAATCCTCGCCGGTCCTTTTGTTTCTTGAGTCGCTTGCGGAAATGGGATTTCGAAGGATCGAGACGTTCCAGTCAAGGCCCGCGGGGATCACAACGGGAGCTGTAGGCGGATTCCTCCGCCTTGCCGTGTTCGTCTATGTGTTACTGTTTGTGTAGAAAGGGGTATTCAATGGACAATACAACTTCCGAGACAACGGATTTTCGATTTCGCCGGAAACCCTGGACCGCCGTGGCGCTGTCACTTTTGCTTCCGGGGCTTGGACATATCTATTGCGGGGATATGAAATCCGGACTGGTTGTCATTATGATCATTATGATGTTTCCCCTGTTGTGGATGGTTGGAACGTTGAAAGAGGGGCGTGTCATCGGCCCGTTTGCTTGTATGATGTGGGGTATCGTATTTCTGGCGACCCTTCTGGCGGCGATTCATTCGTGGTACCTTGCCCGCAGGACGCGGTATGACTATCGTCCCAAAGACTACAATCGGTGGGATGTCTATCTCTGTCTGCTGGCGATCTCCGTGGGAGGGACTCTATGGTACGCAATCTATTTTCGGGATAAAGTGGTCGAGGCCTTTTGCGTTCCTTCCCGTTCGATGTTCCCTTCGATTCGTCAGGGTGATCGCTTACTGGCCAGCAAGCTGGCGTATCAGCGTGCCGATCCCGTCGTCGGCGACGTTATCCTGTTCACCAATCCTGCCGATCGCCGCCAGTCGTTCCTCAAACGGATCGTGGCTCTCGCGGGCGATACGATTGAATCCCGCCAGGGCAGACTCTGGATCAACGGCAAGCCGCTGGAATATCAATCCTCCGGAAATATGGAGTATCCGGATGGAACAAGGATAGAAAAAGGCGAGGCGTTTCAGGAAATCAATCGGGGCCGGTGCTACACGATTTTTCTGGCGGAGACGGGGGATTCTGAGAATGCCCAAAAGGATTTCGGACCGATACAGGTTCCCCCATACCACTGTTTTGTCATGGGCGACAATCGATATCTTTCTCTCGACAGCCGCCATTTCGGAACGATCCCTTTGGTGTCGGTTCGCGGGCAATTCACGGGAATCTATTATCCCGCCGGCGACTGGTCGCGATTCGGTTCCCTGCCGTAATTCGTCACGATTCGGCCGGAAGGAATGGATTCGCACAACGCCAAACAGCTCCTCACGGCCTGGTACATAACTCCATCAGACCAAAATAATACAAGAGGGTCATTACGTCGGCGGCCGCAAGGACAATTGGACCTGCCGCCACCTTGGGATCGACCCGCAACAGGCGGATCAGCGCCGGAACGGTCGCCCCAAGAAGGCAGGCGGTCAGAATGGACAGAAGCAGACTGCACCCGATGATCAGTCCTTTTAATGGATCGTGCCACCCGAGGCCGATCATGGAAAATACGATCGCCGAACATCCGAGTCCCAGCAAAAGGGCCGCTCGCAATTCTGAAACGACTCTTCGAAGAATGGATTTCCATGATATATGGCGCCGGGCGAGATGCT
Organism: uncultured Pirellulales bacterium; assembly: GCA_964386005.1. Taxonomy (GTDB): domain Bacteria; phylum Planctomycetota; class Phycisphaerae; order Sedimentisphaerales; family Anaerohalosphaeraceae; genus FEN-1350. Next base: position 12,804 of record CAYLSB010000042.1, on the reverse strand, counting down.
GCAGGGTCAGAGTCATCGACTGCATACTGACGCTTTCCCCCAGCGCCAACACCAGGGTTAGAAACATGGCCAAAATGGCCACGCGGCCGATGAGCGGTTCATATCGTGCGGCGATGAACGCGCAGATCAGGCCGCTGGCGATATTGCACAGCAACCACGGGAAGCGATCGCGGAAGGAATTCCATGCCGTTACCCTTCGGCCGGCCGTCAGGTGCATACCCATCAATTGGAATAAATTATCCGTATGGTGACGTCGCTCCAGGTTGAGCATCTCCTCGGCAAACAACGTCACATCGATGACGCCGACGATCTGCTTTTCCTCATCGATGACCGGCAGCGCTAAAAGCCGATGCCGGAGGAAAACCTCTCCGGCCTCCAGCATCAGCGTATGAGGGGAAATCGATATGGGAGACCCCAGCATCAGCGATTCGATTCGCTGATCCGGCGGGGCGGATACTAATTTTCGAACCGGGACCACGCCCACGAGCTGTTGGCGGTTGTTGACGACATAGAGATAAACGATCTTGTCGCCGATGGCCGAGGTGCGGAGCTGATTGATGGCCTCTGCGGCGGTACTGTCCTCCCGGAGCGTGATCCAGTCGGAATGCATATAGCGGACGACCAGTTCGGTCAAATCCACTTGAGTCGAGGGATTGGAATTACCCTGGAGCATATCCGTTCTTCCATTCTGATTTACGTCGGTTTCGTCATCCCGACTTTATTCTATCGGAAAATCGGAGGCGAATCTTGAAGCGGGTTCATTTTGCCGATAATCCAATGGAAACCAATCCTGGTAGGCGTCCCGGGATATCCGGCGATTTTTCTTGGGTCCCGATTAAGTCAAGGCGTTTGACGGCCGATGGAACAATATGGCCCTGTGGGCATGAATGAACCAATGTGAGGTGTGGAATGTTCGGCTGGTTTCGAAGACGACGACATATCGAGTTCGACTGGAAGGTCAAGGGATTTGAGATTGACCTGTATCCCAGCAACCGCAGTTGCGTGAAGAAAAATATGCGTCATGTCCGGCCGCAGCAGTTGCCCCCCTTGATGGTTCGCAAGGCCGCATGGCGAAGATAAGCCGTTGGTAAACGCATCCGCTTCCCCATCCCCTGATCTCCTGCGACCGTCCTATCTTGTCCGAAATAGCATGGTGCGCACTATGCCATTGAGATTGTCCCTTTGGTGTGATACAATAGGTTCCGAGAAACGGAATCAATTTCGGAGACCATGACCCCGTTGGAAAAAAATCGAGAGCAACTCAGCGTTAAAAAAGAACTCGCCGTATTGGTCGGCGCTTACTTTACGACCCGCGACATGATTCGCCGCGACAGTCTGGCGGAATTGACGGCACTGGCCGAAACCGCCGGCGCGGTAGTCGTTAGCCGCTTTCAGCAGAAACTCCGCCAGGTTCATCCGGCTACCTACATCGGCAAAGGCAAGGCCGAACAACTCAAGGATCGCGTGATCGAACACAAGGCCGACGTGGTGATCTTTGACAATGATTTATCGCCGGGACAGATTCGCGAACTGGAAGAGATCGTCGAATGCAAGATCATCGACCGCAGCGAATTGATCCTGGATATCTTCGCCACCCGCGCCCAGACCCGCCAGGCCAAACTGCAGGTGGAACTGGCTCAACTTGAATACACCTACCCGAGACTGACGAGGATGTGGGGCCATCTGGATGCCGTCGCCGGAGCGGGCGGAGCTACGGCGGCCGGGGCCGTCGGAGGGATTGGCACACGCGGTACCGGCGAAAAGCAGCTCGAAATCGACCGGCGGCTGGTGAGCCGGCGCATCACCGAACTGAAACGCGAGTTGAAGGCGATCGACCAGCGCAAGCTTCGGGAGATTGACGGTCGAAGAGACTTTTTCAAAGTCTGCATCGTCGGATATACGAATGCCGGTAAGAGTACGCTGATGAATGCGTTGACCCGGGCCGGTGTATTCGTGGAGGATCGGCTTTTCGCAACCTTGGACACGCGTACGCGAAAGTGGTCGCTGGATGGATCGGCGACGCCGATTCTTCTGAGCGATACGGTCGGCTTCGTGAGCAACCTTCCGCATCACCTGGTGGCGTCGTTCAAGGCGACGTTGGAAGAGGCGGTCAACGCCGATCTGTTGCTGCATGTGGTCGATGCGTCCAACCCGGAAGTGTTCGACCAGATCGACAGCGTCAATGAGGTGCTGAGCGAGATCGGCTGCGGACAGAAGGATCTCCTGGTCGCGCTGAACAAGAGCGACGCGATTATCGATATGTCGGTGTTTGATTCGCTGCAAACGGTTCATCCTCAGGCGGTGAGTATTTCGGCCAAGAAGGGGCTGAACCTCGATCGACTGGTCGAAGCGGTTCAGGATCGTATCCGCCGGCGGGAATCCACGATTCGCGTGGTGTGCGATGCGGCCGACGGAAAGCTACAGAGTTTTCTGCATTCGGCGGCGACTGTCCTGCATCGGGAATTCATCGATAATGGGGTCCGCATTGAGGCCCGTATCGGGCCGGCTCAACTGGCCCAGCTTCGCCGATTCAAACCCCGAAGCATTGAAACTCTGTAAACCACAACAATCGTCCATCATCCCATTGCTATTGTTTGTAAAGTCTGGTTTAATAGGCTTATGTTTGATACGGTTACGATAGTCGGCGACGGCGCGATGGGCACGGTGTGCAGCATGTTATTGTGTGCGAAAGGATTGTCCGTTCGTATGTGGGGGTATGAGGCCGACCAACTCATGCAGATCGCGGGCTGTCGGGAGAATATCCGATTTCTGCCGGGATATACTCTGCCAAGGGAACTGGTTTTCGAACCGGACGATGCGGCCGCTTTGTGCGGGTCCAACCTGGTTGTTTCGGCGGTGCCCTGTCAGTTTATGCGAGGCGTCTGGACACGGTTGCGGCCGTTTCTTGCGCCGCAGGTTCCGATCGTCAGCGCGACCAAGGGCATCGAGAATACGACCCTGTTTCGACCGACCGAGATACTGGCCGATCTGCTTGGTCATGAACGAGCGTATGCCGCACTGTCGGGACCGACCATCGCGGAAGAGATTGCCCGCGGCCTTCCCGCCACGGCCACCGCCGCCAGCGCCGACGAGGACCTTGCCGGAAAGATCCAGCAGATCTTCAATTCCGAACACTTCCGCGTCTATACCAATACGGACATCGTCGGTGTCGAGCTATGCGGCGCCCTGAAAAACGTTATCGCAATCGCCGCGGGAACCATCGATGGCATCGGGGCCGGAGACAACGCCAAGGCCGCTCTCCTGGCCCGGGGCCTTGCGGAAATCAAGCGGCTCGGGATCGCGATGGGGGCCCGTGAACAAACCTTCTTCGGATTGTCGGGACTGGGGGATCTGGTCACAACCTGCATTTCGCCGTTGGGACGAAATCGGACGTTTGGCGAACGAATCGGAAAAGGGATGACCACACGGGAAGCGCTGGCCATGACGCAAGGGATCGTCGAGGGAGTGGCAACCTGTTCGGCTGTGATGGAATTGGCCCGACGCCACAATGTGGAAATGCCCATCGCCGCGGCCATTCATGCCGTCATCGTCGAGGGAAAAAGCGTTCAGGCCGCGATTCACGACCTCATGAGCCGACGTCTCCGGGCGGAGTGATTCCGTTAAAAATTCCTCGATTTTTTGTACGGCATTTCGCGAGACAGCTTCTGAAGATCGGGATTATCCGGCTGAACATAACTGGCATCAATCGTTCCGTTCCACAATCGGTTTTGGGCGAACTTGACGGTCCGCTCATCGTACCACTTCCACTTCTCGGCATGTCCGTCCATGTACCCCAGCGTACTGCGGTCGTTGTGGCTATAGGCCAGCGGGTCCCACCAGCTATCAATCCGTCCGCCATTCCATAACATCCACGATCCCGGAGAAAAACCGACGTTCATCGCGCCTGTGGTTCCGGGTTGATTGATATAATTTTCCTCGACAAAGACTACTTTGCTGCTGGGAGTTTTGACTTCATTGAACTTGATCAACGACCAGACGTCGGTACCCGCAAGGGTAAAAGGAGTGACCGTCCGTTCGCCATACAATCCGAACACGATGGCATAGGAGACATAGGATCCCTTGCCCCGTGTTCCGACCGGGGTTAGATACCGCTTGTCGGCCGGACAGTGATACAGTTTCTCGCTCTGCGTGTACGTGTACAGACTTCCCCGGCGAATGCCATTAAATTTTTCTTCAAGAGTACTGTCATGGCCGGTATAGTTGCCGGCGCTATCGTGCGGACTGACCAGCCAGGGGCGATCCCATCTCCGTAATACGGTGTCGAACGCATAATCGGTGCTTCCGATGGTCGTAACAACGCCTTCGGCCAGGTTGCCGTCATTGTCTTCGGCATAAATATAATAGGCCTTGGACAATCCTCCCAGATTGGATAGACAGATCGACCCCGTGGCTTGCTTCTTGGCGATATTCAGCGCGGGGATCAACACCGCCAGAAGAATGGCAATAATGGCGATGACGACCAGCAGTTCAATCAGGGTAAAGGCCGAACGAGAACGATTCGATAATGTCATGTTCTTCTCCGGACAGCGTCATTCATAAACGATATTCCTGATGGAAAATTTCCAAGCCCTTCTCCTGATGTATTATACTCGATTACGAAGCCATAATGCAATAGCGTTCCGAGCCGGCATTACTGCCTCAAGGGTTTCGGGTTCAAAGATACAATATTGTATATATGATTATTTTATCATACAATTATGTAATATATAAAGACACGTCGTTTCGTTCGCAATAACTCATAAATCATTTATTTATAATAACATAAGAAGATAATTTCAGGTGGTACACCTATTGCTAATGATCCCTTATACAGGTGATATATCGGGTCATGGCCTGAAAGTAATCATGCAGGATAGGTAATACGGCTATTAACGAGTAACGAAAAAATGAAACAAAGTATTTGCACAAGGAGATCAACATGTCACGTTTGGTTTTGTTGATGATGGTTCTGTTTCTATTCGCACGGCCGGTATTGGCCGACGAGCCGGGGCTTGCGGCAACCGCCGCTACAATTTCCACGTCGGCCGCAATCGACGCGAAAGTGGTCATGGATACAATGTGGGTTTTATTGACCGCCTTTCTTGTGTTTTTTATGAATCTGGGTTTTGCGGCCGTGGAATCGGGTTTCGCCCGTGCCAAAAACTGCGTGAATATCATGTCGAAGAATTTCGTTGTATTCGGCGTATCCTCGTTGGGATTCCTGATCCTCGGCTGGGGTTTGATGTTCGGTGATGGCATCGGCTTCATCGGGCTCAGGGGATTGTTGTTTGCGGGAGGGGCGGACAATTCACCGGCGGTGGGAGAAGCATACCAAGGCGTGTATTCGTCGATTTCATGGACCGGAGTGCCGTTTTGGGCGAAATTCTTCTTTCAATTGGTCTTCTGTGGAACCGCGGCGACCATCGTTTCGGGAGCCGTTGCGGAACGAGTCAAATATGTGGCGTTCATCCTCTTTTCGTTTGCTATGGCGATGTTCATTTATCCTGTGATCGGCCACTGGATTTGGGGTGGCGGCTGGCTGGCGAACCTGGGCGCGTTTGACTTTGCCGGTTCGACCGTGGTTCATAGCGTGGGCGGATGGGCGGCTCTGGCCGGGGTGATCATGCTCGGACCGCGAATTGGAAAATTCAGTAATGGTCTGATCAAAGCCATTCCGGGTCATAATCTTTCGTTCGCAACGCTGGGAACATTTGTGTTATGGTTTGGATGGTTCGGATTTAATCCCGGTTCGACCATGGCGGCGGATCCGAATGCGATTTGCCATATCGCCGTAACGACCAATACGGCCGCCGCGGCGGCGATCATGAGCGCGACGTTGTTGTCGTGGTTGCTTCTGGGAAAACCCGACCTGGGCATGACGCTCAATGGTTGTCTGGCCGGGCTGGTGGCGATTACGGCGTCTTGTGCGTTTGTGAGCGTAGGCAGTTCGCTGGTCATCGGTTTGATCGCCGGCGTGTTGGTCGTTCTGTCCGTGTTGATGTTTGACCGTCTCCGTCTGGATGATCCGGTCGGCGCTTTATCGGTACACCTTGTCAACGGAGTTTTCGGGACCCTCTGCGTGGGACTTTTCGCACAGGACAAGATTACCGGAACGGCAACCGGCAACGGATTATTCTTCGGCGGCGGTTTTGGTTTGTTAGGATCGCAATTGATTACAGTGGCCGCGACGGCGGTTTTTGTGTTTGGTGTGTCGATGGGAGCGTGGGCCCTTCTTCGGGCGATAATCGGAATCCGAGTATCGCGTGAGGAAGAACTTCGCGGCCTTGACATTGGCGAGCATGGGAACGAGGCCTATTCCGGCTTCCAGATTTTTTCCAATATCTAACGCGAATGGATCCGTATCAAACGAAAGGGAAGAACAATGAAACTGATCATTGCCTATATACAACCTGAAAAACTGAATGATGTCAAGCAAGCACTGTATACGGCCGAGGTCTTTAAGATGTCGGTGACCAATTCCATGGGCTGCGGACAACAGATGGGCTTTCATGAAAGCTATCGTGGAGTCGATATCGAAGTCAATCTTCTCAAAAAAGTCCGGCTCGAAATCGCGGTCAACGATAGTTTCGTCAAGCCCACCATCGAGGCAATATTCAAAGGGGCTCGAACCGGAAAAATCGGCGACGGAAAAATTTTTGTCCTGCCGCTTGAGGAGTGTTACCGAATCCGAACCGGCGATACGGGTTCAGAAGCGATAGGATAATGATTGATGTGACCCGTATTAAAGTACACTATTGTATTCTATTGGAGACAGTTTACATATTCGTAGTTATTCCCGGTGGGTTTGTTACGGAAGAATAAGATCGTATGTCCTTTATTGACAATGACTTACAATAATATCGCGAGGATTGGCATACGTATTGCTAAACCTGGTTCATGCAGATTCAAATAGTCACGACTAACAAATACAGTATTGGATCAAGGCGATAGGCATGAAATCAGGAAACTGGAAACGATTCCTCTGGTTTTCCATCGGAATCGCAGTGAGCAGTCCCGGGATTCTCCGGGCGGCGGAAAGTGCGACACCCGCGATTGACAGCGGTGCTACGGCATGGATGCTGACATCCACAGCGCTGGTCCTTCTGATGATACCGGGGCTGGCAATGTTCTACGGCGGGCTGGTCCGAACCAAGAATGTCCTGGGAACGATGATGCACAGTTTTTCCGCAATGGCCGTCATCAGCGTGATATGGATGGTATGTGGGTACGCCATGTCGTTCGGCAAGAACGTCCTGGGCGGATGGATCGGCTGGGATCCCAAGCTGCTGTTCCTGGGAGGCATTGACGAATCCATCATGGCTTCGGGAGTACCCGATTATGTTTTTGCGATGTTCCAGGGCAAATTCGCCATCATTACCCCGGCCCTTATAGCCGGGGCCTTCGCCGAACGAGTAACCTTCAAAGGGTATTGCGTATTTATTGCGCTGTGGGGATTGCTGGTTTACAATCCGTTGTGCCACTGGGTCTGGGCGAGCGACGGATTTCTTTTCAATCTGGGTGCCGCCGGCGCGATCGACTTTGCCGGCGGTACCGTTGTTCACATCTCCTCCGGTGTCAGTGCGCTGGTCGCGGCACTGTATCTGGGGGCTCGCCGAGGGTATCCAAAGACCAACATGCCGCCGAGCAACCTGGTCATGACGATTATCGGGGCCGGTTTGCTTTGGGTGGGCTGGTTCGGCTTCAACGCCGGCAGTAGCGTCGCCAGCGGGCTGTTGACGGCTCAGGCGCTGACCGCCACACAGGTTGCCGCGGCCGCGGGGGCCCTGACATGGATGATTCTCGAGGGAATCCATCAGGGTAAGGCGACGGCATTGGGTTTCGGCAGCGGAGTCCTTGCCGGGTTGGTGGTCGTCACTCCGGCAGCGGGTGTTGTACAACCCTTCGGAGCGATGATCCTTGGGATGATCGCTGCAGTGATCTGTTATAATGCCATCCTTTTGAAAAACCGATTGGGCTATGATGACAGTCTCGACGCTTTCGGTGTTCACGGTGTTGGGGGAATTACCGGAGCGATCGGTCTGACCTTCTTCATCCGCGAAAGTTGGATGGCAAATGCGGCCGAAGCGGCCGTCACAAAAGGCATGGATGGCTGGACGGTATGGAACCAGCTCGGAGTCCAGATGGCCGCCGTCGCAATCGCCATCGCCTATGCGGCTATCCTGACGATCCTCCTTCTCGTTCTTGTCAACAAACTTGTTGGAATTCGTGCCAAACCGGAAGCCGAAATGGCCGGTTTGGATCACAGCTTCCACGGCGAACGCGGTTACGGACTCCTTCACGCAAGTTAAAGGCACGATCCATGAAACTGATTACAGCAATCATTCAGGAAGACCGGCTCGATCAGGTTCGCGAAGCCCTCATTGAAGCCGAAATTACTCGGATCACGATCAGCCGCGTCTCCGGACACGGCCAGCAGATGGGCGAGGATATCTATCGAGGAAAGAAAGTTATCCCCAATCTGATACCCAAGGTCCGAATCGATATCGGGGTCAACGATCCATTCGTGGATATTACGGTCAAGACGATCATCGCCGCCGCGAAAAGCCCCCATGGAGGCAAGGTCGGCGATGGAAAGATTTTTATCACCCCATTGGAAGAATGCATTCGTATTCGTACCGGTGAACATGGGGGCGGCGCTATCTGATCCCCCGCTGGGCATTCGTTCAAAGAAATTCCAACTCGAGGATGAATGTCATCGATCGATTGTCAGGGCGGGCTATCAATCCGCCCTTGTCTTTCGGATACTGTTTGCGGTCTATCGAATCCGCAGAACGGTCATCGAATACGGCGCACAGGTATAGACAAATTCATTGGCGACATTCTCCAGCGGTTTGGAAATCGGAGTGACGTTCCGCGGCTGTTTTATCGAATTCTCATCGTTCAGTTGCTTGCCAGCGATCACGGTGCTGGTTCCCCTGGCAAACGTCCGTCCGGCCCCTTGGAATTGCAGGTTTGCCGTGATTGGACTGCTTGCCGAGTTGACGATTTTCAGGATCATCTCGCCGGAACTCTTGTCGCGTCCAGCGGTCACATACAATCCCGGCTGTTTTTCCGATGCCGCCGATGGACCCGAGATCTCCACCGGCACCATTTCGTCGCAACGGTTCGCGCTGAAGGCCTGCTGCACATAATAGCTCGGCGTCCCATACGATGTGAGATTGTCGAACCAGATCAGGTTCGGCCGCCATTGCCATAGTTCCTCATGCCCGAACAGAGGCGCATACGACGACATCACCACCACATCCGCGTTCCGCTCAAGCCCCGTGATAAACGCGGCCTCGGACAACGCACAGTGCCAATTGTTGCGGTTGTCGGGGCTGACGGTTTTAACGCTCTGTGCGGCGTACTCGCCCATGAACACCTTGGGACCGGTGCGATCAAAGTTGTCATATCGTCCCGCATTGTCGAAGAACCACTTTGGATTATCATAACAGTGTTCATCGATAATCTCCGCATTCAGTTTCCGCAACTCCCGCCAGGCAAAATGATATCGGTCATCTCCGGGTGCGGGACCGGCGCCGGAGACCAGCCGAATGTTCGGATAGCGCGCCTTCAATGCGTCGGCGAACACCCGATACCGTTCGATGTACTGGGGACCCCATTGCTCATTCCCCACGCCCAGCATTGTCATGCCGAAGGGCTCGGGATGCCCCATCTCCGCTCGTTTGCGACCCCATGGGCTGGTTTGCGGTCCGTTGGCAAATTCAATCAGGTCCAGCGCATCCTGCACATACGGATCGAGCTGATCCATCGGCACAAGTTCCGCGGAATTGAATTGACACGCCATTCCGCAATTGAGAATCGGCAACGGCTCGGCGCCGAGATCTTCGCTCAAAAGAAAATACTCGTAAAATCCAAGCCCAAATGACTGGAAATAATCCGGAGCCGGCCGGTGTTTAAACTCGTCATTCCAGCGATTTATTATCACCTTTCGATCTTCGGGTCTTCCGATGGTCGTCTTCCATTGATACCGCGTGCTCAAATACCTTCCTTCGACGATGCATCCACCGGGAAACCGCACAAATCCCGGCTTCAGATCGGCGAGCCATTGAACCACATCGGCGCGCAGCCCGTTCGGACGGTTCTTCCATGTCGCCTTCGGAAACAGCGACACCATATCCAGATCCGCATGTCCCGCCGCTCCCAGCGTTATCTGCAACCTCGCCTTCGCCTCGGTTGCATCCACACGAAGCGTTGCCGTTCGTTTTTCCCATACGGTTCCGATGGATTTCAACTCCGTCTTGCCAAGAGATCGCCCGGTCGGTCCTATCAACCGGATTTGCAGAGTCTGACCGGAACCTCCGTCTCCGCGAAGATACGCGGAAAAAACATATTCCTGTCCCTGATGGACGCCCATACCACGGAATCCTTCGTTGATGATTCCGTATCCGCTGCCGGCTTTCCTGGCCGTAATCCGCGCGTAGTGAGGTTGTACCGGAAGAATAGCGTCACGATCCAGAATGGTAAGCGATCCTTCCGATCCTTCGGCGGTTGATTCCTTCCAGCCCATCAGACCGTCGGGAAATTCAAACGATCGATTCTTCACCAGTTCGGCATACAGCCCGCCGTCAGCGCCGAAATTGATGTCTTCAAAAAAAACTCCAAACAGGGAACGACTGACTGGAATTCCCGGATTATCCGTTTTCACAAGGATGTTCACAGGTTCAGCCCGCACATCCGGAGTCAATAACGTTATGGCCAGGGTCAACACAAAGATTCCAACAACCAGCCGTTGCTTTCTCATAGCGATACCTCCGAGGAAAATGTGATGGTTTCAACAATCGAATCGCTTCTACTCGATGTTCCATTGAAAGTCAAGAATCCATCCGATTTGATTCGGAATCCGGGTCTTCCTTCGGAATTTCATGATGTTCTCTCATGAATGATGTGAAAATACGCAAGAGAAAATATGGGAAAATGGGAAATTTATGACAAGGTGTAAAATGCGCAAACTTCGAGTAATTCTTTCTTGCAGTCTATATGTATCTTGATATTATCGGACGGCAAGTGCGACGAAATATTGAAAGGCCGTTCCGATTTCGAAAATGGTTCAAGCAAAAATTTCGCCTCGGCCGATACGATAGGTACGTTATTCGCAAATGACTTCGACAAGTGAAGAGGGATTCGGCATTAGCCCAAAGGGGCATGTTGATGGTAAAGTATGGCAGGGAGACTGCGGCGCGGCGAAAACTTGGCAAATGCGGCATCGGATTCGTAACAATGCCGTGGCAAAAGGCCGTTCTCGGACCCAAAGCGGTGAACCTGATTCGGAGATCTCCCGATGGGATACCGATTCGACCGATACAAGCCGTGTCGTATCCCACGAAGAACAATCGATTCGGTGCCTCGGATTCCGGGTCTACGGAGGGAACGTCAACGATTCCTTCTCAGGTTCCGGAATCACAGGTGGAAACCATGACAAGGGCATTGCATGTAAGGGATTATGAGGTGAATGAGATGGACACAAACACGGTCAACAAAACGCAGATGACAGGCAGAGGACGCTACTCCAATACCACGATCGCGATGCCCGGGCCGGCCGCCCGTGTGGGCGTGATCGGCAAGGAAGGTGAAACGTCCGCCAAGCCCGCCGATGTGGCGCCGCGGGTAAAACGTAACCGCGACACGCAGTCGGGTATGGAAATTCTCGATCTCGATTTTCTGCTCAGCGTCATTGAGAATACCGACGCCACGACGGAAAACGATATCACCATGCGCCGGCTGGGCTTCAACGAACTGATCCGCACCAATCGAGTCAACGAGATCGACAGCTCTTCGTTGAAGGTGTACGCCATGGACGAGCACGGCTGGTTCACCAAGGATATTCAGTGCGAGTCCTTCAAGGAACTGACGAACCGGACGCTGCAACATGCCGGAAAGGCCCCGCAGGCCTGAATCGCTATCCGGTCTTATGCCGGATGCGATATCTCGATTCAGTCGATGGAAACGACCCGGCCGGAATCCAGAGGTTTCGTGCCCTGGATTCCGACCGGGTTGTTGTTTATTTCCAGGGACAAGGATTACAGGTTGGGCCATTACTTCGACAGGTATTTGAATTTCTGCCCGCCGACCGAAGCATCAACCATCAGTCCTTTATCTGCCAGGACAAACACCGCCATCCCATCCTTGTAGTCCGCTTTGGCCGCCGCTCCGGCGGTCGCCGCTACCGCCGAGACCTGCGCCGAAAAGGTAAACTCTTCCGACATAAACTTGTCCAAATCGCGCTGCGTCTGGAAGAAAATGATCTCGCGGAAGTATTCCCCCCCGAAGGAAAACCCCAGGGTCGCCTGCGACATGCTGCAAAAACCCACCATCTGTCCCTTCTGATAGACTTCTCCTTTGCCATAGGCCCCACCGACCCACAACCCGGCTTTGAAAATCTTGGGCAGCACGGCATATCCTGCGGAATTGGCAAAGTACGTCTCGATTCCCGGATCTTTGGCCTTGAAAACCGCCACGGCTTCGTCGACCTCCGCCGACAATACGGCCTTTCCTTCCGCCCGCTCCGGCGCAGTTGAACACCCCAAGACACCCAGAAATCCCATCGTTGTTATGATCCATGCAATCCGTTTCATGTTGGACTCCGATCCATTGAATAATCCCTTTAAGATACACGTTGTTCCCGCGACAACTATACTACATCGAAGGAGGAATGCAATCCAATCCTGCGATTGTTCATGGTGAATGGAATCGGCGATCACCTTTTCCGATACGCAACGGCCCGTCGGGGGCAGGGCAAACGCATCTAAATTTTTAGGACTCGGAGGAGATATTGTTCATCCC
>CAYLSB010000041.1:0-39148 GCA_964386005.1 uncultured Pirellulales bacterium | reverse complement strand
TGGATCATCGAAAAAAATGGCAAGAATTTTTGAAAAAACTGTCAAAAGATAATATAGGAGGTCATCATGGCCAGCGAGTTGGTAATATGGGTAATATGGAATGTCGTGATTTGAATAGGAAAATCTTGTACGCGAATCAATGAGAAAGTTATTGTTATCGAGAACCATTTCACCGCGTTGCAGGCCGGAGATGGTCGCAGGATTGCCGCAGCCAAGGCCCATAATGGCCCCGGCCGGAACCAGTGGAGATCTCCGCATCGGTATATCCGATGGATTTGGCTTTTTCGACGGGATTCACGGCCGTGGTTTGTCCCTTGGAGGATGGAATGCCGTCTTTGACCCATCGGCCGTATTGGTCGCGCAGGCGAGTACCCTGATCGTTGTGATGTTTCATATCCCGGCACCTCTTTTCATCTACACGATTCTATCGTTTCTTCGGCTGAACGACAATATCAATGTCGCTGGTTATGGCTGACCCATTCAAACCCACCCTGGTAGATATACCCGACATTCACCGTTACGATATTTCCTGCGATCTGTTTTTCATTTGTGTCCGTTTCCAAAACAACATCAAAGACGGAAGCGACATCTTGAATCGCAACATCCGGAATGGAATAGAGAAAATCGAGGACTGCTTTTCCAGTCGATTGATCTCTCGAGAGGTATACAAAAAAGGGGCCGAATTTACCATAAGAAATCAATTCCCGATTATTTTGGGTAAAATTAAAGTACCCTTTGGGATCGAGGTCGATTCCCAGTTTGGATTTCTGTACAAGATTTCCGATCACTTCCCATAACGGCATTTGTTTAGCGGTAAGATCAATATGGATACCTCCATGAATGATTTGGGCAGAAGGACAATTCTGTTGAAATTCATCTTCGGCCGGCTTAAGAGTACTCTGCGACCCGACAAGACCGATACGGATCGTATTGTCATCTTCTTGAAGTGTATTCTTGAGTTTGTATTTGCGTAATAATATCTCAGATACTAAACCATCTACCGCCGGAACGGAAATGACATTCGGGGTCGTTGTAGTACAGGGTGGTTGTCGCTGCGATGGAATCGATCTTGCGGATGCGATGGCCGAGGGCGTCGTAGTCGAATTCGGACAAGCCAATATCTTGGACAGGATGAACAGGATTTACAGGATTTGGGGTCTGTTCATCTAACTGTGTAAACGGTCTTAACGATTTCATTTTGTTGTTGCCATTATAGCGTATTGTCCGTAATTTGTCCAGATCGCTCTGAAGGATAGGGCTCTGCTGGAGAGCACCCCGAGCGTCAGGGCGATGCCGAAGCAGAAAGCTCCGGCAGGGTCTGTTCCTGCCGGGGCTTCTATTCTGTTTTGGCACCGAAGCGAAAAACTCCATCGATCAGCCCAGCCCAAGGCGGCTCCTTATTAGAGTTCGAACCGGCCTGCGAATCGGATCGCAAACTGGCTCAGGGCAGCCTTCCAGTCGTGGATGGGCATCGTCCACTTCTTGGCGATCTGCGTGAGGGCCAGGTAAAAGATCTTCAGGATCGAGGCGTCGTTCGGGAACGCCCCTTTGGTCTTGATGACCTTCCGCAGCGAACGGTTCAGTGATTCGATCGCATTGGTGGTATAAATCACCTTCCGGATGTCGTCCGGATAGTCGAAGAACGGGATCACTCGCTCCCAGTTGTTCCGCCACATCTGACGGATCGTAGGGTACTTGGAATCCCATTTTTTCCCAAACGCATCCAGGGCACACTCGGCCTGCTGCTCGGTGGCGGCGGTGTAGATCGTCTTCAAATCCTCGCAGATCGGTTTGCGGTCTTTCCAGTTGACATACTTGACCGAATTGCGAATCAGGTGAACAATACACAACTGGATCTGGGTCTGGGGAAAGACGCTCTCAATGGCTTCCGGAAATCCTTTTAAGCCATCCACGCAGGCAATGAAGATATCCTGGATCCCGCGATTTTTCAGCTCCGTAATCACCCCCAGCCAGAACTTGGCTCCTTCATTCTGGGCGATCCACAGACCCAGAAGCTCCTTTTGACCTTCCATCGTCACGCCCAGGACCAGATAGACGCTGCGATTGCAGACCTTGCCTTCTTCCCGGCTCTTGACCACAATGCAGTCCAGAAACAGGATCGGGTACACCCGGTCCAGCGGACGGTTCTGCCAGGCCTTGACCTCCTCCAGAATCCCGTCGGTGGCCTGGCTGATCAGCCCCTCCGAAACATCCACCTGGTACATCTCCAACAGGCACGACTGGATGTCCCGGACACTCATGCCGCGGGCATACATCGCCAGAATCTTGTCGTTGAACCCTTCGAAATACTTCTGTCGCTTGGGGATCAGTTGCGGCTCAAAGGTGCCGTTCCGGTCGCGGGGGGGCTCCAGTTCCACCGGTTCGGAGTCTACGACAATCGTCTTCTTGCCCTTGCCATTGCGGGAATTGCCGCTGTGGTGCCCCTTCGGATCGTGCTTGCTATAGCCCAGATGGTTGTCCATCTCCGCATGGAGCGTCCGCTCAATGATCTTCTTTTTGAGCTGGGCAAAAATACCCGTTTCGCCCCAAAACGTTTCCGGACCTTTGTAGTCCTTCAAAAGGTCATCAATCAGTTGTTCCTGTGTCTTCGGGTCCATGGAATTCCTTTCCGATTAGCCAGTGTATCTCAATTCCATGACCATTTACACAGTTTATTTCACACCCTCAGGATTTGAATTCATAATATACTACACATATTATTAGTGTTATTTCATCCTGTTAATCCTGTAAATCATGTCAAAAAATGATGTGTTACCCGAAACCCTGACGCTGGAATTATACTTTGTCCCTTCATCAACAACCATTCAATTATCTCCTTCTGACACCTTTTATTTTCCTTTTATTTTCTGTCCTCTTCGTGAGAACGGCGAACCTCGCTTCCAAGCACATAGCCCGCTATCGTCCCCAAAACAGCGATGATATTATTATTCATTTGTTTTCCCAATCCCAGACTGAGAAATACGATCACGCTGATTAGGAATATCAGATAGGCGAGCCGGTATGTCTTGTCATCGGGGGTTTTGAATTGACCGGGGTCCGTTACTTTGATCATGTATTTGTAGTAACATATAATCCCGATACACATTCCAACAAAATAGAAAATCATCGCCGCTATTTGAAGGATAAAATTTGGCGTCAATTCCATTGGATTTTTCCTTTCTTGCAGATTGTTTTTATGTTCAACGAAAAATCGCCTCCGTCCACTACTTGCTCATTATATAAGCGTGCCGACGATAATCATGTTGATCGTTTTCTTGTCTGAATTGATATTAATTTACGGGGGTATCCGAAAGCGCGAGGAAAACGGGGACGGAGGATATTTCCGGATTTTAGACAATACAGACAGGAGAAGATTGTGCCAATTTTGTTCCGTAAATTGCACCAAACGCCTACAAACGGTAACAAACGAAACCTATACCCGAATTCCACGAATGTTCATAAATCCTTACTATTTACATCATAAACGAAAAAATGTCGAACGGAGGAGGAGGGATTCGAACCCCCGGTACCTTGCGGTACAACGGTTTTCAAGACCGTCACCTTCAGCCACTCGGTCACTCCTCCGGGAATATGCCCAGAGAGGATCCACATCAGGACGAACCCATAGTGTATCGTGAGAGGGGCCATCCTGCAAGATGGAGGTCCGGATTTCAGACGGGGGCGGGAATTTGTGGATATCGCTTGACGGTATGGAATTCGGGCGCGACAATGGAGGGGTTCGATAATTGTAAGGAGAAATCCGATGCGACTGACGATTACAGGCAAGGACGGCGGCCGGAAAGAACTTCAATTCTCGCAGGGGCCGGTGTATCTGGGGCGTCAACAGGAGAGCCATGTTTTTTTACCGGGGGGATCCGTTTCGCGACAACATGCCGTGATCTATGCCACCCAGGAGGGAGAATGGATTCTCGAAGATCTGGATTCGGCCAACAAGACGTTTCTCAACGGCAAGGCGATCCACAAATCGGCCATCCATCATGACGACGAGATACGCATTTCGGACTTTCAGATCCGGGTGGAGCTGAGCGAGAACGTCAAGCCGCAACGATTCGAGCCGCCGTCAGCGCCGCCGCATACGACGATGGCCGATACGGTCGTCACCGCGCCTCATGACGAAATGCCCGGTATCACGCGGAAAATGGATCCGGCCACCGCCGAGCCGATCCAGATGCCGGTCCATCGATTTCGGGATCTCGCCTATGCGTCGAAAGTGATTTTCGCGGCGACGAGTCTTTCGCAACTGCATCGGACCCTGCAGGATTTGTTGCTGGATCATCTCTCGGCGGTGCACGTATGGGTGGGCCTGAAGAAAAAACCGGGAGGATTTGAAATCCAGGGAGGTCGGATGGTCACCAGCCAAACGGTCGGTCTGCAGGAACTGGCGGCTCAGCAGGCGATCGAGGAAGCGGCCGATAAACTCAAATGCGAGTTGTTTCCGCAGGTTCCCCGAAACATCGGCGGAGGCAAAATTCGATCGGTCATCCTCTGTCCGATCTGCCGCGACAAAACCTGCATCGGGATTCTTTACGCCGAAAACTCGACGCAGCATGAACACTACACACAGGCCGATCTGGATTATCTGATCACGTTAGCCATTCTCGCATCGGCGGCCATGGAAATCCTGTAATACGGATGGTTTTCGCGTCATTCTGTTGGAGGATATGAATTTATTTTGCACCTTTTTCGCCTCCGAATAACTCGTCCATCCATGTTCGCGATGTTTGACGGATCGACTCGGTAATTGTTCCCCCACTGCGTGCCAATTCTTCCAGAAGTTCGGCCAGGCCTTCTCCGATATCCTGGATCGGTTGTTTTTGGATCAGGTTTTGAGCGGGAAGAGACCAATGGCCGAAGACGTGGAGGCGGACGAGTTTGTCTTTCAATTGGTTGAACAATCGCAGGCCGGGAACCCAGCGAAGGAAGTCGTCCATTTGTTTGATGGGCGCGGCGATGACATACAAATCCAACATGCCATCGCGAAGGTGGATCGTTCCGCCGGATTCCGCAATCAGAGCGGCCACAGCGTTGGACACTCGCGCCTGCTGGATTTGGAGCCACGGACCTGAATGGGAGAAGAGAAGAGAGGCGTCGGATAAATCGAACCACCCCCCTCCGGGCAGGCCGAGGCAGGAGAACAGATCGGGGATAACCGGAAAGGAGATCAGATCCGCCTGCGAAACGTCCAGCAGACCATAGCCGTACAGATCGCCCGATGTATGGGGCGCATAAAAAACATATTCCAGATCCGCGGTGCCGCCGGAGATGTGTCCGGGGATTGGAAGATAGCGGCCGGCCGTTTCCAAACTCACGGCTCGGATGATGACCTGTCCGGTCATGTTGGCCATTCCGAGGCCGCTTCGATTTCCCATCATCGTCGCCTGAAACGGCGCCTGACAAAACCGTCCGGACAACGAAGGAACCGAGATAAAATCATCGGCCAGTTCCACGGAAGCACTCACCCTATCGGCGATGAAGTTCCCCTGAGAATCCCAGATATCGAATTCTTCGAGTTCGATGGCGCCGTCGATTCGGCTATCGGTGAACGGAGAATCCGCTACCTCAACCCGGACCGAAGCGCGGATACGTCCCTGAGCGGAATATCCTTCGGAGGCCTTGAAAAACGGCCAAACCAGTCGAACCTCATCGGGATTGACGGTATGCGACAGATCCACCTTGAACTGAGTTTGCCATGACGCCGGGTCGATCCGGGCTTCGGCAAACAGATAATCCTTCCGATCCGCCAGGCGTCGGGTCAGAAGAATCCGGATTTGCTCGCCCACACAATTCATTTGCCATGCCATGCCTCGATAGGAGATTTGCGATCCGCGAGAACCCACCAGATCCACGGAACAGTTTTCAACCTGGAGACGATCCAACCAGGGACCCCATCCGGTCTGCGAAACCGGATGGGTCTGCAACGGCCATCCGGGTTCGTTGGGATCCAGTCGCCAGAAAGCGTGAAGATCCCGAATCCGAATCCGCGGGGGCCGGGATTCCATCCAGGGGCGGTCATTCAGGGCGAGTTCGACGGCTCTGGCCTGTATCGAGGGACGATTGTGTTGGTCAAACAACGTAATGGATCCGACCCGATACGGTCCCGAGAACGAAAAAATCGGATCGTCGATCCGAATGTCACCCTTCCAATACGGCGACAAGGCCTTCCGGAGACCGTCGCGGATCATCCGGGGTCCGACATAGCGGCGGACATAGACGATCCCCGCGGCCAAAACGCCGAGAAGCATCAAACCGATAACCAGATGTCGAACGATTCGTGCGATCACACACGGACTTTCCATGCGAGAGCTTCGGATCCGACGGAGGGCGGATTCCGTCCATCCCCTATCCGCCATTGGGTTCCCTCAAGGAATTGTCGGAACCTTTAGGGAGATGTGGGCAGGCTTTCGAGAAGGGCCCTGGCCTGCGGACCATAGATGCTGTCGGGAAAGGCGGATATGAAATCTCCAAGGATGGTTCGCGCCTCGTTGAGATACAGAGAACGCTGATCGGGCGGAGTTTGCTTATCCTTCCACTGCCCCACCTTCAAAACACCCAGTTCATATAAGGCCCGGACGCCGCCGTCGGAACGGGGATACTCCTGAAATAATTTTTTCAGGGCATCGGCTCGCTGGACCTTATCCGGGATCAGCACTGTTCTGGCCAGGAGCAGATTGTCCCTGGAAGGATCCCCGGTCTCCGTTTTCGACAATAATTCATCCAGTTGATCGACATAATCGCGTCGATAGGGATTGAGGATCACAAACTGCGCCAAGCGACGACGGGATGCTTCGTCGGTCCGAAGATGTTCGGGGCCGATTAACCGCCTCAACTCACGGATCCTCTGCTGAAGCCATTGCAGGCGGATCGGAGTCATTACGGTACGGGGAGGACGGGTAAACGCGGACCAGAACGAATCCTGTCCGGAGGCGGACTGCGGGGATTTGAGTCGTTCGGCGATCCTCTCTTCGGCCGCGGCACACAATTCCTCGGCCTTGTCGAACTGTTCCCGACCGGCCAGATGGACGGCGTATCGGTATCGGGCCTCGATCGACTCGGGACTCTGCGGAAATTGTTCCATGAGTTTCAGCCAGATATCAAGATATTCATGATGAGGATAATCCACGTAAAATCGAAGCTGTTCGGTCTGGCCGAAATACCGGATATCGGGACTGGTTTCCTTCAGAATCGCCTTGGAATACAGGGCGATCGGCATCCGTTTGCTGGCGGGCCATTTTTCGATGAATCGGTCATATTGGCGGAGCAGTTGCTGACGTTTTTCCTGATATTTCAGTTCGTCAGGCACGTCAAACCAGTTGGGCCAGCGATCGTATCCCAACTGAATCTGAATCTCGCGGATCAGGTCCCTGCGCAACAAGACCGGGTCGGTGGGATAAAACAAACCCGCCAGGAACCCTCGCGTCGCGGGATCGTCGATGATTCGATCGATCACCTTCGAGAGATCGTGTTCATGAAATTCGCGGATGTCTTCCGGGCTGTTGCCGGCGATATAGAGCTGGAAATCCAACTCGGCAAATCCGATATGTCGCACGAATACCCCCATCGCCACGGCAGCGACCAGGGCGGGAGTGGACCACAACAGGATCGGACGATACCGATTGAAATGGCCCAGGATAATGGCGCCTCCGGCGACAATCAGCGCGGAAAGCCACGCACAAAACCAGGGGGCGAAAGAAAATCCCCACCGAATGGGATCCTGCTCGCCTCCGGCAAACCAGATCCAATAGACCAATTGAGGTGCCATGCACAGCGCGATGGAAATAAATCGCGATCGAAACCGAAGGGGACGGCAGGCCACTGCAACACAACTGATGAATAGAAAACTCGCCAGGAGGGGCAGTCGGCCCAGAAGAGCCACGATAACAAGATACGGAAGACAATAAACAAAACTGAGTAACTGAGCGGTCATTAATGGCGTTAAGGCCATAATACCCATCAACAAACCCAGAACAAGAATCTGCCAGGGGTATTGATAGATGCTCAGGGGGTTGACGACATACGGATACAGCTTGCTTGACTCAAGAATCGAAAGGGTTGAAAGATCCAATGAAACGATACCCGCATGGATTCGCGTCCAGAACAGGCAGATTCCCAGGTAGATCAGGATCGATGCCGCCCAACACCAGTGAACATTCGCATGGCTGTAATGCAGCGTAGGTCCGATCGTCATAAACGATTTGGACGGTCCCCCATTGGATTTTTCCACGGCGTCGTGGGCCATTTCACCTATTACACCCAATCAATCGCAAACCATCAGACCGTCGGAGTGCCACAGGGACGCTTGAATCCCTTCCAACAGCACTGCTTTCCACACTCCATCCCATCCAGCGGGTTCCGTTTCCGACGGCAGACCCGGATGAAGCCGTTGATCAGGCACGGATCATGTCGGCGATTTTCATCAATCGGCTGGTATTATCGCGTTCGGCCTCGCCCAGCTTGGTCGAGATAAACTTGATGGTTTCCTGCAGGTCGGGGATCACGACATGCTCCAGAACATTGACGCGGCGGCGGGTTATCTGCAGTTCGGTAGCCAGTAGCATGGCCTGCTTTTCTTTTTCAGCCAGTTCGATCAGGTTGTCGAAGGCCCGCTCGAGGGCTCGCAGCGCGACATCGAGTTCTCCGCTGGTGGTGGCAAAACCATAACACATAATCTCGCCGGAGATTTCCTTGGTCAGTTGAGGAACTTTCACGCTCATGATGCCGGCGAATTGAATGGCCAGATGGAATTTTTTGGTCGGCACCGACAGAGCGGCCCGCATATCCTCCGGTTCCATGGTGGCACGGGCCATCATAAACCGGCGGGTGGTTTCGAGCAATTCTTCTTCGACCCGCTTTCGCAGGGGGCGGATCAGGCCGGCGACCATCACAAGGCGACGGCTGATCTCGTCGCGTTTCTGACTCAGAAGGCGATGCCCCCGTCCGGCTAATTCCAGACGGCGTCGCAGCCGAAGCTGCTCCATACGCGTTGCATTGACATTTTCCAGCATGATCGGTTCCCGCGTTCGAACGCTTATTTCGACTGGGCCTGATTCCGTTTTTCGCGGAACTTGGGCATATACTGGGCAATTCGCTTGGCATCGATTCTTTTGAGTTCCACATCCTCAAACATGCTCAGCAGTTCCCATCCCAGATCGAGGGTATTGAATACGGATCGGTTTTCGTAATACCCCTGCGAGATATATCTCGACTCAAATTCGTTGGCGTAGGCCATGAATTTCTGATCTTCGGCCGACAGCGCCGCTTCGCCAAGGATCGTCGCCAATTCCTGCGCCTCTTTGCCGCGGGCATACGCCGCATACAATTGATTGTACAAATCCGCATGATCGTCGCGGGTTTTGTTGGCACCGATTCCCTTGTCCTTTAACCGGGACAAACTCGGCAGGACATCCACCGGTGGCGCGATTCCCTTTCGATGCAGACTGCGGCTCATGATGATCTGACCTTCGGTGATATATCCGGTCAGGTCAGGAACGGGGTGGGTTTTGTCATCTTCGGGCATGGTCAGCACCGGAACCATCGTAATGGAACCTTTTTTTCCTTTAATTCGGCCGGCTCGTTCATACAACGTCGCCAAGTCGGTATAAAGATAACCCGGATATCCGCGCCGACCGGGCACTTCCTTGCGGGCCGCGCTGATTTCACGGAGGGCCTCACAATAGTTGGTCATATCATTCAAAATCACCAACACATGCATATCTTCCTCGAACGCAAGGTATTCGGCGGCGGTCAGGGCCACTCGGGGCGTGGCGATTCGTTCGATGGCCGGATCGTCGGCCAGATTGATAAACAACACGGCCCGCTCGATCGCGCCGGTATTGGTCAGATCATCAATGAAAAACTGGGCGGCTTCGAATGTAATCCCCATCGCCGCAAATACCACGGCAAAGGATTCCCCTTTTCCCAGAACCGTCGCCTGGCGTGCAAGCTGCGCGGTAATGTCATCGTGGGGCAAACCGGCGCCGGAAAAGATCGGGAGCTTCTGGCCGCGGACCAGCGGATTCAGGCCGTCAATGGTCGAGATTCCCGTCTGAATGAATTCATTCGGATAATCGCGGGCATAGGGATTGATGGGATTTCCGTTGATATTCAACTTCTTCTTGGGAAGAATCGCCGGTCCGTCGTCCTTCGGTTGGCCGATCCCGTCGAAGACCCGTCCGAGAATCTCCGGCGACAGGGACAATTCCATGGGCCTTCCGATAAACCGAACCGAGGTTCGATCGACGTCGATACCCTCCGTCCCCTCGAAGACCTGCACCATCACTTTATCGCCTTCGACCTGAAGGATCTGGCCGTGTCGAACCAAGCCGTCGGCAATTCGAATATCCACGATATGCCCGTACTTGGCTCCTTCGACCCCCTCAACCATCATCAGAGGTCCGTAAATCTCCGTTACTGTCTGATACTCTTTCAGCATCGCATACTCCCGTTTCGATTGGGTTTGGTTTCTCCCGATCGGATCGACTTGTATTCCCCGTTACGCGGCCGCCTTGCCGGTTACGGCCTTGATTTGTTCGTCAATCTGGCGACGAATATCCACGATCTGAGCCAGTTGGGCCTCCTCGACATATTTCGCCCTGGCAATCAACTCCCAAACTTGCAGGCCGAACAAATCCTTCGTATCCGCGCCGTGCTCAACGGCATCCAGGGCTTTATGATGGAAATACAGGATCGCCTTGAGAATTTCGAATTGTTTCTCCATGCTCGTATGGGTATCCACTTTGTGAAAGGCATTTTGATGAAGGAAATCTTCGCGAATACTTTTTGCGGTCTGCAGGATAATCCGATCTTTTGCGGAAATGGATTCGGCCCCGACGAGACGGACGATTTCAATTAACTGGGCTTCCAGTTCCAATAAACCCATGGCTTCTTTGGACAACTCGGCCATTTCGAGGCCTTGCTGTTTGTCCGAGTAACAACCGGGAAGGTACTGTTTATAAAATGAATAGCTGGTCAACCAGTCAATGGCCGGGAAGTGCCGCTGTTGCGCCAAGCGACCCTGCAGCGACCAGAACACCTTGACCACATGAAGAGTGGCTTGTACGACGGAATCCGACAGATCGCCGCCGGGCGGGCTGACCGCCCCAATGATCGACAAGGCCCCTTCGCGCTGGGGCTCGCCGGAGCAGACGACGCGTCCGGCCCGCTCATAAAAGGAAGCGATGCGAGCGCCGAGGTAGGCGGGATACCCCTCTTCGGCGGGCATTTCTTCCAAGCGGGTCGAAATTTCGCGCATGGCTTCGGCCCAGCGACTGGTGCTGTCGGCCATGATCGCCACGGAAAAACCCATGTCGCGGAAATATTCGGCGATGGTGATACCGGTGTAGACCGATGCCTCGCGCGCCGCCACGGGCATATCGGATGTGTTGGCCAGCAGAACGACTCGCTTCATCAGCGGTTCGCCGCTGTGCGGATCCTGTAACTCCGGGAATTCCTTCAACACGTCGGTCATTTCATTTCCGCGTTCCCCACAGCCGACATACACCACGACATCGGCGTTGACCCACTTGGCCAGTTGATGCTGCACGACGGTCTTGCCCGAGCCGAACGGTCCGGGAACACAGGCGGTACCCCCTTTGGCGATGGGAAAGAACGTGTCAACGACTCGCTGTCCGGTCGTGAGAATTGCGCCGGGAGCCAACCGCCGCAGAATCGGTCGCGCCGTTCGTACCGGCCATTTCTGCATCAGTTTCAGATCGGTCCGGGCCCCGCCGTCTCCGACGACGACGCCGATTTTTTCCTCCACCGAAAAATCGCCTTCTCGAAGATCCTCGATCGTTCCCGAAACACCGGGCGGTACCATGATCTTATGCAGGACCAGAGTCGTTTCACGAACTTCACCAATGATATCGCCGGGCTGTACCTTCCGTCCGTTTGCGGACGAAGGAACAAAATGCCATTTGACTTCGCGTCGCAGGCCGGGGATATCGCTGCCGCGCAGAATCACATTGCCCTGCTTTTCGCACAACTGGTCCAGCGGTCGTTGAATCCCATCGTAAATACTGGAAATCAATCCCGGTCCCAGTTCCACGCTCAAGGGAGCTCCGGTATTGACGACTTTCTCGCCGGGACCGACGCCGGTGGTATCCTCATAAACCTGGATACTCGCGCGGTCGCCATGGAGTTCGACGATCTCGCCGATGAGATTTTCCTCTCCGACGCGAACCACGTCATACATCCGCGCGCCCGTCATGTTCTCGGCCACGACCACCGGTCCGGCCACCTTTACGATCCTGCCAAAATTTACATCGCTCATCGGAAAACCTTCAAACCCTGATTCTGTTGATTCCTTGGTCCATTCCGCATATTTTCAACCGATAATCCAGGTGGATCATCCCTGTTCAGCCGGCCAGGATATCGATGCCGGTGGCCCTCTTGAGAACCTGTCCCAGCGAACGAATGGCAAATCCGCCGGATGACGACAGGAAGGGGACGACCACAACACACGGCAATGTCCGGCGGATGGTCACGTCGAAAACCGGCTGGGCCATCGGCGCGACATTTTCCGCGACAACCACCAGCGTATATTGTCGCTTGAGAATTTCCGCGGCCGCGGCGGCGACGGTTTGCGGTTCGGCTTCGACGGGGTAGGTATCCAGCCCCAGCGTCGAAAACGCCGTCACAAAATCCTCTCCGCCGAGTACCGCAACTTTTCCTTCCATAGTCGCCTCGATCTATCGTTTCGATCTCGCCAATGGATGCATCACTCTCCCAGCCGATCCAGGATCAGCCGGGAATCCATTCCGTTATGTTTGGCGGTCATGATCATTCGAATGGTCCGTATTTCCTGCTCTTTCAACAACAGCCAGGCGATGACGGGCTGATGGCCCGACGCCAGGGACAATGTCGTTCGAAGAAATCCGGCCATGTATTCCTCGCAAAGCCGTTCCAATCGCAAAAACGACTGGTGAGCGGTGAAGTAGGCGATACCGCCTTCGACTACCTCGTAATAGGGGGTCGCGAAAAACAACGGCGACACCGCCTCATATCCCACTTCGAGGGCGTGGATGAACTTTCCGATTTCAACGAATCCATCGGGTACGAACAGATTTCGCTCGTCTCGTTCGGCCGCCTTCAATCGAAGCAGGGTACGAATGTTATTCAAATCAATTTGGATACGAAATAAAGACATAAGAAACGGACAGGCCACATCGATCGCTCGCCGCAGTTTGTAGGCGGCCTGGGCCTTGTCGATTTCATAATCGATTCTCCGAATGTCTTTGGCCTCATAGTACCCCATGACCGCCGCTTCCACGGCGTCCTGGAGGTATTCCGGAAACCTCGAATAATTTTCCTGCTCGAAGATTTCCTCGAACAGTTCGGCGGGCACGCTTCCCTGATCGCTGTAATCGACGCCGATCGGTCGCTCCGTAACGATCCGCCGAACCGCCATCCGCAGATTGGAATAATCGTCCCTGGCCCGAAGCAACTCGACCAGGGGTTCATCCTCCATCAACTCGGCGAAGATCTGGCGCACTTCGCGCCGACGGTCCATCAGCATTTTTTCAAACTCGGAAAAACTCTGCATTCCGGCCGGAAAGGCGTAGTCCGATCCGGAGAGCAGTTCCATCGCCGCCGCAAAGTTTTCGGCATTGGCCATATCCAGCAGGGTGGCCCGCGTTACCATCCTCGTCTCAAGGACGCGAATCTTTCCGGTAGCAAAGCCGTACCGCCAGTCATCCTCGCCGATCGGCGGATAACGGAAGAAATCGATTCCGGATTGTTCCACTTCACCGTTTTTCATTTTTTCAGGAAACCTTCATTCCAAGGCCTTCCGATTCGTTTACCTGTCGGAGGATCATGAATCGTTCACGATCCGCCGAATACCTGATTGGCCAATTCCATCTCGAGCTGTTGCCGGGCCTGACCGATCAGGACATCGACGCTGACGTTGACCTGGATATTGCCCCGACGCACGAGAAATCCGCCGTCGATATCCACCCGCTGCGGATCCAGTTGAATGTTTCCCTTGAATCCGGGCCCGAGCTGGCGGTTCACATTCTTGATCATTTTATCATTGATGCGTGTTTCACCGCGACCGATGAGGATGCGCTCATCGCCGGTCTGAACGGCGCGGAGCATCAGGGCGATCATCAGGTCCTGATAGGCGTCGTCCGGCATGGCCAGGATTCTCCGGCGCGCCTCGGCAAACACTTCGTCGAGCAATGCCACGCGCGCCGCAAGAAATTCCTTACGATTTTCCATTCGAGCGGCGGCCAGCATTCGATCCTTACAATCTTTGGCGGCGGCGGCGGCCATGTGAGCGGTTTCGTCGTCGAACCGCTTCCCTTCCGCCTGGCAAGAGGCCGTTTCCGCCGACGCTTTGTCGTTGGCTTCAGCGCCAATCTTGTCCGCCTCGGCCTGGGCCTGAGACAGGATTTTCTCTACCACCTGTTGGGCATTCATACCATACCTCTATCCATATCCGGATTCACAGGAACGTGCGGAGTCGCCGTTAGGCGCCTAATTTGATCCCCATCAACAGGATCAAGAGGGAAATCAAGAAACCGAGAATGGCATACAGCTCCACCATGGCGGCAAAAACGACGCCGGCCTTGAACGCCATTTCCGGTCGTTTGGCCGACATGAGAATACCCGCCGCGCCCGTACGACCCTGATGAATGCCGCTGATCCAACCGGCCACCGCCACCGGCAAACAGGCCGCCAGAATCTGAAGCCCCTGCCACCAGGTTATATCGGCGATGGAACCGGCAAACATGTTCAGCTTGATCATCACAAACAGACCGACAACGAAACCGTAGATGCCCTGCGTACTGGGCAAGACCACCAACAGCATCAACGTTCCATATCGTTCGGGTTTTTCGCTGAGAACCCCCGTCGCCGCTTTGGCGGCGGTAGCCAATCCAATCGACGACCCGATCCCCGCAAGAAAGACCGCCAGAGCCGCACCCACCAACGAAAACGTCAGACCCAACATTTCCATAACCTGAACCTCACTTTCCTATCCGTCTTGTTCCACGATTCGTGATTGTCCGCATTTGTATATCCGGCTATGGGCCGGATTGAGTTTTGATCACGACATGCTGATATGTTTTTTGCAGCGGATCAAACTGACGGCCGCCGCCGACAAAGAATTTCGGGAAAAATTCCACAAACTGCAACCGCAGACTGTGAACAAAAGCCCCCAACATGGATATGGCCAGATTGAACAAGTGGCCACCCACAAACACCACGGCGCCCAGCAACCAGCCCACATACGGCACGTCCATGACGAGCTTGACCAACACGTTAATCGCCATTCCGAAACCCGCACCGACCATTCCCAGTGCCATCAGCCGAACATAACTGAGAATATCCCCCCCGTAAAACACCGTGCTAAACAATTGAAAGACGCCCATACCCAGGCGGCCTCCCCAGGGCAGGTCTCTCCCGCTGAACAGCAAGATCATCAGCGCGGGAACGATCAATCCGAAACCGAAAACCGGAGCCAATGCTTGGGGCAATTGTCCGGCCTTGCTCAATCCCAGACCCAGCAGGAAATTCAGCATGAAAATCCAGCTCAATTGATCAAAAATCGCGGCTTTACGATCTTTTCGCTTCAGATTATGAAACAGCGCAATGAAAAGACCGAATTGAATCTGGAGATACCCAAGCCCCAGCGACAACAGAAAGAAGGTCATCGGCTGGGTCATCGGATCAAAGAGCATGATCTTTTGCCGAATCCCATTGAGAAGGCCGGAAAGCGGGGCATCCTGGGGAAGCAACGAGGTGATCGCATCGCCAAACCAGCTTCCGGTAATGACACCGGCAAGAAACGTGGTTACGCCGCAGATCATCAGCATCCAGAGGATTTTTTTGTCTCCCTGAACCTTTCGGATAAACCATGCCAATAGAGCCACAAGAATGAAACCATATCCCGCATCGGCCAGACATAATCCGAAAAAGATCGCGAAGAAGGGCGCTAAAAACGGAGTGGGATCGATCGAACTGGGTATTGGAAGGCCGTAGAGACGCGTAATCGATTCGAAGGGCCGAAGGGAAGAGGGATTGTCGATTTCCACCGGAACCTCCTCATCGGCGGCAGGATCCATTCGGTCCAGACTCGATGCCTCAAATCGTTTGACCACGTCCGACAAGCGCGCGAAGTCTTTTTCGCGAACCCACCCCTCCAGCAAGATCACGTGTTCCGTCGCCGGAGCGGTTACCCGGGTCCGTTCCCGACGGGACAGGTTCTGGTAATGATCGAAAAGAATTTGCAGCGACAACATCTCGCGGGCCAACACTTCCGAGCGATTGTTCGCTTCCCGGAGCTTCTGTTCGAGTTCTCCCAGCCGTCGGCGCGACAGATCAACCATTTCGGCAACGGTACCCTGCATTCCCTCGAAATTGACCGGTTCAAAATCAGCGGCACGGAGGATCTTCTGGATATCCGGTTGAGCATCTTTGAGGCATACGACCACGCAGGCATGGAGCGTTCCATCCCGGCCGATATCCTCCATCGCCGCGCCGGCCGAGGCCAGCGATTCGCCCACGGCCTGAATATACTGATCCGGGACCAGTCCCGTCAGGCATACGGTATGGCTCATCCTCCGCATCTGATGAACCGGCGTTTGCAGGGATATCCACGGTTTGAGACTTTCCAGGCGACCGCAAACATTTTCAATCTCGGTGGCCAGTTTATCGGATTCGGATTGAACTTGTTCGGTCTGTTCCAGCCATTCGATCGCTTGGCTTGCCGAGATCACTTCCGAATACCGCCGCGAATCCACTTCAATCCGAGGGCGAAGCGCGCTGGGCTTGACGGTCGAACGGGTTTTGAGGAATCCAACGGCCTTTTCCAGGCGGGCCACCATTTCCTCCAGGTCTTTCGGGCGCCGGGCTTCCACCTGCAACTCGGGCCATTCCTTACTTACCATGGCACGTTCGGCATCCAAAACCTCGACAATGCCTTCCTGCTGCAAGGATTCGAGCAACATCGCCGCTTCGCTGCGATGGCTCGCAATCATCACTTTGGTCATTCGGGATATTGCCATATCATTCCCTGATTCCGGGTATCCGTCTTTCTATGCGATTCGCCGATCTCGGAAACGTCGATCCGTCCTTCCGAGCTCTCGATCCGATCCTCATATCCTTCAGGATTGCAGGTTTCGTATCGTCTGAATCACCCGTTCGACGCCCTGTTCGATCGAACCTGAACAATGCCGGCGCAGCGCTTCAACCTGATTGCGGCCTTCGGCCTTCAATTGATCGACCAACGCCTGACCTTCTTTTCGGGCCGCGTCCAACGCCTGATCCAACGCCGCACGGCGTCGGTTTTGGGCTTCCGCCATGAATTCCGACCTGCGTTTTCGCGTTTCTTCCATCCGACGAATCGCATCGGCTCGGGCCTGATCGACGATCTCTTTGGCCCTGGTTTCCGCTTCTTGAATTTGCTTAATCAGTTCCATTGCGGCTCTCTATCCCATGAATCCATGATTCACCTTGAAGGCAATCCGCGGGTCGACAACCCGTTTCGTATAATATTTTCGACCTCATAACACCGAAACAAATCGTCTTCCATCCATTCGATTCCCAAATCGACGCATGATGATATAGGAAACGAATTTGAATTCCACAAAAAACCAAAAAAACACAAACTTTTCGCATCCCTTCGATTCCACACATCCCTGCCCGCCCCCGAGCAATCCATCTCATCCTGGTGTTGCCCATTTCTTCTTTCTTTATGCCTGATATCGGCTTAACCGGTCCCGATCCCGTTTCGGATCGCCTCGCTACACTCTGGGAATCATTTTCTGTTCTTCCAAGGCGGTCAAAATCAAATTGACGACCTGTTCATCGGAAAAAATCGAGTTGTCAATCACCAGATGGAAAGCCGGTTGACGCGGATTCCGCTGACGATACATGGATCGGATAAATCGATGTTGCTTTGTGATCTGATCCAGGCGGACGATGGCCTGTTGTCGATTTAAATCCTCTCGACAGGTCAATCGGGCGATTTTCCATTCCCGCGAACCTTTGAGTCGAATATGCAGTCCGTTGTCCAGGTCGGCCGTTGCGGCCGTGGAACCCTGTCCAAGGATGACACAACGTCCGGCATAAGCCGCATGACGGATCAAAACAGCCAATCCATTGAAAATTTCATAACTATCCGGAATATTTTTTCGTTGGAAGGTTCGGAGAAGATCTTTGAAAAAACTCGGCCGGGTTAACCGTTCTTTTTTGATAAAGTCCTCATCCACTCCCGTATCGGCCGCAAATTGACGGAGGAATCCTTCCTCATTCAACGTCCATTTATCTCCCCCGGTAATCGGGTCAATTCGATCGTTGATCCGCCCAACAAGCATCTGACCGATCTCCGATCCGTTGCATCCGAACTCAAATGACATCGTAACAAAAGGCCCGCAATCCTTTTTCTTGTTGACATCATCCAGATTGAATCGCAAATACTCTGAAAATGTCGGTTTTGCCATCGGCCATCCCTATCCCTGATACCTTTTGTCCAACGTTTTCAGCTATTACAGTACTTCCCCGCCATCCCTATGTCAATGAAATCCGCCGGGAAATAACCATACCCCGACAACGCCGTGAGATAACAGCAGCGTGGGTTGAATTGTTACGATCCCGTTTTTCGACACCGGATACGGTCCGACAACAACCGGTGTACCTTTCGGGATACACGACACACCGAAAAGAATCAGTTCAATAATGATTTGGCAATATCCACGGCGGAAGCCGCGTCCGCGGCATACCCATCGGCCCCGATCTTATCGGCATAATCCTGAGTCACCGGAGCGCCTCCGATCATGACCTTGGCCGGGAGGCCCGCCTCGCGAATCGCTGAAATTGTTTTTTCCATCGAGGGCATCGTCGTTGTCAGCAGTGCACTTAATCCCACGACCTGTGCGCCCGTATCCTTGATGCGGGCGACGAATTTTTCAGGGGTCACATCGACCCCGGCGTCAACCACCTCGAATCCGGCGCCTTTGAGCATCATGACCACCAGATTCTTTCCGATATCATGCAAATCGCCCTGGACGGTTCCCATTAAGGCCTTTCCCAGGGGTTGAACACCCGCCTCGACCAATTTGGGTTCCAGGATGGTCATCGCCATCTTCATCGCGCGTGCGGCGATCAAGACTTCGGGAATATAGACCTCGTTGGCCTTGAAACGAATTCCGATCACATTCATGCCGGCGATCAATCCTTCCTCCAATATCCTGCCGGGGGCCATGCTTTCTGACAAGGCCTGCTGAGTCAATTGGGTCGCCGTCGCCTGATCGCCTTTAATGATCGCCTGAGATAACGCCTTCAAATCTGCCATAGCCATCCGCCTTTATTCATGACCTCATTTCCATTTCCACAAGGCCAGTATTTTGCCATTATCCAAATCACAAGGCAACGTTTTTCGCAGAAAAAACAAAAAATCCTTTGGATGTTCCCTGGAAAAATTGGTTTTTTGATTGATTGATCCACCCCCAGTTCGTATTATGAGTAACCCATTTTCCCACGTGATACCGTTACGAACGTACTCTTGTTCGGGAAAGAAACAGCGTTCAGTTAAACCAGAAGGCGAGGTATGAGTCATTTTATAGTACTGGTCAAACAGGTTCCTGACGTATCTCAGATCACCGACAACGCCTTTGATCCGGAAACGGGCAATCTGATTCGTACCCGTTTGCCGAGCGTGATCAATGAGCTGGATGCCCAGGCGCTGGCATTCGCCCATCACATGAAACAGATCGGCGGCGATCCGAGCGCCAAAATCATCGCCCTTTCGATGGGTCCGCCGATGGCCGAAGAAGTTCTTCGTTACAGTCTGGCCCGATGCGCGGACGAAGTCGTCCTGTTAACGGATCGCAGCCTCGGCGGCGCCGACACGGTTGCGACGGCCAATCCGCTGGCCCATGCGGCCCTGAAGATTGTCGCGGATCAGTTCGGCGGTACATCGGATTATGTAATCGTGTCCGGGATGCAATCGGTGGACGGCGATACGGCTCAGGTTCCGGCC
The DNA here is from genome assembly GCA_964386005.1 of uncultured Pirellulales bacterium. Lineage (GTDB taxonomy): Bacteria > Planctomycetota > Phycisphaerae > Sedimentisphaerales > Anaerohalosphaeraceae > FEN-1350. The sequence continues at coordinate 19,146 of CAYLSB010000041.1, read as the reverse complement.
CAGCTTGCGGAGGAGTTGCAGTTGCCCTGTATCGCGTATGTAACGGATGTGGAGTTCGTTGACAATCGGTTTCGTTTCACGCGAATCATTTCCGGCGGCAGCCAGGTTGTCGAATCCAAAAAGCTTCCGGCGGTAATCACCGTAGCCAAGTATGAACACCTTGTCTATCCATCGTTTGGACGCACTCGCTGGTCGTCCAAGACGCCGGTATCCATCTGGTCGGCCAAAGATATCAAGGCCAACTATATCGGCGTTAGCGGATCCAAGACGCGCGTCATTCGCGTCTTCCCTCCCGGCAAAACGACGCGCAAGTGCCACGAAATCAAAGATATCCGGGAGCTGGCCAGGCATATCGTCGAGGCCACCGTGGCCAAGGGCGGTTCGCGCGAAACCGAGGGAGAGAAAAAACGCCATTATCTTTTACCGGCCGAACGAACCGATCCCTTCGATCGATCCTTCGAAGGACTGGAAAAGGAAGCGAATGATTTTCGCCTTTTCCGACAAGCTCTCACGGATCTGGGCGTCAAGACAATCGGGGAGATCAACGAGTCGCTTCACGAAAAGATCCTCGAAAAAGTCAACAATGCCTTTCACAAAAAGGCGCTGGAAGACATGATCGCCGGCCTGAAGGCCACCCAGCCCAGTTATTGCGGCGAGGTTTGGGTTTGTGCCGAACACGATGGAAACCAACCCAACAGCGCCACATTCGAACTGATCGGCAAGGCCCGCGATCTTGCCGACTCGCTCAACACCCAGGTTGGAGTGATGATTGCCGGCGCACATGTCGAGCCCATGGCCAAGGAATTGATCGCGGCCGGCGCCGACACGATTTATATTCTCGAACATCCGCTGCTTACGGATTTTGATCCGACCGCCTATCGAAAAGTCATGGCGGATACGGTCGCCCGCTATAGTCCGCAGATTGTCCTGTATGGCGCGACTCCGCAGGGCCGCGTATTGGCTCCGATGGTTTCCTATCGTCTTCAGTGCGGTCTGACAGCCGATTGTACCGGTTTGGCGATCAATGACAGCTCCCGCAAAGGCCAGATCGCCTGCCTGTTCCAGACCCGACCCGCCCTGGGCGGAAACGTCATGGCGACGATCAGCACCAAGGATTCCACCTGTCAGATGGCCACCGCCCGTCCGGGAGTTATGCAGGCCCTGCCGCGCGATTACACCCGCAAAGGACAGATCATCCGACAACAGGTCAACATCAGCCAAGACGATGTCAGCTTACGGATCATCAAAACCGAAATGGGCGCCGGGAAGGTCAACTTCGACGCCGAGGCCATCGTCAGCGGCGGCAAGGGCATGCAGGATCGCGATACGTTCGATCATCTCATCGACAGCTTGCTGGATGCGATTCGTTCGCGAACCGGCGTGGCCGTCGAAAAGGGCGCGTCGCGCACCGCCGTCGAACAGGGATTCATCGAACGGATTCACCAGGTCGGCCAGACGGGAACCGCCGTGGGACCCAAACTGTATGTAGCTCTCGGCATCTCGGGCGCTATCCAGCACATGATCGGCGTGGCCAACACGGAGACGATCGTTGCCGTCAACACCGATCCCAACGCGCCGATCTTTAAGCACAGCGACTACTATGTCATCGGCGATGTCAACAAAGTCGTGCCGGAACTGGTCCGTGAAATCCAGTCGGTCTGATCGCTTCGGTCAAAGAGGATTCAAGCTGAAACACAATCGAAGGAAAGCGGAATAGCATGAACGGCAATTACAATCATGTTTCGGTACTGATCGTCGGGGCGGGCCCGGCGGGACTTTCGGCGGCCATCACGTTGAAGAAGGCCGACCCTCAGGTCGAGGTTTGCGTGGTCGATAAGGCCGCCTGTCCCGGCAATCACAGTCTATCCGGTGCGGTCCTCGAACCGGCGGCCCTGCATCGGCTGCTCGATATGGCCATTCCGCAATGGGATGAAAGCGAACCGGCCAAGAAGGTTCTTCGTAAGGTCGATCGCGACGACGTGCTGTTTCTCTGGGGCAAGTCGATGTCGTTCAACATCAGTTGGGCGATCCGCATGGCCAAGTCGATGGGCCTGGGTTTCGGCCAGATGGTCCATCACGGAGATTATGTCTGTTCGATCGCCCAGTTGACTTCGTGGCTTTCACAGATCGCCCGCAGCGTGGGGGTCGAGGTCATCCACGGTTTTTCCGTCGAAGATATCCATTGGGACGGCGCCAGGGCCACCGGTGTCAAGCTCGTCGATCAGGGTCTCGACAAGGAAGGCCACAAGAAACGCAACTACGCCGCCGGGGAGATCATTACGGCCGATCAAATCGTTCTTGCCGAAGGATGCGATGGACTCGTCACCGAAAAATTCATCCAGAAAGCCGGACTGAAGCGCAAGAACAGCCAACTCTACTCGGTCGGCGTCAAGGAAATGATCAAGGTCAGCGAAGAACAGTACAAGCAATTCGGCGAAGGTCGCGTCGTTCACGCGATGGGTTATCCCATCTGGTCACCGATCATCGGTCCGAGCATGTTCGGGGGCGGCATCCTGTATGCCATGGGCGACAACAAAATCGCCGTCGGCATGATCGTCGGCTTAGACTGGAAACCATGCGATTTCAATCCGCAGGATGCCCTGACCCTCTTTAAGAATCACAAGTTTGTCAAGCCGCTCATCGACAAAGGGCAGGTCGTCGAGGCGGGGGCCAAGATGATTCCCGAAGGCGGCTTCTACGCCATCCCGAGGGATCCCGAGACCGATGCCATCGGCAAGGGCAACGTGATGATCCTCGGCGACAGCGCGGGATTTGTAAACATGCTCAAGATCAAGGGGCTGCACAACGCCATCGATTCCGGTATGGCCGCGGGAAAAGCGGCGTTTCAGTGCCTCAAGAATCCCACCGATGCGGCGGCTCGATACACAGCATCTCTAATGGAAACCGGCGTGATAAAGGAAATGGAATCGGCCGCCAACTTCCGTCAGTCGGTGGCCAAGTTCGGCCCGTTGCAGGGGATGCCGCTGTCGGTGCTGGGCAAGTGGCTGCCGAACTTCCACATCGAACCGGACTACAAGGAAATGACGCGCGGCAAGTACCGCCTGAAACCCTCGCTTAAGTTCGATAAGGACACTTTTACCGCCGTCGCCGCAACCGAACACGGCGAAGAGGAACCGTGCCATCTGCATATTCTCAATCCCGAAATATGCAAATTGCAGTGTATGCCCAAATTCGGCGGACCGTGCATTACCTTCTGCCCGGCGGGTGTTTATGAACAGGTCCAGACCGTCGTCAAGGCCGCCAATCCTTCCAACTGCCTGCACTGCAAGACCTGCCAGCGGAAGTGTCCCTTCGACAACATCCGCTGGACCGTGCCCGAAGGCAGCGGCGGACCGAGATACAAAACCATGTAACTCATCGATTTGTGAATCGATCTCAGGGGCGGCCATTGTGCCGCCCGTTTCATTGGAACCTATCGAATGGCGGGATTTCCGCACAAAGGGGGATAATAAACCTCCGAGAGAATACGATCCATGGTTGCCATTTGTCTTGACAGACGGATTCAAATTGGGTATCCGTGATTCATCCGTAATGCTGAACATTCTGTGACTGAATCGATCCTTTTCAAATGAAAGAACGGAACGCATGAGTACGCATCATCTCAATGTTGGTATCTCCCGTCGTGGATTTCTGAAGCGCTCGATCCTGGCGGGTGGAGCAGCGGCATTGCCGTGGTTCATTCCGGCACCCGTCCTCGGTTCGGGGGGGATTGCTCCCTCGGAACGGATTGTTCTGGGCGCGATCGGCATCGGTCCTCGCGGACGTCATGTTCTGGAATGCATGATCGCCGAAAACGACGTGCAGTTCGCGGCCATCTGCGATATCCAGCGAAGCCGTCGGCAGGCCGTCAAGGAGATGGCGGACGCCAAATACGGCAACCGGGATTGCGCGATGTATCGGGATCTGTTCGAGCTTCTGGCCCGGCCGGATATCGATGCCATTTTGATCGCCACCGGGGACCACTGGCATACGCTGGGCTCGATCCTGGCAGCCAAGGCCGGCAAGGATGTCTATAGCGAAAAACCCTGCGGGTTGACCATCGGCCAATGCCAGGCGCTGGATGACACGATGCGGCGGTACGGCCGAGTGTTCCAGGCCGGAACGCAGCGACGCAATGTGCCCAATTTTCAATTCGCCATCCATTTGGCCCGGACCGGAAAACTCGGAAAGCTTCATACGCTTCACGCTTCGAGTTATCGCCCACAGATTCGTTTTGATTGGTTGCCGGCCGAACCCGAACCGGTCCCGGACGAATGCGACTGGAATCGTTGGCTGGGTCCCTCGCCGTGGCGGCCGTACAATCGTCACTATGTCGCCGGGGGTTGGCGCGGCCATTACGATTTCGATTCCGGCGCCACGATTTTGGATTGGGCTGCCCATACGGTCGATCTCTGCCAGATGGCCAATGGAGCGGACGGTACAACACCCGTGGAATTTGAGCCGACGCCCGACACCATCACCGCCCGATATGCCAATGGTGTTCGACTGACCATCGATTTTCTCGACGATGCCTTCGGCAATCGCGATCCGCAGTATCGAACCTTTACAGGCACTTGCCCCGTACGGTTCGAGGGCGACCAGGGCTGGATTGAAACCGGAGACAGCGGCGAGATTGTGACACAACCGGAATCGCTCAAGTCCGAACTGAAACAGTTTCATCGAATGGCCGGCACCGACGCCGCCGCCCACACGCGGAATTTTCTGGATTGTGTCAAATCCAGGGCTTTGACGGCGTGCCACGGCGGGGTCATGCGTCATTCCCATATCGCTTGTCACGCGGCGGCGACGGCTTGGATGCTCAATCGCAAGCTGGTCTTCGATCCGGTTACGGAGGAATTCGTGCAAGACGAACAGGCCAACCGTATGCGAAACCGCGCGATGCGGGAGCCGTGGCATATTTGAGCGGAACCCGGAAACAAGGAACCATCGGACCCGTGAATCGATATGAATATTTGCATGTGAGAGACGATATGAGAAGCCATGTATCGAAAACAGGAATCGGGGTCATTCTTCTGTGTCTGGCGTGTGCATGGTCGATAGTCATGGGACAATCTTCCACGAATATCGGCCTGCCGAAAACCGAGGACGTTCGGATGTTGGTCGAAGTCCTGCAGAACCGTGATGCCTCGCTGTTCGACAAGGCCCGGGCTTGCCAGCAACTGGCCATCGTGGGGAATAACGATGCGGTTTCGTCGCTGGCGGCGCTTCTTGCCGATAAGCAGCTCGGTACCTATGCACGATGTGCTCTCGAAGAAATTCCGGACGCCACCGCCGAGACGGCCCTGCGCGATGCGATGGGAAAACTGCAGGGCGATCTCCTGATCGGCGTGGTCAATTCGGTCGGCGTGCGTCGCGATACCCAAGCCGTCAGCGGCTTGATCGAGTTGGCGCGCCATCCCTCCAAGGGCGCGGCAACCGAGGCCTTGTTGGCACTGGGGCACATCGCGACGGCTGAGGCGATCGAGTTTCTTCGGCAAACTCTCGCTTCCGGCCCGGCGGAACTTCGTCCCGCCGCGGCGGAGGGCTGTATCCGAATTGCCGAAAACCAACTCGCCGCAGACCAGCGAGAAGCGGCGATGAAACTGTACGACGCGGTTGGTCGAGCGGATGTATCCGGGCCGCTTCACATAGCGGCTTTGCGCGGGGCGATCCTGGCGCGGCAATCCTCGGGAGTGCCGCTTCTATTGGAAAATTTGAACTCCAACGATCCTGAGATTCTGGAGGTCGTTCTGCGCATAGCCCGCGAAATGCCCGGTTCGGAAGTCACCCATGCCCTGGCCAACTTCCTGAAAGCGGCACAGCCGGCTGTACAGGTTTCGTTATTGAAGGTCCTGATCGATCGCAATGATCCCGGTGTCTGCGGAGCGGTCGAAGCCCTTGCGACTTCGGATTCACTGCAAGTCCGAACGGCCGTCATGCAGACCCTGGGCAAAATCGGAGGCCCTTCGAGCGTGCCGATCCTGTTGAAATCCATCGGAACCGACTCAATGAAGGAGGCCGATGCCGCCGCAGAAAGTTTGAGGAAAATATCCGCAGCAAATACCGATCGGCACATTCTGGAGGCGATTCCATCGGCATCGCCGGACGCGCGAGCCAGACTGATCGCCATTCTGGGAGATCGCGGAGCGACGATCGCGACAGAGCAACTTCTTACACAAGCCGGGGATGACAATCCCGCGGTGAACAAGGCCGCGTTTGTCGCTCTTTCATCCGTTGCCGGTTTGAACGATCTTCCGGAGCTGATCCGATTGACCCTGGCCTGCAAGGACGATGCCGCCCGCGAAAAGGCCGAACGAACCGTTGCACAGATCGCCGCCAAAAATCCCGCCGGCGAACATCGCATCGACGGACTGATAACAGCGTATCAGCAGGCCCGGGATCCGCGGGATCAATGTTCGCTTCTGCGAATCATGGCCCTGATCGGCGACCCCGCCGGCTGCCGACTGATCATGTCGGCACACAACGATCCGGACGAACAGGTTCGCCGGACGGCCTTTCGAATCCTCGTTGACTGGCCCGACCCGGCTCCGGCTCTGTTGCTTCTGGATATTTACACGAGATCAACCGACGAGGTTTCCCGCATTCTGGCCTTGCGAGGTCTGATCCGGATGGCGGCGATGGAATCCAATCGAGCGGCCCCCGAATCTCGAGGGCATGCACTCCGCTGGTTGACCGAGGCCAATCGCCGGATTCGGGATTCGGTCGAGGAAAAACGCCTGATCCTGTCGGGCCTGGGCAGTCTGAAATGCATCGAGGGCCTGCACCTGCTGCGGCCGTACCTGGACGACTCCTCCGTTCAGCAGGAAGCGGCCATCGCCGTGATTCAGACGGCGAAAAATCTGACATCGCCTCAGGAACGGCTCATGGCCAAATCGCTGCTCGAACTCATCCTGACGAAATCCAAAGATCCTTCCTTGTCAAACCAGGCCAAAGAGACGATCCGGCAAATCCCAGGAGAAAGCGTCGAACTCAAGGTCAAATAGAAGGGTCAGAGCTTCCAGAGCCCCTTGAATCGTATCGGAACCCGACTTATAATGGATTCTCAATCGAAAGTGGTATGTAATAATATAATCGGTTTCCGGGGAATCGAGGACAGGAACATGGAATCGAAAAATCGTGCCTGGCTTATACAAGGATTGGCGATTTTTTCGGGGGTTATAGGATTATACATCCTGTATGCTATTATCATGGGTCAATATCGAATATTCGCCGAAACTGATACCGTTTCTGATTTTTTATCCCGTCTTCTTTTCCTTGTATTTCCGGGCTCCATTTTTTTTCTGGCATCGGTTTTCTTTATGTTTGTCGCTATCCAATGTAAGAAAGGCGTGTCTTCTCGCAACCTCCGTCGCCTTTCCATCGTTTGGGCAACAATCGCATTTGTGCTCCTCCTATCAATCCTCTCTCCACTGGAATGGAAATATTTTCCAAAGCAGAGCATAGAATACGCATCCTATACAACTCCCCTCATCTGGATACTTGCGGGGCTGTTTCATCTGGCATGCAATCGTTGTTTACATAAATGGATTCATGTCGAATTGGAAATGGATTTTCGAAAACATTCCCGTGCGGTGAAATGGTACTTTTGTTTTCTGGCGTTGTTCGTCATCACGCCACTGTTTGACATCATCGAACCGATCGCCATGCAATCGGGCCGCGATCAAAAGCCGTTGCTTGTGTTATTGGACGTGATCCTGGGAATTGGAGTTCTGGCTCTGGGATGGGGAATCTACCGTTTTGGAAGTCGGATCTTCACACGAAAAAAACCTGCGGAATTGTAAGCCAACAAATTTTGAGATTTCGATCAGCGAATGTCGAAATCATACTGGGTTTCAAATAGATTTTCAAAATCGAATACATCGTCAAAGTCTTCGATGCGGTCGGTTTCCTGTGCGGTCATCCAGCCGTGGCGGATCATCAGATAGACGATCTCGCCGATATCGCGGGTCGTGCGGATGCCCCAACCGTTCAACACCATCCGTGCCAGGCGGCCCCATCGCTCGGACGCACATTGGGCGACGCCCTCGGCCAGTTGGGCGCCGGTGATATGATGCGGCCCGGCCTCTTCGCCCTCCGATTCCTGGGGCTTGGCCCGGAAGCGCTGTACGGTCGAACCCAGGGCATCAAAGACGAATTTCAAGCCGCGGGGATCGAAACGGCCGTCCTGTTTGGCGATGTCTTCGATACTCAACTTCATGCCGCCGGCACCCTCCATCGGATCAGTGCACCCGCTGGCCGGGCTGAGCGCCGCTGTCGGCCGAGAGTAGAAAGATCTCTTTACCGCCCAATCCGCTGGCCAGTACCATACCATCGGAGGTCCCAAACCGCATCTTGCGCGGCTGGAGATTGGCCACACAGACTACCAACCGCCCGACCAACTGATCCGGCGTATAGGCCTTGGCGATTCCGGCGAAGACCTGCTTGGTGAGAGCCCCCAGATCCAGTTCGAGCTTGAGGAGTTTGTCGGCGCCTTCGACGGCTTCGGCCTTGGCGATCCGGGCGATTCGCAGATCGACCTTCGTGAAATCCTCGAAGCTGCAGGTTGGCTCCAGGGGTTCGGCCAGTTGCGTCACGGCCGGTACGACCGGGGCAGCGGGCGTTGTTTGCGCGGGTTGCGATTGTTCTTTGCTTTCTTCGACCATAGCTGTCACCTTATCCTTATCCACTCGTTCGGCCAGCCGCTCGAACGGCCGTACCGGACGATCTTCAAATAACGTATCCACATCCGCAATCGACAGCGATCCGGAATCCAGGCAGGTTTCCACTTTCGCCGCAAATCGCGGAAGGATGGGCTTAAGATAGACCGTCAGGAATCGTACCGCATTGACCACCGTCGTCAAAACCGTCCGGGTACCTTCGGGATCGGCGTCGATGGTTGACCAGGGTTTGTTCTGATCGACATATTGATTGCACTCATCCGCCAGAGCGGTAATCGTTCGCACGGCATTGGAATAGTTCAGCGATTCGTAATCGGCCGCGATTGAATCTTTGGCCGCCTGTAATTTCGCCAGGATCCGCCTGCCGGTCTCATCGACCCTGCCGACCCGCCCGCCGAGTTTTTTGGTGATCATGGGCACCGAACGGCTGGCCAGGTTGGCGAACTTGCCGACAAGATCCGCGTTGACCTTGAGCACAAAATCATCGAAGTTCAGGTCCAGATCATCCACGCCCGGGGCGAGTTTGCTGGCATAGTAGTATCGCAGGTACTCCGGATCAAGATGTCGCAGGTACGTCTCGGCCATAATGAACGTGCCCTTGCTCTTGCTCATCTTCTGGCCGTTGACCGTCAGGAAACCATGCACGAAAAGTTTATTGGCCGTTCGCTGTTCGGCGGCCATCAGCAACGCCGGCCAGAACAGCGCATGAAAATACATGATGTCCTTGCCGATAAAATGATACAGTTCCCACTCGCGGCCGTTCCAGACCTGTTCGAAATCCAGACCGTTGCGGTCGCAGTAATGTTTGCACGAGGCCATGTATCCGATCGGGGCGTCGAGCCAGACGTAAAAATACTTGTCCGTCTCGCCGGGAATCGCAAAACCGAAATACGGCCCGTCGCGCGAAATGTCCCAATCCCGCAGACCCGCGGAGAACCATTCCTCCATCTTGTTGCGGACCTGCGGTTGAACATATCCGGCATCCATCAGGTTTCGCAAGGGGGTTTCGAAATCGGCCAGACGGAAAAAGTAATGGAGACTGTTTTTCCACACCGGCGTTTTCCCGCTCAGCGAGCTGTAGGGATTGATCAACTCCGTCGGTCGGTAATGCGCGCCGCAGGCATCGCACGAATCGCCGTACTGATCGGGGGCGTTGCACTTCGGACAGGTTCCTTTGATGTACCGGTCGGGCAGCCACATCTTGTCCTGCTCGCAGTAGGCCTGCTCGACGTCGCGTTTGACGATCGAGCCGCGGGCCAGTGCCCGCTGGTAAATCATCTCGCTGAACGCGCGATTCTCGGGCGAATGCGTGGAGTAATAATTGTCAAACTCGATGCCGAAAGCCGTAAAATCGCGGACATGCTCGCCGCGCACCCGCTCGATGAGTGTTTCGGGCGTGATGCCCTCCTGCCGCGCACGAATCATCACGGGCGTTCCGTGCGTGTCATCGGCACAGAAATACAAACAGGTATTGCCGCACAGCTTCTGGAACCGCACCCAGATATCCGTCTGCAGATACTCCACCAAATGACCGATATGGATCGGCCCGTTGGCATACGGCAGGGCCGAAGTCACAAAGATCTTGCGCGTCATGGCTGGTCCTTCGTATCGGGAGCGTCGGCCGCATCGTCGGAAACCGGGCCGTCGTTCTGTTGTGTCAAATCGCGATCCTCAACGGCGAAACCCTGCATGGGCATTTCCTCTTCGCCGGTCGGCGTCGTCGATTCCGTGTCGGCAATCCCTTGAGGGGATTCATGATTCGGCGAGTCCGTGTCGGCGATCGGTTGATTACGGAGTTGGGCCGAAGGAGGGGCATTTCCATTTCCCCATTCATTCCGGTCCGGCCGTCTCGGCCGATTGAGCCGATCGCAGCGCTGGCCCTGCCGGTTGCGGTCGCGTCCCGAGGGCCGCCCGCCCGGAGCGGCGGAATCATTCGGTCCGGCCGATTCACCCGGACGAGCCGGAATCGCCGGTTTGAACAGGTGCCAGGTCACGCCTTCCGGGGGCCCCGCAAGCGGCGATACGTCCCGCGCCGCAAAGGATTCTCTTTCGTTTTCGCTAAGCTGCACCACCACCTGCTGGGTCAGAATCTGCGCGTCAAAAATGCGGCCGGGCCCTCGGGGGGTCTGAACCCATGAATTCTTCCTGGGCATCTGCTCCTTCAGAATCCGGTAAATTTCATCCTCATAGCGCAGGCAGCACTTCAGGCGTCCGCAATGTCCGGAAATCTTGGACGGATCCAGCGTGGCTTTCTGCAGCTTGGCCATCCGCATATTCACCGGATCGAGAATCTTGAGAAACCTCCGACAACAGCATTCCTGTCCGCAGCTTTCGAAATCGCTGATCAGACGGGCCTCGTCGCGCGAGCCGATCTGCCGCAGTTCAATCCGGGTCTGGTACTCTTTGGCCAGCCGACGAACCAGATCGCGGAAATCCACGCGTCCGTTGCTGCTGAAGTAGAGGATAATCCGTTCGCCGCCGAACAAATGCTCGGCCTCGATAATCTTCATCGGCAGGTTCATTTCCCGCACGAATCTGGCGCAGGTTCTCGCCTCCTCCTGGGCCGACGCATCGAGGTGTTCGGCCTCCCGCAGATCTTCCTCCGTGGCAAACCGAACGAAACTCCCTCCTTCCACGATTGGGAAATCTTTCGGATCGGCGGAATTATAATATGCCGTCACCTGTTCCGGCGAGTTCCTGAACTGCCCGGAACGGTAACTGAACGGCCCCACCACTTCGCCCAATTCCATCCCGCGGGTGGTCTTGATGATCACCCGAGTCGGCGTCTTGGGGATAACGGACTCGTTATGTTCAAACCAGCCCAGCAGACCCATCCTGCCATAGCGGATCAACATCAGCTTGCGGGGTTTGGGGCCCTTGGATTTCGAGACATCTGTCTGTGTCATGTATTCCTGCGACAAAATTCCACCCGGCCGAACGAAACCGTCCGGTCAGGGCAAAGATCATTTCTTACTCCACATTGAAAAACCGGATTATATCACATCCGCAGACACAGAACAAGTATTGCTCGAAAATCAGCTTTTCGTTCACGCTGGCATCGATCCAACGAATCTTTTCATACCCTTCGGCGATCCAATCGGCCAGGGTTTCGACCGATTGATTCCTGGCCAGGGTCCGGATATGTTCCCGCTGATCGTCATGGATCAATTCCCGTCGGGTCGAAAGTCCCAGCAGCATGGCATCTTCATACGCCGCGATCATCATTCGAAGCAATCCCTTCCTGACTCGCCGGCTAATGTCGCTTTTGTTGGTATTCTCGGCCGTTTCCTCCCATGCCTCGATAATTTCCTTACCTGCCGCGACCAGCCATTCGGTCAATTCCAGAATATCTCCCGGCCGCAGATTCGCCAGCCGTTCCACCAGTTCCCGCTTGATCGCGTAGATTCCCCGCTCGCCGAATTGGGTTTCCGCCCATTGCCGTGCGACCCCGAGGCTGCCCCGGCTGAACCTCGCCCAGAACCCGGCCTGCGTTCGATCCAATCCCTCCGCGACAAGCCGCTCAACAATCCTACCTTCCTCCACGGGCCCGAACCGGATCATTTGACACCGCGACCGAATGGTGGGCAGCAGATCGTCCGCCTGCGTGCACAACAGGATGATCGTGCAATGCTTCGGGGGTTCTTCCAGAATCTTGAGCATGGCATTGGCGCTATATCGGTTGGCCTTCTCCGATTCCCGAACCACAAACACCGATGCTTCTCCAATCTGTGGCCGACGGGAAGCCGGTTCGATCAAAAAATCGCGGATCACATCAATGGATAAATCCGCCGGAGTCTTCTTGTCTTTGTTCTTCGGATCTTTCGTAAAAGGCAATAATTCCTTATACACCACCCGGAAATCCGGATGCGTTCCGGCATCGATCAGCTTGCACGATTCGCAATGTCCGCAACTGTCGAGATTGTTCGGGCCCACAACCGCAAGTCCGGCCCCTGCGGACTCGGCATGTTCCTTTTCGTCGTCGCCAAAAAGACCTTTTGGCGGACTTTTTTTCTTCGCCGGATTCCGCATCGAGGGATCTGGATTCAGGCAGAGCAGCATCCTGGCGAATTCCCGCGCCGTCGTGAACTTGCCGACTCCTTCTTCGCCGGCGAAGATGTACGCGTGCGCAAGGCGATTCTCCCGCACCGCCTTCATCAGCGATCCGATCGCCTTGTCCTGACATAATACATCCCGAAGACTCATCGAGTCGATTCCATTAACTTACCTTTTTCGTTTCCATATATAGATCCCTCCACCAATAATGAAGCCGACAAAAATTACGCTGCTCCGAACAGGATGATTGATGACCGAAGGTACCATCATCATGGCAATTACCGCTAATAGAGGAAAGAGCCAGAGAAGCTGTCCCATGATCTCATGTTTCAGTTTCCAATTTGTACACATACAATTAACCCTCGATCGGGCTATTCGATCGAATGAATGATCTTCCATACCTCCGCTTGCACGTTTTCGATGGGTTGAGTCGCATCCACCACCCGGACGTGGTCCGGATACATTTCGGTAAGTTTCAAAAATCCCTCGCGTACCTTCGCGTGGTATGATTGTCCCTTTTGCTCCATCCGATCCAGCGCTCGGTTCATTCGTCCCGCGGCCGTCGTCGTATCCACATCCAACACAATCGTGACATCCGGCCAGACCCGTTCCAGACTCGCTCGCCCGATCTCGATAACCTTCTCGATTCCCAATCCGCCGGCGTATCCCTGATAGGCACAGGTACTTGAAATCCATCGATCCATCAGTACCCACCGCCCGGCCGCAAGGTCTTCGGCAATGTGCTCATGCCACAACTGGGCTCGGGCCGCCATGAATAGCAGCGCTTCGGTATTGGCTGCGATCTTCATCTGTACGGAATCCAGTAGAATCGACCGGATCGCCTCCCCCGCCGCGGTCGTCCCCGGATCGCGATAGGCAACCACTTGCTTCCCGTCGGCACGCAATGTCTCCGTCAGCCATCGCGCCTGGGTACTTTTACCGCAGCCATCGGGCCCATCCAAAACAAGAAATCGACCGTCATTATTTTTCATCCACAATGCCTCAAACTCCGCACGGCCGAATCCGGTCCCTCACATCCAGAACGCCCTTAAGAAACGCCGCAAATCGCCACGTGCTGACCCAGATCGCCAGACCGGTCCAAACGGCATACCTCATCCCGCCGTGCAGCGGCTCGTGTCCCAAAACACTCAACAGAATCATACCCGCCTGCCAGATCAGATACAATCCGATCAACCCTTTGAACCTCTCCAACGAATACTCCCGCATCGCCTTCGCCGAAGCGATCACCATTCGGTTACGGACGATCATATCCGCCGGCATCAGGATGGACACCTTCATCAGAACCAACAAGGATACCGTCAAACACGTTGCCTCCACCCATCCGGGAATCGTGTCGGTTTTTTCAACATTCGTGCCCGGAAACGTCGCATGGATCACCGCATAGCAGACCTCGGCAATCAGAAGCAGAACGACGCCAAGACCGATCTGAAAGCGCAGCCACCGCCACAGATAATATCGCCCGGCTCGAAGAAGAACCAGCGGATCTTGTCGTCGATCGCCTTCCACGACCGCCGATATCATAAAACCCAACAGCAGCGACTCGACGACAAGAAAATACGCCGAGCTTACCAGCCCGATCACGAACGCCCTGCCCTGGGACAAATACCGCATCAGCGAATTGTCGCCTTGATTCATTTCATTGTATAGCCATAAAAACCAGATCATGAGCCCGGCATACAGAACAACCAGCATGACCACCTCCGTCCATCGACGGCGGACAATCGTCCAAAATCCCGCCTTCGTGCCGGTACCGGCGGTCGGCCCGACGGAAGATGCCTCGTCGGCGTTTTGCGTTGATTCCCTATCCTGGAATTGCTTCATGGTCATCGGTTCATCGCCGTCCCAGCGCAACGCGATCCCGACCGACGATCGATCGCAGTTGTTCGCAGAATTCCGCATTCGGCTGTACGCTCAGGGATCGATCCGCCACCGCCCGAATCCGATAGCCCCCGGGTGTCGTCAAACTGACCTGAAGGGGACTTTTGCCCCGATGAAGACCGCAAAGAGTGCGCAATCGCGATACGAGTTCCTCGGTCACCTCTTCCCCCCGGAGTTGTACGGTCACTCGGGCGGCGACCTTTTCCCGAACCTCATCCAGCGCGATCAGCTCATCGCAGACGATGTTGGGGGTTTCCCGCTTGGTATCGACAGTACCCTTGACGAAGAGGATTCGATCCACGGCCAGCAGAGATCCAAACTGTTCCAGGGTTTTGGGGAACACCACCACCTCGCACTTGCCCTGCAGATCCTCGAGTTCAAAGACGGCCATCTTGGCCCCGGCGGTTTTGCCCTTCTTCGTCACCATATTCCGGATTTTGGTCACCATTCCGCCGATGACCACTTCGTATCCTTCCCGCCGTCCGGTCAGTTCGCTGGTGTTGGTATTCGAATACGCGTCCAGATCGGTTGCGTGCTCGCTGAGGGGATTTTTCGTGACAAAAAAGCCCAACACCTCTTTTTCGTAGGTCAGCATCTGCATTTCGGTCCAGGGCTGAACCTTCGGGAGGGTTTCATGGTCGGCGGCGGCATCGGTCGTATCCCCGGAAAAGAAATTGAGCTGCCCGCTGTGAACATCCGCCTGCATTCGCGATCCGATCTGCATGGCCTTTTCCAGACCGGCGATCATCTGGGCACGGCTTCCGCCCATCCGGTCGAATGCCCCGGCCTTGACCAACGATTCGATTACCTGTTTGTTGGCCGAACGCAGATCGACGGTCTCGCAGAAATGATACAGACTTCGGAACCGCCCGACCTTTTCCCGCGCGGCGATAATCTGCTCGACGGCCTTGCCGCCGACGCCCTTGACGGCCGTAAGGCCGAACCGGATGACGCCTTTGGTTTCCTTTTTCCCTTGATCGTAGATCACCGTAAAATCGCTGAAACTTTCATTGATATCCGGCGGAAGAACGTCGATCCCCATTTCCTTGCACTCGCCGATATACTCGACGACCTTATCCGTGTCGCCCATTTCATACGTCAGCAGCGCCGCCATGAACTCCACCGGATAATACGCCTTCAGGTAGGCGGTCTGGTAGGCGACAAACGAATATCGAGTAGCGTGGCTTTTATTGAAGCCGTATCCGGCAAACCGTTCGATCAGGTCGAAGATTTCCTCGGCCTGCTGCGCGGACAATTTCTTGGCCACGCAACCCTGGACAAATCGGGTCTTTTCCTTGGCGATCACGTCCAGCTTCTTTTTGCCGATGGCCTTGATCAGCGTATAGGCCTCCCGGAGCGGGATATCGCCCAGCCGGTTACAGATCCGCATCACCTGTTCCTGATAGACCATGATGCCGAAGGTCTCTTCCAGCACTTCCCGCATGATCGGATGGGGCACATCCCAACGCGCGCCGTGCTTGCGCTTGATGAAATCCGGAATCAGCGCCATCGGTCCCGGCCGATATAGCGCATTGGCCGCGATCAGGTCCTCAATGCGGTCCGGCTTGAGCTTCATCAGCAGATCGACCATCCCGCCGGATTCAAACTGGAATACACCCCGCGTACGTCCGGTTCCGAAAATCTCCCGGAAGACCTTCTGGTCGGTCAGATCGATTTTCTCGATATCGACCTCAACGTCGTGGATTTCACGGATCAGGTCCCGCGCACGCTCAATAACACTTAAAGTTCGAAGACCCAGAAAGTCCATCTTCAGCAGGCCGACCTTTTCCACCGTCGGACCTTCAAACTGCGTGATCAGATCGTCCGATCCGGGCTGCTTATAGAGCGGAAGAAAATTTGTCAGCGGCTCGTCGGCGATCACGACGCCGCAGGCATGTACCGATGAATGTCGTGCCAATCCCTCCAGTTTTCTTCCAATATCCAGAACCTGTCGTGTCCGCTCATCCGACTCATAGGCCTTCTTCAGATCCGGCTCGATATCCAGGGCTTTATCCAGCGTCATTTTCAGTTCGGCCGGCACCAGCTTGGCCAGCCGGTCCGCCTCCGAAAGCGGCACATCCAGCACGCGGCAAACATCCCGGATCACGGCCCGCGCTTTCATCGTGCCAAACGTGATGATCTGCGCGATATGGCCGTATTTCTGTCGCACATATTCCAATACCCGTGCTCGCCCATCCTGGCAGATGTCGATATCGATATCGGGCATCTCGTTTCGCTCCGGATCCATAAACCGCTCGAACAGCAGATCGTACCGGATCGGATCGACGTCGCAGATGCCCAGGCAATAGCCCACCACCGTACCCACGGCACTGCCGCGGGCTCCCACCGGGATCCGGTTTTTCCATGCATAGTTGCAGAAATCCCACACGATAAGGAAATAGCTCGAAAAGCCCTTGCCTTCGATCACTTCCAGCTCTCGCTGCAACCGTTGCTTGACCTCCGGAGTGACTTTACCATACCGTTTCTTGACGCCCTCTTTGCAGAGCTTTGTGAGAAATTCTTCCGGCGTGCTTCCATCCGGCGGGACATACACGGGAGCGTGGCGGCTTTTCAAATCGATCTGCACATCGCATCGTCCGGCGATTTCCAACGTGTTGTCACAGGCGTCGGGTACATCGAAAAACATTTCGCGCATCTCGGCGGGGCTCTTGAGATACACGTCCGGCGGATACTCCATCGCATCCGGATCGGTGATCTTTTTGCCCGTGCTGATGCAACACAAGGCCTTGTGCGCCTGGAAATCATCGGCGTTGAGAAAATGCACGTCGTTGGTCGCCACCAGTCCCACGCCCATCTTCCGCGCCAGATCGATCAGCGGTTGACGCACATCCGGCATATCATCCTTTGCGGCATGCTGCTGGACCTCGATGAAGAAACGCTTGTCACCGAACAGTTTCAGATACCACTCCACGGCCGCCTTCGCCGCCGCTTCGTCGCCCCGCGCCAGCGCCGAGGGTACCTCCCCCGCCACGCATGCCGTCGTACAGATCAGACCCTCGTGAAATTCCGCCAGTACTTCTTTGTCAATCCGCGGGCGATAGTAGAAACCTTCGGTAAAACCGATACTGCTGAGCCGTAATAGATTTTTATACCCCGTCGTATTCTCCGCCAGCAGGATCAGGTGATAGGCATTCTCCTTGACGCCGCCCCCGCCCTGCTTATCCAGCCGGCTGCCAGGGGCGATATAACCCTCCATCCCGAGGATCGGCTTGATCCCGGCATCCCGGCCATGCCGATAGAAATCGACCACGCCGAACATATTCCCATGATCGGTGATCGCCACCGAATCCATCCCCAGTTCCTTGCACCGCGCAAACAGCCGGTCCGGATGGATCGCCCCATCCAGCAGCGAATACATCGTATGCAAATGTAGATGCGTAAATCCTTTATCGCTCATCGTTCAGTCCGTTCGTTTGATCGGGGAATAGAACCTCGCGAAATCCATATACCTTTTGTATCTTACAGAAAATCGGGTGATTGTTCAATTGGAAGAAATCGGCTCATATTCAGAACGGGCGTAAAACGAGCCGTCATAAGAACTTACGCCGGAAATTATCTCGACCCGTTTCCATCTTCCATTCAGAACATCCCTCATTTGAATGCTTCAATAAATAGAAGGCCTTGATTATTTAGCCCATGATCCGGCTTTGACGGCCTGGTACAAAGCTTCCGGAGCAATGTCGATTTCTCCCGGCCAGCAAATGACTTTCCAATCCGGATCAATATAGGCCTTCTCAAAAAAAGACGGATCCCGCAACTGTTCAAAAACCCCGCCCCGATGAATCCACTCAGATACATCTACAGATCCATTGAGGCCGTCTTCGAATCGTACAAAAAGAACCCCTTGTTTCTGAATCCGTATTTCAGTTAGATCGTAATACATTATTTTTCCTCGGTTACGACAACGGAGCAATTCGTCCGAGCGGCTGCTGATTCATAGCTTGGCTCCAAGCGTTCATCAATTCCTCTTTATGCATTGCAGCCCACTCCATGACCAACCCCAACGCTCTGGGAGGTAATGTCCCTTCAAGAATCGCCAAATCTCCGATCACAATGCTGGCCTTGCTTTCCCCGTATCGAGCATGAAAATGGGGTGGCGAATGATCGTTATAGAAAATGGCAATTACAATACCATAAAATCGACATATCTCGGGCATCCAGATTCTCCGCAAATGAATCAGTCCAATTATTCTGGATTCATTATACAAACCAATCGATCCAATTTCCAGCCCCAACAGGAACATATCGACGAGCCGCTTTGTATGATTGACGCCGTCTCAGGTATCTGGTATTTCTATCATTATGATGGACTGGGATCGGTAGTCGCTCTTTCAAAACGAAATACGAATGGCCCGATTGAGATTGTCGAGCGGTTCAAATGAAAGAGAAAAATAGGGACAGAAAAAAAGCGACATTCCCTGTTTTATGAACCCGAAATAGGTGACTGTCCCGAATGGCACTTCCTTAAGGTATTTATAGCAAAAAGTCTCCTGTG
>CAYLSB010000040.1:9340-39751 GCA_964386005.1 uncultured Pirellulales bacterium | reverse complement strand
CCTATATCAGGCCATATCAGGCCATTACGACCTCGCCTTTCAGGGATTTGTAGATATGTTGAGGTTTGGTGATTCGTTTTCACAGGAACTGTTTGTTCTATCCTATTCGTTTCGGTTGACTTCACATTCCAAATGTATGACTTCACTTCGTGACATTCTCGAAAGGGCGACTTTCTCCGAAATTCAAATGAAGGCCCTTCAAGATCAGTTACTTCATGTTCGTAATGGACTTCGAATGGACAAAGTCATGATCGGAGAACGGTGTCTCATGGTGGATCAAGTTCATTGGATTCGAAGCATTGGACCCATTCTGTTTCCGATTCGATGGATCGGTTTGATGGATCTAAATTCTGTTCGTTTATTGGAATATTATGAACAGTTCGAAACCATATCAATGCTACAACCAGAACATCGTTTTGTTGAGTACAAGCGAATAAAAGAACAATCGGATCAGCTTTCCTCTTTTATGTTTATCACAGATATGTTAGCTTCCGGTCTGCATTATTTTGGTATGCTTGAATTGCGGGTCATCGGAAAAATGGATTGTGCGCGGGCGGCGCTGGGGGTGGAACGGTTTCGGATGGCAGAAAAGCGGTTGCCGGAAACCCTTGAAGAACTTGTTCCGAAGTTTATCGAGGCGGTGCCGATCGATCCGTTTGACGGAAAACCGTTGCGATATAAACGATTGGAAAAAGGTTACATGATCTATACCATCGGGGAAGACGGCGAGGACAATGGAGGAGCGCCGAAGGGCAAGGTTGAAAAGGGCGCCAATTACGATTGGCCGTTTACAGTGGAAAGGGAGTGAGATTGGAAATTGGATAATGGAAATTTGATATTGACAAGATGATCACAAAAGAATTGAAAAGGATGATTTTCGATTTGAGGATGAAAATAAGAGAGGGGATTCTGAAGGGACAATACGATGGCATTGAGTGTGTTGGATGATAAGGCCGTGGTGCCGGATGAGAAACAACTCGCGGTGGCGATCGGGAAATCGATTCGGTTGTGGAGCGAAATTCGCGGGCATATCTTTGAGCGGTACGGCAAGGTCGTCGAGGAGTGGAGCTATTCCGGCAAAAACTACGGCTGGTCGTGGAGGGCCAAACAGGGCAAGCGGGCGCTGGTGTATCTGATCCCGCAGAAGGGATTTTTCCTGGCGGCGTTCTGCTTCGGCGACAAGGCCGTCGCGATGATCGAGGCAAGCGATGTGCCAGAGGCCATCAAGGCCGAATTACGTTCGGCGAAAAAATATGTCGAAGGGCGAGGGGTTCGGATTGCGATCCGAAAAGCCGGCGATGTCAAGATCATTCGGACGCTTTTGGAGATCAAGACGGCCAAGTAAGGCGGATTTTGAGATCACAGATTGTGATCTCAAGTCTGTCAGCGAAAGAGGTGGCTTTGAGATCGCAATTTGCGATCTCAAGTTTGAGGTCACAAATTGTGACCTCAAGTTTGCCGGAGAGGGGAAATGATCCGAAAAACTTTGGCTTGTCAAGGAGGCGGGAATGCGGCACAATCATATCGATTATTGAATACAAAGGAGACAGGCAGTGGCCAAACAAAGACGGACAGCCGGGCGTGCGATTGTGCCGGTGGCAAAAGCCGACGCAATCGAGCGGGCCATCCTTGTCGTGCGGGGTCAGAAGGTATTGTTGGACGAGCAACTGGCCCAGTTCTACGGCGTGGAAACTCGCCGACTTATTGAGCAGGTTCATCGTAATATTGAACGATTTCCCGATGATTTCATGTTCCGGCTCAACTCGAAAGAGTGGGAAAACTTGAGATCGCAAATTGCGATCTCAAGTTTACCCGCTCATGGTGGTCGGCGATTTGCACCCTACGCCTTTACCGAACAGGGGGTGGCGATGCTGTCCAGTGTTCTTCGCAGTCCGCGGGCGGTGGAAGTGAATGTCCAGATCATGCGGGCGTTTGTGCGGCTCCGCCAGTTGCTGGCCGTCCATCGCGAGTTGGCCGATCGCCTAACTCGCCTCGAACAACAGATGCGTAAACGAGATCAGAGCGTTGATCAACAATTCCGGCAAATCTTCGAATTGCTGAATCAGCTTTTCAGTCCGCCGGATCCGCCGCGTAAGCCCATCGGTTTTCACGGTGAACTGGATACCTCCAAGTTACCGAAGGGAAGATACAAACGCTGATCCGCTTGGAGGTCCGAAAGACGGGATTAACTATGGGGCCTCGGACTCGCGCAAAAACGGCGCGGCGATCCCGGAGCCGTATCGGGGGACGTAGAGAATCGAATGGTACAAGCACTTTCTGAGCAACGCACCCCGTTGTCATGCCGGGCATGACCCGGCCGGTAGGGGCACACGGCGCGTGCCCTATTTGAATTCGGGCGGACAACGTTCGCCCTACATCTGGATTCCGGCCTGCGCGGGAATGACATCAATCCGCCTTCAAGTTTCGTGAATCTCGACAACCTTTGTCACCACTTCAGGATGCCGCCGGTATCGGCGGATTGGGCCATGGCGGCGTATTTGGCCAGGCAGCCGGTCTTGATCCGCGGCTTGCGGGGTTTCCATTTCTTCTTGCGCAAGGCCAGTTCTTTTGCGCTGAGCTTGACGTTGATCGAGTTTTTGGTGATATCGATTTCAACAATGTCGCCTTTCTTCAAGAGGCCGATCGGACCGCCGACGGCCGCTTCGGGGCTGACATGTCCGATACAGGCGCCGCGGGTTCCGCCGGAAAAGCGCCCATCCGTAATGAGTGCGACCGATTCTCCAAGCCCGGCGCCCATGATGTAGCTGGTCGGTGAGAGCATTTCCTGCATGCCCGGTCCGCCGCGCGGTCCTTCATTGCGGATGACGACGACATTTCCGGGCTTGACTTTTCCGGCCAGGATCCCTTCGCAGGCGTCCTCCTGCGATTCGAAGATCACGGCCGGGCCGGAATGCTTGAGCATTGATGAAGCCACGCCGGCGGATTTGACTACGCAGCCGTTGGGAGCGAGATTTCCGTAGAGAATGGCCAGGCCGCCGGTCTTGCTGTAGGCCTTTTCCAACGGATGAATGCAATCCGGATTGGCAATCTTCGCGGATTTGATCCGTTCACCCAGCGAGACACCACTGACTGTGGGGCAATCCAGATTCAGAAGGCCGGGGATTTTGGCGATTTCGTTGAGGATCGCCGAGATTCCGCCGGCGGCATCGACGTCCTGGACATGCCAGTGACTCGACGGCGAAACTTTGCAGATATTGGGGCAGCGGGAACTGATGGCGTTGATCCGTTTGAGATTGTACTTGACGCCGGCCTCGTTGGCAACGGCGAGCGCGTGCAGAACGGTGTTGGTGGAGCCGCCCATGGCCATGTCGAGCACGAAGGCGTTATCCAGCGATTTTACCGTGACAATATCCAGAGGCAGGATATTGCGCCGGACCAGTTCGAGGATTTGTCGGCCGGCCTGTTTGTAGAGATCCTGACGACGTGGGTCGGTTGCCAGAATGGTGCCGTTACCGGGCAGGGCCATGCCGATCGCCTCGCACAGACAGTTCATGCTGTTGGCGGTGAACATACCCGAACAGCTTCCCTGCGAGGGGCAACCGGTGCATTCGAGCTCGGTCAGTTGCTGTTCGGTGATCTTTCCGACCTTGAGCGCCGCGACACCTTCGAAGATGGTGATGAGGTCCACGGTCTTGCCGTCTTTGGTTGTGCCCGCGGCCATCGGCCCGCCGGAGACAAACAGCGTCGGGATATTCAGCCGCATGGAGGCCATCAGCATTCCGGGAACGACTTTGTCACAGTTTGGGATACAGATCATGCCGTCAAAGCAGTGAGCGCGTACCATGGTCTCGACAGAGTCGGCGATAATTTCACGGGATGCCAGAGAATACTTCATTCCGGTGTGACCCATTGCGATGCCGTCACAGACAGCGATGGTGTTGAACTCGAAGGGAATACCGCCGGCCTCGCGGACGGCCTGCTTGACGACACGGGCAACCTGATCGAGATGCACATGTCCTGGCACGATCTCGCAAAAACTGTTGGCGATCGCAATAAATGGTTTGTTGATGTCGGCATCGCTGAGACCACATGCCCGCATCAGAGCCCGATGCGGCGCCCGCTGAAATCCCTTTTTAACACTATCGCTGTTCATGGTTGTCTCCGTAGTAGATTGAAATACCATCCCCATCGAAATGGGAATTTTCGAATCATTATACCCCGGTATCCTGTCGCGGTCAAATCGAGAAATGAAACCGGAACAGGCATGGTATGTTAAAAAGGGCAATATTTTATGTCAACGTCGTGATTTTCCGATATTATTTTGTTGGAACTTCATACTATTCGACCGATAATCTTTTGAGCAATCAATTGCCGTTGACGTTGCAGCGAGTATAATAAATATCGTCAATAAAAACCAATCAAACGGTCTTTCGCAGGGAAGGAGTTGACCATGAATCGGAACATTCGAATCGCGATGCTGGTGGCGGGTGTAGTGGGCGTGGCGCTGATGACGGGATGCGGTAGCCCGGCGCAGATGTCGCTGAATTTCAAGACGGGGGACGTGACCACATACAAAGTCACCACGGAGATGAAGAAGGATTTCAAGTTTGAGCAGCCCTCGATGGAGCCGCCGAAGGTCAAGGAAGATCAGACCGGAACGATGTCGGCGGTGACGTTTGATCAGACCATCGATGCGGTGGATCCCACCAGCGGCGCGGTAGCGACGATTGTCATCAAAGGCATCGAATATATCGTCCAGGACAAGAGCGCCGTCAAGTTCGAATTCAACAGCGTCCGGGAAGAGGACATGAAGAAACCCTTCGCGCAACTGATCGGCAAGAGCTACAAGATCAACATCAGCCGCGAGGGGAAGGTGAGCGTGCTGGATGCCAAGAATGCGCGTCAGATATCCGATGCCGGGTACGAGGGCAAACTGGCTCAGGCCTTTTTGAGCGACGAGCGGATCATCGAGCGGCATCAACTGCTGGCCCTTCCGGAAGGGGGGACCACGGTGGCTCCGGGCAGGGGCTGGTCGAAGGTGGTCGCCTCGCCGCCGGGACTCCTGTCGCCCAAGTCGTATGAGAAGGTCTATACGCTGGAAAAAGTCGAGGGAGGCAAGGACAACGGCGTCGCGTATGTAAAGATGGTGGGTAAAGAAAGCAAGGAACCGGCGAAGGACCAGGCCAAAAACCTGGACACGATGGGGCCGTTCGCCAAGATGTTCGATACACAGGAAACCTATAACGGCCAGCTTGTTTTGGAGACCGGCACCGGCAAGATCCGCACGTACAATGAGACGCTGGTGGTGACGTACCTGGCATCGGAGTCGCCGGCGGACCAGAAACCCGACAAAGGGCCTGACACGCTGACGATGAAGTTCACCTACAAAGTCGATGTCGAGAAGCAATAAGCCGTCGACGTCGAATCTTCATCAACGACAGGGAAGGGAGTTTCGCTTGCGACCGAGACGATGGATAAGCGGATTGGGTCTTCTGTTGATGTCCCTGACGGGATGTCAGCAGGGAGTACAGACGGCGCTGTTATTGGATTTCCCGACGGATCAACCGCTGACGTATAAGATGGTCAGCGAACGCACGACGGAGATTCGCCTGACCGGCGATTCGGCGGGGCGCCAGCAGAGTCATTCGGTATCCGAATCGCTGGAACTGGTGATCGAATACAGGGCGGTGGAATCGAATCCATTCGGGCTAAGCACCATCGAAGGCAAGTGCGTATCGGCGAAAGTCAACCGGGAAACGATGCGAAGCCAGTCGGGCCGAACCGGGGACGTGGCCGAGGGACTGGCGGGACGAACCTTCCGATTCACCATCAGCCCGGCCGGACGAATCGAGGATTATTCGGAACTGAACGCGTTGGTCAAGGAATTGGGGGCCAAGTCGTTTGTGGAAGGCGTCAAGGCGCCGACTCTGGTCAAAGATCCGGATATGCTGACGGACTTCATCGCCATGCAATGGTATCTGTGGGATTGTTCGGCATCGGTGAAGGATCCATCCGGAGGCGTACAGGGCCTCAAGGGCTGGAAGGCGATTCAACTGTTACCGTTGCCGATTCCCATCCCCGTGGCGCGGGAAACCACGTTTCGGCTTTCGGAGATTCAGGATCAGCCGGACAAAAAAGCCGCCATCATCGCCAGTTCGTATGCGATCAGCGAAGCCGAGATCCCTCATTGGCCGCAACCCTACGAAGGGAAATTCAACCTCAAGGGCAGTCTGTTCGCCGTCATGCGGAATTACCGGTTCAAGTCGATCGAAGGGGGCGGCACGGCCGTTATGGATCTGAATCGCGGCGTACTGGAAAGCGATCAGCAGCAGTGGAAGGTCGATATCACCGCGGAATTTCTGCTTCCCCTGGGCAATTCACTGCCGCAGATTGCCGTTCATCAGAAGGTCAACATTCAGCTTGTTCATGAGTAGGTTGCCGACGAGATATTCATCGGCGAGGAATCCGGGGGGCCTGTTTCGATATCGCTCGGAGGCGAGAACTTGAAACGAAAAAATCTGTGGGCGCCGTGGCGAATGGAGTACATCAGGGCCTTATCCAGGCCCAGCGAGTGTTTTTTGTGCGAGTACCTGCGACACCCGGAACAGGATGTTGAGAATTTTCTATTATGGAGGGGGAAATTTTGTTTTTCAGTCTTCAACCGGTATCCCTACAATAACGGCCACATGTTGATCTGTCCAGGGCGACACATCGCCGACCTTTCGGAGGCCTCCGAAGAAGAGATGACCGAACTAATGAAGCTGGTCCGCGAGACGCAAAAGGTCCTGACGTCGGCGATCCGGCCGCAGGGGTTTAACGTGGGAATGAATTTCGGTCGGTGTGCGGGGGCGGGGTTGCCGGGTCATTTACACATTCATATCGTTCCCCGGTGGAACGGCGACACCAACTACATGGCCGTGTGCGGCGGAACCGATGTGATCAGCCAGGGCCTGCGGGAACTGTATGGCCAGCTTCGGCAGATCAGCGCCGAACAGAACCTTCCGGTATTGTAACATGGACGGACTTGCTCGGTATGCGATGGACGAATCCCGCAGCCGCGGAAGAAGATTTCCCGAGTCCGAACACCCCTATCGGACCCCGTTTGAACGGGATCGCGACCGGATCATCCATTGCGCGGCTTTTCGCCGGCTGGAGGGCAAGACGCAGGTCTTCGCGCCGGGAATCAACGAGAATTATCGAACGCGGCTGACGCACACCATCGAGGTGTCGCAGATCGGTCGGACGATCGCCCGGGCGCTGGGGCTCAGTGAAAGTCTGACGGAGGCGATTTGCCTCGGGCACGATCTCGGGCACAGTCCCTTCGGGCATACCGGCGAACACGCCCTCAACGAGATCATGAAGCCGTACGGCGGATTCGAGCACAATCGGCAAGCGGTGCGCATTGTGGATTTTCTCGAGCATCCTTATGCGGATTTCGCGGGGCTGAACCTGATGTATGAAACGCGGCTGGGGTTGGGACGGCATCACAGTCCGTATGATCGGCCGGAGGCGGACGAATTTCCCGAGGCATCGGCCACGCTGGAAGGACAGGCGGCGGATGCGGCCGACCGAATCGCCTACAATTGCCATGATTTGGAGGACGGCCTGTTGTCGGGGCTGATCGAGGAAGAGCAGCTTGAGACCGTCGAATTAGTTGCCGAAGCGCGGGAACGGATCGGCGCATCGGACATCGAGGATCGCGTGATTCGACGGACGCGAACGGTCAAGACCCTGCTGGATCTGCTGGCACGGGATGTGATCGAGACCTCGCGGAACGAACTGCAAGTCGCCGGTCTCGATGGCGTGGAGGATGTCTATACGGCGGGCCGTTCGTTGATCACGGCCGCTCCGCAGACACTCCGGGGATTGGAGGAACTGGAACAATTTCTCCTGGCCCATTTCTATCTGCATCCCTTGCTGAAACAGATTAACCGGAAGGTCCGGGAATGGATAAAAAAGGTATTCGACGATCTTTGTGAAAACCCGCAACGGATGCCGCCGTATTTCCAGCGGATGGTTGGAACGCAGGGATTGCATCGAACGGTATGCGATTACATTGCGGGGATGACGGATCGATATTGTTTGAGCTGGCTGAAGGAATCCGTATGAAGCACTGGAAACAATGGTACACATCCTGTTTTGGAATGGGCTTTCTCCCCTGGGCGCCGGGATCGTGGGGATCGATTCCCTCGACGGTTTTGTTCGGCCTGTTATGTTTTTCCGGGGCGCCGCCGTGGATGATCAGTTTGGTTCTTGCGGCGGTCGCCGTCACGGCGTCGGTGTTTTGCGTGTGGTTTTCTCCGGAGGTCATCGCCGTCGCCGGCGACGAAGATCCGGGGCAGATCGTATTGGACGAGGTCGCCGGTCAGGCCATTACGTTTATCGCGCTGCCTGCCGTTACGGAACCGATGACGATCGTATGGATGATGGGCGTCGGATTTTTTTTCTATCGGTTGTTTGATACGCTGAAATTGTGGCCGGCCTGGCGATTGGAAAATCTGCCGAAGGGCTGGGGGATTTTGTGCGACGATCTCGCCGCTTCGATCTATTCGATGATTGTCACGCAGGTCATCGCAAGGGTCTGGCTGGTACCCTGATCCTTATCGGCATAGACAATCAAAAGGCCTTCCCGATGGATATCGAAAAGGCCCTTGCATTCTCGGATGATCTTGCCCGACTCAGGCGGCGGGTTTGTCTCCGGAGGTTCCGGCTTCCGCCGGTTTTTCCGGTGCCGGTTTTCTTTCGGGGGTTTTTTCCTTGAGTTCTTCGATTTCCGTAAATTCGATCAGTGCCAGGGGATTTTTCGAATCCGGACCGGGCTTGCCCACCAGGCCGACTTTGCGACCGAGCAATGGTCGAACCCGGGCCTCGACCGCGCTGTTGGCAGGGATGGCATATCCAAGGATTTTGCCGGTTTCATTCACCATCAGAAAACGCTTCTGGCCGGTCCTGGGCGTATAAACCAACGATTCGCGGATGATCCCGGTAAGGATGTACTTGCCGGGATCGGGTATCGCGGCGAGCTTGTCCGCCAGGTCCTTGCGGATATCCTTACGGATCTTATCCAGCGCACTATCCTGCTGCTGGATGGCTTTCGCGGCCTCTTTTGCCAATTCATAGGCATCGATACGATCCAAATAATAATCGGCGAAGATCTTGGCGTTTCCAGCCATGGGATCATTCGAGATCGTGTCCAAAGCGGCGCGATACTCGGAATAATTCTGATCTTGCAGGGGCTTGTTCAATTCGGCCATTACCTGTTCGGCCAGTTTGCGGCATTCCTGGATCAGTTGTTTTTCACGGACTTTTTCCGGCGAAACATCGGGTTTTTCCGTCGGCTTGGGGGGTTCGGTCGTTGGAGTCGTCGGTGTCGCAACGGCATCCGGCGTGGTTGCCGGAGCTTCGACGGGAGGAGTGGTTGTCGTCGGAACGGTCGGAGTCACCGGAGGAGTTATCGTCGTGGGAACAACCGGAACGACCGGTTTGGTCGTTGTATCGGCGGGCTTTTCGGCACCCGGTCGGGGAGGAATCACGGTGACTTTGGGCGCCGGACCGACATATTTAATGAACTCCCGCTGGATCCAAAGCCGCGCGCTGGGCGGCGGAACGATCTTGTAATAGTCCCCCTTGGCCTCCGCCGGACCGATTAACTTGACGGTATCTCCGTCATTGAGCTTGGCCTGCAACGAGGTCGAACGCATGGGTTCAACGGCATCCGATCCGGCCCAGATACGGACCGCTTCGCCGGTGATGATGCCAATACCCGGATTGGACGGGTCGAGCTTGACGTAGTTTTTGGATACCCAGGAAAAACTCCCTTCCGTGGGAATGATCTGTGCCCATGTAAATTTGTGCGATACGACGGTTACCCGGGACGGGGCGCTGAGTTTGGACGTATAATAGTACGCGACTCCGGGCCCGGAGCGAACATTCACGTTGGAGCCGACGACTTCCGCAATGTAGGGCATATCCGGTTCCGGAGAAACGGAAGCCGGAGCCGTTGGGGGTGCCGCCGGTTGTCCCGTTACAACCGTCGTCATGAGTACGATCCACAGCATCCATCCATACGCGCCGACAGACATCATCCTGAAGTCTTTCATATTCATCTCCCCAAAATGGAAATCAGAGGATTAACTTGTATCCGCCATTTCATACGCAAAGAAAGTACCATCGAGACCATCCTTTGTCAAGACCGGCCTACCTCGGATTGGCATTATCCGGTGAGACGTTTGAGTTCATTTTGACACAGCTCGATCTGGGCCGGATCGGACAGGTTCTCCATCGCTTTTTGAAGACAGACAATCGCCCGATCGGCTTTATGTAGATATCGGCCATAGAGCAATCCAAGCATGAGATGAACCTGTTCGGCATATTCATAACTGCTATAGTGATTCAAATAAATCTCGTAAGCCATCGCGGACGGTTGCCATTGGCCCGCGGACATCAGTTGATTGGCAATATCGAGCTGGGCTTGTCGGGGCAGAACGGCGCCGGGCTCTTTTTGAAGCCACTCAACGTATTGATCCGCGGCGGTGGAAAGATCATGGCGGTGGACCGTCTCCAGGATCTCGCCGCGGATCGCGGAATCAGGATCGGCCGATGAAGAGGCGGCGGTTTCCGCAGTCGAACTGACTTTGGCTTCCACGGATTTTCGAAGGGACGATCCGGAGAATGGATCGTATCCATCAGCCGTAATGTCGCGAAAATGGCGGCGACGATTCCATTGCCGTAACATGAACCACATGTCATCCTGGGAACGTCCGATAAAACCAAAAGCGATCAACATAAAGGATGCGACCATGCCAAACGTGTATCCCGCCAGGTGGGCGGTATAGGCCACGGCGGCCGGAGCAAAAGCCGGTTCAACCAGGTTATCATAAACGATAAGCTTGAAAGCGATGAAAAACAGGGCCGACAGCTCGGTGGTTCCGATAAGATAAAACCAATAAACCACCGTGATCAGGGTCTTTGGAAATAGAACCAGGTATGCCCCTGTGACGGCCGCTACGGCGCCGCTGGCTCCAAGAACCGGAGCCAGGGGACTGAACAGAATATGCCCGATTCCGGAAAAGACGGCTCCCGCCAGGTACAAGGCGATGTAACTGATGTTGCCGAGCCGATCATTCACATTTTGCCCGAAAAGATACAAAAAATACATGTTGCCGATAAGGTGCATCCAGCTTCCGTGAAGAAAGGCATAGCTGATAAACTGCCACAGATACGCATTGGCGGGGTGGAGCATAAGCGATTGCGCCCAGATACGAAGCGGTTCAATCTGAGTCGACTGAATTCCGCGAACAGGGTGAGGGGCATAGGTCAGCAGGAAGGCCAGAACGTTGACCGCAATCAATACATAGTTCGCATAGGGCGTCCTTCGAGGGACGATACTGGTTCGTATGGGCAATAGCATCGTTGTTTCCTGATATCATAATAATCAAATCGATCGCCCGCGTATTCTAACGATGAAGTTTTCTTCGAACAAGCAAAGAATCCTGTGGCGGGGAAAAAAGCGATGATTATACTGTGTATTTTTGCAGCGGGTATCCATCGCAGACCCTGGGATACAAAGGGCCGAAACCGTGCTGTTAGAAAGTACATTCGCATACGATTATGTCGTGTTGCCGGCGCTGATTTTTCTGGCCCGGATCACCGACGTGACGATCGGCACCATCCGGGTGATCCTGATCAACCGGGGCGCCAGACGATTGGCGCCGGTCTTGGGATTTTTCGAAGTCCTGATCTGGATTATTGTGGTCAGCCAGGTCATGCGAAATCTGTCCAATCCGGCGTGTTATATTGGATATGCGGCGGGGTTTGCCACCGGGAATTACGTCGGCATGATTCTGGAGGAAAAGCTGGCTATCGGCACACTGATCCTCCGCGTGATCACTCCGAAGGAAGCCACCGACCTGATCGCGGCGCTGAACCAGGCCGGATTCGGCGGGACGAGCATCGAGGCCAACGGAGCCACGGGACATGTCCATGTAATTTTCTCGGTGATTCAGCGCGGCGATCTGCATCGGGTGATCGAAATCGTTCAGCAATACCATCCGAAGGCCTTTTACTCTGTCGAGGATGTCCGGTTCGCCCGAGAAGGAATATTCCCCGTCCGATCCGGGGCGGGAATGACTTCGTGGCTGTCCTGGATCAATCGAAAGCGGAAATGATGACGATCGCGAGGGACATACGATGTTTCGGCTGAGAAAAAAACGAAGGGAAAAGGCACATCCGACCCACCGATCGGCGGAAACGCACGGACTTCGTGAATCTGATCCGGTTCTGATCACTCTGATGGATTATGACGCCGGGCAGTACCAGGAAAAAGTTCTGACGAATATCCAGGATGCGTTTCAATTCAAGGACACTTCGTCGGTGACCTGGATCAACATCGACGGGGTTCATCAGACGGATATCGTCGGAGCGGTGGGACAGCATTTCAATCTGCACCCGCTGTTGATTGAGGATATTGTCATCGCGGGACAGAGACCCAAGTGCGAGGATTTCGATCATCATCTGTTTGTTCTGGTCAAAATGCTCCGGTATGACGACAAACATCACACGGTCCTGTTTGAGCAGATCAGTCTGATCATCGGGGTCAACTACGTAATCTCCTTTCAAGAGACCATCGGCGATGTCTTTGACGGGGTTCGTGAGCGGATTCGTTCGGGCAAGGGTCGCATTCGCCGGATGGGCACGGACTACCTGGCGTATGCGCTGATCGACGCGATCGTGGACAATTATTTTGTCGTTCTGGAACAGATCGGCGAACGGGTCGAAGATCTGGAAGAGGCCATCATCAACAATCCCAACGAACACATTCCCGGCCAAATCCACCGTCTCAAACGTGAAATCGCCATCCTCCGCAAATCCATCTGGCCGATGCGGGAAGTCGTGGCCGCGCTGCAGCGCAGCGAAAACGATCTGATGACGGAATCGACGGAAATCTTTCTGCGGGATGTGTACGACCACGCCATCCAGGCGGTCGATACGATGGAAGTGTATCGCGATATGGTCTCGGGCATCATGGATTTGTACCTGTCGAGTCTGAGCCACAAGATGAATTCGGTGATGAAGGTATTGACCACCATCGCGACGGTGTTTATGCCTCTGAGCTTCATCACGGGAGTGTATGGGATGAATTTCGCACATTTTCCGGAACTCCAAGCGTGGTGGATGTATCCGTTGGGCTTCTGGGGCATTATCGCGGCGGTGGGGCTGTCGATGCTGTTTTTTTTCAAGCGGCAAAAGTGGATGTAAGGGATTCCGGATTCCCCGAACACCCGGTTTTCGAATGACAGAAGGACGATTGATTCAAGATGGAAAGCGCGAAAAAAATATTCTCAGGACGAATTCGCCGGCTGCGTCGGCGAATCGCCTCGGAAGGACTCGATGGTCTGATCATCCTTGATCCGTGTAATGTGACCTATCTGTCGGGTTTTCTCGGCCATGACAGTTGGTTTTGGGTTTCACGGCACCGGACCGCCCTGCTGACCGACAGTCGTTATATCGAACAGGCCCGGAAGGAATGCCCGTGCTGCCGAATCGTCCTTCGCAAAACCACGCTGGCCGATACGGTATCCGAGTTGATCGGCCGTAACAGGGATATCCGGCGGGTCGGCATCGAAAGTTCGACCTCGGTCGAAACGTTCGCTGTCCTGAAAAAGAAATTATCCGTTCGAATTTCGGCTGTGGGAGGTCTGGTGGAACCGATTCGCCAGATCAAAAACTCCGGCGAGATTCAATATCTTCGCCGGGCCGCCCGGGGCGCATGGCAGGCCCTGTCCGTCGTGATCCCCTCCATTCGTCCGGGGATCAGCGAAAGTGAAATCGCGGGTCTGCTGGAGTATGAGATTCGTCGGCTGGGAATGCGGAGCAGTTTTGAACCGATCGTGTGTTTCGGTCCCAACGGATCCCGGAATCATCACCAACCGTCGCTCCGGCGCCTGCGAATCCGAGACACAATCCTGATCGATTTCGGAGCTCGTCTTGCGGGGTATGGCAGCGACCTGACGCGGAGTTTCGCCATCGGAAAACCGACAACTCGCTACCGTCGGGCATGGCAGGCCGTCTATGCCGCCCAACAGAAGGCCATCGACATGATCCGCCCCGGCGCCGATACGCAAAAAATCGACGCCGCCATTCGTACCGTTATCCAGGAAAGCGGTTTCCCGGTTTTTGGGCACGGCTCCGGCCACGGGATTGGCCTGGCGGTTCATGAAGGCCCTTTCCTTTCGCCGACCCGTACGGGCACATTATCCGCCGGCCAGGTAATCACGATTGAGCCGGGAATTTATCTGCCCGGTATCTTCGGTATCCGCATCGAAGATGATATTCATGTAACCGAATCCGGCCGGGAGATCCTTTCCCAAGACGA
Source organism: uncultured Pirellulales bacterium (assembly GCA_964386005.1). Classification (GTDB taxonomy): domain Bacteria; phylum Planctomycetota; class Phycisphaerae; order Sedimentisphaerales; family Anaerohalosphaeraceae; genus FEN-1350. The sequence continues at coordinate 25,416 of CAYLSB010000040.1, read as the reverse complement.
TCGATTTGGTTTCAGCGACGGTACGCTGATGGTTCTCCCTTCCGCTTGAACCATCGATTCGGACGACGATTATTTCACGGGCGAGAGGGTTTTCTTCAAATCCGCTTCAAGTCTCGTTAAAATATCTTTTAAGGCGAGATTGAGTCCCTGGATGAATTCGTCCGTGACGGCACGGGCAATCGGTTGCTCGGATCGATAACTCTGATGAAAGACGACGGTGTTATTGGCTTTGCGTTCATCAATCATCACAAACTGAATTTCCATGACGGCCCGGAATGGCCCCGGCGCCAGCTCCGGACGAAAGTCGCCGTACACGGCCGATACATTGCCTTCGAGCGAAAACTGCGCCATCGCGCGACTGGTCGCATCCAGAACCTGGCTGAAGAGGCGGCTGGCGTGCAGCCATCGACGCGTTTCTTCGGTGACCAAAGTTTCCGGCGGGACGATGAAACGCCGGTAGTAGTCGGATTCAATGTTCATCTCCCCGGTTCGATACGTCAGTTCGGTTCGGTTGAAGCGATCGGAGATGCGGAAGTTGCGGACTTTCAGCACGTCGATGCCCGGGTCGGACGATGTCGTATCCGGGCGCTCCGCCGACAACATGAAATAACGATAATCGTATGCCCGCGGCGTCGCGCAACCGGATGCAAGTACGGCCATCGCCAGAGCGACAGGCGCCAGGACAAGAAACGGGTTTCGGTGCTTCATGGGGTGATCTCCGTGGGTTTCGGCGGCACGCTGAAGAACAGTTGCGCCGGATCTTTCTTGGCGTTTTCCGTCAGTTCTCTCAAATTGGCGGAGGCCTGATTGAGATTGGCGACGATCCGTTCGAGTTCCGGCTGTTGGGTGGATACGAATTGATCGATTCGCTTAAGGGTCACGTCCAACTGGTTGATAAACCGCGGAATATTGGCCGATCCGGTATCCGGGGCATCCGGATCCAGGAGTCCGCCGACATACGTGGATGCCTGCTGAAGCTGCGTGATCAACCGAAGCAATTCTTCGCGAACACGGATGAACTGAGCATCCTCAATGCCCTTGGTAATCGAATCGAACGACTTTTGCAGTGATACCTGCAGGCGTTCGAAATCCACCTTCGACAACGACTGAAACAAGGTATCGGCCGACTGAGAAAAACTCTTCAACAGACTGGGGCTGGAAGGAACAAAATAGGTATTCGGCGTCCAGCGAATGCTCATTGGAGGATACCGTTTCGGATCCACAAAATCGGCCTCCATATAATAAATGCCGGTGATTCCCTGCGGAGTCAGTCGCAGGCGAAGACCGTTGGCGATCCATTGATCCAACGTGTCCTGGATCGACTCTGCGGATTCCGGATTCGGAAAATGGGCCGCATCGATGGCCATCACGACCATAACGTACTTATCGAACCGGGGCGCCTCTTCCGCGGTATAGTATTCGCCATAGACGCGCCGCACAAACGTGATCCGCTTAACGATGCCGATCTGGACGCCTCGCTGCATGACCGGCGACCCGATCCCCAATCCCTGAACCGATTCATCCATGTAGGTTTCCAGTAAAACGGAATTCTGGAACAAGGCGTGGGCTCCCAGCCACAACGTTCCCACGACCAAAATCGTGGTCAGGGCCAGAACGAACAAACCGATTTTGAAATAGCTGGCTTTGGTTTTCATGGTCGGATTCGTCATTCTCCAAAAGGTCATAACGCCAGGGGATTGATCGGCGTTTTGCGTTTTTTATACGAGATGCCTTCATTGCGGTGAAAGAACTGATACACCAGAGGGTGATCGGTGTTCTGTCGCAGTTCCCAGGGCGTTCCCGAAGCGACGATCTTCCTGAGTTTCTTGTCCAGCATGATGACTCGATCGGCCACGGCGAAGACGCTGGGCAGTTCGTGGGTGACAATGACGAAGGTCATTGTCAGATTCTGCGACAGATTCACGATTAACTCATCCAGATCCGCGGCCGTGATCGGATCCAGACCCGCCGAAGGTTCATCCAGAAACAAAATCTGCGGATCCATGACCATCGCCCGGGCGATGGCGGCGCGCTTCTGCATGCCTCCGCTGAGTTCCGCGGGCATTCGGGAACCATAACCCTGCAAACCCACTTGATCGAGTTTCATGGACACGATGAGATCGGCCGCATCGCGGGGCAGATCCGTGTATTCTTCCAGGGCCAGCCGCACGTTCTGGCGAAGGGTCATCGAGCCGAACAGCGCTCCCGACTGAAACATCACGCCGATTTTTCTCAGGATGGCCTTTCTCGCCGCGCCCTCGGCGGAGGCGATGTCGTCGCCGTCGATCCAGATTTTTCCGCTCATCGGCCGATACAGACCGATCATGTTTTTCAGCAAGGTGCTCTTTCCACATCCCGAACCGCCAAGAATGACCAGAACCTCGCCGCGTCGAACCTCAAAGGAAATATTTTGGAGAACAATATCATGATTGAAACCGACGGTCAGATGTTCGACGCGGATCAGCACATCGGAGGAATCCGGACTATAGAGACGTTGGGGCATCATCGTTCAGATTCCCAGATAATAGTACACGACCGCAAATAGGCCTTCGGTCACGACGATCAGGACAATCCCGCTGACGACGGCGCGCGTCGTGGAGATTCCCACGGAACTGGGTCCCAGTTCCGTTTGCAATCCCCGCAGGCATCCGACGGCGCCGATGAGCCATCCGAAAACGACGGCCTTGACCAGTCCGCTGAACAAATCCTGCATGTCCAGGGCCCTCTGGACATGCGTGGTGAAAGTCACCAAGGGAAATCCCATCCAGAGGATCACCACCGCGGAACCGACCAGCCCGGCCAGATTGGCCAGAACCGCCAAAAGCGGAGTCACCAGAGTTGTTGCCAGCACGCGAGGAAGAACAAGAAATCGCACCGGATCCAAACCCATTGTCATCAGGGCATCGACCTCGTTATTGATCATCATGGTACCCAGTTCGGCCGCGTAGGACGATCCGGTTCGTCCCGCCACAATGATCGCCGTCAGAAACGGTCCGAGAACCCGGATCATCGCGATCGCCGACAGATCGGCGACATAGACCTCCACCCCGAACTGTTTCATCGATATGACGCCGCTAAACGCCAGGATCAGGCCGAACAGAAATCCCAGCAACGCCACGATTCCGACGGCGTTGGCGCCGGCATGTTCGGCCATGAGAAAAAAATCTTTCCATCGTACCTGGCCCGGTTTCACGACCGCACGGAGCAACCAGGTCGTCAGTTCGCCGGCAAAGGCGATCAACTCGTAGATATCGCGCCAAATGAAATGAGTCCAGCGACCGACATCAACGGCCATATTGACCCGGGACGATTCGACGGGACGATGCGGTTCAAAGGCGTCAACATGGAAGCGATCCAGCATCGCCATCAGCTCCGGGCGCATCTTTTGGATATCGACGGGGAATCGCTGGCGCTGGCCCCGAAGGCGCAAAGAAAAAAATAAAGCGATTCCGCTGCCATCACAATAATCAAGCCGTTCCGCATCAATGGTCAGCCGCGAGGGTTGCCGATGCAGCAATTCGCATGTCTTGCGCCAGACCGCTCCCGTGGTCATACAATCCAATCGTCCGGCATAGTATAAAATCAGCCCGCCGTCGGGTCCGGATTGGGAACCGACGGTCGCTGAAACAGTATCGATCCTGGCCATCATCCGGCCTCTCCACTGAAATCCCGTTGCCTCCATCCGTTCCCTGTTCTTACTCGACAGGAGACGTCTTGTCAAGATGATACGCGAAACTTCTTGGGATCGAGACCCCCGGGGAACGCATCATCCCGGTTATCCCATCGGAGTCGATTTGATCCTGGCAAAGGATCGCGGAAAACGTGCATCGACGGGTGCACATTTTTTCAGGATGACCAGATTCAAAGAGGATTTGCGATCGCCGTCCCCGGGAAGCGAATACGGCACAACCGATTCCAATCGCATCCGCAGAATCTCCAGCGTGCCCGCCGCTTGCCGCAGTTCTTCGTACACTTCATCCGTCTTCCATGCGATCAGCCGCCCGCCCGGTTTCAGCAGTCCCGCCCCCAACTCGACAAGAATGCGCAGTGCGGCCACAGCACGGGCGGTAACTCGATCAAAGGTCTCACGGTATCGGTCCTCATGGGCAAGATCCTCCGCCCGTCCCTGGACAATTACGGCATTGGGCACGTCCAGTTGCGCGACCACTTCACGCTGAAAGCGAACCTTCTTATTCGTGGCCTCCATGCTGGTAATCATCCAGCCCGGGCGCGCGATCGCCAGCGCCAGTCCCGGCAGTCCCGATCCCGATCCGATATCCGCAAGAGAACCTGCCGGAACTCGATCCGATGTCGTTCGGGAACATTTATCCACCGCGGGCAGCGCCGCCAGCGAATCGGCAAAGTGGCGGGAATAAATCGCCGACGTTTCCGTGATCGCGGTCAGGTTATACCGGCGGTTGTGTTCCTGCAGACATCGCGCAAAGAGTTCGAATTTTCGACATTGTTCCGTCGATAAACCCGGATACTCAAATGGTTTTTCCGAGGACTTCACGAATCTCTCCGGATTCTTCCTCCTTCATGACTGGCGTTGGATGACGAATCAGAACAAGCCCTGGACCTTGCCGGTATTGACATCCACATCGATCCTCCGGAACGCGGGATCGGAGGCCGTGCCCGGCATCAACTTGATATCTCCGGCGATCGGCACAATGAAGCCGGCCCCTTCATAGACCATCAGATCGCGGATCGGAAGCATCCAACCGCGCGGACGATTCTTCAATTCCGGATCATGCGACAAACTCAATTGTGTTTTGACCATACATACGCCGAGGTGCTTCAAGGAGGGATCGCTTTCAAGGCGGATCGCTTTTTCCCGTGCCGGCTCCGTATAGGTGACTCCATCGGCGCCGTAGATTCTTGTCGCGATTCTCTCGATCTTTTGCCGCAACGGGGTTTGTAAATCATAGAGGTATTTGAAATCGCGAATTTCCTCGCAAGCCGCGGCGACTTTTTCCGCCAGTTCCCTGGCTCCCTCTCCACCCTTAAGCCAGTGCATGGACACAGCCGAGGAGGCGCCATTTTCCTCGGCGATTCGGCGAACCCTGTCGATTTCGGCCTCGGTATCGGTGTGGAAATGATTGATACACACCACAGGTCGTATCCCGCATTGCTTGACGATCTCGATATGGGCAATGAGATTGGCGCACCCTTTTTCCAACAGGGCGAGGTTTTCCTTCTTATAGGCCTCATCCATCGGAGCCCCCGGCTTGACGGTGGGTCCGCCGCCGTGCATCTTCAGCGCACGAATCGTGGCCACCAGAACCACCGCATTGGGTTCCAGCCCGCTCATTCGGCATTTGAGGTTCCAGAATTTCTCGAAACCGATATCGGATGCAAAACCACTTTCGGTAACGACATAATCCGACAATTTGGTGGCCATCAGGTCGGCGATAATCGAACTCTGGCCGACGGCGATATTCGCAAAGGGTCCCGCATGGACCAGGATCGGCTGGCCTTCGATCGTCTGGACGAGATTGGGATTCATCGCATCCACCATCCATGCCGTCATCGCGCCATCGACTTCCAGATCGGCCGTGGTGACTTCGTTGCCCCGCGTGTCATACGCTACGACGATCTTGCCAATCCGCCTTCGGAAATCCTTTAAATCTCGGGCGACGGCGAGAATCGCCATCACTTCGCTGGATACGGACATCTGAAAGCCGGACTCCATCTCCACTCCGTCCATCTTACCGCCTTTGCCGATGGTGATATTCCGCAGGGCCTGCGCACAGAAATCCATAGCCCAACGAATCTGAACCCGGTTTGGATCAATATTGAGGCGGCGAATTCCGCTTTTCGCCAACCGATCATCGTCATAGTTTCGTTCATGCTGCATCCGCGAGGTTAAAGCCACCATCGCAAGGTTATGGGCATTGGTGATACTTTCAATATCCCCGGTCAAACGTACGGATAACGGAGTCAACGGAATACACTGTGACAAGCCCCCGCCGGCTGCGGAACCCTTAATATTGAATGTTGGCCCGCTGGATGCCTGTCGAATTGTTCCAACCACATTCTTTCGTATCTTTCCAAGACCCTGGACCAAACCGATCGTCGTGGTTGTCTTTCCCTCGCCCAGCGGCGTAGGGGTTATGGCGGTTACGTCAATATACTTGCCTCTTCGAGCGTGTTTTAATCGCTTTAACACTTTGACATAATCGATCTTGGCCAGTTTTTGTCCAACCGGCAATAATTCACCATACGCAAGACCCAGATCTCCCGCCAGATATTCAAGAGGTTTCATCTTTTCTTCGGCCAGTTGGGCAATCTTCCAATCCGGCATTGTAATCGGATCCAAGTTCATACAATCTCCCGCTGGGGATTCGAATTCGACAACACGAATTTTCTATGAAAAAATCAAGAGTGACTTAGTATATCAATTTTCTTAAAAAAACCACCCTTTAATACTGAAAATGATCTTCTCTGATCTTGCCATAATCTTTGAATGATCGCGATTTGGGTTATATTTTACAGAACGGCCACTGTTTTTACACAAAAAGAAACAAAATCGCTATAAGTAATTATCAATAAATGTTTTATCAAAATATTTTCTTTTCATAAGAGAACATGTCGAATTGCCGATATTTATCTGTATTTACATAATACATGGTTGACAATGTCAATACAGGATGATAGGATAAGATGTTAATTTTCACGAGATACACATGGTTTCCTCTGATTGGAGGTTGGATCCATGTCGATATAGATCTTAGAAAAGTGCATATCATATCTCAAGAAATTTCTAATTAACGGGGACACTATAATGAACAAGAATTTCAAACACATTAGTATATTTGGAGGATTCACAATGAATCGTCGTTTGATTGCAATGTTTCTCATGATATCTGTCATTTTGACAGGAACCACCCGAGCCAAAGTAATCTATGTTGACAGCCAGGCAGAATCCACATCGTTAGATGGTCTGATTGGATTCTGGAAAATGAATGATAATGCTGCCACGAAGGTCGTTACCGACAACGGCCCCTACGAATTCAATGGCACGGCCGTGAGAAACACCTCAGAAATGACCGTTGCGGGAAAATTCGAATCCGCCCTTCGCTTCAACGGCACAAACGACCACATCGATTGCGGAACCGACAGCCGGCTGTTGCCGGAGGCCTGGACGTTTCTCGCCTGGGTCAAGTGTGAGGATACGGCAACACCCACTTTGTTATCGTTTGGAAATTACCGATTGACTGTGAAATTGCAGAATAATAGTGCCGGAAAACCTGCGATCATCATGGCCGGAAATAATTACAGAACCTTCGATCCCGCGGCATGGACCACATTAAAAGACGGCCAATGGCATCATGTGGCTTTCACGCTGCCGGGACAAGCTCTGAATTCCATCCAATCGGCGGAGATGTATCTCGACGGAGTACCGGTTGCGGTGAGCGCGACCGTTGCGACAGGGGGACAACTTACGAAGACCCGGATGTTTCTTGGCAATACCGATGCGGCCGGTACTCAGCGATTCAAAGGGGCCATGGATCAGGTTATGCTTGTCAACCGGGTGATGACAGCGACTGAAATTCTCGCTCAGTACAACAATCAAAGCGTGAACTCCGGTTTAAGTTGGAGTTCCCCCCTGAAAACCATTGGCGAGGCCCTGATGGCCGCCGTTGCCGGCGACGAAATCTGGGTCAAAGAAGGTACTTATCCCCTCACGCAGCCCCTGGTCATTAGCAAGAATCTGAAGGTCTTCGGCGGATTTGCAGGAACCGAAACTCAACCGGATCAGCGGGATACGGAGTCGAATGTTACCACGGTGGACGGTAACGATGACGTCTTCCATTGCTTCCAGACGAGCGCCGAAGTCACAATTGATGGTTTCACCATCACCCGAGGTAAGGCCACGGGGACAGAGCCGGCCAACGGACGTGGCGGAGGAATCTATGCCTCCGCCGGTTTGGTAACGATTGCCAATTGTACCCTTACCGCCAATCGCGCGACCCGAGGTGGAGCCATCGCCCTGGCCGCGGGCAGCGGAATGCATTCCATCCAGGATTGCCGGATTGTATCGAACACCGCCGATCATGGCGCGGGGGTGTATTCGGAATTCACGATTGAAATCAAAGATAGTCAGATCAGCGACAACTCGGCCGTCGGAGACGGCGGCGGATTGTATCTTGCCAATGACGCCCCGATAGTCAAAGATTCTTCCATCCGGAACAATACGGCAGCCAACGGGGCCGGAGTCTATTTGCTCAACGCACGAGCACAATTTGACAACTCCACGATCGCCGAAAACCATGCCTCAATCGACGGGGGCGGCGTGTTTAATTTCGGTCCCGAGTGCGAAAGTCAGTTCCATAAAACTATCCTCGCGGCCAACGTCGCCGACGATCGCGGCGGCGGGTTATTTATCAGCACCATTCCGTCCGATCCGAGTCATCCCGATCAGACGAGAAATGCCCCCAAACTCCACAACTGCATTCTGGTCGTCAACCAGGCGGATCGCGGCGGAGCCGTTTTCTATGACCAGTTTGTTTCCGGCGAACTTTTCAACTGCACGATCGCCTCAAACCAGGCGACAACCACCGGCGGAGGATTGTACGTTTTCCCGAGCTTCACCCTTCCGAAATTACTCAATTCGATCCTGTGGAACAATACTTCCCCATCGGGTCCCCAGATCTCCTTCACGCCATCCGGAGGACAAGGTTCCTACCAGGCCAATCTCGAGGTCTATTATTCCGACGTGGAAGGCGGGTGGCCGAATACGGGAGATAGTGGATATACAGGTTATAATCGTGGGAATATTAACGTAAATCCCGGATTTGTGGATCTCGACGGCCCCGACGGCGACCTCGCGACATGGATGGACAACGATTATCGTCTGTTGGCCGGTTCGATGGTAATCGATCAGGGTGTATCCGGACATCCTCCCTTTATCGCCCCAACAACCGATTTTCTGGGCACGTCTCGTCCGCAGGGCGCCCGTTACGATATCGGCGCGTATGAATACCTCAGCGGGCAGGGACTCGAATATGAGGCGGATTTCGACCTGGATTATTCCTATACCGCCCCGGTCCACACAAGCACGTTCACCAGTTCGAATCAATCGTGCGATGTCACGTGGTGGCTGGGCTTGACCCGACTCGGCGGTCCCGACTGGACAGTCAATTCCGTTACATTCGAGTCGCCCCACACCCTCGGGAACTTTTTCCCGATCGATCCGGAAATCGGTTCCGGGACCTACACATGGAACAACCAAACCATTACCGGGGAAACCGAGTTTGAGGGCCTCCAGACTGAAACCAAGAAAGAGGTTCTGGTTCCCTTTACGGTAACACGTGCCCTGGAAGGAAATGCGATTATGGGTTCAGGAACGATGTCAACGATCGTCACCCTGACCCCGCCGGCCGGTCTGGCGGGCTTTGTAGCGCAAATCATTATCGTTCCGGCCTGGACGGTGGACGATGCATTCTCCGGTAACGATTATTTCGGCACCGTTTCCCATGTATCCACCCAGGTAACGGGTAACAGCGATTTCGAGTTTACGCATTTGAAAAATCAGTCCAATCTTCAACAGTTCCAATGGGAATTCAACAGCTACAACTCCGGTCAACCGATCATCATCACCGCCCAGACACAGGTCAATCTGGATGGCGATGTTCCCGCGGCTTTCCTGGAACCGATCATTATCGTCAGTGGGAATCGCAGCGCCGACTTCGACACGGAAAACTGGTACAACGGCGTTTTGACGATTCCCGATGGCGGACGTGTGGTCATCGACAGCCCCTCTTCCTTCCTTGCTCTGGATGACTACCTCTACTGGTACAAGTTGGTTCTGCCGCACTTCGCCACGCAACTCGATGGCAATGCCAATGGCGAAGGGATGACCGATTTGGCGGATATGGTGATCCTGTCAACCTATTGGCTGCAATCCTGCAATGCCGACAACGGCTTCTGTGGAGGCGCCGACTTCGACTTCAGCGGTAAGGTTGATCTGATCGATTTCGCCATCCTTAGCCGGTTCTGGATGGTACCCTGATCGCTTCGGCATTCGTAATTCACGGCCCCGGAGGCGTAACCCGCCCCGGGGCCTTTTTTGTCCATTCAATTCAGCCGAATACTCCCTTGATTCATTTCCCGAGCTTTTTCTCTTGCAATTGGACGGCCTGTTCAATCATAATTGGGTACAGGGATCGGGATGTATATCCTGAAAGAAGTTGTTGCTTGTAATCGACATAAAACGAGTTCTATCATTGCCATGATCTTGATCAGCCGATCTTCTCGACTTCGTGGTTCCATAATGATACCCGGATCGAAATCGCACACGATTCGTGCCGTTGCCATCGGGGCCATGGCGGAAGGAACCAGCACGATCCGGAATCCGCTGATCTCCTCGGATACACGGAGTGCGGTAGAGTGTTTTCGGGGATTGGGGGCTTCGATCGACACCTCGGACTCAACCCGGTGGGTGATCCATGGAACCGGCGGCGATATCAAAGCGACGGATGCGGCGATTGATGTAGGCAATTCGGGGACTGCGCTGCCATTTGGAATGGCGTGCGCGGCACGGGTCGGAAGAGGAAAACGAATTCAATTTACCGGCGATGAACAAATCCAGCGACGGCCTGTAGGACCGCTTTGCGTGGCACTCGGAGAACTGGGGGCGCGATCGGAAACCGAGCGAGGAAACGGATGCGCGCCGGTATGGGTGGAGGGAACCCTCCGCGGCGGGCGAACATCCATCGAATGTCTGACGAGCCAGTATTTGTCGGCCTTGATGATCGCGACACCGATGGCTTCGGGCGATACCCAGATTGACGTGCCCCTATTGAATGAACCGGACTATGTACAGATGACTCTCGACTGGCTGGATCGGCAGGGGATCCGATATCGTCACGAGAATTTCCGGCGGTTTTTCGTGGAGGGAGGGCAACGGTATCGGGCATTTGAGGCCACGATCCCGGCCGATTTCTCGAGTGCGACTTTTTTCCTTTGTGCGGGATCATTTTTGGATGCGGATATCGAGATCACCGGGTTGGACTTTTCGGATAGCCAGCCGGACAAGGCCGTGGCGGAGTATCTGCGTCGAATGGGAGCGGATATCCGAATTGAGGGCGATAAGGTCCGGGTGCTCGGATCGCGGTTACACGGAACGCGAATCGATATGAACCGTACACCGGATGCGCTGCCGGCGATGGCTGTGACCGGGGCGTTTGCCGGCGGGCAAACACGGCTGGACAACGTCCCCCAAGCCCGGAAGAAAGAAACGGACCGGATTCGCTGCATGGCGGAGGAATTGCGTAAACTGAGCATCCGGGTTGAAGAACTGGCGGATGGTCTTATCCTCTATGAAGGCGGAACGATTACGGGGGGAGTCGTATGCGGACATGGGGATCATCGAATTGTGATGGCGATGAGCCTGGCGGGCCTGGCATCGGATGACGGAATCGAGATCGACACGGCCGAGGCGATTGCCGTGACGTTTCCGGAGTATGTGGGACTGATGCAGAGTCTGGGCGCCGCCATGACGATACGGCCATAGAAAGAATTTGACAAAAATCCGATCCCATCGTATAATCGCAAGTCGGTAGAGTGTAAGCGGCTTTAGTGAGTCAACAGAATAGGAATACCCATGAAATCCCGCACTGGCATGAATGTCCAGTGAGGGGGTTTTATTGCCATAAGTAAACCAAGGAAAAATCGATGCGCTTTGATACGGAAAAAAATCAGGTGATCCTGCACACCGAAAGCTCGATTTGTTCCACAGCGGGAGAACTCCTGCACAGCAGCGTGTTTCGACGTGTGGTGGAACGTTACTGTCAGTCTCTCAGCGCCTCGGATTCTCCTTTGCTGGAACCCTTCGATCAGATTTTCGGGAAAAACCAATTTCGGGATATCTCCAACCTGATCATTATGCTGGCGGATCATACTCTCCCGGAACTGGTGGAATCCCGAAACGAACTGGCCCCATTTCTGGAACCCGAATTTCGACGAATCCTTCACGAATTCGTCGAAGGTCTTTACGATTACTGGCGACACTTTGACCGGTTTTTGATTCTTCATTCCGAACCGGGCAAAAGCAATTTTGATCGACGTCCGTATCGGGCATTTAACGCCACCATCGAAACTCTCACCCATGTGGTTCGGGGAACCTATCGTGACATCTGCGAAAATATCACCGGCGACCACCCGAGGATTTACCGACAAATCTTCGCCGGGTGCGATGTGAGCTTGATCGCCGTTCCCAAACAGACCCGGATGCACGATTCCTGCCGGAATCTCGACGGAGTTCCCTTGATCCGGCATGTATGGATTGCCCCGCCGATGATCATCGATCCGCCCATGAATAAGCGTTCGGGACAATTTTTGCGAATCGACTCGAATCCGATCCAGGGACTGGAATTCGACCGTCGTAAATGGCTGTGTTATCCGGCACAGGTTGGACCTTTGACGATCTTTATTTATTTCCACCAGCGGTTTATGGGATTGGGGTGTTCGCTGGCCAATCTGTTTGAACTGGCCGGGGATCAACAGATTGCCGCCGGCCCGGACGCGGTGTATTGCTTTGGAATTGAGCCGGATCGTCTTCGGCCGTATGAGCCGAATCCCGTTGTATTCTATGACGACCCGAAAAGTCGTATTCTGGTCGCCGCCGCTCCCGCGGAGGATCGATTCGGCTATTTCGGATATCTCAAAAAGATGGTATTGACTTTGCACAATATCGTCATGATGAAGCGAGGCCGAATGCCTTATCATGGGGCGATGGTCCATATCGAACTCAAAAACGGCTGCAGAGCCAATCTCCTGATCATCGGCGACACCGCCACGGGCAAATCCGAATCGCTGGAGGCCTTCCGGCTTTTGGGTTCGGACCAGATTCGCCGACTCCGAATTATCGCGGATGATATGGGCTCCTTCGATATCGACAAAAACGGACGACCGATCGGATACGGAACGGAGATTGGGGCTTTCGTCCGCCTGGACGATCTTCAGGCGGGGTATGCGTTCGAACAGATCGACCGCGCGATTATCATGAGTCCGCAGAAGATCAACGCGCGGGCGGTTTTGCCGGTAACAACATTGCACGAAGTACTGCAGGGATTTCAGATCGACTATTTATTGTATGCCAATAATTACGAGCAAGTCGACCGCGATCATCCCGTTCTTGAAAGATTTGAATCACCCGACCAGGCGTTGGCCGTTTTCCGGGCGGGCGCCAGTATGGCCAAGGGAACCACTACGGCATCGGGACTTGTTCATAGTTACTTTGCCAATATTTTCGGTCCCGCACAATATCAGGATCTGCATGAAAAACTCGCCGATCAACTATTTCACGCGGCGTTCAAAAACGGAGTGTTCGTCGGTCAGTTACGAACCCGGCTGGGTATTCCCGGGCTGGAAACCGAAGGGCCAAAACAGGCGGCCATTTGCCTCTTCGAGCAGATCGGTCAATCCGGTACGGCTTCGGGAAGGGCGGGCAAACGAACAGGAACAGGCAAAACTCGCAGAAAGGGGTAGATGCACATGATGGGTTGTCATGTGGGACGATGTTTTCAGGTGACAGCGGCCGGCGGATCGTATCAGGAAGGCCTGACGGCGGTGGTACAGGGATTGCCGCCGGCAATGGAGCTGACGGAACAGGAAATCTACGGCGATCTTCTGTTGCGAAAACCGGGAGCGGATGAACTGAGCAGTCCGAGGAAGGAACCGGATCTTCCGGTGATTTACACCGGACTTAATGCGGCCGATACCATCGAAGGGGCGGGAAACAAGAATCTGACCAACGGGACTCCGCTGACGATTCTGATTCCGAACCTGGATCGACATTTCATCCACATCAAACAATATCAGGATACCAATCGTACGCCTCGGCCGGGACATGCATCGTACGCCTCATTCGTTAAATATGGACCGTGCGACGATGCGATCGGAGCCGGGCTTTTCAGCGGACGGTACACCAGTACGATTGTGGCGGCCGGATACACGGCCAAAAAGGTACTCCAGCGGATGGGGATTGAGGTGTTTTCGTATATTCGCGAGGCGGCCGGGATTCGATGTCCGGATATGGATTCAGCGAAAATCCTCGATGCGGTGAATCGCTACAAACGGATGCGCCGGGATTCCGATCCGTTTTATCAGAACGTGTACGTCAGCGGGCGGGTACACATGGATATGCGGTTTCTCGAGAAAATGCGGGTCTTCGCCGAAATCGAACAGCAGATCGACACGATTCGCGAACAAGCTCCGCATTGGACCAGCGAACACATCCGCGATACGTACGGGATTCATGCCGTGGTGAACTGTCCCGACTGGGATACGGCCGAGGCCATGCTGGCGGCGTGCAATCGAATCACGCAGACCGGCGATTCATCGGGGGGAGTTATCGAGGTAATCGTGCGGGGCGTTCCCATCGGATTGGGGGAACCGGTGTTCGGAAAACTCGACGCCGAGCTGGGCCGAATGCTGGGCATCGGCGCCGTCAAGGGAGTTGAGATCGGCGCGGGATTCGCCGTCAGAACTATGACGGGCATTCAATCCAATGATGCCTTGCGGAGCTATGGCGACAACGTGGAGTTTGTCACCAACAATGCCGGCGGTATCACCGGCGGACTGAGCACCGGTCAGGATATCGTCGTTCGGCTGGCCGTCAAGCCCACTCCGACGATCGACAAACCCCAGCAGACCATTGATAAATATACGCGGACCAATACCAAGCTGGCGGCCATCACACGTCGGGATCCGACCATCGTGGGACGAATCTGGCCGGTGGCGGAGAACTACACATCCATGGTCGTCCTGGATAACCTGATGATGCACTACGGGTATCAGGCCATCAAGGATCGCTGGGCCGCGGGATGACGGGAATCACATGGATCGAAATCGGCAGGAACAGCAAGGGCCTGACAACCGCGTCAGGCCCTTGGTTTCGCGTGAAATGAATCTGCCGTTTACTTCATGGCGGCGACGGCTTCCTCTTCGGCTTCGTCACGGATGATGATCGTCGGCTTAACAAGAATCAGAAGGATTTGCTTGTCGTCCACTTTGCTGCGGTTCGAGAAGAAACGGTTGATCAGCGGAATCTTGCTGAGGATAGGAACCCCCGCTTCCACTTCCCGAACCTCGGTGAGGGTAAGACCGCCCAGCAGAACCGTCCCACGATCGGGAACGGCCACACGAGTCGTAACCATCGTGTTTTCCTGCCGAGGAAGATCATACGTATCGCTGACCAGGTTCCCATTCACCGGATTGACGGCGACGACGGTTGTCTGGTCAAAATTCAGATCCTGCAGAGTGGTTTCGATGTTCAGCAAAACATATTTGCGATCGGAGCTGATCGTGGGAGTAACCATGAGATTAATCCCGCTCTGCGCCTGATCATTTTCATGGGTCCAGTACCCAACCGTTCGCGATACGCCGGTCGTGGTTACGTCCTGGGTTTCAAACGAGCTGTTGGATTTATAGGTTATGGTCTTATAGACTTCGATCCGTCCGGTTTCGCTGTTCATGACGGTGGTCTTGGGAGCCGTAAGCGTCTTGGCGTTGGCGTGGGCCTGTGTGGCACGAATCAGAAAATTCACCTGCAAGTCGTCCATGGCACCGATATACGACAGCCCCATAGTCGCCACAGGGCCAATACCGCCCAGGGTACCGGAAATCCCGGATGCGCTGGGAGCGGTAACCGTATAGGAATCCTGCGGAACACCGGTTGTGCTCCAATATTTTCCGAGATTGAGCTTGGTGATTTCGGTGTCCATCCCGACATCTTCAAGGTAGTTTTCATCCACCAGGAGGAAACGAGCTTCAATAGCCACTTGCGATTTCAGGTTTTGTTTTAGACTCTCCAAAAGAGCGACAATCTGATCCTGGACTTCGCGAGTCTGTTTCACAACGAGGTAGGTCCCGCCGAACTCCTGGATACGACCTTCACCGCCGTTTTCATACCAGGAATCATAATCGCCGCAAGTTTCCATAATGAGGTAGATTACTTCATAACCGCGCATACGAGCCAGCATCTGGTTGTACCCACCGCCGCCCATCATGCCGCCCATGCCGCCCATGCCGCCCATCATGCCGCCGCCCATGCCGCCCATGCCGCCCAT
>CAYLSB010000040.1:0-9240 GCA_964386005.1 uncultured Pirellulales bacterium | reverse complement strand
CCGCCGCCCATGCCGCCCATGCCGCCCATGCCGCCCATCATACCTCCGCCCATGCCTCCCATGCCGCCGCCCATGCCACCCATGCCGCCACTCATCTGCCCATAACCGGAAGAGGGAGGACTCAACAACTCCGAGACATCATAGTAATGCAGGACATATTTGTATTTGAGATATAACGGGTTTCGGACAGTACAGATGACGATGACACCCTGGTTAACATAATAGTCAATATCTTCCCCCGTGGAACTGCCAACGCCGCGCAAAACTTCCTCAAGGCCGGTCTGAATGGTGACGGCAAAGAGACCTTCTCCGGATATGCCGATCGGAGTCGTCTGTTCAACAAACGCCGTTTCCCGCAGATCGTTCCAGTTTACGGTGATCGGCAAAGGCGGATCGACGGTATTTCGAAGAACGTTGATCGCGTCGGCAAGGGTCATATCTTCCCTCAACTGGGTCAGATCAACGACTTTCTTAAGCAAATCATAGGTTGCCGCATTTTTCACGTCTTCGGGTTTGAGTTCCTGTTTTTCCCGCTTGGCGGCGATTTCCTTCCAGTTGGTGGGGTAGGTGATCTCTTCGAAGTAGGGGATTGATTTGCGACTGGTTTCGAGCAAGAGAGCGATCTCTTCCTTATCGCTTTCCTTTTCACTTCGGATTTGCTCGCGCCAATTGACGGCATCCTGGAGGGCGTTTTTGAGAATCAAAGCTTCGCTATTGGTCGGATCGATACTGAGCAACTGTTCCAACTGGCCGAGGGCTTCCTCATATCGCTGGTCTTTCAGGAAGGACATGGCGCGGGCTTTGTAATCCGTGATGGCCTGCAGACGCTGCTCTTCCATCTTGGTGCGGATCTCGCCGGTGAGTCTCTGTGTATCGCTGATCCTCTGGCGATCCCGTTCTTCTTCCACCTGCAGGCGTTTTTGATCGACCTGGGATTCCAGCGCGACGAGCCGGGATTGATATTGTTTATACAACTCATCGCCCAGCAACAGGCGATTGCGATCCACGGCGGCAAATCCTTTGGCGAGGGCCTGTTTGGCCTCGACAAACTGTTGCTTTTCCAGAAGGGCGTTTCCTTTCTGGAGAGCATCTTCAACAATAGCCCGTGTATAATCCCGCTGGATATTGCGTTGACGCTGGATCTCTCGGATGTAGGCGTTTTCGGCGGCCTGGTCGGAGGAGGTCGCATCAGAGGCCACCGGAGAAACCGCCTCGGGCTTATCGACGACGACCGATTGCACCGACGAATAGGTCGGCTGAGGGGTCGGCTCGGTTACGAATGACTCCACGACGACAATCCGGGGTTGCTCGACAATCGAGGTTTGAGCCGACATTGTCGATTTATCCGCTGAATCGACGACCGGCATCTGTTCGGAGGACATCGACTGAAGCGCCTGCGCCACATCGATCGCCGGTTTTGGCGTGGATTTGGGCGCCGCCCGTACCAGCGTATCGGTCGAGGGCTGATACGCGGGTTTGTCGGCACCGATTAATATTGTTTCGATATCGGAATGGGGCGCTTCGGCGGGTTGCGCATTTTGGGCGCGCGCTTCGGCGATCATCCGGAGATAATCCCCGGAGGTCTTTCCATTCTTGGAGCGCAGAGCCGCTCCGGAAGCGGCGACTTCCTGAAATCCCTTCTCCGCTTTATCCAGATCGCCGAGCTGATAAAGCTTCTCGCTTTTCTCGAACAGCGCCTGGTACTGGCGGGTGGCCCCGGCGGACTTTTCCTTCAATTCGGCGATGGTCTGCTTGATCTGTTGCTGTTCGGGTTTCTTCAGAAATGGACTGTCTTTGACGGAATCCAGGCGGACGATGGCCTCGCCATAGTTTCCCGCCGCGGCCAGATCGTCGCTGGCTTTCATCGCCGCCAGGATCTGGTCGCGCTCGGCGGCGGCCTTTCTGGCTTGATCCAGAAGCGATGCCAGCCGCTGGGAAAGCTCGGGGGTCAGAGCCGAATGATACTGATCTTGCGTTTGAAGAAGGCGGGCTTCGGCATCCTTGTACATCCCGCGATTCAACTGCTCGGCGGCAATGTCGATTTCCCACTGGGCCTTGAGCTTTTGCGCATCCTGCTTGGTAGCCGGCTGAGCCAGAGAATGGCTCGACACAAGAACAGCACCGCTCAGAACAACCATCAGGGTCAGAAGTATCGTCGAAATCCGCCCTGGCGAAAGTATGGTCCGAGTCACCATGTGCCTCCATGAATAAACTGGTTTTGTACGTTTTTTTATACGCCGTCCGACATCGATTATCAGAAGCGTTAGCAGTGTAATGAACCCGGCAAGGGAATGCAAGAGAAAAAATAATCACAGTTGCGGATTGTCGTCCTTGTCATATGACGATGAGGCGACTATAGTACAAACCGTTTCGCGCGAAGAATAAAAACTATACGCAGGGATGGATTGTGAGCCCAATCAGCGATACCAGTATCAGCATGGCCGTCGATACCTCGGGACGTTTCGGATCGGTCGCTCTTGGCCGCGGGGATCAACTCCTGGTCTGTCGAACGTTTTCGGGGATGATGCGTCACAGCGCCGAGCTGTTCACGACCATCCAGACCCTGCTGGCCGAGGTTGGAGAGCATATCCACCAGATTCGCGAGGTGTATATCACCGCCGGACCGGGCAGTTTTACCGGACTTCGGATCGGGGTTACCCTGGCCAAGATGCTGCATTTTGCATGCCGGACGAAGATCGTCGCCCTGAGTACGCTGGACGTTCTTGCGGAAAACGTTCTGGATTACATGCAAGACGAGACCGTTGAAAGCCGGCGCGTGGCAACCGTATTGGATGCCAAACGGGGTCAGTTTTTTGTGGCCATATACGATTGGCGGGGTGCAACGCCCCATAAAATCCTGCCGGACTGCCTTGTAAACGCCGATGAGTTCGTCAAACAGTATGCCGACCCGGAAAATCCGATCCAACTTCTCGGGGAGGGCTTATACTATTATAAGGATCGGTTTCAATCTTCCGGGGTAGAGATTCTGGACTCGAAGTACTGGTACCCCCATGCCCAGCATCTCTACCGGCTCGGTCGTAACCACGCCCTGCTCGGTCATTTCGCCGATCCCGTAAACCTGATACCCCACTACATTCGCGGCCCGGACGCCGTAGAAAAGGCCCTGTGGGGCCAACCCAGGCCAATCTAAACAATAGCGAATCCCTCGGCCGGGTGACGAAGGCGGTCGATCCGGATGGCTGGCAGGTGGTGTATAGCTGGCGGACGGATGGGCAGCGCAGCGCGATTTTGGCGATCGAGCCCAACGAACTGCGGACGATGTATCATGCGGCGTATCTGTACGATGCGGCGGGTCGGCTTGAGTATGTCAAGGAACCTTTGCTGGGCGGTGAATCTACTTCTAAACAACTCCTGTATCACCGCGGGTGGATGATTCTGGCCCCGATGGCATCGCGGTGGCGGGATTCGATTACGATGGACCGAATTCCCTTTTCGGTTGAGGGTCTGTCCCATCTTCAGTTGTCTTTCCTCCGGTCATCACAATGGGAAGGAGGAGGCCGTCCGGGGTATAGCGGACCCGCTCGATGGCGATTTGTCTGGCCCCCCGATAGGGACCATCGCCCGTCTGGTTTTCCCATCGATGATACACGATCAGCCATTCCTTCGTGAGAGGACTGCGAATCAGGGAGTGATGTCCCGGGCCCTTGCGCGTCGCATCTCCGGAAAGGATCGCTCCGCGGTAGGTCCACGGCCCGACGGGCGTATTCGATGTCGCATAATGTACCGAATAGGATGAATATTGCCATGAACCGTGGCTGTAGGAAAGATAGTATTGCCCGTCGTGATCATGCAGGAACGCGCCCTCCGTGAATTTCGGGGGAGTCGGAACGCGAATCTCCCGTGCAAAACTCACCATGTCCGGATTCAACTCAAAAACCCGAAGCGTGGCGCCGGCGCTGCCTCCGGCATAGAAATACGATAATCCAGATTGAGGATCCGTATAAACCATCGGATCGATCGCTTCGAAGTCATTCCCGCCGGTCAGCAAGGGTTTTCCGGAATCACGGAATGGACCCGACGGCGAATCGCCGATCGCTACGCCGATCCGCGAAGGCGTGGGATTTTGCGGACCAACGGAATAGTAGAAGTAGAATTTCCCCTCGCGGGTCGTCACGCAGGGCGCCCAGGCGCCATGCCGTTTCTGGCCGTCGTCCTTGATCCACGCTACATCCGCGAAGTCCAGCACAGGACCGTGACGCTGCCAGTCTTTCAGGTTCGTCGAAGAGAAAGCAAAAAACCGCTCGCCTCGCCGGTCGTTACTCCAGGTTGGATAAATCCAGACGGTGTCGCCCAGCACAATCGCATGGGGATCGGCGCCGGGCAGGATGGGATTGGCCCAGGAAACGAATGGTCCTGGAAAACCGCAGAACACCACCCCGAGCATGTAAAACCATCGTTTCATTCGGGTTACGACAGATACCATGGTCGTTCTCAGATCAGCGTGACAGGTTCAATTTCGACACAGACGCGAACGGATGATTCCCGCGCGGGTGGCATCGCGGCGATCCGGATCGAGCGGCTCGCCCTGGTTCATCTGGAGATGAGCGGGCTGGGTAAGCATAAACAGCTCGTTGATCGTACGAATCGAAGGCCCATCGATTCGACGCAGGTTGACGCCGAGCCGGATATGGCTGAGAAGAAACAGCGCCTCCTGCGAGCTGATCAGCCGCGCGCTGCGAAGGACGCCCAACGCCCGCTGGATCTTGTCATCGAGGGCGTCGGATTGCCTGTCGAGAAGTTTTCGACGGGCGAACTGCTCATACTCGACGATCCGGGGCACCACGACACGGCTGAATTGCTCGACGACGTTTTCTTCGCGCACGCCGAGCGTGACCTGGTTGGAGAGCTGGTAGAAATCGCCCACCGCCTCGGTGCCTTCGCCGAAGAGGCCCCGTACCGTCAGGTCCGCGTCGCGGGCGGCCTGGAGGAATTTTTCGATCTGTCCGGCCATCTTCAGCGCGGGCAGGTGCAGCATAACGGAGACGCGGATACCGGTTCCAAGATTGGTCGGACAGGCCGTGAGGTATCCGTAATCGGTACTGAAGGCGTACTCGACTTTTTGCTCGATCAAATCGTCGATCCGGTTGATCCGCTGCCAGCACTGTTCCAGTTGAAGTCCGGTCTGGAACACCTGAATCCGCAGGTGATCTTCCTCGTTGATCATGGCGGTGAAGGATTCGCTGTTGGCGACGACCACGCCTCGCGGTCCTTTGCCGAGCGCGTGCTGCCGGCTGATGAGATGTCGCTCGACGAGCAATTCCTGTTCGATCGTCGGGGCGCCATCGACATCCACATAAAATACGGTTTCGCCCAGGTCGATGCCGAGAAGGGCCTCCTTGAGCGTGCGGAGAATCTGCCGTTTTCGCTGTTGATTCAGGCACGGCAGGAATTCGTACCCGGCCAGATTCCGGGCCAGGCGGATCCGCGAGGAAATCACGATATCGGCGCCGGGACCGGAGCCGTCAAACCATTCGCTGATTCGATTGGATAAATCTTTGGGACGCATAGAAAGACATTTTACATTTCAAATTTTATATACTAAACAATCAACAGGCAATAGAATCACAATACAATGCCAAACCATTCAACATCCTTCGGGGCGCAGATTCTTGATTCGGTCGCGGAGTCTGGCGGCCGTTTCATATTCCTCGGCCTTGACGGCCGCATCCAGATCCTTATGCAACTGGGCCAGTTCGATCTGGCATCGCGTATCCGTCGGCACCCGGGAAGGCACCTTGCCGCAATGATGAATATGGCCGCCCTGCGATTTTTCGATCAGCGGCTCCAGCGATTCCCGAAAGACTTCGTAATCGGCCGGACAGCCCAGCAGACTTTTTTTCCCGAATTCCTTCAGGGTCATGCCGCAGTTGGGGCAGGCCTGATCCGGGATGGACGACTCCAAAGGAACTTCGCTCTTCGGCTGACCCTGCGAGGATAACAGATTGCTGAGCAGCTCATTGAGCGGGATCTGAGTCTTCACGGCCAATCCCTGCTGATGGGCGCAGCTCTCGCACAAATGGGTCTCTTCCCGATGACCGTTATGGATTTCGGTCAAATGGATCGTCGCCGATTCTTTTTTACATATCTGACAAAGCATATACGCTTCCGACCGGCCGGTTTTCCCGACCTGAACTTTCTTTTCGTTTTGCACTCACACCATTCTATTGTACATCCCGCCTGTCCGGCCTGCAAGTACTCACTCGATTTCCATCCTCTCCTTGGCTGCAGAGACAATCCCCCGTGATCGCCTGATATGTCATACCGGCGCAGGCCGGTATCCAGTTTTGTTTCGATATTATTGATTTCGTGCTTCGATATTGTTTCGAATTTCGTGCTTGGGATTTAGGATTTCTTCAGGTGGCACCGATCCCCCGCGAGGTGGATGATTATTTTTTGTTTTTCTGGTGTTGGGTGGCAGCCACCGACCGAAGGGAGGTGGATGGGGGGCCACGCTCCGTCGTGGCCGGTAGGGGCGGATGGCATCCGCCCTTTTGTTATACCCGCGAAGGCCGACATTCAGACGAAGCGAATACATGACAAAAAAGGGGCATTACGCCTTAAATACGTTCGGGTGTCTGACCCATTTTTTGCGCTCCCGGTTGTGAGTAAGGGCGGTTCGTGACCCGCCCTTACCATTGAAAACAGGGTGTCGTCCGTGATCGGATTATTTTCCGGGTTCTTTCGCGGATTTCCGGGTCGCCATGTGTACCGGTTGTATCGCGGGTTCTGTCGCGACCTCCTTCGTCGCTTCCACCACCTGGATCGGGATCGCCGGAAGCACGCCGACGGAGACTCGTTCCGTCCGGCCGGTGGGTTTGCCGCCTTTTTGCTGCGGACGTTCCATGAACAATTCGACGATCAGATTGTCCTCATAGCCGATTTTTACTGATCCTATATCCGCTTTTACGATAAAACGCAGTTGCCTGGCCGTAGCGGTAATCTCATCCACAGTGATCCCCGCCGGCGGTTCCAGCAAATCCAGTTGATAGTTCTGCGAGGGTTGCCGCCGCGGTGTCGCGAACACGACCTGGGCCTGTCCGCCCGAGGGAATCCGGATCGGATCTCCGATCGGCTCGATCAACGGGGACCATTTGGGTATATCCACCGAGGCCATCAATTCCTGAGACGGCACCAGATGCCGATACAGAAACGCCTGCATTCTGTCTTCGGCGGGCACAACCGGACGGCGGATGGTTTTGCCTTCGATTCGGGCCGATCCCTCCAGTTCCAGCGCGCTAAGCCCCGCGGGCGCGTCGGCCAGCGCTGTCAGGGTCATACGAATGCGATCGACTCCCGCCGGAATCGTCCCGCCATCGAGACGAAAGCCCGGCGAATTTCGCAGGCGGACATCAATCGCTCCGCCGAATCCGTCCAGCCGCAACGCATAGACGGTGACCGGAGTCGAGATGCCGGCCCGCAGAGACAGACTCGACGGCATCAGCCGCAACTCGAATCCCGGCCGCGGCGAAGAGATTCGCAGTCGATAACTATGGGCGGATGAACCGTGCCCCTGTGTGTCGCTGATATGGAAATAATAAATTCCCTGTTTCGGAATTTTGGTCTGCAGGCGGGAATCCGCCGGATGCGTGATCAGTCCCTGCGCATCCATGTAGAGATAATTTTCTTTGACGACATGATCGTCATTGATGGCCAGCGTGTTTCCCCTGTCGTCGGTCAATCGCACGAGCGAATCGATGGGCGAATCCAGTCGCCGTCCGTACACCTCGGCGACGATTTCCTGTCCGGCGGCGAGTTCCACGCGATACACGTCCGTGTCGCCGTCCCGATCGATCCGGCCGTTGATGATGACCGGCATACTCACCCGTTGCGCTTCGGCGATGGAGTCGTTGGTTTCGCGCTCGATGCATTCGGGCAGATCATCGACGGCATACAGGACGGCATTCGACGGGGTCCCGTTGTCGTTGATTCTCGCGCGCCGTATCCGCGGTCCCTCGGCGCTGGTATCCAGCGGCAACTGCTTTGATGACAGATTCCAGCCCTCGATCGCGGCGGTCGCGGATTGCCCGGCCCGTCCGCCCAGCGGAAACGACTGGGTTATATAGGGCCGGCGACCGATACAGATCCGATACACAAAATCCTCGCGCCCGCGATAGATCGCGTCGCGGATTTCCAGTTCGTATTCCCCCGTCCGGGGAATTTCAACCATCATCGTCGGATCCGGATGAAAACGATAATCATCCACAAAAGCCATTTCCCTGCCCGCGCTGTCGTAGAGGGTCAGCGTCGCCTGAAACCACCCGGGTACGGCATCGGCCAGATAGGGGATCAGGCCGCGCGCTTGCGCCTCGACGACGATCTGCTGACCCTGCTCGGCGGAAAACCGAAAGCGGTCGATATCGCCGGGCAGGATCTGGCCGTTCAGCGTCACCGGCAGCTTCAGCGTCCGGGGTTGGATAAAGTCCGTCAATTTCGGGATCCTGGACAATTCCGGAAACGCCTGAAACGATTCGCCGGCATTGGGTTCCAGTTCGGCGATCTCCGGAAACGTTCCGACCTGGAAAAGAATCGGATTGCTCAATCCCGTCGCCGTCTGGATTCGAAGCTCGCGATCGCCCGGCTCGGCGTCGGGAGCGATAGCGATTTTCAGCAAAACCCCTTCGGAAATCTGCCGGTTCATCTGCAGTTTGTTGCGATCCGGAAACAGCGTCATCCGCAGGTGGACAAGCTCTCGCAGACTTTTTTTATCCAGATTATCCAGCGCGGGATGGGACGGAAGCTTGACCCTTTCCGGCGGCGCCGGAGTGGGGTCGGATTTTGTTTTGTCGTCTGCTCCCTTGTCGGGGGTTTTGGGCTTGGCCGGAGGATTGTCCTTCGGTCGGGGAAGGGGTTTGCCGGTCCGTTCTTCGATGCGATCGGAGAATGCCTCGCGGAAACGCCGCTGGATTTCCTGGCGTTCATCGGCGCCAATATTGGTCAACGGCGGGCAAAACTGGACGATCTCGGCCTTGACGCCCGTTCCGGAGACGACCACGTGTTTGCCGTTGCGAAGGAACTGACCTCCGGCGGTCACGTCAATTTCAGTGCCCCGCTGGCCGCCGGCGGGATACAGATAGCCGATATACGGAACGCGGGTATTGGTCTGGGCCCAAACCGATCCGAAGATCATTATATATAATACAGCTAATATATTCTTATTATATCTCATCACTGCTGTCCGGTTGTTGAATTTTGATTTTCTTATAACTTCATTAATTACAA
>CAYLSB010000039.1:0-40609 GCA_964386005.1 uncultured Pirellulales bacterium | reverse complement strand
CGAAGGTATTATCCCCTGCGTTGCGACATTCTGAATCATGGTTGAGGTGATAGAAGCCATAGGGTTCATAATCGTACGCGAATCCCGGCTTGCCGCTGAAATTGTGATTGCCGTAAAGGGTGTAATTGATTCCCTGAGGATCGTTGGGATCAAAAACACAACTATAATGAGTCACTCCATATCCGGATAATTGTTGCCCTCCTTCATTATTGTACCAGAGGATACAATTACGAATATCCGGAATATTACTACCAACAAAGTTTATCCCCTGATTGTAATTGTGGACAACCGTATTGTTATGAATTATGGGAGAGTCAAAGGGATTTCCAATGTTGATTCCATAGGTTTGGCCCCCTGATCCGTTCTGAAAGATCATTGAGTTTCGAATTTGTGGTGCCGATTCAATAGAACGAATTCCATCTTGCTGGTTTTCGGAAATTATGCAGTTGGATAACCAAAGAAAATGTTCTTGTTGGCCATGATGATAAATTCCATACATGCCATTACCGAAAACTCTATTCCATTGAAGAGATAAATTTCCATTTTCGCAATAGATTCCACTCTCACCATTATCTTGAATTTGACAATTCGTTACTGAAAAAGATTTGCCGACTCCTTCTATTCCTCGAATACCGGCATCGCGGATAACCAAACCATCCAGCAACGAATTGTTGCCCATTTCCACTACTTTTTCATTTCGATTGGAGCCGTCGATATATCCCGACAGAATCGTCTTGTTGATCGTCCAATTTCGCTCTTCCAGCGAGGTTTCGTTTCCCGCAAAGCCGCCATAGACCGATATGCCCGGCGGAATCTCAAAGGTGCTGTTATACGCCGTACCCGGCTTGTATGTCCCCGCTGCAATCCAAATCTCATCCCCGCAACCTTTATTCGCGCGGGCGATCGCATCCTGCAAATCGCGGTACGCCATCAACCAGCCGGTTCCGTTGCCGCCCGCCGGTTTCGATCCATCGACGTAAATCACGCCCCCGCCGAAACAGCCCACCGGCGTCCGGACCTCGGCATACGCATACACCGGGCCGGTCGCCTCGACCTGGTTGAGAATCACCCCCATCGGATCGGCCGTTCCGTTGACCGTCACCGTCAGCGTCAACACCTCGTTCGGATCGCCCGGCTCGTTCGGATCGAATGCGTCCAGATGCTCGATATGCCACGTATAGGTATGCGTGTTCGGATTATAGTTCGGATCATACGTCATCGTCTGCCAGTCGAATCCGTCATAGTCCACCGCCGGACTCAACGTGTCGACAATATACACATCATCGACATCCGTCAGCGAATAAAACCGGATCGTATAGGTGATCTCGTCGGTCGGCAGAACGCTTTCGGTTTCCTCGACCCCGTCGTCCTTTTCCAGGTGAAACCCGAACTGCCGCGCACGGCCGATCGTGATCGCCTTGTCGCCGTTCTCGCCGCCCATCTCCAGCGGAGCGAAATACTCCCCCCATCCGCTGAACCAATTGTGATACGACAAGTCCCAATGGCTCATCGCCCCCGGCGTAAGCCCCTCGAAGATCCCGCTGTAATCGCCTTCCGGAGTGAAGGCCTTTATAATTTCACCGGTGTCTTGATTGGCGGTGATTCCCCACGCCGCGGGCAACCAGGAAAACCCGGCGCTCGGATCGCCCATCGCCAGCAATCCGGTCCCCTCGTCTTTCAGAACATAATTGATCGCCTGCGAAAAAAACCGCTCCGCCGCCGGCTGTTCGCTTTCTCCGGAGGCCGTGTGATAGTCCGCGTCGTGGCCCGTCAACACGATTCGCCCCGTGATCCCCGCCCCCAGAACGCTTGCATTCAACCCGCCCATCTGTCCGCCCTCATTCCAGCCGACAATCAGAATGTCATAGTTTGCCAGGTCGTCGAGGGTTACCGAATCGTCCTTATCGCGGACAGCACAGGAAATGCCAAGCCGCCCCATCGCATCCAGAATCGAACTCTGATCTCCCTGCGTATCATAGATCAGAAATTGATAATCATTCGGATCAAAGTCCAGATATTGCCCCTTCTCGCCGGGTGGGGGAATCGATTCGTAGGGTTCATGATTTGGTGATTCGGCATAAATAGAAGCTGAAAACAAACCGCATAAGAGCAAAATTCCCGCGGCCAACCCCCGAAAACTCCACTGATGCTCCGTCACCCTTTGTGTACCGGATACCCGCTCCATAAACTGCTCCTTCGTGTCCCCCATCCCTCCCGGCCGATCTCCTTGTCGCCATGCCCCTCCCAGCCGGTAAAAAAGGAGCACCGCCTACGCAATGCTCACACTAGGCCCGCCAAGGCCCGCCAGAAACACACGCCAGCGATGCCCCGATCAGGGGCACCAACCTCGCGCGTCTTCTGGCAACAATTTGGCGGTTTAGTGTAAGACGCCACAAGTTCAGTGATACTATCTCATATTCAATTTTCTATGTTATATCATATCCGGAATTCGGTTTGATGTCAATGGTAAATATCGCTTAGAGATTTAAAAGGGTGGAATAAATAATTATAACCTGTCAAGATGGCGTATGGGAGGGGGTGATTTGGGCCAAAAGTGGCAGGAAGAGGATTTGATAGGGTGAGAATTCGAGTTTTATGGGATCTTGCGGATTTTTGTAAAATCTTTATCTACAAGACTTTGCGATATTGCTATCCCCCGGGAGACTCTCAATATAATGGTCTGGTATCGGGTTTGCATTAATGGTCACCCGTAGAGAGTTGTTGTCGAAAGGGCGGATGCCATCCGCCCCTACAGGTTGGGATGACAAGACAGACAAACGGAACTGGACACGATAGATAAGGAGAAGCAGTACTTATGGCAGCAGTGAAAAATTTGTCATTCGATGCGGATTCGCGTGCGGCTCTGCTGGCGGGCGTAGAAAAGCTCGCCGCGGCGGTGAAGGCCACGCTGGGTCCGCGCGGCCGTAATGCCATTATCGACAAGGGATGGGGCGGACCGACGGTGACCAAGGACGGCGTAACCGTCGCCGAGGAAATCGAACTGGTCGATAAGGTCGAAAACATGGGAGCCAAGCTGGTTCGCGAGGCGGCCAGCAAGACCTCCAAGATCGCTGGCGACGGCACGACCACCGCGACGGTCCTGACCGAGGCGATGTTCAAGGAGGCCATTCGCAATCTGGCCGCCGGCGCCGACGGCATGTCGCTGTACCGCGGGATGCAAAAGGCGACCAAGGCCGCCGTCGAGAAGTTGGCCACGCTGGCAAAACCCATCGATGCGAGTAAGAAGGACGACATCATCAATATCGCGGCGATTTCGGCGAACAACGATTTCGAGATCGGCAAGAAGATGGCCGAGGCGTTCCTCCGCGTGGGTAAAGACGGCGTGATCACCGTCGAGGAAGGAAAAAGTTTCGAGACGGCCGTCGAGTATGTCGAGGGCATGCAGTTCGACCGCGGATTCCTGTCGCCGCATTTTGTCACCAATCCCGATGCGATGACCTGTGAATTGACCAAGCCGTATATCCTGATCCACGAAGACAAGATCAGCAACGTCGCCAAGATCATTCCGCTGCTGGAAACGATCGCCAAGAGCAAGCGCCCGCTGCTGATCATCGCCGAAGACGTCGAGGGCGAAGCCCTGGCGACGCTGGTGGTCAATAAGCTTCGCGGCATTCTGAATGTTTGTGCCGTCAAGGCCCCCGGCTACGGCGATCGTCGCAAGGCCATGATGGAGGATATCGCCATCCTGACCGGCGCCCAAGCCATCTTCAAAGATCTGGGTCTGGAACTGGACAAGATCCAACTCAGCCAGCTCGGCCAGGCCAAGAAGGTCACCATCGACGGCGACAACACGATCATCATCGAAGGCGCCGGGAGCTCCGACGCGATCAAAGGCCGTATCGGCCAGATCAAGAGCGAAGTGGAGAAAACCACCAGCGACTATGACCGCGAAAAGTTACAGGAACGGCTGGCCAAGCTGACCGGCGGCGTCGCGCAAATCAACGTGGGTGCGGCCAGCGAGGCCGAGATGAAGGAAAAGAAGGCCCGCATCGAAGATGCTCTTCACGCGACTCGCGCGGCGATCGAGGAAGGCATCGTCGCCGGCGGCGGCGTCGCACTGGTTCGCTGTATCGACGGGGTCAAGGCACTGAAGCTCGAAGGCGACGAGAAGACCGGCGCCGAGATCGTGGCGCGGGCCTTGCGTATGCCGTGCTATCAGATCGCCGACAACGCCGGCGCCGTGGGCAATCTCGTCGTGAATAAGGTCGCCGAAGGCAAAGGCGGTTTCGGCTACAACGCCGACAAGGATACCTTCGAAGATCTGATCGCCGCGGGCGTAATCGATCCGGTAAAAGTTACCCGCGTTGCTCTGCAAAATTCCACCAGCGTGGCGGGCCTGTTATTGACGACCGGCTGCGTCGTCACCGAAAAACCCTCCAAAGACAAGGGTGGCCCCGGCGGTATGGACCCCGAAGGCATGGGTGGCATGGGCGGCATGGGTGGAATGGGAGGCATGGGCGGAATGGGCGGCATGGATATGATGTAATCGGTATAAACAAACGAGAATAGAACCGAACCAATACAAGGAATTGCACAATGAAGATCAGACCGTTGGATGATAGAGTGGTAATTGAACCGAACGAGGCCGAAGAAAAGACCGCCGGTGGCATCGTGCTTCCGGATACGGCCAAGGAAAAACCGATGATCGGTAAAGTCGTCGCGGTGGGTGAAGGCAAACTTCTCGATAGCGGCAAGCGCGGACAGATGTCCGTCAAGAAGGGCGACACCGTGATCTATGGTAAGTACAGCGGCAGCGACATCGAAGTGGACGGCGTGGAATACAAGATCATGCGGGAAACCGAGATTCTGGGAATCATGAACAAATAAGGATCGGTCCGGCCAAGAGGATCCAATCGCGGCCGGGTCTGGAGGTATAACCGATATGGCAAAACAGATGATGTTTAATGATACGGCACGGACGGCGCTGCGGGAAGGTCTTTCCAAGCTGACGTCGGCCGTGGCGGTAACCATGGGACCGACCGGCCGGAATGTGCTCCTGCAGAAGAGCTTTGGCTCTCCGAAGGTGACCAAGGACGGCGTGTCGGTGAGCAAGGAAATTGAGCTGCCGGAAAAATTCAAAAACATGGGCGCCAAAATGGTCAACCAGGTCGCCAGCAAAACCAGCGATCTGGTCGGCGACGGCACGACCACGGCGACGGTGCTGGCCGAGGCCATCTATAACGATGGCCTGAAGTTTGTGACTGCCGGCGTCAATCCCGTGGCGGTGCAGCGCGGCGTCAACAAGGCGGCACAAGTGGCGGCAGACTATATTTTATCGATCGCCAAACCCGTAAAAACACACGACGACAAGGCCAAAGTCGCCACGATCAGCGCCAACAACAACGAAACGATCGGCGAGATGATCGCCAAGGCGATGGATGCCGTCGGCAGCGAGGGCGTCGTCGAGGTCGAAGAGGGCAAGGCACTGGAGACCGAACTGACGATCG
The DNA here is from genome assembly GCA_964386005.1 of uncultured Pirellulales bacterium. Classification (GTDB taxonomy): domain Bacteria; phylum Planctomycetota; class Phycisphaerae; order Sedimentisphaerales; family Anaerohalosphaeraceae; genus FEN-1350. The sequence continues at coordinate 35,141 of CAYLSB010000039.1, read as the reverse complement.
TCGAGGGCATGCAGTTCGACAAGGGATACATCTCTCCGTATTTCATGACCGATCCGGAAAGTCTCGAATCGCAGTTGGAAGACGCGTACATTTTGCTGCACGAAAAGAAAATCTCCAATGTGCGCGAACTGATCCCGTTGCTGGAAAAGATCGCCCAGGTGGGCAAGCCGCTCCTGATCGTCGCCGAAGACGTCGAGGGCGAGGCCCTGGCGGCGTTGGTGATCAACCGCCTGCAGGGTGTGCTGAAGGTTTGTGCGGTCAAAGCGCCGGGATTCGGGGACCGTCGCAAGGCGATGCTTCAGGATTTGGGTATTTTGACGGCCGGCGAAGTGATCAGCGACGATCTGGGGATCAAGCTGGAAAAGATCGAACTGTCGCAACTGGGCCGGGCGTCACGGATCGTCGTCAACAAGGACACCACGACGATCATCGAAGGCGCCGGCAAGAAGAAAGATATCGAGGCGCGGTGTGACCAGATCCGCAACCAGATCGCCAAAACGACCAGCGACTATGACCGCGAAAAGCTGCAGGAACGGCTGGCCAAAATGACCGGCGGCGTTGCGGTGGTCAAAGCGGGCGCACCAACGGAAGCCGAGATGAAGGAACGCAAGGATCTGCTGGACGACGCCTTGCACGCGACCAAGGCCGCGATTGAGGAAGGTCTGGTTCCCGGCGGCGGCGTTGCGTTTCTGCGGGCGATCCCCGAAGTCGAGAAGGCCAAGTCCAAAGCGGCCAAGGGCGACGAGCGGATCGGTTTTGATATCGTCGTCAGCGCTTTGAAGTCGCCAACGCGCCAGATCGTCGATAACGGCAGTCTGGAAGGCGACGTCGTCGTGGCGCAGTTGCTGGAGATGGAACAGAACATGGGCTTCGACGCCAACAAGGGCGAGTTCGTGGATATGCTCAAGGCCGGAGTTGTGGATCCCGCGAAGGTCTGTCGCACCGCATTGTTGAATGCTGCATCGGTGGCCGGCTTGATGCTGACGACCAGCGTCTTGATCACGGATCTGCCGGAAGACAAGAAAGAAAAAGCCGAATCCGGCGCGGTGATCTGATCCAACCCATAGCGGCGAGGGGCGGGCGACCCCTGGGTCGCCCGTCGCCGTCGATGGGCAAACGGATTCGGAGACACAATGGCAAAGCGCGACTACTATGAGGTCCTGGGTGTGGGCCGTCAATCGTCCGCGGACGATATCAAACGGGCCTATCGGCGGCTGGCGATGAAATATCACCCCGACAAAAATCCCGGGGACAAAGACGCCGAGGCGAAGTTCAAAGAATGCGCCGAAGCCTACGAGGTTCTCAGCGATGCCGACAAACGCAGGCAGTATGACCAATTCGGTCATGACGGCCTTCGCGGTTCCGGTATGCACGATTATTCGCGAATGCACGTCGAGGATATCAGCGATATGTTCAGCGATATCTTCGGCGATTTTTTCGGCGGTGGGCGCCGCGGGGGCGGTCGCCGATCGGCCAGTCGCGCGACGCGCGGATATGACCTCGAGACGACGGTGGAATTGAGTCTCGAAGAAATCGCGCACGGGGCCGAGAAAACCATCGAATTCACTCGGCAGGATGTGTGTACCACCTGCAATGGAACCGGGTGCAACCCGGGTTCGGCGCCGGTGGCGTGTTCCACCTGCGGCGGAGCCGGTCAGGTTCAGCGAGCCGGGCTGGGCGGATTTTTTCAGATGGTCTCGACATGCCCGGCCTGCGGCGGGGCCGGACGGGTCATCGCCGATCCGTGCCGCAAGTGTCGCGGGAACGGCCAGGTTCCCCGGCAGCGCACGCTGGAGGTGAAGATTCCCGCCGGCGTTCACGAGGGCCAGGGTATTCGTGTGTCGGGCGAGGGAGAGCCGGGTCGCAACGGGGGACCGCGAGGAGACCTGTATTGTTATGTGCGGGTGAAATCGCATCCGTTCCTGATGCGGGATGGTAACGATCTGGTCTGCTCCGTTCCGATCAGCTTTACGCAAGCGGCGCTGGGCTCGACGATCGACGTGCCGGCTCTGGATGGAACCCGGCAGCTTCGCGTGCCGCCGGGGACGCAGCACGGAAACGTGTTTCGGATCAAGGCCGAAGGGATTACGGATTTGCGGACCGGACGAAAGGGCGACGAGCTGGTGCGAATAGCGGTGGAGATTCCCCGACGGTTGACGTCCGAACAGGAACGACTCCTGCGGGCCTTTGCCGAGACGGAAGACCGACAGGTGATGCCGGAAAGCCGGGGATTTTTTGACAAGCTCAAACAGCATTTTGGCAAGTAACCGATACGTTATTTCAAGCAAAGACGGCTATGTTTCATAAACATCGACAACCCAATCCTGATGCGAAAAAAACGGTGGATGTTCCGGGCGGTGATTCATCGGCCCAGGATTCCTCACCCGCAAAACCGGAGCCGCAAGCTCCGGTCACGCCCGATAGGCCATCTTCACAGACTCTTCCGGCGTCGGATACGGAGGTCGATCCGAAGGTCAAGGAATTGATGCAGCAGATCGAACAACTGAAGGCGGAAAAACAGGAACTGCAGGACAAATATTTGCGGCTCGGCGCGGATTACGCGAATTATCAGAAACGGGTACCGAAACAGGTTTCCGAATCGGTCGCTTATGAGAAACGGACGTTTTTTCGCTCTTTGCTGGGTTCGCTGGACAACTTCAGCCACGCTCTCAAGGGCGCTGACGCCGTAACGAAAAATCCCGATACCGTCAAGAACTGGATCGACGGCATTCGCATGGTACATCAGCTTTTTCTGGAGGCATTAAAATCCCAGGGTGTGGAGCCGATCGCGTCCGTTGGGGCGGTTTTCGATCCGTCGGTCCATGAAGCCATCTCCTTCCGCAGTGAACCGGACAAGGCCGATGGGATCGTATTGGAAGAGTTTCAAGCGGGGTATCAATTCAACGGACAGGCACTTCGACCCAGCAAGGTGATTGTCAATAAACCGGCCTCGGCATCGATGCCGGAGGAGACGACCGATGACGCCGACGGCGCTGATTCGGAGGGCAGGTAATCATGCCAACCTATGAATACGCCTGCCAACAATGCGGACATCAGTTCGAGCAATTTCAGTCGATCACGGCCAAACCATTGAAGAAATGTCCCGAGTGCGGAAAGAATTCGCTGCAGCGTCTCCTGGGGACGGGAGCGGGGATCATCTTTAAAGGCAGCGGTTTTTACGCGACGGATTATCGCAGCGAAAGCTATCAGCAGGGAAGAAAAGCCGAAGAATCCGGAAGCGGCGGCAAGAGCAAAGAAGGGGCCCAGACAACCGAAACCCCAAACGAATCTTCCACAGGGAAAAGCGAATCAAAGGAATCGACAACGCCCGCGGCCCAGCCGGCATCAAAAGAGAATAAATCGGATAAACAAAACCATAATAAGACCCGCTGAACCTTAGCGTACGAGGCGGGCGATGTCCTTGAATTTGTCATGCCGGGCGGTCGCCATCCATTCGAACAACAGCATCTCCGTCGAAGTCAGGCACACCCCTTCGGATTGCATTCGCGATAGCGCAATCTGTTTGTTGTCGGGACTTCGCGACGAGACGGCATCGGCGACGACGGCCACTTCGAATCTATTGTTCAACAGATCGGTGGAGGTCTGATAGACACAAACGTGTGATTCGATCCCGCACAGGATCGCCTGATTGCGATGAGACTTTTGTAGTTGCTCCACAAAGACCGGTTCCCCGCAACAACTGAAACTCATCTTCTCGATCGGAGATAATCCCGACAGATCTTCGAGGAGTTCCGGAATCGTCGGTCCCAGCGCCCGTGGGTTTTGTTCGCACCAGACGATCGGCACATCAAGAATCCGGCAGGCCTTGACCAGAATCGTTAGATTGGCGAAAAGTCGTTCCTTGTCGTACATGAGTTGGGCGAGCTTGCCCTGCACATCAATCAGGACCAGACAACTTTTATGGATATTCATTCGCATGGATTTACGGTACACTATTTCCGGAAAATTGTCAATCCGATGAATGGATTATGTTTCGGCAGCGACTTATTATCAGGAATGTAGAGGTCTTGGAAGTCGAAAGGAGATTGCAATGCCGAATCAGGAAGTTATGCTCTTGGAACGATACAAGCGAAACGGAGATGCGGAGGCCTTTTCCGAAATCGTGCGGCAATATGCGGGGATGGTCTATGGGACCTGTCAGCGAATTCTGGGAGATCCCGAGCAGGCCGCCGACGCGGCGCAGGAAACATTTTTTCAGTTGGTGAAACACGCCGACCAGGTTCGCGAATCGCTGGTCAGTTGGCTGCATCGAGTGGCGACGCACAAGTCGATCGACCGGATCCGATGCGACTGCAATCGTCGGCGACATGAAAAAGAATATTGCGAGGAAAAAATCCGCCAGGCGAATCAGTGGCAGGATGTGTCGCCGTATGTGGATGAAGCGATCAATGAACTCGATGAATCCCTGCGTGGTATTCTGACTCGGCATTATCTTCAGGGTCAAAGCATGAATCAGATTGCCAAAGAAGAATCCGTCAGCCAGGCGACGATTTCGCGGCGGGTTGAATCCGCACTCGATCAGCTTCGTATGATTCTCGAACGACGAGGGATCCTTGTGGCCACGGCAGGATTGGGGACGACGCTCGTTAATTCGTTCGTCGAAGCGGCTCCGGCGGCGGTTCTTGAGGAACTCGGCAAGATGGCCATGATCGGTGGGACGACCGCCGTCTCCGGATCGGTTGTCGGCGCGGTATCGGCAGAAGCGGCGACAATTTCCGGATCCACGGCGGGCTCGGTGGCCGGTTTTGGGTTGTCGACAAAACTGGTTGCCGCCATCGTTGCGGCCACTCTCGGTACCGCGGGCTATGTCGTTTATCACAACCACAATATGGCGGTTTCTCCTGTAACGACAAATCCATTGTTGTCCGATTCCGATATGACGCCCGTACGATCGACAAGCCCCGTTGAGAATACGACGAGCATCTCATCGGATTCGACTCTGCCGCAAGATGAGGACTTCGAGAACTGGCTTGAATCGCCCTCCATCGAAAACTCAGACAAACAAGGGGTTCTGATCGCCTCCGCCGCTACGGCGGTCTCCGAAACCCCACAAGCGGGTGAAATGTTTGGAGGTGCTGCGGTGGAAGACACAGCAAAGGGATTTGGTGGGGGAATGATGGGTGCATACGGTGTGAATATCAGTTTCAATACGCCCAATGAGACTGTTACCTCTTTCGTATCCTTGCTGGAAAACGGACAGATCGAACAATTGAGCCAGTGTTTTGTCGAAGGGGCCGAGGATGCGACTCAGCTTCAAGAGATGCTTCAAAATCCGAAGAATCCGGGGGAACTGGAATTCAATCAGTGTCTCAAATCGATCGGCTCGCCGGTCGATATCACCCGGCAAGTGGAGGGATCCAAAGGTCTGGAAGTAACCTGGTTGTGCACGGTAAAAAAGCCCTTCGCAATGGGCAAAGGGAGCATGTCCTTCCAACCGGGGGACAAGTTCGAATTGGACGCCACGCTGGTTCAGGTCGGAAACGAGTGGAAGATGTCGGGCATATAGAATGTAACAACCGAAACGATTTTGTGTTGGACCATGTGATATGGATCATCAAAAGAGATTATCGCCGAGTATGAAAGCTCATATGGTTGCTTCTTTTGCGATTGTCCTATTGTGTCAGACGACAAGCCGGGCTTTGCACGAGATCCCTCTAACCGCGACCGAAATCCTCGATCGTTACGCGGCCACGCAGGACAAGCTCAAGTCGTTCATCATCAAGGAAGAAACGATTCCCATCGAAATCCGTTCGACGATGCAAATCTCCGAATTACATTATGTTAAGGGCGATGGCAAACCGACGGCGGTCATTGAAAGCCGATCTGATGGCCGGCGGTTCAAGTGGTCCAATCGCATGTGGGGGCATATCGGTCTTCGCCGGGAAAACACGCCGTCGGAGGAGGCCGCAACCAATCTACATCTGTGGGACGGCAAGACTGCGTATCAATTCGACTCCACCCTTAAGCCGGGACACAGCGGAACTCTCTGGGTATATCCCGGCAAGAAACAATTCGATGAAGTGCATGGATGCCTTCGTGGGTATTGTTACTGTGACAATCAACAGCGTGTGGATGCGATCCTCCGCAAAGCCGAAAAACTGACGGTCGCCAAAAATCCCACACAGATCAATGGCGCTACGTGTTGGCTGTTGGAGACACAATGCAAAGACGGCCGCTACCAAATCTGGTTTGATGCGGACCACGACTGGCAGATTGCCCGCGCCTATATGCAGAAAAAACCTGGCGATTTGTGGAACGGCGGCGCCATGCCGCCCGATTCGCTGATATACTATGTTCTGGAAGACATCCGATTCCAGCCAGTCGACGGCGTCTGGGTGCCGATGGAAGCCCAGGAGCGGATCGTCCACCAGTACACCAAAAAAGATAAGTTCGAGTCCCGCCAACGATATCGCCGAACGCAAGTCATTCTCAATCCCAATCATGATGCCCTCGTCTCTTTTGAACCGACTGAGGTGAACGACGGATCCAAAATTCCCTTCCATCTGAACACATCGGGTTTTCATCATATCAGCGATCCCGAATTTTTCTGGGATCGTAAATGTTGTTTTCATGTGGATGCCCAGGGGCGTTTGCCGCGATCCGGCGAAACAATCATTCCTTATCCGATTGCTAAAAAAGTGCGCAACCTGAATGTTCTGGCGGGAAAAGGAAAATGGGACAGGGTTTCAACCAAGCCCGTCCTTCTGTGTTTCTGGGATGTGGCCCGGGCGGATTCGCAGACGCGAGTTCGTGAACTGGTGTCGAAAGCGGAAGACTTGAAACGGCGGGGAATCGGTGTCTTGCTTGTGGAAACTGATCCGGCCAATCGTGAAAAGGCCGACGAGTGGGTCATATCCAATCGGATTCCATTCATTTCCGGCGGTCTTCCATCAGGGGATTATCAGCATCCTGTATCCGAGCGTCTGACAGAATGGAGAGTTGCCGGAATTCCCTGGCTGGTTCTGGCGAATGCCGAACAGATTATCGTTGCCGAAGGATTTGAACTGTCGCAACTGCCGGAGATGACGAAACGTCTTGTTCCAGCGGAGGAAACAGGGAAAGACCGTGAGAAACAAATGAAGTAATATCGAGACTATACTAATCATTAATTACCCAGTAATGTTTGTTTCTGTCGGGGTCAGCGGGATTCGATAAGGATATGCAAAGTGACCGTGGATCCCATGGATCGGGAAAGGTTTTCGGTCGGCTTGAAGGGTTCAGCCAGTTCGGGCTTGACGGGCATCGACGGATTTTCCGTAAACCATTCCTCGTTCGGGGCCGTTCGCGTGAGACCATACGACGGCACCGCGGCGATTACGCTGTTCAGAGAGGCGAAATTCCCGGCAAGCTGCATGCCCGTCAGCGAATTGGGTTGTTGGAGAAGCTGGACGATCTGGTCGGGCGTAATCCGATCGACAATCACCCTGGAGTGTACCGTCCGTCCAAAAACGGCCAGGGAAGCGGTACGGCATTTGGGCCAGACAGATTGGACATCCTGCATAAGGGCAATCAACGGTTCGGCGGGGCATTGGATCGTGTAGCACAACCGGCCGGGCACGGTGACCGTGAAAAGCGAATGGTTGAAGATCGCTTTTTTCAAAAGACTATCAACGACAATCGGCTCGGAGGTTCGAAGCGACAGGGTCATGGCCATGGGACCGACGGCTGGAGAAGATCGTTCGTTGGGACGAAGCTGTTCTCTCGGCATCGGTTTTTGCGGAGGAAGATTGGGCATCAGGATGGAACCGCCGGGGTCGTCCATCTGCGACAGAGTGGTTGGGGTCTCGGCGGGGGAAAGTATCGTAAAGACAACCCATGCGAGCAGTCCCAGCGGTATGATCAACATCGCCGCGGCGGTAAGGAATCGCCGGGCAAAAAGCTGACGAGCACCTGCGGCCGTCCGCGTCGTGTGCGAAAACCGATCGAGGATGAACGTGCGTTCCAGCGATGCCTGAATCGCTTCGAGCATTCCCGCCGGGGCGGTTTCGACCGGCAAGGCCGACAGCAATTGTTTTTGCTGCTGGAGCCGATGCAGCCGAAGAGAAACGTCCTTGTCGTTGCGCAATAAACGTTTAACCTCCGTATGCTGTCGGTCGGACAATTGACCATCCAGATAGGCGCTAAGAAGTTCATCGATTTCCGGTTTTGCGTTTCGGTTCATTGAAGCACGTTTTCGAGGGTTTCCCTCAACTGGGCTCGGGCACGGCTCAGACGACTTTTCACCGTCCCCAGTTCGATTTCCAACGATTCAGCGATTTCGGCATAACTCATTTGTTCGATATCCCGCAGGACCACGACCACTCGATGCTCGTCATCCAGCCGGGCAAGGCACTGGGTCAGAATATGGATGACCTCGCGATTCTGGGCCAGCGTTGCCGGGTCCGCAATCCGTTCATCCGCCAGATATGCGCCCAACTGGGCTCGGGCCGAGCCGAATTCAGACCCGGCGGGATTATCCAGAGACTGCATCGCGATCTTCACCCGACGGCGACAATGATTATAGGTCAGATTGATCGCAATCCGGAACAACCATGTGTAGAATGTACTGCTGCCCCGAAAACCTTCCATATTCTCTATTACTTTGACAAACGTCTCTTGGGTAAGTTCCGCGGCATCGTCAGGATTGGCGCAAATTTTCAGGATGGTATTGTAAATTCGGTCCTGGTACTTGACGATCAGGCGGGTCAGCGCGGAAGGATCACCCTGTTGACAGCGCCGAACCAGAACCGAATCGTCAATACTGATGTTGTCCAATTGTTTTTGCACAACCTTTCCCTTCGCGGAATTCCGCGATCCTCGATACGAGCAAACCTATCGAAGAGGATACTATGGCAGAATCCGACCGACAAGTCAATGATTCATGCGGGATTTGGTCGAAGGGTTTTATCGAGAGGGCTGGAGCCGCATCCTTGCGGTCAGACGTTTTCCGTCGGGGCATAGGCAGGTGGCTTCAAGAATGGCGGTCTCTGTATTGCCGGGAAAACTATCCATCGACAGGTCGAATCGGTAGGCCCGGAGGAAATCCCTCCAAAAACGGTTGTTATCGGACGGTGTATTCAAGTCAAAATCCGGCCAGGCGAAAATACGTTTTCCCTTGGGATCGGAAGATCGGGGCTGGAATTCGTACAGTTCCAGGCGGATGATACCGGGAGATTTGATTCGCGATCCGAAGGAATCCAGCATTTCAAGATAGACTTCCAACTGGGATCCGGATTGATCGGCTCGACCCGGCACAAAACCGGAAAGGCCGACAATGCGGATTTCAGCCGCCTGATATCCGGGATACATGCCGCTCGATACGGGTGCCGGAGACCGGGTATTCACCGAGGTTGGCGAATCGCATCCGATCAGAATCGCCGCGTACACAAGAGCCATAATCCATACGATTTGTTTCATGATTTGCATCCTTGCGGTTGAACCCATATCGGATCAGAGATCCTCATCAAGAAGATGGCCAAAACGATGTTTTTTGGTCTGTAAATACCGTAGATTGTGTTTCCCCGGACGGACCCGAAGCGGTATTTGCTCGACAACCTGGATTCCATAGACCTGCAGACGGCTGATTTTCTTGGGATTGTTGGTCAGGATGCGGACTTTACTTAAACCCAGATCCCGGCAGATCTGGGCGCCGATACCGTAGTCGCGTTTGTCGGCCTGAAGGCCAAGGCGCAGATTGGCATCGACGGTGTCCAATCCCTGTTCCTGCAACTTGTAGGCGTGAAGCTTGTTGGCCAGGCCGATACCGCGTCCTTCCTGCCTCAGGTAGATCAGAGCCCCCCGGCCCTGGCGTTCGATCGTCTCCATGGCGGTAATCAGTTGATAGCCGCATTCGCAACGCTGCGAATGAAAAAGGTCTCCCGTCAAGCATTCCGAATGCACGCGAATCAATACCGGTTCGTCATGAACGGCGACCTTGCCGGTTTCATCGCAATCACCGATACCTCCCTTGCACAAGGCCAGATGCGGTTCGCTGAAACCGGGGCTTTCATAACCGATCATGCGGAATTCGCCGTAGTCGGTGGGCATACGGACCGATTGAATCCTCCGTATGAGACATTCTCGTTGCATGCGGTACTCGATCAGCTTGGCCACCGTCGTGATCTTGAGTTGATGCTGATCGCAATACGGCAGAAGGTCGGGTACGCGGGCCATGGTGCCGTCGTCTTTGAGGATCTCACAGATGACCCCGGCCGGTTTCATTCCAGCCAGTCGCATCAAATCGACGGCGCCTTCGGTTTGCCCGGCGCGGATAAGGACCCCGCCTTCCCTGGCACGCAGAGGAAAAATATGTCCCGGTCGCGCCAGATCGGATCCGCGAGAGTCGTCGGCGACGGCCACCCGAATGGTATGGGCGCGGTCGGCGGCACTGATGCCGGTGGATATCCCCTCGCGCGCGTCGATACTGACGGTGAAGGCCGTTCCGAACTTCGTCGTGTTGTCGAGCGTCTGGGCATGCAGTCCAAGCCGGTCGCATCGGTCCTCGGTCATCGGAAGGCAGATCAGACCGCGGCCGTATCGGGCCATGAAGTTGATGATCTCCGGCGTGACCCGTTCGGCCGCGACGACCAGATCGCCTTCGTTCTCGCGATCCTCGTCGTCCACCAGAACAATCATCCGTCCGTGCAGAAGATCATCCAATATATCCGGAATTTCGCTGAATGTCGCCATACTCTTCTCGCCTGATCCGGGGGATCGAAACCGCCGGATTCCGTGATCGATTCAAAACGATACTATATCGTATTTCGACCGGAATGTAAACCGGAGATATCAGGATCGCTCTCGTCCCGGAAAACCACCCCGGATTGGTTGTTTCAACTCGCGGACCGGTCGATTGTAAAAAAATCCGGTCGGCATCACGGGAAACCTCGTCTGTCGTCCGATCCCAATCGGATTTCCACTCTACCAGACGATTTTCGATACCCCAAACGAGCGGATCTATCGTCACGATGGAGATCGTATCGAAATCGCGCGGCGAAACTTCGGCATATTCACTTGCCCCGGAGATGTGGGGTGGTATAATAATCCCGCAAAAGGGTTTTCGGGAATCGTTTCTATGGCGGTTTTGAATGTCAACATTGATCACATTGCGACCCTTCGTCAGGCCCGCCGGGCCGACGAGCCGGATCCAGTCTGGGCGGCAGTGCAGTGCGAGCTGGCCGGGGCCAACGGCATCACCGTCCACCTTCGTCAGGACCGTCGTCACATTAATGACCGCGATGTGGATTTACTCCGGGAGACTGTCGCCAGCAAGTTCAATCTGGAGATGAGTCTGGCCGAATCGATTGTGCGGATTGCCGAACGAACGGGGCCTGACCAGGTTACTCTGGTACCGGAGCGGAGGGCGGAATTGACTACGGAAGGCGGATTGGATTGTGTCGGCAATGCCAAGAGACTGCTTCAGGTGGTTCGGCGCATGCACCGTAAGGGGATCGTGGTCAGCGCTTTTATTACACCCGACACGGAACAGATTCTCGCGGCCGCAGAGGCCGGTTGCGATGCGGTCGAACTGCATACCGGTGCCTACGCCAACGCGATCAGCGATCGTGCGATCGAACGATGCCTTGATGCTCTGCGTGACGGCCGAGATACCGCAATGACGGCGGGGCTTACCGTCCATGCCGGACACGGCCTGACCTATCGAAATATCGGCCCGGTTGCGGCGATTGACGGCATGGGCGAATTCAATATCGGCCACAGTATCGTGGCAAGGTCGGTTCTGGTCGGTATGCGACAGGCAACCGAAGAGATGATTCGTCTGATCGATACGTACAGTACAGGCCGACCGGCCTGATACCTTCGGCCCCGGCGGATGCCGTTCGGCCGACAACGGAAGTTCTGCGGGAGAGTGCCATGTTCAGTGGTTGTATGGTGGCGTTGATCACCCCGTTCCATGAAGGGGAAGTGGATTATCAAACGTTGGACGAGCTGGTCGAATTCCATCTGGAAAGCGGAACCGACGCCATCGTTCCGGCAGGTACCACGGGTGAATCGCCGACCCTCAGTTACGACGAACACAAGAAAGTTATCGAACGAGTCGTTCATGCCGTGGACGGTCGAATCCCGGTCATCGCCGGCACCGGGTCCAACAGTACGGCCGAAGCGATTGAGTTGACCGCCTTCGCCAAAAGCGTCGGCGCCGACGGTTCGTTGCAGGTTGGCCCGTATTACAATAAGCCCACGCAGGAGGGCTTCTATCAGCATTTCAAGGTGATCGCCGAAGAGGTGGATATTCCGATCGTCCTATACAACATCCCGGGCCGTTGCGGAGCCGGGATGACTCCGGAAACCATCGCCCGCCTCGCCGAAATCGAGAATATCGTCGCCATCAAGGAGGCTACCGGGAGTCTCGATCAGGCCAGCGAGATCGCCAATCGTTGCGATCTGACGATCCTGTCGGGGGACGATTCCCTGACGCTGCCCATCGCCTCCGTCGGAGGCAAGGGCGTCATCAGTGTTGTAGCCAACATTGTTCCCGCCGATGTCAAAGCGATGACCGATCTGATCCTGGAGGGCGATCTGGTCTCGGCGCGAAAATGGCACAATAAACTGTTTGCGCTATCCAAGAGTCTTCTGAGCCTGTCAACCAATCCGATTCCGATCAAAGCGGCGATGGCGATGTTGGACATGGCATCGGACGAAATGCGCCTGCCGATGGTACCCTTGGAAGATAGCAAACGCGGCGATCTTCGCAAGATCCTTACGGCCTACGGTCTTCTGAGCTGAGATTCATCGTGCCGGTTGTTCCTGGGCCGCTCTCGATCCGTCCGAATACCCTTGCTGGGCGTGTTGATAAATGCGGATCAACTCCTCCATCATCTGGCTTACCGAATGATGCCGCCGCATGTATTCCTGCGCGTTGCGCCCCAGATGGCGGGCGTGCTCGCGTTGTGTCAGAAGCTTCTGAAGGCAGGAATACATGCTGAATTCGTCCCCCGGATCAAAATATTCGGCCACCACGCCGGGAGCCAGGATTTCTTCGAGACTGTTTTTCGACAAGGCCGCCGCCATCCCCACGCTCATCGCATCGAGCAGCGCCGGATTCATGTCCAGCGGACGTCCCGATTGGATAAACAAGTCCGCGGCGGACAGAACTGCCTGCAGCGGTTTGATCGGCGGCGCTACGGTGACGATCCGCGATAATCCCAGACGGCGGATCATTCGATGGATGGCCCCGGATCCACGACCCTGTCCGAGAATCGCCGCGGCGAAATTCAATCCGTCGATGGCCAGATGACGAATCGCGTTGAGAAGGAATTCGAAATAGCGTATATCCTCCAGGGGTTGAATCGCGATCAAGCTGGGTTGACGATTCGGATCGGCATAACAGGCGCAGGTCTCTCCCACGAACTCGCCGGGGCAAACCTGGCGAACGGAATTCGCCATCCGGGGATACACCTGATTCAAACGACGCACCACGGCGGGAGATGTGCCAATAATCTGTCTACATTGTGTTGATTGAATCCGGGGATGAAACCATCGGCCCGGGGGGCGGGAAAACGACGCCACATAGGGCAAGTCCAGCGCTTCGGCCACATAGGCGGTCAGGCGGATTCGTTTCGGGCAAAGACAGTGAAGGATCGTCGGTTCCAGATCGTCGAGCATATCCAGCAGAAAAGTTCTGTTTTGAATCCATAACAACGGGATTTGAAACACCGGATATTCCACGATCTCGACGGACGGGCTGATCACATTGGTCAAATCCCCGCCGGGAGGCCCCACGACGATCGGAACGAATCCTTCCGAAACCAGCGCAATCAAATACCTCCGGATCATCGACGTGTTATCTCGAAGGAAGTCCCCATCAAGAATCAGCGCGGGTCGAATCTGCGACGATCTCGGTTCGACATGGCTGTTTTGATCCGGCATTCAATCCAATTCCTGCGTTCGATTCGACGTATTATTTCCTGGCCAACGGCAATCATGCATATCCGTTATCGAGTAGCCGGCGTTTTGAATCCAGCGACAAATCCTCTTTTGTTGCCCGAAAATCCACAGTTGTCTGTGAGATTCTCAGCCCGAAAAAGAGCAGCGGGGATCACGGACCATTATGTTGAAGCATCTGATTCAGAGTATCCATCTGACCGGATTTGATATGGTAACAATGATCGTCATCCGGAAATTCGCCACTTCGCACCTGGGCGGTATAGTCGCTGACGGCGCGGACGACTTGTGGGGCTAAGTCGATGTAACTCTTTGAAAATTTTGGCTTTACATTTTGGTTGATCCCCAGGATATCCGAAATAATCAGTATCTGACCATCGCAATCCGGCCCCGATCCGCAACCAATTACGGGGACGGATACCCGCTGAGTAATCAGGGCGGCAACCTCGCGGGCGGTACCCTCAAGCAATAAACTGCTGGCTCCAGCTTCAACCATCTGATCGGCACAACAGATCAGATCATAAGCTAAATCTGCTATGGTCCCTTCGGCCTTGAGACGGCCCAACTTGATGATGCTTTGCGGTCGGATTCCAATATGCGCCATCACGGGCATTCCGGCATCACTAACTGCTTTAATGACATCGAGATACGAAGTGGAGGCCTCGATCTTGATTATCTGCGCTCCGGCCTCTTGTACGAATCTTCCGGCATTTCGAACCGCATCTCCGATTCCGGTTTGATAGGACAAAAACGGCATATCCGCAACCAGACAAACCAGGGGTGCAGCCCGGCGAACAGCGGCCGTAATCGTAACCATAAAATCCATTGTCGCCGGCAACGTACTGTCGTATCCCAATACAACCTGGGCCGCGGAATCGCCTACGAGGATCATGTCCACTCCGGCCGCCTGTACAAGCCGCGCCGTGGTATAATCATAGCAACTGATCGCCGTAATCTTACGGCCGGCTTGCCGGGCATCGAGAAGATCTTGAATCGTAAGTCTTTTTTCCATAATCATTTATCATTGTATTGTTCAATCGGTTCCCGAAGTCTTCGGTCTTCAAAACAAACAATTACTATTATACACTATGGATCCCTGTTGAACGAATCAATTCAGATCGCGAATCGATTTTCGTACGGGATTGCATGTTAGGCCTTGCTGGTTCTATACAAGGTTTTTTGTTTTTCCCAGATTTTTCTTGACAGTCCGCCCGTCGAGTATCGTATAGTAAAACCAAATTATTAAAGAAAAGCACGGTTTTTTTCGATAATGAAAAAGAAAGGGAAACGAGATTCTTTGAAATCATAATTGTTGGCTTTTCATCACCCTCCTCCGAAGCCAGATTCTGTTTTGTATCGGGATCTGGCTTTATTTCTGCGCAATCTGCTCACTGACGCCGCTTCGTGTTGGGGTCCGATAACACAATAACAATACGAGGACATCATTTCTTGTCGATATGGGTACAGTGCACACGCTTGGAGTTGGGATCGTATCGATACAATCCACCCAGTGGGCATGTCGGCAACCCTTCGGGAAAACAGAGAGGATTATCCAAAATGGTCTTCTTCAATTCCATTTGAGTAGCGGGATAAAATCCATGATTGTCAGATGCGTACATCTCGATGGCGGCGTTGATGGTACAAACATTCGTATCGCAGGTATTTGACTTTGCCAGTTCCGCGCTGCGCGACAATCGCGGCGTTCCAATGGCCGCAATCGCCGCAAGAATAAAGATCACCATTAGCAGTTCCACCAGCGTCAGTCCGCGGTGAGGTATCCGGTTTCTCATACAAACCTTTCGACCCACATACTCAAACTCGTATCGGTAAAGGTATCGACTATTTCGACGAGTCACTTTGATTCGATTCCCGGTACTCGAACCGGACGAGGTTATCGGACATCCAGTCGCATTCTGAAATCTTCCGTTTTTTTTCCGGATTTTTGAAGCTATCTTTCTTATGATCGTGTATGCTCATAGTGCGATGATCTTCGTCGGTCACGTGTGCCGACGGATCATAATGGCCCTTTCCAGTCGAATGGGGTTTTTCCCTTGCCATGGGGCGGCCGTATCGGCCTTTCTGGAAAGATCAAAGCGTTACTTTTTTGGAGATTGAACATGGGTAAGAAATTGTATGTGGGAAACCTCAGCCCCAACGTTGGCAATGCGGACCTGCAATCATGGTTCGCCGAGTATGGCTCGGTACTCAGCGCCAATGTCATCATGGATCGGGCGACTAACACCAGCAAAGGGTATGGCTTCGTCGAGATGAATTCTGACGCCGAGGCCGAGGCCGCCAAGACGGGTCTCAACGGGACCGAGCGCGGCGGCGCCGCAATCAAGGTCGCCGATGCAACTCCGCCCAAGAATGCCGGAGGACGTCCAGGCGGGCGCGGCGGTTATGGCGGCGGCGGACGTAGCGGTGGCGGGCGCGGCGGTTACGGCGGCGGCGGTGGTGGACGCGGTGGTTATGGGGGCGGCGGTGGCGGACGCGGAGGCGACCGCGGTGGTTACGGCGGCGGCGGTGGTGGCGGACGTCGCTTCTGATTCGATTGACATCAGGTGAGAGATCACATAGTGTGGTCTCTCGCCTTTTTTCCGACGGGTTTCGCATTCCTTGTTCCACCCAAAGTGAAACAAACAGACAATCCCTATTTATCGATACATTATCGGACAGAATGATCACGCCTTGATTCTAACGAATTGATCTCCTGATTAAGTTGCCCTTCGGTTTGAACGATAGATGGATTACCCCTGTGTATGGGCACGGGGTACATAATCGAGAATCGAAATCAGGAACGATCGTGAGGGAATCGATACAGCTCGGGGATATTCCCAATGCGACTGTCGGTCATGAACCGATGTCGCCGAGATCTTCGCCCCTGGACTGGTTATGCGCGATCCGTGGTCTTGATGTTCTCCCGATCGGCCGCAATGAATGGAAACCCGTCGCCGTATGGATCCGCGAAGGATTCGCCGCCGACAATGCGTATGTCTATCTTCGTGAATCGTCGGGATTTCGTTGCGTGGGTTTATCGCAGGTCAATCCGGTCGATCCGCCGATGAATACCGTGTCCGAGGCCGTCCTGCAATACGTTTTTGATCAGCATCAATCCGTTCTCATTGACCTTGATACCCGCACGGGCCCGTTCGTCCTCGATCCACAGATTCAGAGGTTCAATATTCGCTGCGCCTTGTGTGTCCCCATGAAGGTGTCCGGCCGTTGTATCGGTATGATCTACGTCGATTCCCGTTCCGGTTCCGGTTGGAACGACGGCGATGCGGCCGTCCTTGAAATGGCCGCCGATATCCTCGCTCTCATAAGGGATCATGCCTGCCTGTCTTGCTCGCTACGCCAAAATGACCAGCTTGCCCAAGCCGGCCTGGCCGCTCAGAAGATGTCCCATGCCGTCAAAAATATCCTCCAGATGGTGGGCGGCGCCGCTGAAGTCATCGACTTCGCCCTTAAAACCAAACAACTGGACCGTCTTCAGCGAGGCTGGGATATTCTCCAGCCCAACCTGCAACGAATGAAGAAATTCACCCTCGATATGCTCGATTACAGCCGTCCCAGTCCGCTGGAAATTGTTCCCGGCGATCTGTCGTCTTTGGTCGGTTCCGTCGTCGAATCCGTGACGAACATCACCAAAGATCGCGGAATCACAATCGATCTCGATCTCGATTCCTCGCGCTCTTCCGTTGCTCTGGATCCAACCCGTATTCAGGATATGCTTCGTAACCTCCTCATCAATGCCATCGACCGGATCGGCTCCAATCCGGGTACCATCACGCTGGAGTCGTCCATTGTGTCCGAACGCCGGTCCGTCATAATTTCCCTTTCGGATACCGGTCCCGCCATCAAACCCGAGCTCGCCGCCGAGGTGTATGCCCCCTACGAACCTCATCGTGAACAACTCAGTACCGGTTTGGGAATGGCCATCGCCCGTCGAATTGTTGAACAGCATAACGGCGATATCCACTTCGAGAATATTTCATCGGGCGTTCGATTTACGATTACATTGCCTATGTCAACCCAATCCTGTTGACGAAATAGTCCCCGAGTTCCATTCATAAAGAAGAAGGTTTTGCGTGTTCCTGAACCCCCTGTCATCGTCAGAAGACGATAGCTGCGTAACCGACGGATTCCTGTGAGGATTGCCGAAATTTTCGTTGCATGACCTCGCTGCTGGTTGTATGAGCCAGCAGGACGCCATTGGATTTCCCAAGACCCTTGGCGACGGCGACGGAAACAGCGGCCGCGGCCGGACCACAGGCATTGGAATGATCGATCGCCTTGCGCAGAAGGTTCGGCGCATCCATCGAAATCGCCAGATCGATGAATTCACGGTCGTTGACGTTCTTGGCCCAGAACAGAGCATCGGCGCCGACGCCCTCCGGAGCAAAGCCGTAGCGGGGACCGTAATGGGTCAGGTCCGTGGACGCCACAGTAACGATCCTGCCGGCCGGGCGATCCTGAATCATTTCCGCAAGACGTTTTCCAAAATCGGCGACATCCGCCTCGAGGGGCACCAAAATCGGGACAATCCGTACGTGGGAAAACAGATGCTGAATGAATGGAATTTGGACTTCGATGCTGTGTTCACCCCGATGAGCATCCGGATTGGGTTCACCACCGGCAAGCTTGACGATTCGATCGGCCAGATCCTCATCGATAGAGATTTCGCCCAGAGGAGTTTGCCAGGTTCCCCGCGGATAAACGGCCGGGCTATGCCCGAACCAGCGATGTACCGCGCCGAGAAGAATGAACGTATCGACCGTTTCATTGGCCCTCTGTATGGCTGCGAACGTCATGCCCGCCAGATCTCCGCTGAAGATCCACCCGGCATGAGGAACAATACCGGCGACCAGGGGATACGGGAATGTTTCGCGGACGGGCCGATCCTGAAGACATTGTCGGATTTCCTCGAGGCACTGCTCCGCCGAGGCCGGATAAAATTGACCCGCCACTGTCGGTTTTCGTGAGGCCATAGTGTACCTCCCACTTGTTATCGAGGTCTGTTTATAGTATGATCTCGATGGATTCAGGGATAGTATAATCAAAAAAAGAAAATCTGTCATGGGGAAATCATGGGCAAACAAGCCAAACGTTCGCCGGTTGCGGTCGTCTTGGGATCCGACAGTGATCTGGGGGTCATGCAGAATTGTGTCGATCAACTCAAGGAGTTCGGAATCGATCCGGTCGTGCGAATCCTGTCGGCGCATCGCACGCCCGAACAGGCCGGTCAATTTGCCGCCAATGCGGTATCCGACGGCATCCATGTGATTATCGCCGCGGCGGGGATGGCCGCTCATTTAGCCGGGGCGATGGCGGCGCGAAGCCGTCTGCCGGTCATCGGCGTTCCGCTGGCGGCAACCGAAGGACCGATGGGCCTGGACGCCCTCCTGAGTACGGTACAGATGCCTCCGGGCATTCCCGTAGCGAGCATGGCCATCGGCAAGGCCGGGGCGAAAAACGCGGCGCTCTTCGCGGTCCAGATTCTGGCTCTGAGCGATCCGGCTCTGGCCGAAAAGCTCGAGCAGTTCCGCCGCGATCAGGCCGAAAAAGTTCTCAAAAAGGACGCCTCGCTCCATTGAATCGTCGATCGAATCGAATCTTTCAGAGGGAAAGACTTGACCGGATCGAAAAAAACGATTACATACTCGAATGGAAATGAAAATCCCGGACCGGAGAATGTCATGACAAAGTCGTTCGTGCCTCGCGTAGCGATCGTCGTTATTCTCATCGCTCTTTGTGTGGGTGGCTGCACGCCCACGCAACAAACCGACTCTTCCGGGATTTTGCTGGTCGATTATCATGTGCATCTCAAGGGCGGACTGACGGTCGATGAAGCGGTCGCGACCGCCCGGCGAAATGGCCTGAAATATGGAATCGCGCCGAATTGCGGAAAAGGTTTTCCAATAACCGATGATGCGGCACTGCTGGCCTATATTGAATCAATGAAGGGCAAAGGTGTATATATCGGCATGCAGGCCGAAGGTCGCGAATGGGTGAGCATGTTCAGCCCCGAAGCGATCGCGAAGGCGGATTACGTGTTCACCGATGGAATGACCTGGACCGACAGCAAAGGCCGGCGGATGCGGTTGTGGATGCCGGATGAGGTTTTTGTGGAGGATAAACAGCAATTCATGAACGAATTGGTTGAAACGATCGAGTGGATCCTGACCCATGAACCGATCGACATCTACGCCAATCCGACGTTTCTGCCGTCGGTGATCGCGGCCGAATACGATGCCCTGTGGACGCCGGAACGAATGGACCGCGTGATCGCCGCGGCGGTACAAAACGACGTGGCTATCGAGATCAACGCCAAGCTCCGTCTCCCGAGCGAGACATTCATTCGCCGCGCCAAAGCGGCCACCGCCACGTTTTCCTGCGGAACCAACAACGGCGGACGGAATGACCTGGGCAATCTCGAATACAGTCGGGAAATGATCGCCAAATGCAAGTTATCGCAAACCGATCTGTTCGTGCCCAAAACCGATGGGAAAAAACCCATCCAGAAGAAAAAACTTCCTCCGCCGCGCGGCGCTGCCCGACCGATATCATAAATTATTTCCCAGTTGACATCGTAGTGATGGATACACGACAATACCACCGTGTGGATGCGGATGGGTGTGAATTTGTATAAGTGAGTGATTGTCCAGTCGATTCGGGATGACAAGATATGGATGAGACGATTGCCGTATCCTTGACCGAAGAGCAGCGAACCCTGCTGCTGGAAAACGTCAAGTTACAGCCGGAACTGAAACGATTGATCTCCGTGACGGTCAAACGAAACGACAGATTCGAGATCGTTCTGACGCCCCCGCAGATCGACGAACTATGCGAGGAGATCTCTCAGCAGGCCGAGAAGGTCCGGGACGAGCACTTGTACAACGACCTGTTCGACCTGTGCGATTATTTCGACGATTTTCTGGCCGGATTCGGATTCGATTATGCCGATGAGCCCCCGGTGACCAACTACGGAACCAACACCGGCAAGGTCTTTGTGTTCAAGGTCGCCCTGGAAGGCGGCGCCCAAGCGCCGTGGCGGAGGATCGCTATGCGCGGGGGGCAAACGCTGCACGATCTCCATGAAGCGATCTTCAGGGCCTTTGATCGCGAGGAACAGCATCTGTATTCATTCTATCTGTCTAACACAACCACCAAGCAGGTCCGTAAGCGCTGGGAGGGACCCGAATACACTCACCCATTCAACCTCGAAGAGCCTGCGGGACTGTCCGGGTTGATGTCCGGGTTCATGGATCGGGAGATGAACGACGCCGCGCAAACGAAAATTGCCTCGTTAAAACTCAAGCCCCGCCAGAAAATCACGTATCTATTTGATTTCGGCGACGAGTGGTGGCACGATATCGAAGTCGAACAGATCAATCTTCCCGCCGACAAAGAAACCTATCCGCGGGTACTCGAACGCAAGGGCCAGTCGCCTCCGCAGTATCCGGATTTTGACGATGACGACGACGATTTCCTCGATGATGAAGAGGATCAGGACTGGGAACAGAACTGACTATTGCCCGTCCGCAAGATCCACACAGAGCAATTCCTTGTCATTTCGCGCGAAGATTTTCCGATGGGCGAAGGCCGGATGCGACCAGCAGACGCCCCCGCGCTGATCCAGTTGTCCGGTCGTCGGTTCGAGAATCTTTGTACGGCTGATTTCATCGAAGCCCTTGGGCGTTAATCGGGCGATGATCAGTTCCCCTCGTTCGTTAAACATCCAAATCGTATCGCCATTTTGTACAAAGTGGATATTCGACCATCGATCCTTGGGCGTCGCGGTCAGATCTTCCCATAATCGATCTCCCGTGTTTCGTTCAAGACAACGAAGCTGGCCGTAACTGTCGACGCCGTAGATGCAATCGCCGATCATCAGCGGCGTGGACATGCAGCAATGAAGAGCGTCGGTTTCCACTTCGTTGGAACCCGCCCGTCGCCATACCTCGGTCACGGTTCGATCCGAGTCGAGTTTCAGCAGCAACGAGCCGTCGTAAAAACCGGAGACGAACAGATATCCATCCCGAACGACCGGCGTGGGCATATTGATCACAAACTGTTTATGCTTGTATGGAGATTCCCAGATGAGTTTTCCATCGGCGGGATTCAAACCCGCTACACGGGTCCCGGTCCAGCAAACGAGAATCCGCTTTCCCCCGTGATCGATGACAATCGGCGCGGAATACCCAATCGGATCATCCAGAGATTTCCATAATTCTTTCCCCGTGATTTTGTCAAAAGCGATTACCGTCGCGCCGTCGCGCCCGCCGGCCAGAACGATCAGCATATCGCCTTCGACAAGCGGCGAAGCGGCGATTCCCCAGGTGGGAATCCGCAGCCGATATTCGACTTGGAGATCCTTGTTCCAGAGAACGCGGCCGGTATCTGCATCAAAACAGAACAGATGCCCCATGGTTCCCAGAGAGTAGGCGCGTTTTCCTTCGTCGATCAGCATGGCCGCCCGCGGTCCGGCCGGATAACCGACATTTCGGTACTTGCACGAATATCGATACGACCAAACAACCGCGCCGCTGTCGGCGTCAAAACAGTGGACCTGTTCGGATTCTTCCGGTTGCGCCAAGCGATCGGCGACATAGACCTTGCCCTCGGCGACGACCGGACCACTGTACCCCGGACCCAGCGGTGCGCGCCACAGAGGAGCCGTTTCCTTCGCGGAGAATCGCCCGATCAGTCCGGTCTCTTTCCAAACTCCATCGCGGTTGGGTCCCCGCCACTGCGGCCAGTCATCCGCCATGGCGGATACAATGGATAGAGACAGAATCGCTATAAGTATCATTCGTTGTATCATCAATTACTCCGGAAAATCGGCTTAGAATGTTTTCAAATCCGCCAGGGGCTTCGCATCGGCCGTGTCAGCATCTCGGAGGCCTCCGGATCATCAAGAATCCGCTCCCCGGCCGGATCCCAGCGGACCTTGCGCCCCAGCCGCAGGGCGATGTTGGCCAGATGACAGACCGACACCGAGCGGTGCGCCTCCTCAATGGGTGCGGCCGGCGGAGTCTTGTCGGCGATGGCATCGACAAAGTTGCGATAATGATCGTCACTGCGATAGAGTTGAATTTCGGATGGGCCGATCGGCTCATTCAGAATCGATTTCGGATTGGCGTCCAGGGATTCCCGGCTGACAAACAGCGTACCTTTATCTCCGATAAAGGTGATCCCATTTGGATATTTATGTTGAAATTCCTCCCTGGCAAAACCGATCACCGTCACGCCGTTTTCATATCGGGCCTCGTACCGCCAGGATAGCGCCGTGTTGAACAGGCCCTTCGTCGGAAAGACCGCCTTGCCCTCAACCTCGACCGGACCGGTCAATGTGGTGCCCATGGCCCACTGAGCGACGTCGATATGATGGGCTCCCCAGTCGGTCACGCAGCCGCCGGCATAGTCGAAAATCCATCGCCAGCCGAACGCATCCACCCGTTTGGGCGAATAGGGGGCATACGATGCCGGGCCGAGCCAAAGATCATAATCGATGCCGGCGGGTACCGGTTCAAAGTAGTCGCCGTCGATGGACATGCTGCCCGGCGTCTCGACTTCGATTCGTTGCAGCGTGCCGACACGACCGTTGCGAATCAATTCACAAGCCCGGCGAAACCTCTGTTCGCTGCGTTGTTGGGTCCCGGTTTGAAAGATCGCTCCGTATCGCTTGACGGCTTCAACCATTTTCCGACCGTGTTGGATCGTCAGGGATAGAGGTTTTTCGCAATACACCGCTTTACCGGCCATGACGGCCTGGATTGCGATTATCGCGTGCCAATGGTCCGGTGTGGCGATCATTACGGCGTCAATGTCTTTGTCAGCCAGCAACTCGCGAAAATCCGCGAAGGCCTTGCACCCGCCGAAATTCTTGTCTGTGCCATATTTCTGCTCGACGATCTTCACGGCGGCGTCGCGATGGTTCGCTTGTACATCGCATACCGCCGTTGCCTGAATCCGAGGATCGTTCATCAACGCCTGCAGGTTCCCTCGGCCTCTTCCGCCGACGCCGACCGCCCCCAGAACGATCCGATCGCTCGCAGCCGGACGATTCGCGGCGGCGAACACACTACGGGGAACCATCGAGGGTATAGAGACCATCCCGGCCGTCGCGGCGGCACGGGCCAGAAATTCGCGTCGGTTACACATGGATTTTGGCATCGGTTGTGGTTTCCTTGTGGGATTCACTATCGCGCGCAAACAGTTCCTTCATACGGATTCCCGCCTGCACCGTCAATATCATCAGATAATCGAGATCGACCAGACTATAATGATTATCTTCGGCGGCGTTGTCGATGTAAATGACGCCATGGCATCCCGTCATGCTGCAGATCGGGGCGATCAGCGCCGAACGAATCCGCTCGTAGATTTTTTCCTTCGGCAAAATAGGGATCAGAATATATTCCTGCTTGCTCAGCGATTCCTCGATCAGATCGCGAAAGACCAGTTCATGCAGATCCACCGATTGCCCCGTTCTCCTCCGACCGATTCGCAATTGCAGATCACCCGCCGGTGACTTTCGAAGCCCGATCCAGGTATGCAACATGGTAAAATGTTTGATCGCGATGGCCTGCAGCGTCTTGTGAAACAATTCCAGACTGTCGGCCTTCTCGATCGCCGTCAAGGCCGTTTGCAGGTCTTTTTGTCTCGCCGCGGGCATTCGGATATCCGGCGCATCGCTCTGATCATACCGGCGAACGATATTTTTGATCGCCCGCGTGGCGTTTTTGAGCGCGTCGTCTTTTCCCCGGTCCATCGGCAATTCCGCATCCGCCGTCAGGTGAATTTCGATAGTGAATTCGCCGACATGAAGGACATCGCCGTCCTGTAACGGCGCTTTGCGAATGGACTGATTGTTCAGCAGCGTCCGTCCGGCGCGATCCAGATCCTGCGCGAACCATTGCGTCTCATCGGCCCCACACAGAACCGCGTGTTCGTAGTTGATGGATTCATGCAACAGGCAAACGTGGCTTTCCGTCTCGCGACCAATATAGACCGGCCCGCGGGCGAAGTGGTATTCCTTAACGAACTGATCGGCTTGTTTTACAACCAGTTGCATAGTCCTGCCTCCCGATTCCTGAGTTTGGACTCGTTTGTCCTCGGTGCAAAACGTTCTATTGCCTGATTCGGCGACTGAGCCGCGTTCTGTATCCTCTATATTATCCAACAATATGGTACCCCTGTCAAGCCGACGTCTTGGATCCTGGCGTTTTCTTTTTATTTGAATACGTCCTATAATCCATGGATCGCCAAATCGGATTTCACATTTTCTTGCCGATTTCTCGTTCAATTACAAGACATATAGGAGTGTATATAGTTTTATAAGATCGCTTTCTTCGTGACATGTCGGTCTTTCATGGGGTCATTGCTCTTGACTTCTGCGCCGTTGTACGCCATGATATTCCCTGAAAGCAAATCGCCCGATGGGGCCTTCCCTCCGGCGATTGCGTCGCCTCGTCGAGGAATCCATGGCGTTCGATAAAATCAAGCCGGCTCAAACCGACGTTGTCGTGGTGTTTCGCTTCTCCGCGCAGGATGAATGCGAGTTGACCAATGGGCTGACGGTTCTCAACGGTCTGGGAGAAACCCGGGCGTTGTTTCTCCATCGGTGCCTGGAACTCGCCTGGGTGGACATGAAGCGTTCCGAACCCGCGATTGCCGCCGCTCTTTTTCCCCGGTTGATCCGTCTGCGTGTCTGCCCGGATGTGTCTCGGCTTGTGATCCTGATGCCACATGAAATTCTTCTTCAGGCCGATTTGCTGGATTATACCCCCGCCGATCGGGCCGATCAGGAACGTTTTGTGATCGGTTTGCTGTCCCTCGGTCTGGTTCACCTGGCCAACGCCAATTGGCATATCACCCAACTGACCCGATACGGGCTACGCTATTATCAAGCCCGCCCCGAGATTCGCCGATCCACCCTTGAACGAATGCAACGTATGGCTTCTCATCCGACACTCGGGCCGATGATGCAGGCCGTCATTCATGCCGATGAACTACTCCAGATCGAATCATTCTGGCGATGGCTCGGGGGTGGCGAAATGATTGTCGATGTCTTCGGCCTGATCCATCGATCCATGGATCAGTGTCGGGATCAGCTCGGTACGATTCTCAAAAAATGTGCGCGAGAGCATGCGCTTTCCGAGGGATTGCCGGTCAGCGCGGTCAAACGCTTATCCGAGGTCTCCCATCTGTACGTGGACGGCAATTCGCTGGTCGTCGTGTATGAACTCCACAAACAGGCGCTGGGCGTCGTTCGTATCGCATCGGATACGCATCTGGATCCCTATGCCTGCCCGGAGGCCTGTTCGTCCGTTCGATTCAAATCCGTACGAACCGATCTGTTCCATGACACGGGCCCGTTCCTCCTGGCATGGCTGGCTCGACTGAAAACGTACCAGGAGGATCCGGCCCTGGGTGAATTGGCTCGCATGCTCATCAGCGGTCATGTTCACACCGTCAACGCCGCGATCGATGAATTGCGTATCCGGATCCAAAAGGGCGAAAATCTATCCGAATCTCTCCGGCTTCTTTATGCCGCGCTGTATTACTGGTATCATTCCAATAAGGGCATCAGTCGATCCGTCTGTCTTCGAACCAGCAACCTTCTCGAAGATATCCTCACCGAACGGCCGGCGATATTCCCCCGCGCGCGCGTGAACCGCAGCTACTTTCGCGGCGAGCCGCCCGTCATCCGCATTCATATTCGCCGCCCCGGCCGCGTCAACATTCGCAACATCCAGGCCCGCGTGCAGTGGTCCGTCAACGGAAGCCGAAAAAAGCCCGTGCCAATGATTCGTCTGCCCGAGATCGAATCCTCGGATATCATCAACTTCGAAACCCATCTGCCGTCCAAGAACGGGTGGATCCATTATTCCGTCCAGGTTTCACTCGACGGAGGCAAGAACTGGGACTTCGAAAAATTTGACGAATACTCCCACGGCCTGCTCAAACGCGTTGCCGACGAACGCGGCCAGCGCGTTCTGAGCATCTATGCCGATACGTTCAACCTGAAACTGGACGCCTCGTTGCGGCCGGTACGGGACGAAACGGGAACCTATGTCTATGGTACCTTCGACGATCTGGCCGCTCAATTGCCCGATCTCCGCAAGGAAGGGTACACCCGGATTTATCCGCTGGGCGCGCTGGAACTCGGATGGGCCGGCGAGGCCGGGCCCGATCCCTCGGTCTTCTCGATCTATGATGGTCACACGATCCGCCGTGACCTCGGCGGGATCGAGGGCCTGTTGCGCCTTCGTAAGCGGGCCGACGAACTCGGTATGAAAATCCTGCTGTGCGTCCTGTCGCATTTCTCTCGCGCGTTTCACAGTTGGCCGTACGAACTTCCCGTCTATATCGTCGGTCCCGATGGCAACCTCACCCGCCGCGCCGGCTGGGATGGCCACTGGGATGAATGGCTCGACAGCTTTATGGTGAATATGCGCGACCTCGACAATATCGAATATCTCGTCAATATCAGCAAAGAACTCACCGAGCTGGGCTTCGGACTTCGCGTCGATGTCGGCCACGGTTTTGATACCGTTTTTCCCGTCCGCCACGACCTGCCCGACTCCTCCCGGCTCTTCGGCCCCGTTACCGTCAAGGGTTTCGAACCGATCGATCTCCGCGGAACCAACGAACCCAATATTCCCCTGCTGTATATGTGCTACCGCGTACAGAAGGCCGTGCCCGGCGCGCTCATCGCCTACAGCGAACAGTGGCACGGCAACGAAGTGCGCATGATCAAGGCCGGGACGATTCCCTACAACGCCCTGATCAAGAATCTCGAAAACATCCACAGCGGCCAGGCCGTCGAGGCCTCCCTCGGTCTCAATAACAATCTGAATTACCTTGGAAATATTTATCGCCGTTATGGCGGCCAGACCCTGTCGCTGTTCAACAGCCATGACGAAGAATCGCCCGCCAGCAATTACCAGAACATGATCTGGCCGGCCGCGGGAATGCTGGTTCTGAGCAGCTACGGCCCGCTGATGTATCACATCAGTCGCCTGCCCGGCTCCGAATCCGGCTCGGGTTCCTTCTCGCGCCGTTTCGATGCCGCCTATACCGAATGCTGGAAGCACTGGGTCAACAATCGTTTCAGCCATCCCTGGCAGGAGGAAAATCAGGTCCGCGAAAACATCCTCAGGCACTATCCATATCTTCGCGGATTCGGCGCGTATCTTCGCGGTCTGTATACCTTCGTCGATGAGAACCCCGTTCTGTCGAAGGGATCTTTGATTCCCCTGGCCACGCACAATGGTCGCATTGCGGCTTTCCTGCGATGCCTTCGCGAACGAAAGATGCTGTGTGTCTTCAACTTTCCCAATCCCTATCCCGAAGGTCAGCAGGCCGTCGCACGCCCGTTCAATCTTCTTTTCCGTGATCCCGCATCCGGCCATCTCGTCGTCGGCATCGATCCGGATCAGGTCTATGAGCTCCGCGAGCGATACAACAACGTCGAAGGCAAGATGCGTTTCGGCCAGCGCGAATACTGGTCAGGACATGAACTGGCCCACCTGGGTTTCGGAGGCGTGCTACCGCCGGTCTCCACGCGGGTTTTCGAGTTGCTCGAAAAAGAACAGGCCGTTCCCGAAAAGCAGGTTCTCTTCGATTCCTTCCGTCGTTACATGCGCTACGGCCGGGCCGATCGTGCCCGCCATTGTTACGCGGCCCGTGTCTTCGCCGAATGCTGTCTGCCCGACCATCCCGATTTCGATCGCTTCGGAGAACGGTTTGCCCAACTTATTCGATGGATCCACTCCGATACCCAGTTCGGCGCCGCCTCGTTTGGAACCCTGCTGACCGAGATCAGCGACAACCATCCCCCCATGCGCGACACCGTCATCCAGTTTCTCATGCGCATTGCCGTCAACGAGGCCGACCGTTTCGACGCCGAGACCTGCCGTTCCGCCGCGGACATCCTCCAGTCCATCAACATCGGCACCATCGTCCTGGTCTCGCCCGAATCCAAGTTCAGCGGCTCCTCCGGCGGCGTCGGTCTCTACACCACCGACATTGCCGACACCCTCAGTGAGCTGGGCTTCCATATCGTTCTCATTACACCCCTCTATGAAAGCAATCGCGAATACATCCATGCCCACTTCGCGCCGCAGTTTGACGGTTATCATTTCACCGTCCGCTTCCCGGACTTCAACGACCAGACCCAGACCATGTTGCCCGGCTCCACCCTGGATGTGGTCAATATCCTCCGTTCGCATCTGGTCCGACGCAAATACGGAAAACGGTCCCGCATTGATGTGCTCTATCTCGAAAACGCCGCCTATCTGGATCGCCCCTACAGCGGCAACACTGCCGAAGACAAGATCCGCCGTACCCGTATTCTTTCGCAGGGCGCGCTGGAGGCCCTCCGTTGCTACAACTATTACCCTTCGATCATCCAGACCAATGAGTGGCCCTGCTGGCTCACCGCCGCCTACCTGATGACCTGGAAGGAATTCCGCGACGATCCCCACTTCGCCGGATGCAAAGTCGGCAGCATGATGCACAACCCGCATCCTTCCTACGGCATCGTTCTCAATGAGGCCAATCCCGTCAAACGCCACTACTATTGCTGGGTCATGGGCCTCGATCCGAACCACGATTACGATATCGCCGTCAATCGCGCCTCGCCGAACGGTCATCCCATCGAACTGATGCATACCATGCTCAAGACCAGTTCCTTTATCGGCACCGTCAGCAAGGCCATGAAGGAACGTATGATGCGCGAAAACTGGCTGTTCGGCCACGCCCACGAATTTCAGGAAAAAGACAGGGCGGATTTCTTCTTCGCCCGGCGTAACGGCTTCAACATGGCCGCCCGTCAGCGGTTCTGGTTCGGAACCCGCAAAAGCATCGTCGAGACGTATCAGCCCTCCGCCCGGCGTCGCCTGTTTTATAAATATTATGCCGCCAAAAAGACCGCAAAAATCAACCTGCAGAACGATCCCGCTATTCGTCTGACTCCCGACAGTCCCGATCGCGACCACGTCATTTTTTCGATGCTCCATCGCATCAGCAGGCAGAAGGGCTTCGAGCTGCTGGTCGATTGGAAGGTGTATTCCGGACCGACCTGGCGCGATGTCCGCTACGAAGAGTGGAACATGGGCGGCAACACCGTCCTGGAGCATCTTCTCGTAAACGACCCGCGCATTCAATTCGTCATCTGCGGCCGCGTCGAAGACAGCCCGGACGGTCGCCGCTTCGACATGCACCTCCGACGCATCGCCTCGCGCGAGGATCTTCGAGGACGATTCGCCTATTATCCCGAAGGCAATCTCAATTCCGCCCTCTATCGGAATGTTTATGTCGGCGCCCAGTACTTCGTCATGCCCTCCGGAGGCGAGGTCGGCGAACCCTGCGGCATCAGCCA
Source organism: uncultured Pirellulales bacterium (assembly GCA_964386005.1). Classification (GTDB taxonomy): domain Bacteria; phylum Planctomycetota; class Phycisphaerae; order Sedimentisphaerales; family Anaerohalosphaeraceae; genus FEN-1350. The sequence goes on along the minus strand of CAYLSB010000039.1, from coordinate 4,852 downwards.
GCAGGAAGCCCACGCCGGCGGAACCCCCGTCGTCGCTCATCATCAGGATGGCCTCCAATACACCGTCTCCGATAGCGACTTCGGCGACAAGGATTTTGCCCCCAATGGGATCAAGTTCACCGGTTTTACAGGTCAGGCCCTTCTGGACGCGCTCCTGGATGCCGTCGAGATCTATTTCTCGGGGTGCCGCCGCAACTACCGGGATGAACACGGCAACCCCAAAAAACTCGATTACGATGAACTGGTCTTTAACGCCTTCACCCGCGATCATCGTTGGGTACGGCCGCTACGCGACTACGTCCAGATGTATGCCCACGTCCTCGGCACAAGACTGCCCGATCACCTCGACGCCTTGCGGATCATCGAGGCCACCGCCCGTGTCGAAAATTCCGAAATGGGCGATGTCATCCTTCGGTTTGGCCTGACGATTTCCCAGTCCATCGCCTGCTTCATTTATGCCATGGGGTGTCCCGTCCCCTCCGTTCGTCAGCGTTCCGCCGATACGCTCCTTCGCCTCCTGGCCAGCGTCGAAGAAACCCACCTCACCAACCATACCATGTTGCTGTTGCGCGAGGCCAAAGAATCGGCGAATCCGGATCTGGCCGAATTCGCCGATTATTGCCTGCGACAGCTTCAATCCCCGCCCGATTTGCCCGAGCAATATGAAATTTGACCGGGGCGGATCGAAACGGAAATTGTCGATATCATTTTTTCATTGTGTCGAGAATCTTCTGCGCTCGGCTGGTAATCTGTCGATTCCGCGTCGCCTTCACCGCCTTCTGCATCGCCTCGGAAACCTCGGCGGGATGGTTCGCGGCGATCTTCTCCGCGATCGATACCGCCGCCAGGCCCGCCTCATTCTGAATCGCGGTGTTGTCCAGATGGCTCATCGCCATCGCCAGCGTCTCCTTTGACGGCGCCGTATCCAGCACGGAGAGAAGCAACCTCTTATCCTCGTTGCGTTCGACCAGACCCGCCGCCTCCCTGCACATCGCCAGCTTCTGATCCACCGGTACGTTCTCCAGCCGGATCAGGTTGATATAACTTCGCAGTGAGACCACCTTCAGCGCCGGCTTGGGCGCGTTCCTGGCCAGGTCCAGAAGATCGCCCGCCGCCTCGACGCCCTTCCAGTTTCCCAGCACTTGAATGGCGACGGTCTGCACATCCTGATCGGCGTCTTTTATCGCTCCGCGCACCGCCTCCAGCGCATCGGCGCCGCCGGTGATTCCCAACGCCCGCACGAGCGCCGCCTTTTGTGCCGGCTGCGATTTATTCAACTGGGCGATCATCGCTCGATTGAAGGACTGCGGTTTGTCGGCCATCGTGCATAAATCAATCAGCGACTTTTCAATCGCGTCCACATCTCCTTTTTCATTCGTTTCCGCCAGCAATTCCAACATGGCCGGAACCTGTTCGGGACCGGCCAACTCGCCGATTCGCCGGATCGCCGCCGAACGAATCTGACCGTCCGCGTCCTTCGTTGCCTTCATCAGTTCGCCGACCTGGGCCTTCATCCGCCTTCGGCTCATCAACTCGATCGCCGTCAGCCGCCGGGCCTTGTCGCTGCCCGCGAGCATCTTCATGACCGCATCATCCGCCGCCTCCAGCGGCAGCGATGCCAGCGACTCCTTGGCCGCATCGGCGAGCTGCCGGTCGCCGTCGCGCATCAATTCCGCCAGAACCGGAATCGACGACGCATCCGCGATCTGCGGGATGGTCTTGATTGCCGTTAGCCGTACGGCCGTATCGCCGGTGCCGGCGGCCGCGTACAAAGCCGGCAACCCCGACGGATCGCCGCGAAATCCGAGGGTCTGAATAATCCGGATCTGTTGATCCACAGAAATCTTGGCCATGTTCGACGTCAGCGCCGCGGTCGCCTCGGCTCCCTTCATCGAAATGGCCGTCTGAACTGCCGCGGAGAACGCCACCCAATCTTCGCTGGCCAGATATTTTTTCAGTTCCGCCAAACCGGCGTCGCCGCGAGTGAGAATCGCCCCGCGAATCGCTCCGGTTCGAACCTGATGGGCCGTCGGCAGTCCCGCCAGTTCGTCGTACAACTGGATCGCGATATCTTTCTGTCCCGCCGTCGTCAGAGTTTCAGCACAGCGGAACATTCCTTCGATCATCGCAAGCTGGTTATCTCCCGTTGAGGTTTTGGCCGCCGTTTGCAGCGCGCGTGCGGCCGTACCGTTGCCGATTCGCCCCAGCGATTTGGCCGCCGCCCGAACAATCTGCGGATCGGCATCCGACAAAAATTTCGCCAGCGCATCGACCGCCTTGACGTCTTTGCGTACTCCGACGCTGCTGATCACTCCGACCAGCGGCAAACCCTTCAGCGTTCCCAGCGCTTGGCGAAACACCTCATCGACTTCCGCGAACGGCATCGGCTCCAGGCCCGTCCGGGCCATGTGCGATAACTTCTCGTCCGCCAATAGCGCCGCCAGCGGCTGGATCGCGTCTTTGGTGCCCATCACCCCCAGGTTCCGACAGGCCAGCGCCTTTTCAAAATGCCCCGCGTTGGATTGTACTATCCCGATCTGCTTTTGTACCTCTTCCGGAGATGCCGGCGCGATCGTCTGCGCCATCGTCGTACCCGCCGCGATAACCAAAAGGACCACTGGAATTATTTTGGACTTCAACATGGCTGATTTCCTTGTATGAAGGTTGATGTTCTTACAGACTCCACGGCTCGCGCATTGCCCGCGACCGCAACCGGTTGGCCTCGGCGTCATTGACGAATTCCTCCTTGGCCGGATCGTATTTCATGTCGCGCTTCAGCCACATGCAGATGTTGGCCGCGTGCACCGTCGTCATCGTGCGATGCATCATCACCGGATTGGCCACCGTTTGCCGTCTTGATTTGACGCAATCCAGAAAATCACGTACATGGCTCATCGGACGTCCCGTCCGCGCGATATAGTCGTTGACGATCTTGCGGAAGTCCGCCATCATCGCCGGATTCGACACCTCCGGCTGCGAATACCCGTCCGCGATCGACACCCATCCTTCCGTCCCCTCATAACAAACGCCGCAGGAACCTTTCCATCCGCCCGCCGATCCCTGCCATGTGTCGCGATTCAGAATCATCCGGATTCCGTTGGCGAATTTCGTCACCATGCCGTCGCCGGAATCGTTCTTGACGTACTGGTACTCGATCGCCGACGTCTGCCACGCGCCGATCGCAACCTGGCATGACGCGAACGTGTGCGCGCCCCATTCGCCGATGCAACTGGTGTGGAAATCGTAATACCCTCGCCAGCCGCCTCGGGTGTATTGTGCATTGTACGGCCGCCATGGGCACGGCCCCAGCCACTGATCCCAATCCACCTCGTCCTTCGGAGGTTCGGGCTCGGCCGGCAGCCAGGCATGATTCAACTCCGCCGAGTCCCACGGAGCGATATGCGCCCGCACCGTGTGGACTTTGCCCAGCCGTCCCAGTCGAACCAGTTCGTTGGCGAATGTGAAATTGCCTTCGCTGAGCCGCTGGGTGCCCGTCTGATAGATCCGACCGTAATGTTGCGCCGCCTCCACCACATGCTGGCCTTCCGCGATCGTCATCGACGAGGGTTTCTCCGAATACACATCTTTGCCCGCCCGCATCGCCATCGTCGCAGCCGTCGCGTGCCACCGATCGCCCGTGGCGATCAGCACTCCATCGACATCCGTCCGCTCGGCAAGAAAGTCCCGGATATCCGGGTACATCTTGCAGTCGCGGTTTCCATAGCGGGTATCGATGATGTTCTTGACCGCCTCGCGCTGCGCCTTCTTGGCATCGCAGATCGCGACAAACTGCACGTCCGCTTCGGGGATCATCCAGTTCAGGTCGTGCGTCCCGCGGCCGCCGATGCCGATGCCGGCCATGATGATTTTTTCGCTGGGTGCGACCTTGCCGTCCCGGCCCAGCGCCGAGGCCGTTACCAGATACGGCGCCGCCGCGACCGCCGCCGATCGCCTCAAAAACTCCCGCCGTGAAAGCTGAATCGTTGTTGACATAGCCATCTCCTGTTATCGATGCTTGGTCGTTTGAACATACCTTCCTCCCGGCTGTTGACATCCGCCGGCAGATGGACACCATTCTACACCAATTTCGTTTCCGCGCCCATGCAATATTCCAGATCAATTCGAAAAAAGAGGCCCGACATCCTTTATGAGTTTCCTCAAACGTGTTGTCCGCGATTGACATTGTTTCGGGTTTGGTGTATCGTGAAATCCAGCTTTGACGATGTCGATGCCCAATTTCTATGGAGGCCGCACATGAAGATCCTCGGTATGGAGGTGTACCGCCGAAAGACGGATGAAGAATTTATCGAGTCGGTTAGAAAAAATCTTCGCTGTCCGTGGTGGTATCGTTGCTTGATGCTTAGTCTTTCGCTTCTATATATTGGATGCATTATTTTCGGGGGATGGGTTATCATACAAATCGTGGAATTAACTGAGCAGCCCCATAAGTACGACCTGGGTCTGATTGTTGGATTCGTGCTGGGTTTGTTTCTTTCTGGTATTGCAGCCAACGCCGGCCATGTTTTCTACAATACGATCCGTCCCATGAGCGAACAACGTATCGAACGACTTCTGCTCCGCTACCACGACGAATTACAGGCCCTCGGCCGTATCCCGCAAACTGGCAAGGTTGATAATAATTCTTAAAGGGTAAACACCTCAGATATATCATACTCTACTTTTCCGATTATATTTATCAAGGGAACTTCAGGGATTCATCAATGCGAACAGAATACATTCCATGGGTAATCGGCTTGTTAGTTGTAGGTATCGGATTTGTCTTGTTGAATGACAAGATGTGTATGATTAGGCTTCTCTCTTGACAAAGGAAAGGAAGTTATATACAACCCAG
>CAYLSB010000038.1:0-40766 GCA_964386005.1 uncultured Pirellulales bacterium | reverse complement strand
GCGGTGAAATGCATTCCATCGGAGACGGTTCCGAGTTTGTCGAGCAGGAACGACCTCTGGAGACGCCGGGCTTCGTCGTGGGAATCGGGGAGGTGATGGCGCCGGATATGATGATCCATCCGCGATTTGTCGAGAAGATCGAGGTTTGCTTTGGCGACAAAAAAACAAGCGCAACGATGAAGACGATTTTCCGGAAGCAATCGGCCGTGATCCTCGAACTGGCGACGCCGCTGGAAGGGACGAAACCCTTTGCGTTTACGAAGGGACTTCAGGAGCCGTTTGTTGTGGCGCTGTACGGCGAGGAAAACGGCCGTTGGAGCACAACGATCAAACCCTGGAGCGACAATGCCGTATCCGTGTTTTCCGACGGCACCGCCCTCCGCGCCCCCGGTTCGTTCGGGATCGTGATGACACGGAACGGCCGCGCCGCCGGGGTCTGTTGTGGTTCGACGTGGCCGGTGGATGATTCCTGGCAGGGAGCGCCGCAGGCGTGGGAAGGCCTGACGGCGACGGAGTATCGCGGCCGGACGGACACGATCGGCGCCGCCGCCGAAGGACATCTCCTGCGAGTGAAGCTGAATTTCCGAAGTCCAAAATCCCAATCGCGAATGTCGAGATATTCGCGGTATATGTCCATGGATGAAGAGAATCCCGAAGCGACCGAGATCGATACCGTCGGCGTGCCGATTGCCCCTCAGCGGATTCTGATTCTGGCGAATCTGCGACCGAAGAACACGGCGCGGCTGGAACGAATTGCGGTCTTTGACCGTACGGGCAAGGCGATTCAGGCGAAGTTCTCGGGAACGCTGAGCGATTATGGCGCTCTGATCGCGGAAACGGCCGAATCCGTCGGCGGGACGGCGTCGATCGCGGACGAGCCGATGACGGAAAAACTCAACCAACTGCTTACGGCCGTGGAGGTCCGCATCCAGGGGAACCAGCGGATCCAGTATGTCGGCCACCGACGAATTTCCAAAATCGAGACCGGCTGGCGGAAACAACTGTATCCCTCGGAGCAGGAACGATACGATTCGGACGAAACCGGAAAAGGCGGCGTGTTTTTATTCGACGAACAGGGACGCCTCGTTACGATACCGATCCAGCGACGAAAGAAAGTCCGGGAAGAACGCGACTATTATGGATCGAGCGAACCTTCTTCGATGGCGGCGAGATATCTCAAAGAAATCGTCGCCGAACCCGCGAAGTTCTGCGACGCCAGTAACGTGCCGCTGTCGGAGGCCGAGGAAAATCGCCTCGCCTGGATGGGAGTGGAACTGCAGGCGCTGGATCGCGAACTGGCGCGCCTGCACAAGGTGTCGGATCTGACGCAGGACGGCCGAACGGGCGCGATGGTGTCGTATGTGTATCCGGATTCTCCCGCGGCCAAAGCCGGCCTCGAAGCGGGGGCGATTTTGCTGCGGCTGCGGATTCCGGGGCGGTCCAAGCCGGCGGACATCAAAGCCGATGAAAACGATATGTTCGATGAGTTTCCATGGGATCAACTGGATGAAATTCCGGAAATGTATTTCGACGAGATCCCCTTGCCCTGGCCCAACGCCGAAAACTCGTTCACGCGGCTGATCAGCGACATCGGATTCGGCAAGACCTACACGGCGATCTATGTGCAGGACGGAAAACAACTGGAAAAAGAATACATCGTCGAAGAAAGCCCGGCGCACTATGATTCGGCGCCGCGGTTCAAATCCGAGCCGCTGGGGCTGACGGTTCGCGACCTGACCTACGAGGTCCGTCGCTATTTCCAGAAGCAGCCGGACGAACCGGGCGTGATCGTATCGAAGGTCGAACCGGGCGGCAAAGCGTCGGTGGGCGGATTCAAACCGTTTGAAATCATCACGCACGTCAACGATCAGCCCGTGGCGACGGTGAAGGATTTCGAACGTCTGATCGGCGGCGAGGAACTGCGATTTGCCGTCAAACGGATGACCCGGGGGCGCGTGGTTCGGATCAAACTCGGATCGGCGCAAAACGATGCCGCGACGACCGATTCGCCGATCCTTTCCGCGGTCAAGGGACTTCTGCGGGGCGCCGCGAGGACGGAACCGAACCAGCCCTGAGAGAATCGTCGCATCAGGAATCGGCGCCGAGCATTCGATCCAGCAACCGGGATACCTCTCGCTGGTCTTTCAGGTTGAAGCGGGCCAGGGAAGGGCTGATTCCAACCTTCAGCGTCAGCGCCTTGGGCGGTAATGCATGAAACAGATCTTCATCCGTCGTATCGTCGCCGATGGCCAGAAGAAAATCGTACACGATGGCATCGAGGATTTTTGTGACCGCCGAACCCTTATTGAACCCGGACTTTTTCACCTCGATGATTTTGTTGCCTTCCATGACCTGGAGAAGACTATCCCGTGAAAACAATTCGCGGAGTTCATCCTTGAGTTCCTGGGATCGGAGTTCGGCGACTTCCGGCTCCGCATTCCGATAATGCCACACCAGCGAGACGGACTTGTCCTCGATGAACGCTCCGTTGCAGCGATCGACATACCGCTGCATGACGGCCAGCACGGCCGGTTTCCATGAAGAATCGGGATCCACATTGGCGATCCAGTCGCCGGTCGGCCAACGGATAAAGGCGCCGTGTTCGGCAATCAAGACCAGTTCCATTTCACGGAAGCATTCATCCAGAAATTCTTTTCGGCGTCCGCTGACAATGACCACGATATTGGCGGGATCCGCGGCCAGGCGGTTCAACTGATCGAGAATCCTCCGATCGGGCAATGCCAGGTGGGGTAAGCGCGAGAAGGGAACCAGGGTACCGTCATAATCCAGAAAAAGAATCCGATGCGAGGCGCGGGCGTAGTGCTGAACCATTTCATTTTCGACCGCCTCTTTGAGGAGACGGACCCGACGAATGTGCTGCTGGTGTTTAATCTGTCTCATGGAATCCAAAAAATCCTCGGACCAGGAAAATACGTTGTATCGTTCCAGCCGGTTCTGCATTCGACGTATGGCCGCCCTTCGTTCCGGTTCCGACGAGGTCAGGGCTTTATGAATCGCGGCCGCCACCTCCAGCGTATCGGTGGGATTGACCAGAATCGCTTCGCTGAGTTCGGCGGCGGCTCCGGCCATTTCACTGAGGATCAGCACGCCCGGCGAATCGCCCTGGCACGTCAGATATTCCTTGGCGACCAGATTCATCCCGTCGCGAATCGGGGTGATCAAACCGATATCGCTGGCGGCATAGAGAGCGACCATTTCCGGGAAGGGTAAAGAACGGTATTGATACTCCACGGGGCGCCAGACCATCGAGCCGAATTTGCCGTTGATACGACCGACGGTGGCTTCGATCTCTTTTTTCATATCCTGATAACTGGCGATCGTTTCCCGGGAGGGGACCACCACCATGTTGAAGACGATTTTCCGATGCCATTCGGGGTACAATTCCAGAAACCGTTCGAATCCGAGGAGCCGCTGGAGCAATCCCTTGGTGTAATCCAGACGATCCACGGAAAAAATCAGTTTTTTCCCTTCGAGGATTTTGGTTAATTTTCTCTTTTCTTCCTCGACTTCAGGAAGATCAAGGGCGTCATGGTACCGATGAAAGTCGATTCCCAGCGGAAACGCGTCGGCCTTGACGATGCGTCCCTCCATCCGGATGGTATTGGGCGTCGTTTCAATGTTCAGCGTTCGGCTGACGGCCCGAAGAAAGTATTGCGTGTAGTCAAAGGTGTGAAAACCGACGACATCGGAACCCAGCATGCCTCGAAGGATCGCCTGCCTCCACGGACGGGGCATGAGCCGGAAGACCTCGAAGGACGGAAAGGGGATATGCAGGAAGAAACCGACGTTGGCCTCGGGAAATCGTTCGCGGATCATTTCCGGAAGGAGCATGAGCTGGTAATCATGGATCCAGATCATATCCGTGGGTCGGACGATCGGTTCCATGCATTCGAAGAACCGGCGGTTGGCCTGCACATAGGCGTCAAAATGATCTTCGATAAAATTGGTCAATGATGGAAAGTAATGAAACAGCGGCCAGATGGTATCGTTGCAAAACCCGCCGTAATACCGGCGGTCCAGATCGTCCTCCATGGGAACCGGAACCACGTTTACCGGTTCGGAGAGAATCGGCATCGGGACCAGCTCTTCCGAAGCCGATTCGGACTTTCCGATCCAGAGAATGTTGTCCTCGCCCGGGGGACTCTCGGCGGATCCCGCCTTGCGGCTCATGGCCAGAATGGCCGACACAAGGCCGCCGGCGCTTTGAACAAGTTGACCCTCCTGAACCCGAAACGGCAGACGATACGAGGCCAGAACCAGTCGATCATAAAATTTTCTCGGCGTATCGACCATCGATGGCTCCGGATCAAATGAAAATCGGACGGTCCAGTTTTCGGGCGATCCGATAGACGGCATTCATCAGCCCGACATGGCTGTACGTCTGCGGGAAGTTGCCCCATTGGGATCCATCGATACAGGCGTCTTCGCTGAATAATCCGAGTGAGTTGGCGCTGGACTGAAGACATTCGAGGGTTTGAATGGCTTCCTCGAGTCGTCCGACGCAGGCCAGGGCTTCGATATACCAGAAGGCCGTCGCCAGGAACGACGCCTGCGGCGACCCGAAGTCGTCCTGATGGTTGTATCGATGAAACTGACCCTGCTCGGCTTTCAACTCCGTTTCGAGGGCGAGGAGATGTTTCCTGGCACGATCCGAGCCGGGATCCAGATAATTCATGCTGATCAGTTGCAGGGAACTGGCGTCGAGATGGTCGATGCCGATTCCCTGGGTATAGACCTGACGCGCGGCATCGTAACACTCCTCGATTTTGGCCCGGCTTTGCCGAATAACCGATGCGGCCTTTTCGCACAGGGAGGCATCCCGCAACAGCGTGCCGATTTTGGAGGCGGCATGGCTGCCGGCCCAATGGAAAAGATAGGTGTAACTATGGTGCTGGAGGCGATTTCGAAATTCCCAAATTCCCGCATCCGGCTCGTCAAAGACGGTTTGAATCCGATCGAGCAAATGGCGAACCAGATGGAGGGTTTGCCGGGTATTCATGAATTCGAGACGCTGATCGATATACAGGGGCAGGAGACTGATCAACACCTGTCCATAGACGTCATGTTGTCGCTGGAGGGAGGCGTTGTTTCCGATTCGAACCGGCTGATTGTCCAAATACCCTTTCAGATCGAGATGCCGTTCTTCGGGAATCGGATCGCCGGTGATGGAATAGACCGGCCGGATCTGCGAGGAATCGGTCAGCATGATATTCTGCACATAGTGAAAGAAACGTTCCAACTCTTCGAAGTGTCCGACGTTGTTGAACGCCGTGAGAGTATAATAGGTATCGCGCAGCCAGCAATACCGATAATCCCACGTTCGGCCGGAATGGGGATATTCCGGCAAACTGGTGGTTCCCGCGGCGATGATGGCGCCGGTATCCTCAAACTGATGCAGTTTGAGGACCAGGGCCGAGCGGATGATCCAGTCCTGAAAGATCGGCGCGATTGTCGTGGTCTTGACCCAGTTGAGCCAATAGGCGCGCGTATTCTCGAGAAATTGTTCCGCCGTGCTGACCAGGGGGGCTTCCAGCGGAGGTCCATAACTGAAGACCAGATAGCGGGGCCCGTTCAGTACAAACGGCTTGGATTCGGCGATGTATTGCAGGGAGATATCCGTGGTCAGACGAACGTGGCTGTCGAGGTTCAGATAGCGGATGTGGTTGCTGCCGAGAACCATTTCCGGACGAATGTCGCCATAGTCCCCCACGGGAAGACAACGAACCGTAATCCGGGGCTGGCCCCGAAGGGGTTCCAGTTTTCGAACCAGCATCTGGGGACGAAAATACCGATCATGCTGATAATACCGGGGAGCGAAGTCGGTCACGCGGAATCCCGAATCGGCGTTTTTGAATTCGGTGCAGAGGATGTTGGTATTGGGGACATAGGATTGCCGGGTGGAGCAGTCCGAGTCCGGGGTGATGGAGAATTCACCGCCTTTTTCAGGATCCAAAAGCGATCCGAACAGAAAGCTGCTGTCGAATCGCGGCATGCACATCCATCGAACATTCGCCCGATCGTCGATGTAGGCGATGTACGAACAATTGCCCAGGATCCCCAAACGGTATTTGTGACAGGATTCGATCATCGTCCTGGCATTATACGGACGGACCGGAGGATCGTCAAACCTTAGATTGGATTATCCACATAAACATTCAACCCCCACGTGAGGGGATGTCGCTGTTCCGCACGGCTCATAAATATAACCAATAAAGATTTAAAATATTGTATATTAAATAATCCTTCAAAGCGAAATTACGGAAATCATGGACAGTCTTCCCGTTCCTGATTACAATCGGTCGCGGACCATGAGAGACGGGGAAATCGTCGCTTCGAAGGAAAGGAGAATGAAATGCCGAAAGAACAGATCGAAGCAGGGATCCGGGTTTTGTCGATCAGCGGAACGATCGGTCTGGGAATCGCCATCGTTTTGTCCGGACATTTGTTGTTGTTCCGGATCCTTCAAGGAATGGCCCGTCGCACGGCCGGCAAGCTGGATGATTCTCTTGTCCGGAACCTTGCGTCGCCGACCCGATGGTTGCTTCTTGTGATCGGGGCACGGCTTATCTTGGATCTGCTGGGGCTTTCGGAGGCCCAGTTGCGATTCGGGATGCACAGTTTGGGAATCGCGATGATCCTCGTCGTTTCATGGCTGTTGATCCGGATCGCCGGCATCGTCGAAGAGTTCCTCGCATCGCAGTTCAATATCGACGTTCGGGATAATCTTCGCGCTCGAAGCATCCACACGCAGATGCGGGTCATGAAGCGAATTGTCGTGGTGATCGTGTTCGTTATCGCCCTGTCCTGCATTCTGATGACCTTTGATAAAGTGAGGCAACTGGGCGCATCGCTGTTGACCTCGGCGGGAATCGCGGGGCTGGTCGTGGGTATCGCCGCTCAAAAAACCCTTGCCACCTTTATCGCGGGTCTGCAGATCGCCCTGACTCAGCCCATTCGCATCGACGACGTGGTGATTGTCGAGAACGAATATGGGCGGATCGAGGAAATCACGCTGACCTATGTCGTCGTCCGGATCTGGGATCAACGGCGTCTGATCGTTCCCATCACCTACTTTATGGAACGGCCGTTCCAGAACTGGACCCGGGTCTCGGCGGAACTTCTGGGTACGGTTTTGCTGCATGTGGACTATACGATCCCGCTGGAACCGCTCCGAACCCGTTTACGTGAAATCGTCGAATCCTCCCCCCATTGGGACCGGCGGGTTTGTGCGCTGCAAGTCACGAACGCGACAGACCGAACCATGGAGCTTCGGGTTCTGGTCAGTGGGGCCGACAGTTCTTCGACCTGGGAGCTTCGTTGCCTGGTGCGCGAACAGCTCCTGATGTTCATACGGGAACGGTACCCGTCGGCCCTGCCGCGTATGCGGGCGGAATTGGAAACGGCTTTGACTCCCGCCCGGACAGAAAAGGAATCCGGGATGGACGATTCCCGACCGTCGCGATAATCGAACGGTCGGCCTCTCGCGGTGATTTCGCGGGACGAATTCCATGAACGGATTCCTTACGGGGGGATCTCAAACGTCTATCGCTCCCGGAAATGATATTCTTCGGATTCACCCTGCATTATACGGAGGGGCATGGATATCCTTGCCATGGCATGAAAGCTGGACGGGGTATTGTATTGGCGACACATCACGAAAACTCCGCGTTGATTTTCGGGCATTTCAAAAGGAAAAATTGTTGCGAAGCCAGGATGCCTATTACTGCGCTTCGCGAAGCGTATGCGTCTTGTTGGGCGAACGCTAAAAGCGATCACAGGGAAACGAAGTTCCGGCGTATCCAACGATATTGGCCGATTCGGATGATCCGATCCGGCCGATTATCCCGTTGGTAATCCGAAGGTGGACGAATTTATTTTTCCGCATCTTCGACGACGACGGCGGTGCCGTAGGCGAGCATCTCGGAGGCGAACTGCATGATCATCGAAGTGCCGAAGCGGATCTCGACGATGGCATTGGCGCCGAGGTTCTGGGCCCGTTCGACCATGCGATCAATGGCCTGTTCGCGGGCCTCGGCCATCATCTTGGTATAATTTTCGATTTCGCCGCCGACCAGGTTGACGAACCAGGCCTTGATATCGTGACCCATGTGACGGCATCGGATGGTGTTGCCGCAGACCAGACCGAGGGTCTTGACGACTTTTTTGCCTTCTATACAATCGTTTGTGGTCAGGATCATCGATTATCTCCTCACATCTCTGTAGCGATCATGTTTCCAGAAAAACAGCCGCTCGCGGGCGATCGAGACCAGCAGGATCGCTCCGCCGACGAGCGTGGCGAGCATCGCGATCTTGACGACCAGCGGCAGGCCGTGATCTTCAACAATGGCTTCGATCAACATCCAGCCGCCGGAGACCAGCAACACCACGGCGGCCACGGAAAAGAGGATCCAGGCGGTCTGGCGTTCGAGGCGGTTGTAGAGCCGGTCCCAGTAGTCGGCCCAGAGACGGTCTTCGGGTAGGCGGACCTGGACATCGCCGGTGATGGCGACAAGTTTACGGAAGTCTTCCAGGTCACGACGGCATTCGGCGCAGCCGTCAAGGTGTCGCCGGAGTTCGAGTTTTTGGGCGTCATCCAGTTCGTTGTCGAGGTAGCCCATGAGCCATTCTTTATATTTTGTACAGGTCATATCCACTGACCCCCTTTCTGCTGTTCGAGGATTTCGCGGAGCCGCTTGCGGGCATGAAAGAGGCGGCTCATAACGGTTCCGGTATTGCAGAACAGATGTCGGGCGATCTGCTCGTACGAGAGATTCTGGAAATGGCGGAGGATAATAATCTCGCGATGCTTGTCGGGCAGTTGTCCGATGGCCTTCCAGACGGCCCGTTTGGTTTCCGTTTGTTCGAGGAGGACATCCGGCGCGAAGTCGGGCGAATGTGCGGGGCTGTCGCGGCCTTCGGAATCGGGGAGGGGCTCTGTGTGGCGGAGTTTACTTCGACGGAGATGCGTAAAGCACAGGTTGCGAAGGATCTGGTAGAACCAGGGGAAAAAGGGAGTTTCCGGACGGAGCAGGCCGAGATGACGGAAGGCCCGATAAAACGCCTCCTGGGTCAGTTCCATGGCGTCGTCGTGGCTGCCGACAAGTCCCAGCGCGATGCGATAGGCATCGTTTTTGTAGCGGTTGACGATCGGCTCAAAGGCCTCGCGCCGGCCGGTACGGCATTGTTCGACGGCGGTACATTCATCCAACACAAGCGTATCCACGTTGATTCTCCGGAACGATCCGGGCTTCGGCCGTGGAGAATATCCCCTCCAGCGGCCCTGTTGCCCTCACAATACTATACCCGCGAGTCGGCCAATTATTCAATGATTTCGTGGAAATAGGGATAGGGGGTGCAGTTTCCTCTGCCGGAGAGGGTTCGGGAAAACCGCTACGAACAGGCACATCTTGACAAGTGAAGATAGATGGCGGCGGCAATTCAATTGGCAATTGCGCTATTCGCAGGTAAAATCAAAACAGCCAGTAATCCTTTTCACAAGGAGACGCATTCATGAATCAGGTTTGGCAATTGACTCGCAGGGAATTTTTGCGATCGGCCGGTCTTAGCGCCGCGGCGATCATAGCCGGCGGATGTAGCGGGGGCACGGCGACTTCGCAACGCACGGCCGTACACGGGAATAAACCCAATATCATCTTCATCCTTGCCGACGACCTCGGCTACGGCGACCTCGGCTGCTACGGCCAGAAACAGATTCAGACTCCCAACCTCGATCGTCTCTCCGCCAACGGCATCCGATTCACCGATCACTACGCCGGCAGTACCGTCTGTGCTCCATCGCGCTGCGTGTTGATGACCGGCCTTCACACCGGCCATGCTTATATCCGCGGCAACTCGCGCAATCCGCTTCGCCCGCAGGATCGAACCGTCGCCGAGATTCTCCAATCCGCCGGTTATACAACCGGGCTGATCGGCAAGTGGGGACTCGGCGAAAACGATTCGACCGGCATTCCCAACCGCAAGGGCTTCGATGATTTCTTCGGCTACGAAAGCCAGGTCCACGCGCACAACTACTACCCGGAATTCCTCTGGCGAAATCAGGATAAAGTCGCCCTGAAAAATATTGTCACTCGACCCTTCCCAGGATATGCCGAAGGCCTCGGCGGCGTGTCCAGCAACAAGGTCGAATATTCCGCCGATCTCTTCGCGGAAGAATCGCTGCAGTTCATCGAGAAACATAGCGACAAACCCTTCTTCCTGTATCTGACGTACACGATTCCGCACGCCAACAACGAAGCGAAAAATGAAGGCATGGAGGTTCCCGATCTGGGCATCTACGCCGACAAGCCCTGGCCCGCCCCGCAAAAAGGCCACGCCGCGATGATTACGCGGATGGATTCGCAAATCGGCCGCCTGATCGACAAGCTTGCTGAACTGAAAATCGCCGAGCGAACGCTGGTGATTTTTTCCAGCGACAACGGCCCGCACAAGGAAGGCGGTTTCAAGCCCGACTTCTACCATAGCAGCGGCCCGTTGCGCGGAATCAAGCGCGATCTCTACGACGGCGGCATTCGCGTGCCGATGATCGCCTGTTGGCCCGGCACAATCGCACCCGGACAGACTACCGGCCATCTCTCGGCCTTCTGGGATTTTCTGCCGACCGCCTGCGATGTCGCGCACATCCAAACCCCCGAAGGCCTCGACGGCATTTCGTACTTGCCGACATTGCTGGGCAAGCCCAAACAGCAGAAACAGCATTCGTACCTGTATTGGGAATTTCACGAGGGCGGATTCAGCCAGGCCGTGCGGATGGGACAATGGAAAGCCGTCCGCAAAGGAATAGACGGCCCGCTGGAATTGTACGATCTATCGGTCGATATCGGCGAGACAAAAAATATCGCCGAGGCGAATCCGGCAATCGTCGAACCGATGAAAACGATTCTCGCCTCAGCGCGGACCGAATCCGAGATATGGAAAGTCCCCGAAGCGGGTATAACCAAACCGAAATCCACTCGGAAAACAACAACGAACTGAAACGGAGGTGTCATCATGAGAAAAACAACATTTACGGTATGGATTTTTTGGATATTCGCCATCGCGGCGTTCGCCGAGGTGCTGCCTGAACTATCCCTGTGGCCCGAAAGCGCCGTTCCCGGCGCCATGCCGATGACGGAAAAGGAAACCGTCGATGCCAACGGTTACATTCGAAACGTACAAACGCCGACGATCACCGTGTATCTGCCGGAGAAAGACAAGGCCACCGGGTGTGCGGTCGTGATCTGTCCCGGCGGCGCGTACTGGCTGCTGGCGGCCAACCACGAAGGCCGCCAGATCGCCGAGTGGCTCAATTCCATCGGCGTCGCGGGTATCCTTCTGAAATATCGTCATGTACCCTTTAAACATCCGATCCCCCTGATGGATGCACAGCGCGCGATCTGTACCGTCCGTCACCGAGCCAAAGAATGGAATATCGATCCAAAGCGGATCGGCATTACTGGGTTTTCGGCGGGCGGCCACCTGGCTTCCTCGGCGGGAACGCATTTTCACAAGGGAAAGCCCGACGCCGCCGATCCGATCGACCGCGAAAGCTGCCGGCCGGATTTCATGATCCTCGGTTATCCCGTAATCTCGTTTACGCAGCCGTTTTCCCACTTCGGCTCGCGCGATAATCTGCTGGGTAAAGACGCCGACCCGAAGCTCGTCGAATTGATGTCCAACGAAAAACAGGTTACGCCCGACACCCCGCCGACGTTCCTGGTGCATTCCAACGACGACACGGGCGTGCCGCCGGAAAATTCGATCGCGTTCTACCAGGCCCTTCGCGCCGCCAAAGTCCCGGTGGAAATGCATATCTACCTCAAGGGCGGCCACGGTTACGGCATAAAAAAAGGTTCCTGCCCCGCCGCCGAAGATTGGCCCAAACGCTGTGCCGAATGGCTGAAAGCGATGGGTTTCCTGGATAGCAAATCCCAGTCGGAATCCAAATCCTGATTTTGGATACAAATGGAAACGATATGATTGAAATAACCGTTCATAAAGCGAGCTTGTCCGAGTATAACGAGATCCGCTCGAATCGGGAATACTGGCTGTCTCGACCACCCCAAGAGCGGATCGATGCCGTGGAATTTTATCGAAGGCAGGTATATGGAACTCTACCCCGACTTCAAAGAGTGGTTACGATTGCTGAACAAAAACAACGCTGATTACCTCATCGTCGGCGCGTATGCGATGGCATTTCACGGATCGCCCCGCTTCACCGGAGATCTGGATATCCTGATCCGACCGGATCCCGCAAACGCCGAAAAGGTCCTGAATGCGCTGACCGATTTTGGGTTTGGATCTCTTCAACTGCGTATCGAGGATTTTACTCAACCGAACCGCGTGATTCAACTGGGATTTCCCCCCGTTCGAATTGATTTGCTGACCAGTTTGACCGGCCTGACGTGGGAACAGATCGACGCGGGAAAAACATCGGGGGAGTTTGGAACGGTTCCGGTGTTTTTCATCGGTAGAAACGAGCTGATTGCCAACAAACGTGCCTTGGGGCGACAAAAGGATCTTGCAGATATTGAAACGCTTGAATCCTAGATTGTGATTTTGGCTTTCACTTCCGGAGAAGTCATGGATCGACGAGAATTTTTTAAAGCCGCGGGATTGACGGCGGCGGGCATTGCGCTCGGCGGCTGCGGCGAAACGATATCCGATACGGCCGGCCGAAAACAACATCCGAATGTTCTTCTGATTATCACCGATGACCAGGGCTATGGCGATATGAGCTGTCACGGCAATCCGTTTCTGCAGACGCCGGGCCTGGACGGCCTCTGGTCGCAGAGCATTCGACTGACGAATTTTCACGTGGACCCGACCTGCGCACCGACGCGGTCGGCGTTGATGACCGGTCGGTATTCGGCACGGGTGGGCGTATGGCACACGATACAGGGCCGTTCCATCCTCCGTTCGGATGAAGTAACGATGGCCGATGTTTTTCGGGCATCGGGATATCGCACGGGCATTTTCGGCAAGTGGCATCTCGGCGATAACTACCCCTATCGGCCGCAGGATCGCGGATTTGAGGAATCGCTCATCCACGGCGGAGGCGGCGTCTCGCAGATTCCCGACTACTGGGGCAACAAGTATTTCGACGATCACTATCTGCACAACGGAGTGTGGGAACAACAGAAAGGATATTGCACGGATGTGTGGTTCGACGCGGCAACGCGATTTATCGAGGCGGATCGGAATCGGCCCTTTTTCTGTTATCTGCCGACGAATGTCCCGCACGATCCCTATCTGGTTGCGGAGGCGTTTATCGCCAAATACCGTACTGATCCGAAAATTCCCAATCCCGCCTTCTGCGGGATGATCGAACATTTTGACGGCCGAGTCAAAAAGCTGATGGAAACATTGCGATCGCTCGATCTTGAACGCGACACCGTCGTGATCTTCATGACGGACAACGGCACGGCCGCCGGAGTTGATCTCGACCAGGAAGGATTTGTGCGGCGCGGATTCAACGCGGGTATGCGCGGCAAAAAGGGCAGCGTTTATGACGGGGGCCATCGCACCCCGTGCTGGATCCGATATCCGGCGGGAGGATTTTCGACCGGATGCGATATCGATACTTTATGCGGGCATATCGACGTGCTGCCGACGCTGATCGACCTGTGCGGACTCGAACCGCCAAAGGGGATCGCCTTTGACGGGATCAATCTACTGCCCATCATCGAAGGCAAAGTCGAGCAGCCCAATCGGACATTGTTCGTTCATTCGCAACGGGTTGCGAAACCGGAAAAATGGCGTCAGACAACCGTGATGACCCGGCGTTGGCGGTTGGTCGGCGAAACGGAGCTCTACGATATCCTCGCCGATCCGGCGCAGCGAACCCAGGTCGCGGCCGATCACCCGAATATTGTGGCGCAACTCAAGTTTGAATACGATCTGTGGTGGCGCGATGTGTCGGAGCGATTCGACGAATATTGCCGGATTGTGCTCGGCAGCGAAAAGGAAAATCCCAGTCGCCTCACGTGCCACGACTGGCACGAACAGGCCGCCGCTTACCAAAGGGAAATTCACGCCGCCCGCAAAATGAACGGTTTCTGGGCGGTCCGATTCGATCGCGCGGGCGAATATCAGTTTGAGTTGTGCCGCTGGCCGAAAGAGGCGGGGCTGGGAATTCGCCAAGCCAACCCGGGCGATGTCGCGATTCCGGCGGTCAAGGCGCGATTGCGAATCGGTTATGTGGAATCGGTCAAACCGGAACCGGACAAAAATGCGCCGCCGGATCCGACGGTCGTCAGCGCATCCGTGAAAGTCCGCGCGTTTGATCAGACGGTGGAAATCGGCGAAAACGACATGGCGGCGGTTTTTACAACCAAACTTCCGGCAAGCCCCGCGCGGATCGAGACCTGGCTGATCGACGCCGACGGAACCGAACGAGGAGCGTATTATGCGTATGTAAAATATAATAAGGAGGGAGAAATATGATTTTATCGCGAAGGGATTTTCTGCGATTCGCGGGAATCGTTCCGATCGGCGCGGCGGGATGCGCGGCAGTGATCGAACAACAAATGTCTGAAGAAGGTAAGGAAAAGGCGCCGCCTCGTCCGAACATTGTAATCCTATTTTCCGACGATCAGCGATTCAGTACGCTCGGTTGTCTTGGCTATCCGGTCAAGACGCCCAACCTCGACGCGCTGGCGGCGCGCGGTACGATCTTCACGCGGGCGCACATCATGGGCGGAATGCAGGGAGCGATCTGCATTCCCAGCCGTGCAATGCTGTTGACGGGACGGACACTGTTTCACCTGCAAAAGGACGGGCGACAGATTCCCGAAACGGATCTGTTCCTCGGCCAGGCCCTGGCCAAAGTCGGTTACGACACATTCGCCGTCGGCAAGTGGCACAGCGAACCGACCGCATTCAATCGCGCTTTCGCCGGCGGAGCGAAAATTTTCTTTGGGGGCATGTCCGATCAGTACAAAGTTCCCGTACAGGAATACAATCCGGAAGGAACGTATCCCAAGGAACGGCAAACCATTGGACAGAAAGCTTCCAGCGAAATGTTCGCCGATGCCGCGGTCGATTTTATCCGCGGTCGGAAAAGCGACAATCCCTTTTTCCTGTATGTGGCATTCACTTCGCCGCACGATCCGCGGACGGCGCCGCCGGAATACACGAGTATGTATCCGGCCGAATCGATTGAGCTTCCGCCGAATTTTCTGCCGCAGCATCCCTTCGACAACGGCGATCTAAAGCTCCGCGATGAGTTACTGGCATCGTTTCCGCGCGATCCGGCCGACATACGCCGACAGATCGGCGAATACTACGCGATGATCACGCACCTTGACGCACAGGTCGGGCGCATTTTCCACGCTCTCGACGAAACCGGCCGGACGAAGGATACGATCGTCATCTTCGCCGGCGATAACGGCCTGGCCGTCGGTCAGCACGGATTGATGGGCAAACAGAATCTCTATGAACACAGTGTTCGCGTACCGCTATTGATGGCCGGACCGAACATTCCTCCAGGACAAAAACGCGACGGCGTCTGTTACCTTCTGGATATTTATCCAACGATCTGCGATTGGTTCAATATTCCTAAACCGGCCAACGCCGAAGGTGTCAGTTTGGCTCCCATGATTGCACATCCGAAAACCAAGGCCCGCGAGACGATTTTCTATGCTTACCGCAATCTGATGCGCGGCTGCTGCGACGGCCGATACAAACTCATTATATATACCGTCGCCGATCAGCGGCATACACAACTGTTTGACCTGCAGACGGATCCATGGGAAATGAAAAATCTGGCCGACGATCCGAATTTCAAATCGCAACGGGATCGGCTTGGCGAAATGCTCACTTCAGCGCGGAGGGAATACGATGATCCGACTCTATAAAATCGTAATCCCTGTATGGATATTGGCCTTTTGTATTTCCGTTTCGTTCGGGGCGCAGGAGGTTACCGTCTATCGGCAATCGAGCGGGCCGATTGACTTTGCGGTCGAGAAAATCAAGGGGATAAAGCCATGGGATTTTTCGATTCGCGTAAAAGAGATCGGCAATCTTGCGGAAAACGCCGATGGATCGGAAGTTATCCTTGTCGATGTAAATCAGGCATCGAAGATCAACGAGCTTCCCGATTCAGTTCGCCAACAACTCGGTAAGCTTATCCCGCAGGGCTACCTCATCCGCCGGGTCGGCAATCGAATCTGGGTCGTCGGTGGCGATGCGGCCGGAGCCATGTATGGCGGCATGGACATTGCCGAAGCGATCCGGCTCGGCGCGGTCGATTCGACCGACGACCGTACCCACGCCCCCTTCATGGCCAAGCGAGGAATCAAGTTCAACATCCCGCTGGACCTGCGAACGCCGAGCTACTCGGATTGCAGCAATGCCTTTCAAGCCAATATTCCCGAGATGTGGTCGATGGATTTTTGGCGGGAGTTTCTCGACGCAATGGCTGAACATCGCTTCAATGTCCTAACGCTGTGGAACCTGCACCCGTTCCCTTCGATCGTTAAGGTCCTGGAATTTCCCGATGTCGCTTTGGCTGATGTCTGGCGGACGAAGATGCCGCTGGATGATTCGTTTTCGCACAGCGGCTCCGATATGCTTCGGCCGGCGATGCTCAAGGATGTCGAGATCCTGCGGCGGATGACCCTCGATGAGAAGATTGATTTCTGGCAAAAGGTGATGCAATATGCCCATGATCGTGGTATCGAAGTCTATTGGTTCACCTGGAATATGTTCACCTTCGGCGCCGAAGGCAAACACGGCATCAAGCAATCGCAGACGGACGAAACGACGATTGCGTATTTCCGCGCATCGGTCCGCGAACTGATCAAGACGTATCCGTTGCTTGCCGGAATCGGCATCACCGCCGGCGAACAACTCGAAGACCGCAAGGATGAATACTCGCGCGAGATGTGGCTGTGGAAGACCTACGGCGAAGGAATTAACGACGCCCTCCGCGAACTGCCCAGCCGCAAATTCCGTCTGATCCATCGTTTTCACATGACGCGATTCGACGATGTCGAGCGGATTTGGAAAAACCTGGCCTGCCCGATGGAGTACAGTTTCAAGTATTCGATCGCTCACATGTATTCGTCCGTCAATCCGCCGTTTATCAACGAGGTTCTGCCGTATCTGTCGCCGCAACGACGGACATGGCTGACGGTTCGCAATGACGACATCTACAGCTTCCGCTGGGCCGACAGTGACTACGCCCGCCGTTATATCCAGGCCATGCCGGGATCGGATAAGCTGGCGGGATTTTACATGGGCCCTGATGGTTATTGCTGGGGTCGCGAGGCGATGGCCCTTCGGCCGCAAACCCCGCGGCAATTGGTCATCGACAAGCAATGGTTCAGCTTTCTTCTCTGGGGACGGCTAAGTTACGACCCGACGATTTCCGATCCGTACTTTTCAAAACTGATGGCCGCCCATTATGGAATTCCCGAATCCATCGAGAAGGAATTGTTCACCACCTGGGCTGAGGCGTCGAAGATCTTTCCAACCATCACGCGATTCTTCTGGGGCGATATCGATCTTCGCTGGTTTCCGGAGGCATGCATCAGCCATCCGCGGCACAAGGGCTTCTACACCGTCCGTGATTTCATCGAAGGCCAGACCATGCCGGGCAGCGGCGATCAGAATATCCTCCAGTGGCGGGCTTCAAATCTGATTGCTGCGCATCCCATACGGGAAAATCGAGTTGCAGGTGATCTCCGGGGATATGCCGATAAAGCCCTGAAAGGTGTGGAATTACTTAGAAAAGAAACTCAATCGTCGGGGGAACTGGATCTTATTCTTGGTGATATCGAGACGATGGCCCATCTGGGCTCGTATTATTCAGCCAAGATTCGGGGCGCCTGCGAATTGGTTTTGTATGATGCCAATCAGGGTGACAAGCATCGCGATCAGGCGGTAATAGAACTTGAAAAAGCTTTGGATCATTGGAAACATTATTCGAACGCATATACCAAGCAATACAAGCAACCGATCCTGTATAACCGTGTCGGCTGGGTCGATATTCCGGCATTGACGAAAAACGTGGAGGCGGATATTCAAATGGCGCGGAACTGGAAGCCCGGCACGATCCAACCGGACAAGATCAAAAAGCCCGGCGCCGATCAGCCGTTTCGGAAGTGACATCAAAAGTAATCCGGAGGGCCGTACTCTGTCACGACCGCTTGTCATTCCCGCGAAAGCGGGAATCCAGTTTCGGCGGTTCTCGAATCAAAGGGATGTAAATGATGAAGCAATTGGGCACAGATTGGATCATCGCAGTTCTTTGCGTCTTGTCGAACCTTTCCAGTTCCGCCACTGCCGCCGAGGATTCCTGGCCGATGCTGGCCCACGATGTGGCACGAAGCGGAACGACGACGCAGGAAATCCGGCCGCCGTTCGAACGGAAATGGTATCGATTATTTCCGAGTGAGGGAATTTTCGCCGGCGTACAGCCGATCATTGCCGATGGAAAAGTCTTCATCGGAACCATGAAGGGAATTCTTCATGCCATAGATGCCGAGACGGGTAAAGACGTATGGGCATTCAACAGCGGCGGGGCCATTCTTCATACCGTCGCTATCGCTAACGGCCAGGCAATCTTTGGAAATATCCTCGGTAAAATCATCGCCATGAATATCGCCGACGGCAGAGTTCTTTGGTCACAGGTTAATTCGCTGGCGATGTGGAATTCTCCGCTGATTCACGACGGAGTTGTGATCATCGGGGGCAGGGATTCGGCCATGTATGCTTTTGATACTTCAAGTGGGATTCTTCGCTGGAAAGCGGCCATCGGTGGACCGGTGCTATCCAGCCCGGCGATGGACTCCCGCAACGGCCGTGTATATATCGCCGCGGAAAATATGCATGTATATGCTCTCGATGCGAGTACCGGCAGGATCGAATGGACCAGTCCCAAACTGCCGGGCGCGAGTTTTCGGGGATATTATCCGGTCGTCGCACCCGACGGCTCGGTAATGGTAACGGTTACTCCGGTGATGACGCTGGACAATTTCGAGCCGATTCTGCTGGACATGGTCAAGGAAATCTTCGGCGACTTCGCCTCATGGCGACACAACAAGCAAGACAATGATCGCCTCCGCAAAGCGAACTTCGAAAAGATGGCCGACCCCAAGACCTACGACTCACAGCTCGATTACATTCGTAAGCGACTCACGGAAGAACCGGCGTATCAAACGTTCTTCGTGCTGGACTCCGAAACCGGCAGGCAAAAATTTGTTACTCCGATTGTCTATGCCGAGAGTATGAACGGCACACAGTCACCGCCGCTGGTTACCCCGGATGGCAAGGTCATCGTCAAGTTTCAGGCGCTGCTTCGCAGTCGTTATGAACATTACTCGCCATTTCTCAATGTCGGATATCTCGATACATCGACCGGTCGAATCGAACCGATCATGGACCAGAGTCGCACATACGGCTGGCACGACAGCTTGTTGCTGGTGCACGACGAGATGAGTCAGCTAACGGTTGCCGGTCGTGTGCTGATCAATACTCATCAGGACAATGTCAACGCAATGGACCTGGATACGCTGAAAGGATACGGTGAGCCGTTCTGCCGCAATATTCACGAACCGAAAGAGGGCCATGCACTGGGCATCTGGGCGAAGGTCTTCCGCGGCGAGACGATTCCCAACGGCCAGGAGTGGCTCGCACGGGGCACGGCCGTCTATGGCGGCGGTTCGGTCATCGACACACCCGTCAGCGTGGCCGGCGACAGTTTTTATTTTCTGCCGACCCACGAACTCAACAGCGGCTGCGCAATCATGGCCTATCGCATGAAAGCCAACGGCGACGCTGACAGGGAAACTCCACCCTTGAAGGCCGACTTAACCGCCGACGAAATCCAAAAGATTTCATCACGATCGTGGGATTGGGATACGCTCGATACTCCGCGATTGGACAATGTGCTCAAGCTCCTGCCGGAAAAATTCGAAGGCACGCGACAACGACCGATGAGCCGTCAAGAGATTCGGACTCGTCTGGAGACCGTCACGGATTCGCAATTGGATGAAATCATTTTTCAGAAAGCGGTCACCGATAGCATCCCGGTTCATTCGACCACCACAAAACTTCGCGACCAGATTTCCCACACTGTAAAGGAATTGATGGAACAATCCTGGCAGCCGTGGATATTTCCATCGGGCAAACATCCGCGGGAAGCTTATCGATATTTTACCGAACCGGCGGAACTGCTGGAAGTATTGGCCATGGCATACCCGCATCTGGACAAGGATCTGCAAATCCGCGTTCGCGAGTTTGTTGCCGCTCTTGGAAATGACGACGAACCATTATCCGGGCCGATCGGTCAGAAGCGGTTTTCGGATCATGCCGGGATACTTCGTTCATATTACGATGTGCCTCCTGCCGGACTTCTCAAGCTGCAGGATGATCCATCGCGCGACGATCTTGCGCGATTCTATTCCGCCTGGCTTTGGGCCGACCGCACAAACGACTTTGACGATCTTCGTTCGTGTTGGCGGCAGATTCGCGAGTGGATCTATCAACCCGCCGATGAAAAGGCCATCGATTGCGGCAACGGGCGTCTGTCCGGCCTGATCGCGTATTGTCGCCTGGCCCGCCGCTTCGCCGATTCCGACGCCGAGACCAAAGGCCTCGCCGCCGCCCGTCAGGCGATGCGCGATCGGCTGGCCTACGAGTTCGCCTATCCCAAAGGCGGCCTGATCCTTCCGGCGCCGACGGGGCGCAGCGTCTATGCCCGATGGCGGAATCTTACGCCGGAAGTCGGTCGCCTGCTGGCAACCTTCGTCGGCGATATCCAGAACGATCTGATGGTCACTTATGTCGATTATCATCGGCCGACATGGTATTTGGCCTGGAACGTCGAGACACTGTGGCGCAATGAATCACCCTTTGATCTTCCGACATCCTCGATGGAAATTTTTTCCGCACGCGCCTCGATTCTCAATGACAAGCCCGAATCTCTGACGCGTTATATCGACATCCCCTGGTGCAAGGCCGACCTGTTCTATATCCGCAAACTCGTCCTGACGTATGAGTCATTCGGAACACCATCATGGAAAATCCCAAATCCATAATAACACGAAATCGAAAAGGAGAACCTTATGAAACGTTTCGACCTTGATTCCATTCCACTCCGCTATGTGGCGATTGCGGCCCTGCTGTTTTCATGGATTCCTTCGCCGGTATGTGCCCAATCCGATCGGATTGAAATCAGCAAGCAGAATCCCCGCTACTGGCAATACAAGGGCAGGCCGATCGTGCTCATCGGCGGCTCTGTCGAAGACAACCTCTTTCAGATTCCCAACCTCAAGGAACACCTCGACCTGCTCGCAAGCGTCGGCGGAAATTACGTTCGCAACAGCATGTCCAGCCGGGATCCGGGCAATGTCTGGCCGTTCAAAAAACTCGACAGCGGAAAATACGATCTCGACCAGTGGGATGATGAATACTGGAAACGGTTTTCGAATTTCCTCGAATGGACCCATCAGCGCGATATCATCGTCCAGATCGAAGTGTGGGAGACCTTCGATTTTTACATGCAATACTGGAACGTCAATCCCATGAATCCGAAAAACAATATCACCTACACCGCGGAAGAATCGGGCCTTCCGACGGAAGTCGATTCGCATCCCACGCAGCGAAAGAACAATTTTTTCTGGTCGATCCCCAGGGAACGCAACCAGGCGACCGTCCTGAAATACCAGCGGAAGTTCGTGGATAAAATGCTTTCCCATTCCCTTCGCTACGGCCATGTCCTGTACTGTATGGACAACGAAACCGCCGTTACACCGGAATGGGGCTGGTACTGGGCCCGTTACATTCAGGACAAGGCGCGACAACAGAATCGTATCGTGCATACGACCGAGATGTGGGACGCCTGGGATCTTTCCAACCCGCAGCACAACGCCACGTTCGATCATCCGGAGATTTTCTCTTTCGTGGATATTTCGCAAAACAATCACCAGAAAGGCCAGGCCCACTGGATCAACGCCCAGAAACAATACGCTCGGATCGCCGACAAGCCAAGACCGCTCAACAACGTCAAGATCTACGGCGCCGACGGCGGCCGCTTTGGCAACACCCAGGATGGCCTCGAACGGTTTTGGCGGAATATCTTCGGCGGGCTGGCCGCGGCGCGGTTTCACCGGCCGGACTCCGGAGTGGGGCTAAGCCCGATCGCCCAGGCCCATCTGAAGAGTATGCGAATGCTTCTGGACCACTTCGACATCGTCTCGGCAAAACCGGATTCTCAATTCGCCCTGCTGTCGGATCGCGCGGATAACGAGGCCTATGCTTCCTCGATAGCGGGAAAGCGGATCGCCGTCTATTTTCCGGCACAAGGAACGGTTACCCTCGATGTTTCCGGTTTGCAGGGGACCCTGTCCATCCGCTGGCTCGATATCGCCAAGAGCGCCTGGCTGCCCGAAACTACCTCGAACGGCGCAAAATCGATTTCGCTGTCCACGCCGGGAGAGGGTCACTGGGCGGTACTGATCGCCAAACAAATGTAAGGTTATATCCTGAGGACGGCCGGTCGCATTGCCAGTCGCATGACGGGTTTACATCCGCCGGTTTATCGGCTATAATCGCCTCATGCGACTGAAATTAATCGTCTGTAAAGTCCTGCAGAAGGAAAGCTACTTTTGTGCCGCCCGATCCCGCAACACGGTGGATATCCATCTGATGCCGCAGGGCCTGCACAATGAGCCGGATAAACTTCGTACCCAACTGATTGATGCCGTCCAATCCGTTCGCGATATCCAGGACCGGCCGTATGACGCGCTGCTGCTCGGCTACGGATTGTGCAGCAACGGCATCGTCGGCCTGTCGGCATCGATCCCCATTGTCGCGCCGCGCGGCCACGACTGCATCACCCTGCTACTCGGTTCGCGCCAACGCTACCAGAATTACTTCGATTCCCATCGCGGCATCTATTGGTACAGTCCCGGCTGGATCGAAGACGGAAAACAGCCCAGCCAGGAACGCTTCGAAGCGACCCTCCGCGAGTACACCGAAAAATATGGCGCCGACAATGCCGCCTATCTGATGGAGATGCAGGAGGGCTGGATGAAAGAATACTCCTGGGCCACGTATGTCGATTGGAACCTGCCCGGCAGCGAAGAATACAAACAATACACGCGCCGCTGCGCCGAGTACCTCAAGTGGAATTACGATGAAGTACCCGGCGATCCCGGCCTGATGCAACGAATGCTCGACGGTCAATGGGACCCGGAGGAATTTCTCATCGTCCCGCCAGGCCAATCCATCGCGCAGGACCTGACCAACCCCGGAATTGTCTGCTGCAAGGATATGAAATGCTGAGCCGTCCCGATGCGATTCGCGCGATTCTCTTCCTCGGTCTCGTTGCTTGTGTCTATACCCTCGAAGCCGGGTTGTGGATTCGG
Source organism: uncultured Pirellulales bacterium (assembly GCA_964386005.1). Classification (GTDB taxonomy): domain Bacteria; phylum Planctomycetota; class Phycisphaerae; order Sedimentisphaerales; family Anaerohalosphaeraceae; genus FEN-1350. The sequence continues at coordinate 17,373 of CAYLSB010000038.1, read as the reverse complement.
TATTTGATTCTGCGGATTCGACGTTTGCCCCATCCCCGTCATGCCCTGACGGGAAAAGCGGCATTCTGTATTCACGCAGCGGCCCTGCTGGGTATCCTCTGTCTTGCGTATGGGTATTGGATCGAACCAACCTGGATCGAAGTCAATCACGTCACGCTCTATACCTGGAAATTGAATACAGGATCGTTGCGCGTTATTCAGATCAGCGATACGCATTGCGATCTCAAAGAGAGAAATGAAAACCGCGTCGTGGAAATCGTCAACGGCTTGAAACCGGATGTAATTGTGTTTACCGGCGACGCGCTCAATGATCGTGGAGCCCTTCCGACGTTTCAGAAGATGCTGAGTTCGCTCAAGGCCTCCATCGGAAAATTTGCCGTTCGGGGAAATATCGATAACCATTACTATCCATCGATGGATCTGTTTGCCGGTACGGGATTTCAGGAGTTGAACGGCGATATCCAAACGATTGAAAAACAGGGCAATTCAATCACGATATCCGGGCTTATCCATAACAGGAAGGCCTCCTTGAGTCCGCTTGCCGGAAAGCTCGATCATAAGACGTTGAACATCTTCCTCTACCATACTCCCGACCTGATCGATGAGTCCACGAATACGCCGGTCGATCTGTATCTGGCTGGCCACCTTCACGGCGGACAAGTCGCCCTGCCCTTCTACGGCGCATTAGTCACGATGTCGCGCCAGGGGAAAAAATACGAATCGGGAATATATAATCTGGCAAATACGACTCACAATTCTTCGGTTCCTCCTACCTTTCATCGAGTGGATCGTATCGCCTACATCAATCGCGGGATCGGCATGGAAGGCGGCCGATCTCCCCGTGTGCGCTTTTGCGCCCGGCCCGAGATCACCGTTTTTGATATTCTTCCACCGCCAACCTACGGGGAGGAACCTTCCCATTCCGCGGGAGGCACCGTCCAGCCATGACGTTAACGGAAATAATTACCGTCTTTCTGATCGCCGTCGGCCTGTCCATGGATGCCTTCTCAATCTCCGTCGCCTCCGGCGGTATCTATCGTCACCTGCGGCTTCGTCACGGCCTGCGAATGGCCGTGTTCTTTGGATTGTTTCAGGCTGTCATGCCGATTCTGGGTTATCTGGCCGGTAAGAGCATGGAGTCCTTTATCCAGGGCTACGACCATTGGATTGCTTTCGGACTTCTCTTGATCATCGGCGGAAAGATGCTCTATGAGGCCTTCAAGATCAAGGAGGTCGAATCCAAACCCAATGACCCGACCAATCTGGCGGTCGTATTCGCCCTCAGCGTGGCCACCAGCATCGATGCTCTGGCCGTTGGAGTAACGCTGTCGCTGATTACCGAACACGTCTTCACGGCCGCGGCGGCTATCGGCGTTATCACGTTTGTCATCTCCGGGATCGGCTGGTGGATCGGTCAGAAGATCGGGACATTCTTTGAAAACAAACTCGAAATCATCGCGGGGCTGGTCATCATCGGCATCGGCCTCAAGATTCTCATCGAGCACCTGCTCACCGGCCGATGATTCCAAAGTGAATGAAACCATAGAGCGGAAAGAACGCTCATAATCCCGGCGGAAACGCCAAGCTTGTCAGCCATGCGGGACTGTCACCGACCCTTCAATGGGGATTTTTTTCGGCGCTATGGATTCACTTCCCTTTTTCCTTGTCCGGCTCTCCGGTTTGGCTATAATCAATCTCGGAATCAAGCTGGTTTCGGAGCATTGAATGAACCAGAAGGCCTTTACACTGATCGAATTACTGGTGGTCATCGCGGTTATCGCCGTATTGCTTGCGATCACAGTGCCCGCATTGCGAAGCGCCAGGGAGCAGGCCAAAACGAGCGTCTGTGCCGCCCATCTGCGCGGGATCGGGTATGCGATTGCCGGGTATCTTGAGTCCAATGACAACCGGTTCCACAATATCACCAATTTCGGGCTTTGGGAAAATCCGAACACCGGAGAGGCCTATGACAGCGATCATAGCTGGGCGTACTGGGCTATCGCTTATTCTCACTATGCCGATACCCAAGACGTATTCCACTGTACCGCCGCCAAAAGGGTCGATATGTGGTGCGTCGGCAACGAACCGTTTGCCGGCTGGAACGAAACATTGCTCCGGCAAATGTTCTATTTCTGCCACTACGGCATCAATGGATATATCGCCTATGACTCTACGGATAGGGTCCGATTCAGGAGGATCACCGATTTTAAGGTTCCCGCAAGCGTGATCTTCTGCCAGGACCACATCGAGCAGACCCTGGATGGCGCTTATTCAGACATGTTCACCCCGAATGCGGGCGGAATCAACCTCAGCCAGTGGAGACAGAATTATATCGTCCCGTACCCGGAATGTGTTTCCGAGTGTTTCCGTCACAACCGATCCTCCTACGCTCGGAAAAACAAAACGGATCCCTACGCAGTGGAAAAGGGACTTTCAAACAGTCTCTGGCTTGACGGTCATGTATCGCGGATTCATGAAACCACAGGCAAGGATATTCAGTACCGATGGTACACCGGCCATATCGTTAATCCGGCCGTGGACCGATGGAATATGGAGTAGAAGCCCCGGTATAGGGGAGACATATTCGCCTTCTGTTGTTTCGGCACGTCCTTCGTATTACCACAGATAGAACAAAAACGGATACAAGAACAACATGGGGATGGTTAGTAAAAGGGTAACCACAAGCGATTCCGCCGAAAAACCAAGACCGATCGTTCCTATAAAACTGAAACAATACAAGGGATTACGACATAAGGAATAAGGACCGGTCGTAATTAATGTCTTTGTTTTGTGTCCGGAAATATACAACATGCACCACAATCGTCCAATTGAGCCGATTGCCACCAATATCAGACCTATCGAGAAAAAGATTAATTCCATCCACAGCCCAAGACCCGGATGAAATACGCAAACCAGCGCGACAATGATTATGCAATAGATTCGCGATAAGGGAATTCGAAGTTTTTCCAATTGTGATCTCGCCATCAGTTATCCTCGTTTCTTCATGGATTGTAGAGTATCTGCATATCCGGTGGAAAAAAGCACATAGGAAACGACTGGTGTCAATCGAAATTACTTGTCGCCCAGCCAAGAATGCCCGATCGTCACATCGACCTTCAACGGCACGTCGAGTTGGATGGCCGATGCCATTTCGTCGGCGATCCATCGGCCGGTTTTTTCGGCGCCGGCCTGCGGAAGTTCGAAAACCAGCTCGTCGTGAATCTGCAGAATCATTCGGATCGGCAGATTCTCGCTCGCGATCCGCCGCTGGATATTGATCATCGCGACCTTGATCAGATCGGCCGCTGTTCCCTGGATGATGGTATTAATCGTCAGGCGCTGCGCCTGGCTTCGGACGTTAAAGTTTTTGCTGGCCAGCCCGACGATCGGCCGTCTTCGACCCAGCATCGTCTCGGCGAATCCGCTTTGGCGGGTCGTCGCGATCGCATCATCCATGAACGTTCGGATCGCCGCATATCGCGCGAAATACTCGTCGATAAACCGTTTGGCCTCGCCCTGACCGATCCCAACCGTTCGGGCCAGACCGAATGCTCCCTGCCCGTAGATGATTCCGAAGTTGACCGCCTTGGCCCGCGAACGCATTTGATCGGTCACATCATCGAGGTTGACGCCGAACACCTGCGATGCGACGAAACGATGGATGTCCTGATTTTCGGCGAAGGCCTTGCGCAGCGCGGGATCGCCGGAAAAATGCGCCAGCAATCGCAGTTCGATCTGTGAATAGTCCGCGCTGAGGATGCAATCGCCATCCTTCTGTGCAACGAAGGCGGCGCGGATCTGTTTGCCCAACTCCGTCCGCACGGGAATATTCTGCAGGTTCGGGTCGCTGGAGCTGAGACGGCCGGTCGCCGTAACGGTTTGGTTGAACGAGGCGTGAATTCGCCCCGTTCGCGGATGAAGGAGCTGGCCCAGCTTGTCCAGATAGGTGTTCTTGAGTTTGACGAGCTGGCGATATTGCAGGATCAGCCCGACGACGGGATGTTCGCCTTCGAGTTCTTCCAGGACGGATGCATCGGTACTGCGCATGGTCTTGCCGGAACGGACGGATTTCAATCCCAGCCGGTCGAACAGGATTTCGCCGAGCTGTTTGGTCGAGTCGATGTTGAAGGTCGTCCCCGCTTCCTTATAGATCGCATCGATGAGTTGTTTGACTTCGTCATCGACCAGCGAGCCGGTCTTTCGCAAGAGTTTTGTATCGACAAATACGCCATTGCGTTCCAGTTCCGTCAGGACCAGCGCCAGCGGCATCTCGACCTCTTCGAAGAGCTTCTTGATCTTGGGCAATTCGGCCAAACGCGGCGATAGATATTCGTACAGCCGCCAGGTGACTTCGGCGTCTTCGGCGGCATAGTCGGTCGCCGCGGCCGTATCGACCATGTCGAAGGTCAGTTGGTTTTTCCCCTTGCCGATCAGGCTGGCCAGCGTGATCGTCTCGTAGCCGAGATAATCGCGGGCCATCGCGTCCATCGAATGGCTCATGCGGTCCGCCGACAGGCAATACGAGGCGACCATCGTATCGAAGACCACGCCCGCAACCGGCATTCCCGCATTGCCCAGCACGAGCAGGTCATACTTGATATTCTGGCCCACCTTTTGAATCTTTTCATCGGCCAGGATCGGCCCGATGATTTTTTTCACCTGCGACAGTTCCAGATGCGTCTGGCCCAGCGGCGCCTTGATCGGCAGGTAATATCCCAGCTTGGCCCGCCAGGAAAAACTCATGCCAACCAGGTCCGCCCGCATGGGATCGATGGAATCGGTCTCGGTATCGACGGCGATCCGTTTTTGCTTCTTCAATTCGGTCGCCAGTTTTTCCAGCGCATCGGCCGTATCCACGCAAATGTATTTCTTGTCCGTCGTCGCCGCCGATTGGAGACCCGTCGATACAGCGGAGGTCGCTGTAGATTCTTCGGATGGCTTGGAGGAAAACAAATCGCCCTGCCCCTTTGCGCGACCTTGTTCTGCCGGCGGCGCGGTCCAGACCCGCGTCAAACCCATCGAACCGATCAGCCGGGTGAAGTCCAGCTCGGAAAAAACCTTTCCAAGGGCCTGCTTATCCGGTTCCTTGACCGCAAATTCGGCCTCGTCAATTTCCACCGGCGCTTCGCGGTCGATGACAACCAGCTTGCGGCTCAGGTCCAGAATCTCTTTGGAGTTTCGCAGATTCTCTCCGCGTTTGCCCGCGATCTCGTCGGCATGGGCCAGGAGATTGTCGATACTCCCGTACTTTTGTATCCATGTTATCGCCGTCTTGGGCCCGACATCCGCCACGCCTGGAATATTATCCGAGGCGTCGCCCTGCAGCGCGAGCACATCGATGAATTGCTCGGGCCTGAGCCCCTGCTCATCCATCAGCGTCTGCGGGGTAGTCGTCTGTCCGCTTTTGATATCGTACAGCGCCACATGCTCATCCAGAAGCTGCAGCATGTCTTTGTCTTTGGAACAGATCCGGCAGTCGATGCCCTGTCTGGACGCTTTCGTCGCCAGCGTGCCGATCACGTCGTCGGCCTCGAAACCTTCGATACGCAAAATCGGAATCCGCATGGCGGCGAGAATCTCTTCAATGCGTCGAATCTGCGCGGGCATATCCTCCGGCATCGGCTGACGATGCGCCTTGTATTCGGCGTACATATCGGAGCGGAAGCTCTTGCCCTTGCAGTCCATCGCCACGACAAGCATGTCGGGTTTTTGTCGTTCGATCAGGCCGAGGATCGCGGTGGTGAAAATGTACGTCGCCTTGGTCGGCTCGCCGGTGGGACTGGTGAGCGGCCGCATCTGGGCGTAATACGCGGCATAAATATGCGCGTGTCCATCGATGATAAATAAGCTCTTTGCCATGTGTTCACTATAGCTCAACTGAATGGGATTTTCAATTCGCCTGTTTATCGACAATCTCACAACGATCAACAGGACTACAAAGAAAATTAGATGGAATGAATAATACGCCCAACAAATCCGACATGAAAGTCTTTTCATCTTCCCTTCCTCCTCGTAGAAATCCTGCTCCTTTTCAAACCGTTCCTCTATATATTAGACGCACATATTATCAAATAATTTCATAATGTTTGTATTAATTCTAAGTTATTTTATAAGTATTTGCCTATATTGTATTTATAATCGGATTTTTTTACATTTTAATTGCAACACGGTTGCAAAAATCGTATATAATTGCAACTGTGTTGCGAATACGGTCTCGTTCTTATAAAGTCGGAGAATAGTATGGGATTCAAAGATCGGGTTGGGTTGATTGGAAAAGAACTGAAGGAGCACTCCCCTTTTACACTTTTTGGAGCGGTAACAGGGATTTTATTTATGCTGATCTTTCGTCAAGTGGGCGTGGGGCAAGATTCGGTTTTGTTTTCAATCTTTCATCCGCTGCATGTCCTGTTGAGCGCAATGGTAACGGCATCGCTGTTTCAACTTCACCGCAAAGCGAAACAGTTTGTCGTTGTGCTTGTGATCGGCTATGTGGGATCTATCGGCGTGGCGACCTTGAGCGATTGCATCATTCCTTTTTTCGGCGAGGAGATTCTGGGCGTAGCGGTGCCGACGGAATCGGCGGTGCATGGTTCGCACGAAGCCGGCGACACAACGGCCGAGGTTGCGCCGAATACGGAGGGGATAATACCGGTTGAAACAGATGCCCATGAGCGTGAACATGAAGAAGGGATCATGCATCGGCTGCATTTGGGATTCATCGAGGAGTGGTATCTGGTCAATCCGGCCGCCCTGCTGGGAATCCTGATCGCATTTTTTATTCCGACCAGCAAGGTTCCCCACGCGATGCATATCCTGATCAGCACATGGGCATCGGCGTCGCATATTTTGATGAACACCCATGCCGACTGGACGGTCGGGCTGGTCGGCGCGATGCTTGTGGTACTGTTCATCGCGGTGTGGCTGCCGTGTTGTGTGAGCGATATCGTGTTTCCGATGTTGTTTGTCAACGCCGATCCGAAACACGACAAGTGCTGGCTGTGCCATCCGCATTGAATATTGACGATTGAATATGAATCAATTCGAACGACTCATAGAGTGCGAGGATTTTCGCAGATTGGATTTCCACCGCGAGGACATGAAGGAAACGATATTCAGACACGATTAACAGGATGAACAGGATATTTCAATTGACTATTGAATATTGACGATTGACAATTACCATTTGATATTGGATATTGGATATTGGAAATGATTTATGGATAAAGGGTTGAGGAAAGAGGCGGGGATTTGTATAATGGATATTGTCAGTTAAGTTCGTGGAATTGGAGCAAACGGGGTTTTGAGGTTTGGGAATGATTCGGAGGAATTGACATGGAACGGCAGGGAAAACAGATTGGGGCGATAGGTCTGGCAGAGGCGGTATTGTTTTGCGCGGTTGTATCCATCACATGCCCTGTTTTTGCTGGAAACTATGGAGGCGGCAGCGGGACAATGGAGGATCCCTACCAGATCTGGACGGCGGAACAATGGCAGATATTTATGAATGAAGATCCGGAAAATATTTTCGACAAGCATTTCATCTTGATGGCGGATTTGTATTTGGGGGGAATGGAAATAAGACCGATCTGTCCCGATCAAAATTCAATTAGTAGCGGATACCAAGGGACGGCATTTCAGGGCGTTTTTGACGGTAATGGGCATGTCATCCGAAATGCAGTGATTAACCGGCCGGGAGAGGATTTTATCGGTCTCTTTGGTTTTCTCGGAAAGAATGGGTTGATACAAAATCTGCTCGTGGACAATGTATTCATTACCGGAAAAGATAATGTCGGCGGGCTGATGGGGTGGAATGAAGGAAGGATCACATCTTGCCATGTGACAGGAAGTGTACACGGTATTTTTAGAGTCGGTGGGCTGGTAGGGCAGAATGGATGGTGGCCAAACGGCGGCACGATCACCTCCTGCATTACGGCCGTGATGGTGGATGGGAACCAGCGCATCGGCGGTCTGGCGGGTGATAATTATAAGGGTACGATCACTTCATGTTTTGCGAATGGTTTGACCATCGGCAATCATCTTGTCGGAGGATTGGTTGGGGTAAATGAACGGAGTAGCACCATCAATTCCTGTTCTGCGACGGGAAATACGAATGGTGATAGTATCGTTGGGGGGTTGGCAGGAAGTAATTGGCTGCAAAGTAAAATCACCTTATGTTACGCAGAGGGAGATGTAAGCGGACAAGTTGATATAGGGGGGCTGGTGGGAATCAGTGGAAGTACAATTACATATTGCTTTGCGACGGGGACAGTCACTGGAACATCCGATGTCGGAGGTCTGACCGGAACCACAAACGACGGTACGATTACCTCCTGTTATGCGACAGGGGCTGTTTACGGAGACAGCGGTGTCGGCGGCTTGGTGGGGCATAGTTTCGTGTGTGAGGATTGTTCTCTTATGATTAGTTCCTGCTATGCGACAGGTAAACTTACGGGGACATCACAAGTGGGCGGCTTATGTGGCAGTTTTTTCGGATGGGGGTCGGCTATTGCTGTGGGGAATTTCTGGGACATACAGACTTCGGAGATAACCACCAGCGCTTTCGGAGTTGGCAAGACGACGGCGGAGATGAAGACGAAGGCAACGTTTGCTGCTGCGGGATGGGATTTTGGTGTGTGGCAGATGTGTGAAGAGAGCGATCCGAACGACCCGCAGGCGTATTATCCTCGATTGCGATGGCAGGTGCCGAAGGTGGACTGGGTGTGTCCGGATGGCGTGGCGATGGAGGACTTTCTGTATCTGGCGGAACGATGGCTCGCAACGACACCGGCGACAATGGGCCAAGCGGATACCAATGGGGATGGGAAGGTGGACATCGAAGATTTGGCGATATTGAGTGAGAATTGGATGCGATAGAAAAATTAAAAATATAAGATAAAAGATATATATTAAAGATAAAATATAGGGGACAGGCGGCTGGATCAGCCAGAAGCCAGCAGGCGGAAGAAGTTTTGTCGCCCCTTGCGGGGCTTCGGGGTACCTTTTGGGATAAGACGGATTCACGATTGGACGATGTATGGAAACAGACAACAAACATTCCACGCAGGAGATGTTGCTGGCGGCGGGGCTGCGGAAGACCAAGCCGCGGGCGGCGGTGCTGGAGGCGCTGACGGCGGCGAATGGGCCGCTGTCGTGCGACGAGATCGCCGAGCTTGTGGGGTCGGCGGCGGCCAATCGCGTGACGGTGTATCGGACGATCGAGAGTTTGGTCGCCGCAGGCGTAGTGCATCAGGCCTATCTGCAGGATCGGACGTGGCGATATGAGCTCGGCCATCAGTGCAGCAAGCATCAGTGCCATCCGCATTTTACCTGCACAAGCTGCGGACAGACAAGCTGCCTGCCGGGGGTGGAAGTGCCGATGCCGACGGCACCGGTGCAGGGATACGTCGTATCCCATCAGCGGGTTCAGTGGGAAGGCGTATGCCCGGAATGCGAAGAGAAATCGAAATCGGTTTGATCGTATTGACAAATTCCACCTTGTAAGGATTGGACGACAGAAAAACAAATGCGAGTACGGATGTATCGAATTTGGATTGGTGCGTGTCTTCTGACATTCGGGTTCAACGCCTCCGAAATCGTGGCGGCGATCCATGGAATGCCGGAAGATCATTATTGTTCGGAATCACATCATTCCGCAGACGAGTCGTCCAATACACCCTGTCATTGGCCGCATCGCACGGATTGCAGTCTTTGCCAATTGCTTGCCGCAACAGTAGGCAAGATTCTCCTGATCGTCGAAGCTTCGGAAGAGGGTATCGAATCCAGTTATCTTTATCTCACTTCACCGGATCAATCCATTCAACACTCCATGATCCACCATTGCCCTGCTCGAGGACCTCCGATCGATTTGTAGTCGATTTTGTCGATTCATCGGATGCCAACAGCATCCACTACCGAAAACGAATTCGTATTGAACGGAGGTATTTATGATGCGCTTATTCTGTGCGCTGGTCATTTTTTTGGCGGTCCCGACCACTTGGGCGGAATTGGATCACGGCCATAGCGGTCACCAACATACCCATATCGGGAGGAATGCCGACGGGCGATGGGGAACGACGGATGATTCACACCTCTGGATTTTCTCCACGTCGGATCAGCCGGTGTGGGATACCATTCACATGATACCGACAGGCGAATGGATCGGCGATAAACAAATTTACGAAGCCGAACTGGATTGCTGGCACAGCGCTCATCCGGAATCGGGACTGTTCCAGCTTGGAGGTTTTGATTCTGCCATTATTCCCGATTGGCGAATCGCCCTCAAGCGGATTTCCTATTCCAACCCGGACGTTTTCTGGATGGAAGATGAGAATACGGGATTGGAAATCCTGCTGAACGACGGAGACGTATTTTCATTCGGTACGCCCGTGTGGGATGAGTATCTTTTCAATGAACAAGGAACGCTCGGCGCCTGGCATTTTCATATCCACACAGGATTCATGGCCCTAGCCGACGGACCCGGCGAGTTGTTTTCGGCGACTTTCCGAGTTGTCGATACGGGTTCGACCGGCTTCGGCGAATCGGCGGATTACACTATCTCTTTTGAAACCATTCCGGAACCTGCAACTCTGGCTTTACTGTTGATGGGCGGAATGATGGTTCGTCGGAATCGGTTTCGATGGTCGAATGAATCGTAGGGAGATCGTATGAAACCGTCACGATTCGTATTGATAATATCGTGCCGTAGTGGTCGGGGAGAGGACATGCCCCCCGACCTATCTTTTACCTCACGACAAAACTCGCCGGCTTTCACGCTGATCGAACTGCTTGTGGTAATCGCCGTGATCGGAATGCTATTGGGAATCATGCTGCCGGCGCTGAAGAAGGCCAAGTCGCTGACGAGGAATCTGATGTGCGCCAACAATATGCGGCAGTTTGCCTTTGCGCTGAAGGCCTATACGGAAGAAAATGAGGAACGCCTGCCGCCCAGTTCGTGTCATCTGACCCGGCCGCAGGATTACTGGTTGAATATCCTGGCGGAGTATTCCGACGCTCATTTGTTGTATCGCTGTCCTTCGGATTCATCCAAACGATTCGTGGACTGGACGCGTCCTCTGGATGAACAGGAATCCGACTTGAAATGGTCGAGTTTCGCGGTCAACTCGCTGATCGATCCGGCATGCAGTACTACAGGCGGTCGATACAACAAGCTTTCGGAGATTCGGCATCCGCGGTATTGCATTTATCTGTGCGAGGCGCCGGATTCGTGGACGGCCTACGACCACTTGCATCCGGAAAACTGGGGGGCAATCGAAGAGGTCAAGGGGCAGATCGCGTGGGATCGCCATAATGAAAAAAGCAACTATGTTTTTGTGGACGGTCATGCCGAAACGTTGCAGGTCGAGCAAACCTGGGAATGGCCGGGCGTATGCCTGTGGTATCCCGGACATGCCCCCGGTTGGCCGCCGGAAGAGGAGTAATCAACATGATGATTCAAATGCTACTACGACGAATCGCTCAAATCGTATGGATCGCGGGTTGTATTGTGTTCATCGCCCAATCCGTATTCGCGGATTGTCCGTTGGATCATTTTCTAATCGGCCGAAATGCCGATGGAATCCTGGGAACCGACGATGATCATCGGTTGTTTCTGGATTGCTCGCAGAAATACCGCCACAGCGATCCGAATCACAGTGGGGACCCGACTTGGTTGCACGGGTATTATCCGTTGTACTACAATGCCCGATACGATCGATATCAAATCGGCGAGCCGGGATTTGATCTGCTTCAGAATGATCCGAACCGAATGCTCGAGGGCATCGTCAATCAGGACTTCCGGATCGTAATTCAGTGCGTGGATGTCTCGCCGGGCCTGACCGCCCGTAATACGGCGGTCAATGTGCTCTTTGAAAAAACCGGCAATTCTTTTGTGCACAGCGAGATGGCCGATCCGCATGTTCACCTGCAATACCGTGTGGCAGCGCCGGAAGATCATTCTCCATTAACCGATCTTCATTGGATGCGATTCGCCGTATTCGACGAGTTGGGACAGTATCTGCCGGCTCCGGAGGTGACCGTGGCGTTCGTCCGTGAACCTGTGGCGGGTGATCTTTGGGTTAATGGGACCGTTGATTTGGCGGATATCCTTGAACTGGCAGCAAGCTGGCTTCGACAGGGTGCCAATCGAGTCAACGATAATTACGAGCGAGCCGATATGAACCATGACGGCCGAGTCGATCTGATCGATCTGGCTATGATGGCGGAAAACTGGATGCGAGGATCGATACTTCCGTAACGAAGACGGATTATCTTCCGATTCTGCTTTACATCCTTCGCCAATCCCATACAATGTATATTGCGGGCTTGTTAGTAACGTCATTGTGGATTTGTATTGTTTGCATATAAACGGCAAGGATCCCCTTTTCATGGAGCGTATCATGAAACGAGAAAATCTATCCATAATCATGGCGGCTTGCATGATCTTCACAGGATGGTTTATCGGCGATTGTTCGACGGCGGCCTCCGGCAAGGACTGGCCGCAGTTTCGCGGGCCCGATCGTGACGGAAAGTCGGCGGAAACGGGTTTGCTTAGCGAGTGGCCGAAGGAGGGACCCAAGCTGCTGTGGAGCGTCGAGGATATCGGCAAGGGATTCAGTCATGTAACGACCGCCGGTGATATTGTCTATGTTACAGGTCTTGTGGATAAAGAAGGATTACTTCATGCCTTCACGCTCGACGGCAAACGCAAATGGAAAATCTCCTACGGCCCGGAGTATAGCCAATCTCACCCCGGCGCGCGAACGATCCCGACCCTACACGAGGGATTGATTTATGTGATCAGCGCATTCGGAAAGCTTTCTTGCTTTCGGGCCGAAGACGGAAAGCCCGTCTGGTCGGAAGATCTTTTTCAGAAATACGATGCCGAGCCGATACAGTGGGGATTCTCGGAAAGCGTATTGATCGACGGGGATCATGTAGTTGCCACTCCCTACGGAAAAACAGCGGCGATGGTGGCGCTGGATCGCAAGACCGGTAAGCCCGTCTGGGCCAGCCAACCGCTGGAAGGCGAGGCCAGTTTCTGCTCACCGATGATGGTCGAGCACGGCAAGATTCGGATGATCGTCACACTGAATGATCGGATTGTGACGGCCTTTTCACCCATCGACGGAAAAATCCTATGGCAGTTTCCCTATCAGAACGCCCGGCAGAATCACCCGGTGACGCCGATCTATCATGATGGCCTGCTCTATGTCACCAGCGGTTACGGCAAGGGTGCCGTCGCTTTGGCGATCTCGGAAGACGGCAAGAGTGTTAAACAGACATGGGAGCAGCCCAAACAGGATCCGGTTCATGGTCAGGCGGTGCTGGTCGATGGATATGTCTATGCATCGAGCCACCAGAACTCGGCCGGTCGATGGACATGCGTGGAGTTTGCCGGCGGAAAGCTGATGTGGGATGACCGCGGCGTCGGCAAGGGCGGCTCGGTCATCTACGCCGACGGGATGCTGTACTGTTATTCGGAAGACGGCGTTGTGGGACTGGTCAAACCCTCTCCGGAGAAATGTCAGGTAATCAGTACATTCAAAGTTCCCATGGGCGACGGCACACACTGGGCACATCCGGTGGTTTCGCATGGCCGATTATTCATCCGCCACGGCACGGCTTTGATGTGCTACGATATCGCCAAAGCCGATTGACAACCAACCTTTCAATCGACAGGTTGAATGGAAAGCAATCTATTTGAGCTGTTGATATCGGAATAAGGCGGCGGCGGGACGATTGGCGCAAGTCACGCTGAGGCCTTCCTCCATCCATTGACGGCCGGTTCGCGTCTCCGCCATGCCGGTGTCCATGTCTTCCATCGCATACCTGGCGTGGGGATCCAGCCCGCGGAGTTTGAAGACCTGCGATTCTTCCGCGCAGTCTTTCCTGCGAAAGGCCTGCACGATTCCTTCGCCGGTTTCCGGCAGGTAAAATTGCCGAGCCGCCCACACGGCCGCCGTTTTGTCGTACGGCGTCAGGGGATAATAATCGCCGAGATAACACGCGGAAATCCGCCGATATTGCTGGCAGAGTTTCTGCAGGAGGGCGTAGTCGAGATCCTTGATCCTCGTATCGGTGCCGATACCAATGATCGGCCCCATCAGACTTCGGACAACATACGGATCGATGGCGCTGAAACCCGAGCCGTGATACGGCATCCAAAAGCTGAGGCCGTGGATGTGGTTTTGCTGGGTGAGCGGATCGAACGCCGGCTGATAGGGATCGCCGACATAATCGCTCCGCAAAATCGGTACTGCCCGACGCAACGTCTCCAGGTCGTTCCGCCTTCCGCCCGAAGCGCATGTATCGATCCACAATGCGGGGTGTCGGCGAACCAGTTCATCCCAATAGGCGAAGTAACCCTCGACATGTCGAATCTCCGTGATGCCCTGCCGGTCTTCGGCGTCACTGGTGCGCCAATAGTAGAGCGGATCGATATTGAAATCCTGCCGGTAGAAGTCGATCCCTTCCTCGATCAGAATTTTATCCACGCGATCGGTGATCCACTTGCGGCATTCCGGCTCCCCGATCTTCAGGAGTCCGCCGCCTGAACCGCCGATGATCCATTCCGGATGATTTTCCGCCAACCATGTTCCGGCGGCAACGCGTTCCGGTTCGAACCAGACGACGGCCTTTTTGCCGCGGGCATGGAGAAAATCGGCGGCCTCGCGAAGGCCTTTCGGCCAGCGATTACGGTCCGCTTCCCAGGTGCCGACCTTCCACCAGCCGCCATCGCAGGGATACCAACCGGCATCCTGGATCCAGTAATCGAAGGGGATTTCCCGCTCGAAAAATCCGCGGAGGAATTGCAGTTCCCCGGCCGCTTCGGTCATCAGGCCTGGGTAGTAGTTGCCGGTGCAGACGTAAATGAACGGCTGAAGGATCTTGCCGTCGCGGCGCGGCACGTTGTGATCGATCATCCATGATCGCCAGACATTCTGCGCGGCGATCCAGTCGCGCCGATAGAACTGCAGCATGGCGAGCGGACTTCGGACTTCCTCGCCGGGACGCAGGCGGAAGGAGGTATTTTCCTGCCCGGCGGCAATCCGCAGGGATCGGCCATCATAGCGGGCAAAATGCGCGGCCCACTGTCCGGCCCAGCCGACGACGGCGATCACGCCGCTATCCTTGCCGGTCTCAATATTGAAATACGGCAGGTCGCTGTTGGTCGGGCGGCCGCCCTGGGTGGTGATGTGTGTCTCGGCCTTAGGTCCCAGCACGGTTTCCAGCGGCTCGTAGTCGTTGGCCTGGCACGGGCTGCCGATGAAATGATGCAGGAGGAATTCTCCGTCGGTGTCGCGATTGATGCGCGTATCCAACGGCAGGATCCCAGATAATAATGGCGTATCGATACTGCCTGTATTTTTGAAGACAAGGGTCCATTCAAGCGTGGGATAATTTTTATACTCAACAACTGTGCAACGCACGATCAGGCCGGTCTTCGGATCGGTGTATGTCCGTACGCGGGTGGTTCGATCCGGTTTTAACGTATCGCGCTGCTCCTCGAATTTCCATGTCGAAAGAAACTCATCGGATGATCGGTTGTCGTAGAAGAAGGAAAACGGAAGTGGGGTTGCCGGCCGGTTTCGGTTCAAGGGATCACGCAGCGGCAGATCGCCGAGACGGACCGATTGACTGTCGTCGAGAATTACCGTCGCATCGCCCCATACGGCCTGATCGCTACTGATGCCATCCTCCGTGCACCAGACCGACAGCGTCAATTCGCTTGCGCCGCCGAGATCGACGTTCATGGGAACGCCCGGTTCGCCGCGATGGAGAACGGCCGAAGAGAACAGTTTCTTTTCGCCGGCCGTGACCGAAAAGATTACGCTGCCGCCCTGCGAGTTGGGATTGGTCAGGATGCCGATCACGGCCGTCATAGTCTTGCCCGGCCGTGGCAACGTAACACCGACTCGGCTGGGCGCGTGGAAGTACAGGCCATGCTCGAATTTCTGATCGGCAATCTGCAGAGGCAGATTTGGAAGACGATTGCATATCACCGGCCCGTAGTTGGTCCACACCATAAGACCGGCCTCGGGTTTACTCGGTGCGGCCGCCGTGGGCGCCGCCGCCGACAAAATCGGAAAATGCTCGCTGACCCATCGATCGCGCTGGGCTATCTCCTCGGCGGAAGGCCGCAACGCCCACGCAGGTTTGATTACATGAAAGATCAATACAATAAGATGAAGCAAAAACTTCTTGAAATTTGAAAGGTACATGTTCAACTCCTTAGGTATCTTTCATGAAAGAATCACTTAAAAACTGTGACTATAATACCACTTTATTTCAAAATATCACAATAAAGCTCAGGAATTGCTGGAGTGGCTACTCTGTAGTTGTTGCAGCCGTGACAACAGGAAATCTTGTATGCGTGCATAGGGATATTTGTATAATCGGGAAATCAACCGATACCTTCGCGGTCGCCTGGAAATCATTCTGCTAATCCTGCCGATTTCCTCCTGACTCAGGGCCATCGTACTTTGTTGAGATTCCTGCCTGAGAATCCGAAATACCTGAATATAAAGGAAGAATGTAAATCCGAAATAGCACAATGCAAACAGCGGAGGGATCAAGAGGAAATTCAACACCAGAAAATCTTGAATCGTATAATCCTCCCTGGTAAAAACGCTGTTCAGATGTACAGCAGAAATCAGAATATACACAAGAATGAAAAAGGATTTCACCACAGCCGGGCTGTCAACCAGTTGCATCAGGATTTGTTTTTTTGATCGCGTCATCCCACTTACTGGCTATTGTTCTAATCCGTGCGATCTCGTAATCGTCGGATCGTCAGGATATATTACGTCCGGAAATTCGTCAAGAGAAACATGACAGACCCGGGCGGGAGATGTCTCATTATGGCAATAACAGGCGCTTTGCGAGCGTATAACATTCGGGTATAATCGCGCAAACACGATTGAAAATAAACTTGATCAGTACGATATGAATGAGACCGAGAATGAAAATAGAAAGGAGAAGGTAAAATGGCAGAAAGACATATTGTGGTTGATGATAATGTCATTGATTCGGGTGATATACAAGCCATCATTGATCCGGTTTGGGAGTCAACGCCTACTTACAAGGGTGAAGAAATGTATCGAGAGAATTTATTAAAGTTCTCAAAACCGCAGCAATATGTCTATGCTGTCTGGTGGTTTCTGTCTGAGGTCAACAATGGAGGGCTGTATCAGTTCTTTGCGAATACGACGGGAATCGTATGGGAAGATGCCTTGAATGGTCTCAAGGATATCGGGCTGATTGAAATACATCAAATCCTAAAGGAGTCAATTGACCGATTTGGTGGAACTCCTAACAAGAATTGTATGATTAGGCTTCTCTCTTGACAAAGGAAAGGAAGTTATATACAACCCA
>CAYLSB010000037.1:0-42224 GCA_964386005.1 uncultured Pirellulales bacterium | reverse complement strand
TGTATCGGACACAGGAGACTTTTTGCTATAAATACCTTAAGGAAGTGCCATTCGGATATATCCCATTTTCTTTTCCAACGCTTTTTTAGTCTTTGGCATCCCTGTCCCCTGTTCGCGTGAAAACAGTTTTTCCCCGAGCAATTCATAACAAACACCATCGGCTTGGGTCAACAGGACTGGAATACATAAATCGTATTCCTTGCGATTGTGGGCCATAAATGCGGATTGGAAAAGATGTGCTCGGTCAGGATAAGTTGCCACTAATCTTTTGAGCACTTTGTCTAACCGCTCTGTATAGAATTTAACCAAGATGCGATTAATTTCCTCTTCCTTGTTGGATTCAACCACCTTTGCCAAGTGATAAACTGCTGGTATCGTACTGTCCAATAATGGCAAGAACCAACCTCTTTCAGCAAGGTTCTCAAGTAGCCTTTTTGATTTATCAGGCAACTCTCGAATGACAGGGTCCATTGTTTCGGACAATTTCCGCATAGCATCCCTAAATGGCGATATTGCTTTCTGAATTTGCTTTATGGCTTCCTGGGCTTTTCGCAATTCCTCATAGGGTTTAGAAAAAAAATGAATTTTAGATTCAACAGGTTTCATGAGGAAACTCCAATTATAATCACGGTTATTCCGGCCATTGAAGAAGGCGTCGAGGTTGTCGCCTCAGTAGATGACGCGGGTATCGACGAGGGCCGAAGGCCTGCCCGCGGGGGAGGCCTGAATCGGCGGAATCCTGGAAAATTCCTCTTTCTTATTCTTTGCCATAAGGGAGATTGTAGCGGGAAACGAATGGAATACAAGATAATATACAATTGGGACGGTTGTGCTGCGACTGGATACCGGCCTGCGCCGGTATGACATGCGGACTCGAAGGAGCGAATCCCTCCAAAGGGCACACACCGTGTGCGGCGGCTATGGCTGGGTGGAACGGGTTGTTTGAGCTGCTTCTATTGTTCGGATTCGGCTTTTTTACGGGCGAGGCGCGCGGAGGTTATGGCTTCGACGTAGCGGGCAAGCGATTTCTTTTGGGGATTCAGCGAAGGATTTTCGGCGAGGTAGGCGCGATAGAATCGCCAGCGGTCCGTCCGTGAAAGGCCGATCGGGAACATTCCGATCTGATGCAGATTTTTCCGACGGAGCCGATCAGGAAGGCATAGATACTGACAGGTACGTTCGTTATCGAGCAGGTAGAAAACCCAACGCTCGTATTCGCGTCGAGCGAGAATATTGCCGGGTCGAAGATCACCATGGAAGATACCGGCGGCATGCATGCGGCCGATCGTGGATCCGAGAGAACGGATGAAGTCACGGCGAACGGCCTGGACCGGGTCACTCGCGTTGAGCCATGTACAAGTGATCCATGCATGAATATCCTGAGCATCCGTAATTTCTTCCGTGATCAAAAAGCTATCCAACGGGAGCGGCCCAAGTTTTTTGAGTCCCAAAACGATGACGGGGGGAGAGGGGATTCCGTGCTGACTCAGAATGATCGAGGCGGAGAAAGCCCGTTCAGCACGGCCGGGACGAAAGAGATGTTTGAGTAAATCGATGACGGACCGATGATTATATCGCTTGAGGATAAGTCGATATACACGACCGTGGAAATTTAGTATTCCACGATAGACGCCGGTAAAATCAGAGGAGGGGATCGCCTGAACGGGGCCGCGGATTCCGTCGGGGACATATTCCTCTGTCTTGCGGTTCTCAGCGGCTGCCAATCTGTCAGAAATACTGAATTGACGGCTCTCCAATTTCGTTTGTTCGTCGAGAAACTCCGCGGGGAAACCACGGTTGAGCCAAATCTGCCAACCTTTGATCCTGAACTTCCTGAAGGGATTGAATGCGTAGGCCATGGAAGTTCATCCATGACCGACAATCGCGATACCCAGATCGTCTGCGAGTTTCAGCGTGTCGGGTTTGTCGATCAGAATGGTTTTGTCTTTTTCGACGACGAGACATCGCGAGCCGTAACGGTGCAGATCCCGGATGGTGTCGGGTCCGATGCAGGGCACATCGAATCGCATGTCCTGATTGGGTTTTGCGGCTTTGATGAGTGTCCAGCCGCCTTTGGGGCACAGTTCTCCCGCGCGCTGGATCATCCGTGCGGTGCCTTCAATGGCCTCGACGGCGATGATCTCGCGTTCCCGAACGGCAATTGCCTGGCCAATATCGAGACGGCCGAGTTCCTTGACGATCGGCCAGCCAAAGTCGATATCGGCCTGAATGGAGACGGGCGGGCGACACCGGGTCATAACGCCTTCGGTTGCGAGATGTTCTTTACAATACATCGTCGAATCCTCCAAAAGGATTTGGCCGGAGGCCAATTCGTCCGCGATGGCGCACAGGACCGAGTCGTTGCGTTTGTCCTTGTTACGAAGTCGCCAGTACCAGATGCGAAAGGCCCGCCAATCGGGCAGATATTTGACGATTCGCCATGGAGTATAGATGCGTTTTTTGGCGACACGGCCGACCATGATCGTACGAGTGACGCCGTATCGGCGGAGCTGGCGAATCCATGTGCCGGGACGGGCAATCGGAACAATAGAAAAGACGTCAACGACATCCGCCAAGGCAGGGTCAGCATTATCAACGAGACCAGCACAGATGACCCGGATGCCGGCCGATTTCGCTCCCTGGGCGACGAGAAAGGGCAGGCGACCCTGTCCGGCAATCAAACCCAAAACCGGTTGGGTATTCATCCTTTATCGGCCGTGGAGCCGTCCAGCTCGGCCAGGCGCTTTTCAATACCGCGGATGGCTTTTTTCATTTCGGGAAGTCCCTCGATGAGGGCATAGGCACGACGGGCTTTGTTGGCATCGATAGCAGGGGATCCAACAATCGTAGCACCGTCAGGAACATTACCAATAACTCCCGCCTGGGCGCCGATATTGACCATGTTTCCGATTTTGATGTGGCCGACGATTCCAACCTGACCACCGATGACACAGTGATGGCCCAGCGCTACCGATCCGGCGATGCCAACCTGCGGTACCAGGAGACAATGCGGACCAATCTTCGTGCCGTGGCCGATGGTAACCATATCACCGATCTTGGCACCTTTAGCAATGATGGTGTCATCGAGAGTACCGCGTTCGATGCCGCATCCGGCGCCGATCTCCACGTCGTCTTCGAGGACGACACGACCCACCTGCGGAATCTTGTGGTGAATTCCTTTGTGGGTGGCAAAACCGAAGCCATCTTCACCGACGGTGGCATTGGCATGTACGATCACCCGATTTCCGATGACGCAATCGTCATAAATGACGGCGTTTGGATAAAAGATGCAGTCGTCACCGATTTGCACACCCGGACCGATGAAAACGCCGGGATAAAAGATGCATCGATGACCAACCCTGGCCTCGTCGCTAATGGTTACAAACGGATGGACCTGACAATCCGCGGCCAGAGTTGCGGTTGGTGAGACCGATGCATGGGGGCTAACACCGATTTTCTTATGTTCGCGATGACCATGCAAGAGCACGACGATTTGCATAAAAGCGTAATAGGGGTCCTCGACGATCAGTTGAACGGGACTGATGTCGGCTTCGCGGGCCAGAATGATGGCTCCGGCGGCGGTGGTCTTCAACTGGGATTCGTATTTTTTATTGCTGAAGAACGTGATGTCGGACGGGCCGGCCTTGTCAAGGGTGGACGCAGAACTGATGCGCAAATCCCGATTGCCGCGGACTTGTCCGCCAACATGTAAGGCCAGTTCACCGAGCGTTTTTTCCTGCATGGATTGCCTCGAAACAGTCATCAATTGTACAAACCAGTATATTACCGAATTACTTTCGATGTGTCAATCGGCAAGCAAATCGAGGGCGGCTCGGGCGGCTCGATTGACGGACTCGGAATCGGGACAAGAGAAGGTTACAGGATTTTCAGCCAAGACGCGGACCTGGGGACCGAGGGGTTGATAGAGGACGGGATCAGACGGGCCGAAGATGACCAGGGTGGGAATGCCAAGAGAGGAGGCAAGGTGAGAGACACCACTGTCATTCCCGGCATACAGAGAACAGCAAGCCAAAAGTCGCAGGGTATCCGTGATGGTCAGGTCGGCGATTACGGGTGCGATGGCACCAAGTCGTTGAGTGTGATCGGGCGAAAATCGTTCGGTTTCAGCAGGGCCAAGCAGAAAAACGGTTTGCAGATTCTGCTGCCGGAAAAACCGGGCCATTTGGATGAAGTTTTCCATAGGCCAGCACTTGGACAAGCCACCGCTTCCTGGATGAATCAGGACGAGTTTTGCCGAAGGATCAAGACCGGCGGATCGAATGATTTCCCGGCCCTGGTCAAGGTCCGCGGAAGTAGGACGAACGGACCGAACGGCATACGATCCAGGCGCAAGATCATAGATACCGGCCAGAGCAAGTTGGAATTGCCGGATATAAAAGGAACTGACATGTTCCCGAGAATCGGAAGGGGGGATCAACGGAAGAAAAATGATATCCACGGCCTGACGACAGTTCATCGTGAAGATGAGATTATTTTCGAAATCGCTGTTACCATGGCCCAGAAAACTGATAATCCATTCGTAACGGGAAAACGCCTTCAGAATCGATTCGCATTCCTCGACAGCCAGGCGACTTTCCTCCACGAAAAGACGATGGAATTCGATGGAGTCAATGGAACGAACCATATCGATGCAGGTACGTCCAAGATAGAAAGAAATATGATGAAGATGACCAATCATATCGAGTTGCTGCAAGCCGATGGTGTCTTTGATACATCGAGCCAACGGCAGCATTAACAGGCCATCCCCAAGGGCGCCGGGCGTAATGATGACGCCGCGACGCGGTTGACAGACTGAATCTCTTGAACTTCCGAACCAATCATGCATCGGGAATCACCTCGTCGATCCAGCCCCCGCCTGCCACGCGAAGTCCACGATTATCTTGAATATACAATACAGCGGCCTGACCCGGAGTTATTGCGGATACCGGTTGCTCGAAATGAACCAGAACTTCGTCCGGCGGATCTCCCCGAAGGACAATCCGGGCAGGACAACCTGAATGATTATAACGGATTTTCGTAATGCCGGAAAATGATTCGGCTGGGGGATCGATCAACCAGTTGACGCCGGAAGCACGAAGACGACGATGCAGAAGCATTTCTTTGGGACCGAGCGTAACGGTATGGGTTATCGGATCGATCCGTACAACATAAGCGGGATGGCCGAGGGCAATTCGAAGACCTCGACGCTGGCCGATGGTGAAGCGATGGATACCGTCATGGGTACCGAGGACTTTCCCGGAGGGATCAATAACCCGGCCGGTTTGATGAAGATCCGGACAATGTCGGCACAGAAAAGCCGCGTGGTCATCTTGAGGAATAAAACAGACTTCCTGCGAGTCGGGTTTTTGGTTGATATGCAGACCATACGATTCGGCGAGACGGCGCGTTTGCGGTTTGGTCATCGAGGCCATCGGCAACAGGATGTGGGGCAGGATAGCACGTTCGATCATCGATAGGACATACGATTGGTCTTTGGCGATCGAATCGGCCTGATAGAGAGCGGCCTCATCCGGACGTTGAACAATGCGGGCATAATGACCTGTGGCGAGAAAATCGGCGCCGTGGTTTCGAGCGTACTCCCACAACCGGCCAAACTTGATCGTTCGGTTACAAAGGACGCAGGGATTGGGAGTCCGGCCGGATTGATACTCGCGGCAGAAATAATCGATAATCGACGTAAATGAATCGCGGAGATCGAGGACATGCAATGCAATACCCAGGGTATCGGCAACCTGTCGGGCGTCTTGTTCTGCAGCGGAGGCCTGATCATTCGTCATCATGAAGATTCCGACGCAATCGTACCCCTGACGGATTAACAGGGCCGCCGCAACCGCACTATCCACGCCTCCGCTCATCGCGACAAACACTCGTTGACGGCCGGACATTTCGAATTCCACCATCCCGAACAACCGTTACTTGGCCGGTTCTTCTTTTTTCTTTCCACCACCGAGAATGTTGAGGATATCCTGACCCTGCTGAAGGATCTCTTTGGCTGGTTCTTCGATCCTGGAATCTTTGAGCACTTTGTCCAGCGCTTCTTTTCCGGTGTTGAGGATATCGCCGGTGGATAGGAACGATTTTAACGGCCCGGCAATTTCCGCGGGTAAAATATCCCCGGCCTGTTGATTCAACCCTTCGACGATGGCGGCAAGAATTTTGGCGGTCAGTTCGACGATAGTGATCGGCTTACCGGAGGACAGATTCTCCATACGGATGGGCGTAAGCTTCAACGAAAGGTCTTTGGCCTGGCCCGGAATGGGCAAGAGCTTGACCTGAACGCTGGTATTGGTGATTTCAAGAACATCGACCAGAACCTGCTTGCCTTCCGAGGGCTGTTTCGGCTCCGAAGGGGCCTTGGGACGAGAAGCCGAAACATGGTCAAGGACTTCCTGCAGGTTGTTGGAAAGGCCTTTTTGTTCAACCGTCAGACCGAGGGCATCGAGCTGGATCGTTTTGAGGTTGACTGTCGGGCGTAAAAACGACGCCATATCGGCCTTCACTTCCAGGAGATCCATTTCAATCAGACTGGGCGTTTGAAAACCGGAGGGGTTCCGAATGACAAGATTCTTCAAACGAAATGTGCCGTTCAGAATGGAAAACGAGACATCCTCAACGGTCACCCCGACATTCAGAGTTTTCGTTCCGGCGGTTTCAACGGCTAATTTCAAGGCGCGATTTCCAAACAGATGCAGCAGGAACACCACAACCAGAATCGCCATCAGCAGGAAAAGGACAATCGATATTCCCATGCGATGCAAACGCTTCAGAATCATATACATCTCCGATCCATATTAGCCATATAATATTATAGATCCAGCGCTTTCAACAATTCCTTTTGAACGGGGTATCCAAGCTGTTTGGCGGCATGCGCGTGGGATTTCGCCGGCTCGATCTGTTCGAGGAGATAATACGCGATCGCCAGCGCGTTATGCGCGGCGGCGTTTTCATGATCCAATTCAAGAGATTTGCGATAGTAGGGAGTTGCTTTATCGTACTTCTTGAGGGAGGCGAAAGCGACGCCCATGTTATAATAGAGACCGGGATTGTTGGGTTGAAGTTGAATGGCAACCGTGTATTGTTCGATGGCGGCCTCGTAGGATTTGGCATTCAACAGAGCATTTCCCAGATTCTGACGGGCGGCTGCCAGATTGGGTTCGAGGGTCAACAGAGCTTCGTAGGTCTGAATTTCCTCGTTGGCCATTCCGAGCTTGTTATACGCCTGCGCCAGACCGAAGTACGCCTGCGGTTTGCGTCCATCGACACGGATGGCCAAATCGAATTGCTCAATCGCCTCGTTGGGGCTGTTGCTATCCAGCAGACAATACCCAAGTCCGATCCGTGAAGCGGTCATTCCCGGCTGGATCTTCAGGACCTTTCGATAGTGGACAATTGCGCTGGAAAGGTCTTTTTTTTCGCGATAAAGATCGGCGATCTGTCGGAGCGTTTCGGCATCGTCCGGAGCAAGGTTGAGAGCGGTTTTCAATTCGGCCAGCGCTTCCTTAAACAAACCTTGTTGGCGAAAGGCCGATGCCAGATTACGATAGGCATCGACGAAATCCTTCTGGAGCCGCGTGGCCTGGCGGTATTCGGCGATTGCTCCTGCGATGTCACCCAGTTCATAATAGGCATTGGCGATGTTGTTGTGTACCTTGGCGTCAGAGGGCACGATACGAAGAGCCACCTTGTATTGTACCACGGCATCATCGAACCACCCTTTTCGCAGATAAATATTTCCGAGGTTGGTTCTCGCCTCGGCCAGGTCCGGATTAATCCGTGCGGCGCGCTCGAGCCATCCCTGCGCCGAATCAATATCTCCGACCGTCATATAGCTGTTACCGAGATTGTTGAAGAAACAACCCAGGGTCTGGTGGGCCGACAGATTGGTCAGATAGACCGAATTGACCGATTTGGGGGGCTTGAATTGCTCTACATAGTATTGATCGTTCGCGGTTCCTCCCCGGCTGGTCGTCTCGATATTGAACCTCTGGCGGCCGTCATCATATCGCACGAAAAAATGTCCCGGAACGACGACGCCATAGACCGGCAAACCAATCCTCTCGGCGATGGCCAGATAGAGAACCGACAGACTCAGGCAATACCCCTTCTTCTTATCCAAAACCGTGTGCAGGAAAAGATCCTCCGGATTATCGGCGGTTTTAAGAGCCACAAAACCCTGCTCGATAAAAAGGTACTCGTTGACCACGGGGATCGCGCGGGCATCCGGGGCAATCCGTTTCTTTTCAAGACGAACGAGAATCTCTTCCGCCATGTCATCGATCCTGGCACGATATCGATGGATATTTTTCTCCGACGCCCATTGGCGGGAGAGAACCAGGGCGGCCGTGGCGATATCGATTTCCGATTCTTCGAGTCGAAGGATAAAGTCGATGGAATACAGATTCAGACCTCGTTTTCCGCTGTTGGCCAGAGAGACCCCGAAAACCGTTTCGGTACAAGTCCAACCGAATACGATCAGCGGCAAGATCAAACCAATGGATATCCTTGACCTTTTGGATGTCGGATTACATGTCATTGGATAATCCCATTCGATGATGTATCGTTTCCATGGACAGGCCGGAAACCTGCAAACGTTTGATCGGCTGGCTATGGCCGGAGATGAGTTGAATGTCGCGTTTTTTACAGCCAAGGACATCGGCCAGAAACTGGATTAAAGAATCATTGGCCCTGCCTTTTTCGGGCGGAGCGGCGATTGTGATTTTGACCATTCCATCGAGGAATCCCGCGATCCGAGTTCGACTGCTGCCAGGAACAACCTTCACAGTCAATAAGGAACCGGATGTGGACGGATTGGGGGTAGGGGGTGTCATGGTTCTACAATTTCCCGAATATTTCGTCCAACGGCATATTGGATGTATCGTTCAATCTGTGCGGCCAGTTCATTCGTCGAATCCAATTCGAAATCCTCATAGTGGCCGGGAATAAATTCTCCATTGAGGGCCTTCTTGAAGATCCGAACTCGAATTACGGGCATCTCTTTGCCAATGGAACAGAAATTGGATCGCTGGTGTTCCGTTAATTCAACCCGCCATTCTTCACTGATGAAGACCAAGCATTTGCCGGTATAAACGGCCGTTGGAAAAAATTCATAGAGCTGTTTCAGTAAATCCATCCGGAATCATCCTTGTGCCGGTTACAATTCGATAGGTCCCAATCCTTTATTATTGTACACGAATTGATTTAATCCTGCAAGCTGCCGACCAGATCGCCGATCCGGAAGATACCTTTTCTTCGGCAATACTCCCTGATACCCTTGAGGATGGTTAGGGTACAGTCAGGATGGACAAAGGAAGCGGTTCCAACCGCTACGGCCGTGGCGCCGGCAATAAGGAACTCGATGGCGTCGGCAGCGGTCCGAATACCGCCCATACCAAGAATCGGGATCCCTGCGGTATGGGCGACTTCCTTATAGACACGATGGACCAGATAAACGGCGATTGGCTTGATCGCCGGACCACTAAGGCCTCCGGTGCGATTGGCAAGGACCGGGCGGCGGGATTCAATGTCGATGACCATGGCCGTGAAGGTATTGACAAGACTCAGGGCGTCGGCGCCGGCTTCGACCGCCGCACGGGCAGTTGCGGCAATATCGGTTACCGTCGGAGTCAACTTGACCATCAATGGTTTGGAGCCGGACACTGCCTTAACGGCACGAGTGATCATTTCAATCTGTCGGGGATCCGTGCCAAAGGTGATACCGCCTTTTTTGACATTGGGACAACTAATGTTCAATTCGAATCCGGCGATGGCTTTTTCATCCGACAACCGCCGGGTCACGGAAACATACTCATCCAGAGTCCGACCGGCGATATTCACAAATACGGCCGTTCCATACTGTTCGATTAACGGGATTTTTTCACGGATGAACCGATCAAGGCCGATGTTGGCCAAGCCGATGGCATTTAACATTCCAGAGTCGGTTTCTGCAATTCGCGGGGTTGGATTCCCCTTTCGCGGATGCAGTGTAATGCTTTTTGTCGTAAATCCGCCCAACGACGTGACATCGATGAATTCGGCCAATTCATCGATGTACCCACAGGTTCCCGATGCCGTAAAGATCGGATTCTTCAGCTTCAGTCCTGCAAAATCAATGGCAAGATTAACGTCAGTCAAAGATCACATCCTTGGCGTCAAACACGGGGCCATCCGTGCAACAGAGACGATACGCCCAACCATCCTCTGCTTCGGGATTTGACATTTTGACGGCACAACTCTGGCAAAGTCCAATTCCGCATGCCATCATTCGCTCCAAACTGATTTGGCAGTCGATATTCATGTGCCGGGCAAGTTTGGCGACAACATGAAGCATGGGTTCCGGTCCGCAAGCGTACATGACGGTCTCCGACGGCTCGATGGGATTGGCACCGAACCAATCCTGAAGGCAAGACGTTATATATCCTTTGTATCCGACGCTGCCGTCGTCGGTTGCGATCCGGGATGGAATATTCAGATCGGAAAATTCCCGAAGTTCATGGCCTTTGCGAGCCAGATCGACCTCAAAGGGTAAATCTTCAAGACTCCTGGCACCGGCAAACGCCACGACTTTTCCAATCAAATTGGATGTCCTCAGCACTTTTGCCAGATGCTGAAGAGGAGGAGCGCCCATCCCCCCCGCGATCAACAAGGCGGTTTTTTTACCGGAAGGAATGCTAAAACCATTACCCAAGGGTCCGATGACAGAAAGTTGGTCGCCCGGAGACAGCATAGTCATCCGAATCGTTGCCGGGCCAAGAACGCAATAAAGGATATCCAATTCAACGTAATCATTCAGGTTTCGGACATCACTGAAACTAAACGGACGTCGAAGCAAGATGTGTCGTTGTGCACTGTCGTTAAGATGGGCCGGAATCATGGACAGATCCGGGACGGCTAAATGCGAAACGTTCATTTCGAGGAACTGGCCTGGACGAGCCGAACCAAATGTGGCGGAAAACTCAGATTCGAGCTTTAGGGATAATCGGTTGTAACAAGGACGTATAACCTGATGGCTCAGGACTTTCGCTTTGATTAATCGTTTTACAGACTGGTTTTGGCATTGACTCATAAGCTCTTTCTTCCAAAGAACTTACGATATACAAATCGTGACCATAAACGTGACCATAAAAAAGCTTCCGGAATATTCATCCACTGATACTCCGGAAGCAAGCCACGGCAAAAAAGACCGCTAAGCACAATGGTACATACACGATTCTTCAATTGACTTTGAACAAAAGTATATCCCGGATTTCCCCCCTTGTCAATAAAACAAGAAAAAAGTTGTTTTCGCAAACGATAATTTTCATAAATACCTTTCATATATACACTTACGGATTAACAGTTTTTGAGGGATTTCCATTATTTGCCCTATGTAATTCATGGAAAATCGTAAGGGCTTGACGATAGACTTCCCCCAGCGAGACAGAATATTTTAAGGCAGCGGCGGCACATTCTGAATACTCCGGCTTGATGAAGACCTGCCGGCCTTCATACGAAGCAGTTTTGATATGGATCGAACCATAACACGTATCGACGGAGACAATCTGACGAGCAAGAATGCTTCGCTGAAGGATTTGTTTTCGGATACCCAGAGTCAACCCTTGCTTGAAAATTGTGGCTTCCAGCTTCGAAGCCGTTGAAGGATCACATAGAACGGACAATGTAACGGCGGGACGTGAATTTTTCATTTGGATGGACGTGGTAAAGACATCCAGGGCCCCGGCTTTCAGGACCTGATCAAAAACAAAGCCGATCTGTTCGGCGGGTGAATCATCGATGTTACACTCAAGCAAAAGAACGTTGTCGGTATTCAAAGGGACATCCGTGTGGCCGATCAGAAGTCGAAGAACATTCGGGAATCCTTCCGGATCACGAGAACCCGCTCCGTAACCAATTGAGTCGATGGTCATCGATTCAAGCAGACCATAGCCGTGCGCAAAATGGGTCAGAATGGCTGCCGCAGTTGGAGTGAGCATCTCGAAACAGCCGGGTCCGGGAACCATTGGAGCTTTTGCCTGGCGCAAGAGTTCGGCTGTCGCCGGTGCCGGAATGGGCAGTAACCCATGGGCGCATTGAACAACTCCGGAGCCGACGGCAAGAGGAGAGCAGATTACTTTGTCGATCCCCAGTGCATCGAATCCGACACAGGCCGCCACAATGTCAACGATGGAATCCACGGCGCCCACTTCGTGAAAATGAACCTCATCAATCGATTGCCCATGAATAAACGCTTCGACCGTACCCAGCCTTTCAAAAATGGCCTCGGCATTTCTCTTTGCGGCAACGGAAATGCCGCTACGTTGAATAATCCGTCGAATCTCAGAAAGGTTTCGATGAGCATGAGGATATGTATGGATTTCCTTTTCGCAACGGTCCTGTCTGCTCTGATGAGGGTCGTGGTCATGCGGGTGATGATGATGGACATTTTCCCTGTAGTCTGAAGGAGGATGAGGATCAATCCTGGGTTCAAAATAGAAAGCGGAAATGCCGTGACGAACAACCGATTGAATAGGATAATCAACCGGCCCGATCTCCAGTGACCGGAGGTTTCGCAACAGAAACTCGCGATCCAAACCGGCACCGAGCATGGCGGCAACGATCATATCTCCGGCGGCACCGGCAAAACAATCAACGTAGGCAATTTTCATTCCGATTTACCCTTTCGAACGTTGTTATGATTATGAACGATCGTTCGATTTTTTCAAGCATCAAGCTCCCGTTTCGCTTGCAAAAATTCAAGGAATGGATTAAAAAGAGGATCGGTGAAATCAAATGAGTATCTATAGGAACTGAATCAATGGAAAGACAGATGTACCAACGAATCATTCTATATACGATGTTCCTGGCGGCCTGCTTGAGCGACTGGGCCGGTGCGGGATTGTCAGAAGCCATTGAAAAGGTCTTAAAAGATAAAAAACAGACAAAAACGGATATTGGAATCCAAATCACCAATGCCTCCAGAGGAAGGGTGGTTTATGAAAAAAATTCCCATCGGGCCATGATTCCGGCTTCGAATATGAAGTTGGCGACAACGGCAGCGGCGCAATATTATCTGGGTGGAGATTTTTCTTTTACGACCCGCGTGGGATTGCTGGGTGAAGCTCTTGTGGTTATCGGTGGGGGGGATCCGTTGCTGGGAGACGAAAAGACGGCGGCACGACAGGGTCGCAAGCCCGACTGGGTACTGGATGACATTGTCACCTTATTAAAAGAAAAGAACGTCACTTCCGTAAGCGATTTGTATATTGACACCTTGTATTTTGATGATGTGCGAGTTCATCCAAACTGGCCGCCGGAGCAACTGAACCGATGGTATGCCGCGGAGGTGTGCGGCGTGAACTATAACAACAACTGCATCCACATGCTGGTCCGGAATGTCGGCGGGACAATCGTTATTACTATCACTCCCCCGACCGATTATGTGTCGATTGTCAATCAAGTTGTTCCCACAACCCGGGGAGAGAGCGCGGTGGGGGCCTACCGAAACAGCACCCCCAATCGCCTGATTGTCCGGGGAAAATGCCGCAAAGAGCCCGAAGGAATGGATGTTGCCATCGAGCGCCCCGGCGCATTTTTCGGTTTTCTGTTGTATGAAAGGTTGAAAGCGGCCGGAATCCGTGTACGAGGGAATCTGTCTGAAAAGTACGTTCGAAACGAAAAGAATATCACCATCCTGAACGAATACAAAACGCCGCTTTCGGATGTGCTTCTGCGATCCAATAAGGACAGCCTCGGAATGGCCGCCGAATGCTTGGTAAAAACCCTATCCGCGGAGAATACCCGAGGGAAAATCAATGGCGAATGGTCGCATGGTCTGGAGTTGATCCGGCAGTATCTGCTCAAATTGGGCGTGTCCGACCACGAGGTCAAGCTTGACGACGGCAGTGGCCTGAGTCGCGCCAATCGTCTTAGCGCCAACACTCTGACTCGAATTCTTCTGGATCGATACCGTAGCAAGGACTGGGCATCATTCAAAGATAGCCTGGCAATTGGCGGAGTGGATGGAACGGTTTCAAAGTACTTCGGGGAAGACACGTACAAGGGCAAGGTGTACGGCAAGACCGGGTATATCGATGGTGTGCGTTCCTTCTCGGGTTTCTGTGAGACGGACAACGAAGTGCATGTTTTCAGCATTCTTACCAACGCGGGAGACGGAAATACACGAGATGCCATCAACCGTATCTGCAAAGCCATCATCGATAATTCACTGTAGTGCACCGTTATTGCGATCGTGAAGGATCGCCGATCAATTCTTCGATCAGATCTTTGAGGGTTATGATTCCAATCGCCGGGAGATCGGATTTGGCGGATTTCTTCCCATCCCAAACATAAGCGATACGGTCTTTCCGCTTGGTCATTCGGTCCATGGCTTCCAGAATGGATATGTTGTTGGGGAGACGACCGATTTCCTGAAGAAACGGTCGGAGATCCGAAAACACCTCCGGATGGACGAGGATATCGATCGGACAAACAAATCCAATGATCTTGTCGCGGGTTTGTTCAAAAACGGGAATTCTTGTGAAGGGGCTCCGTTGAAGAACATCGTAAACAGCGGTTCGATCACTGGTTATGTTCAGGGCCTCCACTCGATCCAGCGGGATCAACAACGGGTCCAAATGAATATCCTGTGAATCCACCATGCGATGTAGGATATCCCGCTGTATGGTTGATAGGAAACCTTCTTCGCGGGATTCGTGGATAATCTGGCGGATTTCATGCCTCCCGGTAATCGAGATGGCGGTGGTTGTATCGGCAGAAGATCCCAAAAGACGATTGAGCCACTGGGAAATCCATTTTAGCAAGGCAATGATCCCGGAACCAGTCAATAGAACATGGAACACCCACAGAAGGGGCGAAAGCAATGGCATCAGGATATCGGCCCGATAATAAAATATGCTTTTCGGAATGATATCTACATAGATAAATAAGATCGGCGCCATGATCAGCGTGGCAACGAATTCAGCGGTATGCGGATTGGCCACCAGGCCTAATAGGATATATGTAATCAAGCTGGTCGCAAGATAACAAAACACATTGGTTCCAATCAGCGTTGAAAGGATAGTACCATGTCCATCCTGAAGCAGATCCGTCAAAAGGGAATAAAACGGGCGTCGCTGTTGCATGCCAAGGCGAATTCGAAAACGGCTGACTCGATAGATGCCGGTTTCCGACCCGGCAAAATATCCGGCGCAGAACAACAGAAGAAAACACAGACCGATCTTGTATCCAATCGCCATGTCAGATTTTCTCCGGGAATGAGCCGTTTTCCAGAATCGGTTCCAGCATCATGACTACCGTCCGGATCCGATGACGATCCATTCGTTCCACGGCCAGGCGTATGTTGTTCATACGGATTGAATCCCCGGGACGGGGGATTTTTCCGATCCGGTTGATGATCATTCCCCCCACGGTGGCGAAGCGATAATCGGTTGGGTCAATCCCGAACGTATCGGCCCAATCATGGAGAGGCAGATCTCCCGCAAGGCGATAACGCATCGGACCGATTTGTTCGACGGGATGAGGGGAAGCGTCGGATTGGGGCTCGCCCAGAAGTTCGTCAATCAAATCATCCATGGAGATCAGCCCGGTAACACCGCCGTACTCATCGACCACAACCGTCAAATCGGATGGATGCCGGGAAAAATACTCGAACAGAGATTCAACATTTTTCTGTTCGGGGACAAAATCCACCGGTTGGAGCAAGGATCGTACCTTGGCCTGCGGATTCAGTAAGAGGTTTCGTAAATCGAGAACGCCGATCACGTTGTCCATTGTTTTTTCATACACGGGAATCCGGTTGATTCCATGTTCTTTGATCAGGGTCTGAATGGCCGGAATGGATCCGTTCACCTCGCACATAACGATATCCACCCGCGGACGCATAATATGGCGGATTTTGAGCAATCCGAATTGCAGCACTTCGGCAACCAGCCGGCTCTGGGCTTCGGTTATCCTGTCCTGACGATAGGATGGCTCAAGGATTCGATGAATCGAATGCGGGGATATTGTTCGGTTCGTCGTTCGAGCGGGTCGTGCTCCGAGACATAATCGGAGAACCGGCCGGATCAACACGTTCTCGGCGATATGAACGAGTGGATGGAGTACACGGATTAACACGTAACAGATCGGGGCCGCGAATAGACAGGTCCGTCGGGAATTCGAGTAGGCGACCGATTTGGGCAACATTTCGCCGAAAAGAACCAGCACGAATAATTCAAGGATCGCCGAGATTCCCCCCGCGGCGGCATTCGTCGTTCGAGCCAGTTCAAGCGACAATACGCTGGCCAGGGAAAAAAATAACGTGTTCACCGTCATATTGCACAGCAACAGGGTGGTCAAAAGACGTTCGGGATTTTTCATCAGTTTCGCGACGAGAATCTGGAGGGGATTTCCCGAATGAAGAAATAGATCCAACTGCCGACGGGACAACTTGAAGAACGCGGTCTCCGAAGCGGAAAAAAATCCCGAACCGATCAAGAGCGCCCCCATCAGCAACAAACGCCAGATATGATCAAACAGAACGGACACTCGGCGATCCTTCCATGGGACGTACAGGATCAATTCGGACGCGGTAGCCGTATCGAGAAAACGGTTCCACAGCCGGGCTTGGATTCGAAACCGATTGTTCCGCCATGTTCCTCAATGATTCGTTTGCAGAAAGCCAGCCCCAAACCGTTTCCGACGCGACCATTTTTCGCGACGGTTTTGGTCGTAAAAAACGGATCAAAGATACGATTCAAATGCTCGGGGAGTATTCCACTTCCAGTATCCACAATATCGATGTGCGTCTCCGAGGGGGATTCCGACGCACGAATCACCAGATTCCCGCCTTTGCCCAGCATGGCCTCGCGGGCGTTCAGTATCATATTCATCAGCACGTGTTGAAGACAGACCGGATCGCCCCATACCCGCAGTTCGTCCGGGATCTCCTTCAAGACGGAAATCCGGTCTTTGGAAAAATCCCGTGCCACGCAGATGAATACCTCATTCAGAAGATCTTTCAGGGGAATCCATCCATGTTCCTTGGAACCGCCTTTGGCGATCGTCAACATCCGCTGAAGAATCCGCGTAGCTCGTTCCGCATTGGCGACGGTCTTTCGGATGGTTTTGCGATTGAGTTCGATATCTTCTGGATGCTGCATGGATAATCGGGCATAATTCTCCAGGGGGGTCAGAATATTGTTCATCTCATGGGCAATCATCGCCGAGATCAGCCCCAGATTGGCGAGAGGTTCGATTCGTCCGATCTGGGATTCAAGGGTTTGATTCTGACGCCTTTGCAGTTCCAACTGTCGATGTATCGAAACCCGTTTTTCGAGAATACCCTTCATCATCGAACCAATCCTGTCCGGCGCCCGAACAATTCATGCGAAGAAAAAATAATCATCATTGTATTTGTCAACTTTATCTCGTAGCATATCGGTTGTATAATTACGTACCTAATATCGACATTTGGGTAGGATTTGCTTGAATGGACGATGAGGCGGTATTGGATGTGTTGCTCGATATCTTGCGGCAGTCCTCCAATCTGGAGATAAGAAAGGTTCCTATGGGAGGGCAGGGGGGTGGTTTGTGTCGCTTGAAAGATAAGGTCCTGTTTTATGTGGATTCGGATGTTTCGGCTGGAGAGATGCTGGCGATCACCGCCGGAGCTGTGGGGCGGGTCGTCGATGTGGATTCGATCTATCTTCGACCGCAAATCCGCGAGGTGATCGAACAATATTGTCCCCGAAAGGAATCCAAAATGCATTTGGAAAAACGATAAGTAAACCGATTGGAGATTACCGGAATATGGCTGATCCGTGCGATCTATCGCTTCCCGTGGTTTTGGTCGTGGACGACAATCCTCAGAATCTTGAATTATTGTTGGCCTACCTGGAAGATGTCCGATGCAGAACGATTGCGGCCACCAACGGCCCGGATGCCCTGGAGAGTGTCCGCCAAAACTCACCCGACCTGATTCTGCTGGACGTAATGATGCCCAGGATGAGCGGATTCGAGGTCTGCCGTCGGATCAAGAGCGATCCGAATACCGAGGCCATTCCCATCATTATGGTTACCGCCCTTAACGAGATCGGAGATATCGAACGGGCCATCAACTCCGGAACGGATGATTTCCTGAGTAAGCCCGTCAACAAGTGGGAACTTGTCACGCGGGTTCGCACCATGCTCAAGCTCAAGCACCTGACCGATAAGCTCGAACGTACGCTCGCCTATCTCAGCGAGATTGAAAAACAGGCGGAAATCTCAAAAACCGAGTAGGAGACTGTCCCATGGCGAAGATAATGGGATTCCGCGGATCGATCGGACAGCGTATTGTAATTCTGTTGGTATAAATTCACAAAGATTTGTCAATCAAAGACTTACGAAAAGCGGTATCGTATCCGATGACGGAAAGTCGGACAAAAGACCCGACGTATCCTGTTTGGATCCTGACCTGAAAAACCTTCTCATTGCATGGCCGGGACTGCCGGAAAACATCCGTCGAGCGGTCCTGATGTTGGCAGGGATTGACAACGCCGGGAATCGCAGGAAAATGGTAAAGTAAATTGCCGGAAGCGGGCAGATCACCCGCAAGCGGTCCGGGCTGGTCGATGTTGCCCTACTTCATCGGCTGACCCGGATCGACCGGCAGGAAAGTAGGGTATCATGGCAACAAAGAAAACACGCGGCAAACCGGTTATTCTAAACAACGAATTTCAAACCATATCCGACGGAATCGAGGCGCGGATTATACCGGACAATGAATCGTTACCGGCCGAAATGATCGAAATACTGCCGATCACACAAGATACCGTGAAATATCCATTTCGTCCGGCTGGGCCGGATAATCATAACGTTCGTTTATCATGCCAACAACAGGCGTTTTTGCGATCCATTTTCGGCGGCCGGTTGCCGACAAAGGCCGAATTGAAGGCCGAACTGATACGGCAAAACGCACAGAATCCCGATAGTCTGAACTGGCTGACGATTTTCAATCTGCTGAAAACACGAAAGAGCGATGACAATCTTCCGGACCTGTTGCCGTTACGAGAAGTCGTCAAGTATTTTTATACGACGGTTACAACATTGAAGCGGCAGATAAAAGAGGGATTATTGAAAGAGTATCGAAAACCGGATAAAAGAAACCACGTCGTGAGCTTTTCCGAAGTCGCAAACCTTCACGAACGAAAGCCGAAATCGCGGCCATAGCACAATCGTATCGTAAAATTATCGTCCATATCGTATCATTTTCGCCCATAACGAAACGGGATTAGACAATCACTTGTTTCCGTCGTAAGTATTTACGTATGGAAACGAAATTCGAAAATCTCGAATCTTTATCAGCTCAATTCCGCCTGCCCCAGCGATATCTGAGGGAACTCGCGGTCCAAAAGAAAATCCCATTCCTGATTGTCGGCGGCCGTCTGCGCTTCAATCCTGACGCTGTTGCCGATGCTCTGGATCGAATAGCGCGGGAAGGGGCTGATCATGAAAATTGAGCCTCAATTACTTCGAGCGGCTGACGCGGCCGCTTTTGTCGGGATCGGAACGCGGACCTTTTACCGGCTATTGTCGATGGAACAAATCCCGAATCCGATCACGTTAGGGCAATCCCGCTTTTGGCGGCGGGAAGACCTGAGAAAATGGATAGAAAATGGCTGTAAAATTGACAGATAGAGAAAAAATCGCTGAAGTCATCAGGTCCGCGCGAGGCGTTATCCGAACAAAGCGCGAAGTGATTCGGCAACTAAGGCGGCTGGGCAAAACGTGTCCGAAAATTGATAGGTATTTCCGATGAACGATATACAATTTATTAAAATTCCTGTGGCAATTCTGAAAGATAGGCGGTTATCCTCTACCGAGAAAGTCCTTTTGGGCTTGGTTGCCGAAATGTCGCGGGAACGGAAGGACGGTACAGACGGGCGCGGGTTGCGGATGTCCAACGGATCAATCGCCGAAATTCTCGGAGTCGATCCGACATACGTTAGCAAAATTCTCATCAAACTGGAAGCGGATAAGCGGATCACAATCGACAACGGACAGAGCCGTTATCGGAAAATCTACTTTGGAAGAAAGTCCACAGTAAAGCCGGATTCTACTTTGGAAAATATTCCAAAGTGTTCCGCGCCTGATAGTGATTCTACTTTGGACTGTAGTCATTCTACTTTGGAAAAAATTCCTATCTACTTTGGAAAAAAGTCCAAACATAACAGAAGTAACAGAAAAGAACGGAAGGGGGCGGCCGTCATTTCATTCGACCGCACGACCGCGCAATTCGCAAACATCACCGAACCGCTTATCGACCGATGGACGAAAACCTACACCGATTGTGATGTCCAAAAGGAAATCCTTAAGGCCGGGGAATGGGCGGCAGCACACCCGCAGAAAAAGGACTGGTTACGATTCTTGACCGGGTGGTTCGGCCGGGCTGAGCGCTTCAATCGTGAGAAGGTATCGACCGGCGGCAACGGCGATCAAACCGACTGGGGACTATACGATGCTTGTGCGCAATCTCTTACACACGATGCCGATCCTGTCGAACTTGACGAGATTTTCAAGGGGATGCCACTATGATCGACTTTGGAGGGCGAAATCTGGATGAACTAAAAAGGGACCGGGGCCTATTGGAAAAAACCCTACAAGATGCCGGGGCCGTCGTCAAAGGCCGTTCGGTTCGGTGTCCGTTCTGTGATGATCATCGTCCATCGGCGGGCATTTTCGACGGGAACGGGTCCGGTTGGCGTTTCAAGTGTCAATCATGCGGATTCGGGGGATCCATCATCGACGTTGCGGCACGGATTCAAAAATGCGATCCAAAAGATATTTTACGGCAAGCCGGGACCGAACACCCAGTAACACCGGGCAAGGCAAGGCAAGGGGTCAAGGTCTTTTCGACGCTGGATGAGGTACAAAGGGCCTTGCCGGGCAAGGTAACGGGAAGATGGAATTATCTCGATACCACTGGCACAAAGATTTTGTTGACCGTCTTTCGTTGTGAGACACCGGACGGCAAGACCTACCGGCAGGTAACACCAGTATCCGGCGGGTATATCCTGAAGGGTCCGAAACAACCATTTCCGCTATACAATCTTCCGGGACTGGTCAAGGCCGATACCGTCGTCGTCTGTGAGGGTGAAAAATGTTGTGATGCAATCCGGCCTTATGGATTCATTGGCACGACTTGCCCTATGGGCGCGGGCAAGGCGGGCTTGGCTGACTGGATACCGATCAAAAACAAGACGGTATATGTCTGGCCGGATAATGATGCGCCCGGGCACAAACACGCTGACGAGGTTATCTCCATTCTGCACGGGCTGGACTGCACGGTATATCGGGTCAATCCTGCGGCTGCGGACCTGTCGGAAAAAGAAGATGTTGCGGATTTCATCGATCAATGCAAGGTACTCGAATACACAGACGAGCAAATCAAGGCGGCAATTCAAGGGGTGCTGGACAAGGCGGTGCCGATCCGCCCATCGGCGGGCCTGTTGTCGGAACTGAATGCGATCATCGACGGCACGGCAGAACCGGCGCCCATGCCGTTCAAGACGCTGGCCTATCTTTCAAGGCCGCTGATACCAAAGACCGTCACCTTAATCTGTGGACGGCCAGGGGCGGGCAAGTCGTTTTTCACAACGCAAGTTTTGTTGTACTGGATCGAGCTTGGGTATCCATTCGCGGCGATCATGCTGGAGGACAACAAGAGCTATCACTTACATCGGGCATTGGCGCAGATTGAGGGCAACGCCGATTATTTCGACCGGGATTTCATCAAGGCAAACCCGGATGAAATCCGAGAAGCATACGCGCGGCGCGCCGACATACTGGACCTGCTGGCCGTTCGTCTGTGGGATATGCCAAAGGCACAGATGAGTTATGAGAACCTGCTGGACTGGTCAAGGGACCGATTGAAAGCCGGGGCGCAGGTACTGGCGGTCGATCCGGTCACGATCATCCAACAGGACGAAAAACCTTGGGTTGCCGATCCTGAATTTCTGGCCGACTTCAAGGCACTACTGATTGAACACAATGCGGCGGGCCTGATTATTACCCATCCAAAAAAGGGCAAGACAACAGTATGCCTTGACGACTTGGCGGGCGGGGCGGCTTGGCAACGATTCGCACACGTGATTCTCTGGATCGATGAATCAGGCGGCAAAATGAGAATCAAGACACCTTGCGGGGAAGCGGATATCACGGTCAATCGAGTCTTGCATATCTGCAAGGCACGCAACGGCAGAGGGCACGGGATGAAACTGGGATTCAATTTCCGGGAACTGCTATTCGCCGAACAAGGGGTTGTCTTGGGCCGGGCTACAGGGGGTGATGATGGGGATGAATAAGCTATTACTGAGCGGGCTGTTCTGTCGCGATTGCGGCGCGGCGTTGTATCCATGGCACGGGACCATCGTCATCGACGACGGTGCGGTGGTCTTATGCGACGACTGCCTGAGACGCTACAAGATACGCATGGCAATCGCGGGGCATTATCAAAGCCACAAACGGCGATCATCCGGCCGGCATACATCCGGCAGGGTCAAAGGGTTATATGGATACACAACCAAAGGAAATGTATGATAATGGATATAAAAGATAATTCCTATCGGATTGGTGGGGGCGGTTCAATCCCTGGCGAAAATGATCAAAAAGACCGCTGCCCCCCATTACACATTTTTTCACGTTTCGCAGAAATCGGGTATCGGACAATCGAGGTATAGATTATGGCAAGAAAACCTGAATCAAGAGAACGTTTGCGGTTACGCGGAAGCTGGCGCGGAAAGACAGGTCCAAAAGCCGAATCGGTTTCCTACGACAATGTTGGCGTCGATGTCCCGCCGGGCTTGTCGAATGATGCGGCGGCCATTTTCATCGAAATTCAGAACAAGATGATTTTATGGAACTGCTGGGATAGCTGTTTTCGGATACCGCTGGAAAGATATGCGCAGGTCTGGGCGCGGTGGATCGAGGTTACAAGTCGGCCGACAATCTTCGAAAACGATCTTGTAAAATTGGATAAGATTTTACGGGATTTGGAAAGCAAATTCGGATTGAATCCGGCGGATCGAAAAAACTTGCCAAAGGGCAAACAAGATTCGGAAATCGACAGCGACAAAATGCGTTTTTTCAAACCAACATTATCGAGATAAGGAATAAACGACATGAAAATACTACAACGGATCTTGCGGGCGCTGGGGTATCGGCGGCGGCATGATATTGGGTTTATCGCGTTCGGTGGTGGTTATGTTCCTGTCGGTCATTCGCCGGCGGTATCCATGGATACCACGGTTGTGGATTATTTCATCCCATCAGGTACATCACCACGGCCAACACCGACACCGGCAACATCAAAAATTCCCGAACCACCGCGGCGGTTTTTGACGGTCGGCGACGTTACAACAAAAACAGAGTTATTTTGTAAGGATATCGAAAATGGACAAAGAACCATATAATCCCTACCCAGGGGTCGTCCTCATGCGAACGTGCGAATTTTGCGGTAAGGGCTTTAAGACCGACTTTCGCAAACCACGTGCGAACTGCTGCCCGAAATGCGATGAGGTCGAGCAAACAAAAAAAGAAATCAAAGAGCATAAAGAACTTATGGCCGCGGTTGAACGCCAACGGATAATCCAGAGGATGCTATGAAAAAGAAAACACCCAAAAAAGAAAAAACACCCAAAGTTATCGTCTTTGGGCAAGAACATCCACAACGCAAGCGCGCGAATATGGCCGAAATTGTTCGCAACGCGGCATATCGCCGGGCAATTCGAGGATTTTCGATTATCGCATAAAAACGATCCGCGGGTGTTCCGCGGGCAACATTACATTAGGGTATGGGCGGCATGACCGTATAGACCCAAAGGAGCTACAATGGCTACATTATTGAAACAAAAACCAAAGGCAGAAACGAAAACCGTCGAAGCGGATTTCGACATTCCGGATTTCCGGACAGACAAACGATACATCGAGGCGGTATCAAAGCGCGACTATCTGAAAGACCGACTTCAGACAATCGAAAAGGAAATCGAGGCAATCCGAACGGCGGAGAAGATCGAAAACGGAGTCGATTATCAGGCGAAATTACTACTGTCGGGCGAAAATTCCGAAGTATCACCGCATTTGAAATTGGACCGTCTTTATCAAGATCGTCGAATCTTGACAAAGGCCGTCGAACTCCAAGAGCGAGTCGTCGACCAATTGCGGCTGAGTATCTGCAGCGAGATCGGAAAAAACCCCAAACTTGTCGAACACGTTTCATCAATCTTTCGACGAACCGGCGCGGCCATGGAGTTATTGAAGGAGTGTTTGATTACAGAAACCGCGGTTCTCCAAAAACTGAGGGGCGCTGGCATCAATGAACGCATACGCGGCGAGTGGCACGAACACCGGATATTCGACGGGTTTAATCGCCACTTTTTAACGAATCAGAACAATCCTTTGAATGAATATATTAGGTGGAACACAACGCATTTCGGCGCGAAATAAAGTCCCTTTTCACCCAGCGGTGGCAGGCGTTTTTAACGGTTTCGCGTCTGCCCCGCCTTTTTCCGCCGATGGGTAGGGTCTGTGGTCGATCACGCGCCACGGACGCAATGGCGCAATCCCTGAGAGGTTTGGCGGTATCCTGGAAGACAAGCAAGGGTTTAATTGTGATTACGAACGAGTCCCAGCGGGCGATGATTGCGGGGAAGATTGCGAATATGCCGAAACACCTACACAAAGATGATAGGCAAATTTGCCTATCAAGTCCGGTTTCACAGTCTCAGGCCGCTGAATTATTGAATGTCTCTGAGCGAACCATACGAAGTGCCAAGGCCGTACTGGATCACGGAACAAGTGAACTTGTCAAAGAAGTAGAGGCCGGGAATATCGCCGTATCCGATGCGGCGGCAGGATGCGATATTGAAGGCCATGGCGAAAGAACGCCGGGGGGGGTATGTTAGGTATAGGACCGGGCGAGATCGTCGATCCTGAGCCGTTCTGGGAAGCGTTTTTCAGGGCCGAACCGATGAAACCGGGGACTTCAGGTATCCGGGGCATTTTACGGGCATGAAAAAAATTTTTCAGATTCGGCGGAATAATAGTTGACGGTTTGCAATTGCAAGAATAAGATTGAAGATTATGGAAATCACAAAAACACTGAGAGACGAAATTGCACGGGCCGGGAAAGCCGGGACAACACGGTATCGGATTTCCATGGATACAGGGGTCGATCCGTCTGTGATTCATCGGCTGGTACACGGTATCCGATCCGTTCATATCGAATCGGCGGAACGGCTGTTGACGTATTTCGGGTACACGCTGAGCAAGAGCGGCAAGGTATCCAAACGGAAGGGCTGAGCCATGAAAATTTATCGGGAAACATTTTCGCGCGGCGATGGATTCGAGAAGTCGGAAAGCTGGTATATCACGTTCATCGACAACAAAGGAATCCGGCGCAAGTTGCGGGGATTCACCGATCAAGACGCAACAGAGACTTTGGGCGAAAACGTCGATTCTTTGGTTGCCTGTCGGTTGCGCGGCAATCTTCCGGATTCGAAATTGGAACGATGGATCGAAGCTTGTCCGGGCCGGATTTTGAATAAGTTGCGGACGTGGGGCCTATTGTCCGGCGGGCGGGTCGAGGGCGGCAAGCCGCTGGATTGTCAAGTCGGGGAATGGGAAAAGGCGATTCTGGCAAGCGGCAAGTTGGAAAAACACGCCAAGCAACAGGCGGAACGGGTCCGGCGGATTTTCGAGGAATGCAAATTCAAGACGCTGGCCGATATATCGTCGAATCGTATCCTGACGGCAATCGACGGCTTTCGGAAATTCGTCGATACCGTCGAGGGCAAGAAGGACATAGGGCCGATTTCCGGGTCGAGCAAAAAATGTTATCTCGCGGCCGCAAAATCCTTTTTCAATTGGCTGAAACGTGAACGGCGAATCGGTGAAAATCCCATCGAGCATTTATCTTTAAAAGTCGATCCGGATGATGGGATCAAACGCCGGGCGTTGTCGGCCGAGGAAATCGCCGTCCTGCTGGCATGGGTGGAAAAGGCCGGCAAGTCGTTCGGCATGTACGGGCGGGATCGGGCGGTTTTATACCTTTTGGCCGTCGAAAGCGGCCTGAGGTCCAAAGAATTGCGGCGGCTTGTGGTATCCGATATTGACCTTGCCGGGCACGTCCTGAACGTCCGGGCGGCAACGACAAAGAACAAGCGGGGCGCGGTCCTGCCGTTACGGGATTCGACCGTCGAAATCTTGAGGGACTATCTGAGCGGCAAGCTGCCGGGGGCGGCCGTTTTCAAAATGCCGTCCGAATTTAGCGTATGTCGTATGTTGCGGAAGGATATGATCAACGCGCGGTCTGCATGGGTCCAGGACGAACCACAAGGCCGTAAGGACAGCGATTTCCTGTCGGTCGAGGATTCGGGCGAGGGGCAGGTCGTTTTCCATTCCTTGCGTCATTCGTTCGGTTCTATGCTGGCGGCCGCTGGCGTTCATCCAAAGGACGCGCAGGTCCTGATGAGACATAGCACGATCACGCTGACGCTGGATCGGTATTCCCATAGCTACCGGGGATCGACGGCGGCGGCGATCAATTCCCT
Organism: uncultured Pirellulales bacterium; assembly: GCA_964386005.1. Taxonomy (GTDB): domain Bacteria; phylum Planctomycetota; class Phycisphaerae; order Sedimentisphaerales; family Anaerohalosphaeraceae; genus FEN-1350. The sequence continues at coordinate 15,639 of CAYLSB010000037.1, read as the reverse complement.
GCCGGATTTTTTTCGAAAGCCGGAATCCGTCCGCAAGACCGGAACGGATGATTGTGGTATTGCCGACAACGCCGAACCTGTTTCCAAAAAGTCGGACAAAAAGTCGGACAAAAGACGGCACGGATCGACAAATATTGGCACAAATTGGCAAAACCAGAATCTCAATACACAAAATGATGAGATTTCAGGAAATGCCTTAAAAACAAGTGTTTTGACGCAAAAACCGAGTAGGAGACTGTCCCATGGCGAAGATAATGGGATTCCGCGGATCGATCGGACAGCGTATTGTAATTCTGTTGCTCAGTATTGTATTCGCCGTCTTATTGTATTGGCTTCTGAATTTCATCACAAAAGATATCGGTAACATCCCAGGCCCCTCTATTGTTGAGATTCAGAATCGGCATATCGGTTCTGATCTTCTTCAACAGCAGGAAGACCTCTCCCGGCAGGTCCAAAAAGTCAAAGAGTCTCTCGGAAGCCAAACTCGGCAACGCGATCTTTTGCGCGATAGTACTGCGAGCCTTCAAACGACCATGAACCAATTGCTGAGTATTCAGGAACAGAGCATCAAAAGCAATGCCCTTTTGCCGGAAGATACCCGTCTCCGCCTGGATGAAAGCCTGAAGATGTTTCTTGATAACCAGAAACAATACCAGGACTTTAATGAAAAGATCGCGGAGCTGAACACGCAAAGTGATCTATTGGATAAACAACTCCGTGCTTTGACCCATGCGATCGACGAACAACGAACAAAAGCCAATATGGAATTCAGCGAGCTATATTCCCGCCACCGATTAAAAATGGCCGCCTTCAAATTAGCGGTTATTATCCCGCTATTCCTGATTAGTTCATGGATTTTCCTTCGTAAGCGATCCGGGTTGTACGCACCGCTGATTTATGCGTCATTTTTGACTATTTTCGTCAAGCTGGCGATGATCGTTCATGAATATTTTCCGAAAGAGTATTTCAAATATATCGCGTTGGCGGTCATTCTGGGGATTGTTATTCGTCTATTGGTGTACCTGCTTCATGGCCTGGCCAAACCGCGAATATCCGTTGTTCTTCGTCAAAGACGGCAAAGTTATCAAAAGGCTGCTTGTCCCATTTGTAGTACTCCGATTCTTTCGGTCACAACAGGATTGGCCGAGTCGATACGAAATCGAGGAAAACTCATGGAACGGCAGGGGGGGAATGAACCGGCTGAATCCTCGTACAGTTGTCCATCCTGTGGAACAACTCTGTTTGGGGCTTGTTCCCAATGTGGTCGAATCCGTCACCTATTACTTCCTTTCTGCCGCTACTGCGGAAATGAATCGTCGGAGTGGTCTTGTTGATATCCTTTTGACCGATAACCGGCAAGAGCGGGGCGTCCGATAACAGGCATCGTCCCGTTGTATCAACCGATTTCCGGAATCGTTTCAGCGGTATTTCCGTTGACATCCAATATCCCGCCAATCGCTACAGGTATCACATCTGCCATATCTCTCATTGCGAAAGAGGGCCAAACACCCTTTTCGCGGTTTGTCCCGTTAAGGTTCAGGACAACCAGGCCGATACTTTGGCTGCCGCAACACAATTCGTACAAATGCTCTATGGAGAAATGGGATAATCGAATGAGCAAGTTGCTGGAGATGTTTGGCAGAGGGATTACGGTCGATACAGCCGATCTCATCTGGCATTGGCTGAATGTTCTGCAGGAACGCTCGGCTGATTCCGAAGAGAATCGGTACTCCGATGACCTCAATGAAGCGATTGAATATCTCGGAAATATGGAGTTGGATCGAGCCCGGGAAAAGCTGAATTTTTATCTCTATGAACACCCGGACTGCGTTTACGGACGTATGGCGGCGGTGGCCCTCTGCTTTCGAACGAATGCCATTCCAGATGCCCTCGAACAGCTCCAGTCCATCTATATGCGGCAGCCCAGCAACACGATGGCTCTTTATGCACTGGGATATTGTCATGAGCGACTCGGTCGGGAAGAAGAGGCCGTATCCTTTTATCAGGACTGCATCAAATTTAAAAGCCATCTGCAATTACCGCATCAGCGGATGGCGGCGATTTTTTTCAAAAAAGGGCGTCTGGATCTGGCCATCCATGAATATGAGCAACTGATTACCGAACATCCGGAAGATATCTCCTCCATGGTTCTGTTGGGGTATCTGTACAATGAAGATCACCAATTCGACCGGGCCATGGACGTGTTCAATATGGCCATCGTTTCACATCCCGACAATTTTCACGAAGACAATCCGGAGGATGAGATTCACGAATGGATGGAATCGGGCCACTATGACCGCGCGCTGGAATCCGTTCAATGGCTGATGGATAAACTCGGAGAAATGCCCGATCTGCATGTTCGAGCCGCGGATATTCTCAGCCGCGCCGGACGAACCTCCGAAGCCATTATTCATTACGAGACGGCCCTGCGGATACAACCCAACTATCTCGAAGCGACTATCAAACTCGGCACTCATTACATGCGTTGCCGTCGTTTCGCTCTTGCCGCCGAACAGTTTAATCGTGCCGTAGAAATCAACGATGAGATCGTCGATGCCTATGTCGGACTGGGGATGGCGCAACACTACGGAGGTCATTCGGAAGATACCACACGAACACTGTCCCTGGCGTCGGCCATCCAGCAAAACAGCACACTGTTATTTTGCGAGACGGCCACGTTACATCTTCAAGCCGCACGAAACGATCAAACCCAATCGGATGAGGACCCGACCGACCGCGATCTTTTGATACAGGATGTGATTAAAGCCCATCGGCTCCAGATGGCCAGTACCCCGCACAGCGCCGATATCCACTATAAGTTCGGGATTTTGATGATGGTGGTGGGTCGGCTTCCCGAAGCGATCCAGTCGTTTGAGAATGGTTTGCTGATCAATCCGACTCACCATCGCGCCAGGAGCAAACTGGCGTTGTGCCTGTATGAAACCGACCAGGCAATTCGTGCCATTCAGGTTCTGACAGACATCGGACATCTCGAAATCAGTACGCTGAAACTGCATTATCAAACGGCGATTCTCTATTGCGATAAACCGCGATTCGCTCAGGCACTCCATGGGCTGGATTCGCGGATGAAGGGCAACTTCATGCATTCCGACACCATAATCAATATCAAAGTAGTCCTGGAAAACCTTGGTCTGATTGACAGGGCAATCGCCACATGGGAACGGCTCAACGAGACGGTCTGTCACGCCGTCGGAGATCGGTTGCCGTGAACCGGACACCGCTCGGGTCAACACCATGTCCAATGAATTAACGGCATTACCCGAATTACCCCGAACTCTTTTTAAGCACGGCTTTATTCTTTTACCCTGGTTTTGCCGGATTCATCCCCGCTTACGTCTGAGGGTGATCCGTCGAACATCGATTACCGATTATGTCGAAGCGATCCGAAACGATGCGGTTCGTTTTTTTGGACCCCACGATGATTTGGCTTCCGCGAATGATTCCCTGGCGGAATTTTACCATACGGTACGACCGGCGGGGGGGGCCAGGCCCAACCGGATCGCTCTGGGTTATCTGGAAGCAGCATGGATACAGGCATGGCAGTCGCGCAAATCCCTGCAATTACGCGGTGTGGAAATTCGATTGATGAAATTCTTTCATGAAATATTCTGCCTGTGCGATCTGGATCATCTTGCCGAGTTGGTGTCGATGGCTCGATTGATGGATCGATGGATCGTTCGATTGGCCCGATCCATCGTATTTCCCGGTGGTCGGTCGCTGAAAAAGAATTTCTCAACGTTGAATCGTCAACTGGTACAATTACGCCAACGACTGTTTGCGTCGACCTCCGTGTCGCCGGAACTCCAACGTCAGATGGCCAAGCGCAAACCGCGTCAGTATAAAGAGTATCAAAAATTGGTGCGGGATCGACGTGAAGCGGCTCGACTGCGCATTATCGAAATTTTTGACGAAGAGGATTGGTTTCCGATCGTCGACAGTGCCGTCGTGTTGGAGCGGCTGACGGCCGAAGGCATGGAGGATCTCTTGCCCAGGACTTTTCATGGACGCGTAAGCGTTCAACCCACCGGGTATCCGTTGACCTTCTATACTTATGCAGGGCTCGAGTTGGAAAAACCTCCGTTGTACGGCGTCGAAATGAATTCCGAGTATGGTCGAAGAGAACCTGAAAAGAAATATCGGATCCATCCGGTGAACGATGGTACGTATTATTGCACAACACGAGCCGTGATCGGGGACAGTTTGACTAAACATTATACATTGGAATATAAACGCAGGGCCAGGAAGTTAAAATATGAATCCGTTCGTAGTCTGGGATCCGTTATCAACGATGTGCGACGACGCATGATGGATCACGTGCATTGTGATCATCGAAGCACGTGGGTACGTGCTCTGATGTGCATCTTTATGGATGAGACCTGTGCCCGAATCGGGAATAGCCAATCGGCCCAGGGAGAACATCGCGCTTTTGGAGTCACGACGTTTCGAACACGGGAGCACGTTAAAATCCAACCGGATCGAATCCTCATTACCTATCCGGGCAAACATCAACAAATTCAGGAGCATGTGATACGAAAATCCTCGTCGACGTGCTGCGGAGATGCCGTAGGAGAAATCCTGTATGATAAGTTAATGAAGTTGATTCAGGAAAAGCGCGAGTATATATTTACTCAGGAAAATGGCAAACCCTATGGACCGGAACAGGTGAATGAATACTTCACGTCCCACAGTCCGTCGATAGAGATGGATCTACCGTTTGGGGGGGCCGGATCACCGTGCACCGTACATCATTTTCGAAATTATCATGCGACGGAGATGTTTCGGGAATTTGTTCGATCGTACAATCATCGATGCAGGCCGACCTATGATGATCTGCTTCTTGCATATCAGGGAAGAAAATCGTCAAAAACAAAACACAAGATTGAAGGGATTCTCGATCGGATCGCGAAAAAACTTGGCAATACTCCGGCAATCTGTCGCCGTGCCTATATTGATCCGCTGGAGCAATTATTATTTTTCCGTCGCTGGGGGTATCGGCCGCCTGAATCGATTATCCGCGACCTATTTGTGCAGGAAGAGATGGATTCGTATGGGCTCGAGGAGATACTTCAAAGCCAGGATTCCATTGAATGTATGATCGAATCCGCAACCAGTGGATAGGATTCGCTGTCAAACCCCCCGTGGGCTTGGGGGAACCCATTAGCGAGCATCCAAGAACATCGTGAAATGAAATTCGCCCAACGCAACATAACATACATTATCGGCCCATACGGTGGGGCGGTACAATTGCATATTGCAGAAATACATCACAAATTATTTGGCGGTGATTGCCTCCATGATCCTTTTGGGTATGTCTGTATTATCCATGGGCCCGGAAAATTTCGATGCCTCCTGACCCCATGCATAAACAGGTACCAACGAAGCCGAATGGCCTTTCGTGGTCCAGTGAACCGTCGGTTCATTCATAACGCCATTATTCTTGATAACGTCCAATCCCCCGGTTTCATGATCGGCGGTGACGACAAGTAATGTATCCTCACGATCTTGAGCCCAATTCAATGCCACCTGTACGGCCCGTTCAAATTCCATCATTTCCCCAAGCATCCTCGTGAGATCATTATCGTGGCAGGCCCAATCAATTTTTCCGCCCTCCACCATAAGAAAAAATCCATCCGGATCATTGTTTAACAATTGAATCGCTTTTTCCGTCATCTGAGACAAATGAGGCATAGTACCCAAGCCATCCGTCTCATAGGGAATCTCTTTTGCAAACTGGCCGCTAACCCGACGCAAATACCCCGCATCCATCGAGGTAAGCTCCGCCACATTTCGAACGATTTCATACCCGGCTTTCAACGCGGCCTCCGTGCTCATTCCATTTTCGCCGCCGCCAAACAAAACGAACGGACGTGTTTGAGAGAGATAATCTTGTGCAATCTCGGCCATGTTCTTGCGGCTTTTCTCATGCGATGCAAATCCTGCAGGTGTTGCGTGGGTAATCGGCACCGTCGTAACAAGCCCGGTTGATTTACAGAGTTCTGTGCAATCCTCAAGGATCGTTCCCAGTTCCTGATTCTCTCGGGAAAAGTCTATGCTGATGACTCCATTGTCCACTTTGACTCCGGTTGCCATGGCAGTTGAGGCAGCCGCTGAATCCGTGATTTTTCGATTGGCTGAATGGGTTGTCATCTTTGTCTGATAGGGAAACGACTCAAATACCAAAGTCCCCCCACGCCCGTAGGCGTACATTCCAGCCGCTCGAATTTGTTCGGGCCCCATGCCATCGCCGATGAATAGGATCACGTTTTTGGCCTGCCCGTATGCTTCGGTTGAGCACAGAAGACCAAGAATTGCTATGGCTACAGAATAGAAAAACAGATGATAGTATTTCATAAGTACTTTCCCTACAAATGGATACGATCTCACGAATCACCCTTCTCATTGGCGATTTCCGGATACCCCATGAAAATCAATTGTACTCGATCTATCGGCGGAAATCAAGCCGGAAATTTAAGAAATGGCCCCCCTGCCTATATACAAATTGTACAGGATACATAATATACTATATATATTGTACAGTTATACAACATCCGCAAACCGCTGTATCAGTTCCTCCGTTTCCTGCCATCCGATACATTTATCCGTAATGGAAACACCATACTTCAAAACCTCCGGTTTCGATACTGGCTGATTTCCTTCTTGCAGGAAACTTTCCAGCATCATCCCGGAAATCACTTCGTTTCCCTGCCGGATTTGTTCCACAATATCGAGAAAAGCCAGCCGTTGCTGCCGATGATCTTTACAGGAGTTCGCATGGCTGCAATCGATAACCACACCGGTGTTGATAGCCGCTTTTAAAAGCAAAATCCGTGCAAATGCCACGTACTCGGAAGCAAAGTTCGGACCGTTGGTTCCCCCTCGCAAAACCAGGTGGCCGTATTTATTCCCCGAAGTTTCCGCTATGATCGCCCTGCCATTACGATCAATCCCGAGAAAAGAATGCGGGCTGAGCGCGGCCCGGATCGCATCAATTGCCGGAGAAAGGTTTCCATCGGTTGAATTCTTGAAACCGATCGGCATCGATAATCCGCTGGCCATTTGCCGGTGTACCTGCGACTCCGCTGTCCGGGCGCCGATGGCCGCCCAGGACACCGTATCCGCCAAATACTGAGGTACGATCGGATCCAGAAATTCCGTCGCAACCGGCAGGCCGATTGAGCTGATTTCCAGCATGATCCCCCGGGCCATTTTGAAACCGTGCTCGATGTCATAGGAATCGTCCAAAGCGGGATCGTACAACATCCCTTTCCATCCCAGCGTAGTTCGCGGTTTCTCGAAATACGTTCGCATAATCAGCAGTAATTTTTCTCCGACTCGATCCTGCAAGGAACGCAATCGCTGTGCATACTCGATCGATCCGTCATGATCATGCAACGAACACGGTCCGGTGATCACCATCCGCCGTGCATCGCGCCGGGTCAGAATGTCCTGAATTCCCTTCCTCGATGTCGCAACCACATGACTGATCGCCTCGGTCTCCGGTAACTCATCCTTGAGCTGCCTGGGCGTGATCAGGGGCTTAAACCGCCGAATATTCAGATTATCCGTAAGTTCCATATCTCGGGTCGTTTCGATTTTCCGGGCTTTGTCTTTCGTTTCATCTTTCATGTTTCTATGCTTAGAAACATTAATGATACACCAACCGATTGGGAAAAGCAATGCCATTCATTTCATTTCCACCCGCAACGATCCACCCCAAACATCAACCGGACCGAATGCCCACAAGCGGCTCGCCCCATTCGGTTGTTGATTGCGATCGCCCCGGATCGTACGTCGGAGAGTTTATTTTCGGATATGCCTCTGAACCGCTCCCAACAGGGCCTCCGGTTTGATCGGTTTTTCCAGGAATTCCTTGATCGGCAGCCAGCTTTCATCCGGTTCAAACGTGAACGGCAAGCTCATCTCTTTGCGTACGCCGCTGACCATGACCACGGGCGTTCCTTTCAACTCGGGGATCTGGGCCAGATTTCTGGCCACGTTAAAACCTTCGTCCCTCGTGGTCATCATGACATCCAGCAGGATGATATCCGGTTTTTCCTCCCGCGCTTTCTGAACGCCATCCTGGCCGTTATAGGCCGTCATCACGCTATAATTCTTGGCCTCAAGCAAATTGGCCATCGAATCGACCAGATCGATATCGTCATCAATGATCAAAACCTTGTTCGCCATGGCGAATTCTCCTAGTATCTCGCGATCTCTGTCGCTATGGATTGATTCGTGAGTTCGGTCAGCCTTTCGCGGCCGCCTTGCGAAATTGTCCAATTAATTCGACGACTTTCTTGGGAGTCAATTCGCCGTAGATCTTGTCGTTGATCATAATAACCGGCGCGATTCCACATGCGCCCAAGCACCGGGCTTCCTGAAGGGTAAACAACATATCCGGAGTCGTCTGGCCGACTTGTATGCCCAGTTCCTTTTTGAGCGTGTCCAAAATATCATTGGCTCCCTTCACATAACAGGCCGTCCCCAGACAGATACTGACGACATGCTTGCCGATCGGCTTGAGATTGAAGTAATGATAAAAAGTCGCAACGCCCCAGATATGGGCTGTCGGAATATTCATGGCCTCCGAAATCGTGTCCATGGCTTCCCGGGGCAGATAACCGAACAAGCTCTGTGCCTTATGCAGTACGGCGATCAGATTCGACTCAAAATACGGCTTGCCTTCGTACTGCGTAATGAATTGTTTCAACTCGTCCCGTTTGGCGGTTTCTATTTCGATCATCGTCGTCATCTCCGATTACTTCAATTCCACGCGTGGAATGATTCCGCGTGGCGTTTTGGCATGGTAGTGTGTGTGCAGGTATTTATGCGAAATCGGGCTTAGCGGCCGTTGCAAAAATTCGCGGTATAGTTTTTGTACATCGGGATTATCGTGGCTGCGACGGATGGTTTTATTCCGGTCCAAATCATACAGGGCTTGTGCCCGTTTCCGCAAGGCGTCTTCGTCCAGCGGGATCGTATTGACCGCCGCATAGGGCTGGCCCCCCCCGCCGACACATCCGCCCGGGCATCCCATGATTTCAATGAAATGATATCGATCCGGCTCTTTACGAACCCCATCCAACAACCGGCAGGCGTTACCCAATCCGTGCGCCACCGCCACGCGGATCTCGGTTCCGTCCATAATCAACTTGCCTTCCTTGACGCCTTGGAGACCCCGAATCGATTCGACTTCAATATCGACCAGAGTCTCACCCGTATAGAGCTCATACGCGGTTCGAATGGCGGCTTCCATCACGCCTCCGGTGGACCCGAAAATCGCCCCGGCTCCGGAGGACATTCCGAGAGGACTGTCGGGTTTTTCCTTTTCGATATGCAGAATATCAATCCCCGCCGATTTGATCATCCAGGCCATCTCACGTGTGGTGACCACGATATCGACGCCGCGATGACCATCGACCATGATTTCCGGCCTGGCCGCCTCATATTTTTTGGCCGTGCAACACATCGTCGCCACGCTGAAAATCGTATCCGGATCGGCGCCGATCTTTTCCGCGAAATAACTCTTGATGAGCGCTCCCGCCATCGACATCGGCGATTTGCAGGTCGAAACGTTGTCGATGAGGTCCGGATAAAACTGCTCCATACACTTCATCCATGCGCTGGAGCATGACGTGATCATCGGCAGCTTGCCGCCGCTCTGAAGCCGTTCCAAAAATTCGCTGGCTTCTTCCATGATGGTCAAGTCGGCCGCAAACTGCGTGTCAAATACATAATCAAAGCCCAACTTCCGCATGGCGGCAATCAGTTCCCCTTCCATGTTCCGGCCCGGTTCCAAATTGAACGCTTCGCCGATGGCCGCCCGGACCGACGGAGCGAATTGTGCCACTTTGATCTTCGTTTTGTCGTTCAAGGCCTCGAAAAGTTCTTGGGTGTAATCCTTTTCCAGAAAGGCGGCCGTCGGGCACACGTTGATACACTGCCCGCACGCGGTGCAGACACTTTCTTTGAACGGGATATTATACGCCGGCATCACCACCGTCTTAAAACCCCGATGGGCTTGCGTGAGATTATGAACCTTCTGGATTTCCGAGCACATTCGCACGCATCGACCGCACAAAATGCATTTGTTCGGATCGCGGATCACCGCTTCCGACGACAGGTCCTTGTCATAGTGTTTCTTTTCGCCCGTGAAGTGCCGCTTGCGGATGCCCATACTATAGGCCAGCCGCTGCAGTTCACAGTTATAGTTTCGCTCGCAGGTATGGCAATCTTCCGGATGATTATCCAGAATCAACTCGACAATATCACGACGAGTCTGTCGCAGGTCTTTGGTATTTGTATGGATCTTCATTCCATCGCGGATGGGAAATGCGCAGGATGCCGCGTAATTCTTCATGCCTTCCACTTCGACGATGCAGACTCGGCATGCCCCTTCGATGGACAGCTTCGGGTGATAACAGAGTCGCGGAATGTGATAGCCCAGCTTGTCCGCGGCCTGCATGATCGTCTGGCCGGGATCTACTTTGTATTCTTTGTCATTGATAGAGATTGTGATTTTTTCGCTCATGGTAGTTCCTTGTTATCCCTTGCGGATGGCGTTGAATTTGCAGGCCAGATAACACTGTCCGCAATGAATACATTTCTGGGTATCAATCACATGTTTTTCCTTTCGCTTACCCGAAATGGCATCCACCGGACAGGCCTTTTTGCAGGCCCCGCAACCAACGCAATTATCCAGAATCTCAAACGTCAACAGACTGGTGCAGACACCCGCCCTGCACTTGTGCTGATGAATATGCTCTTCGTATTCCTCACGAAAGTTTTTAATCATGCTCAAGACGGGATTCGGAGCCGATTGCCCCAGGCCGCACAGGGATGCCTTCCGGATCATGTTGCCCAGCCGTTCCAGTTTCTCGATATCACCCGCGATACCCTTGCCCTCCGAAATCCTCGTCAGGATTTCCAGCATACGTTTGGTCCCTTCGCGGCACGGCGTACACTTGCCACAGGATTCATCCTGCGTGAACTCGAGAAAGAACCTCGCCATATTCACCATGCACGAGTCTTCGTCGATGATAATCATACCTCCCGAACCCATGATGGATCCGGCCGCGGCCAACGATTCATAGTCGATTTGTGTATCGAGATATTGCTCCGGAAGACAACCTCCGGAGGGACCGCCGGTCTGAACGGCCTTGAATTTTTTACCGTTGGGAATCCCCCCGCCGACATGATAAACGATTTCACGAAGAGTCGTACCCATCGGCACTTCCACCAAGCCGGTGTTTTTGACCTTGCCCGCCAGGGCGAACACTTTGGTGCCTTTACTGGTCGGCGTACCGATTGAACTGAACCAATCGGCTCCATCAAGGATAATCACCGGGATATTGGCCCATGTCTCCACATTGTTGATCAGCGTGGGTTTGTTGAACAATCCCGCCTGGGCCGGATACGGCGGCCGGGGACGCGGCATACCCCGCGCCCCTTCGATGGAGTGAATCAGGGCCGTCTCTTCGCCGCACACAAACGCCCCCGCACCCAGACGAATCTCAATGTCATAGTCAAAATCGGATCCGAGAATTTTCTCGCCAAGCAGGTTGTGCGTACGAGCATCCGCAATGGCTTTTTCCAGTCGTTTGATGGCCAACGGATATTCCGCCCGGATATACACGATGCCCTTATGCGATCCGACGGCATATCCGCCGATGATCATTCCCTCGATCACTGTATGCGGATCACCTTCAATCGCACTTCGATCCATAAACGCGCCCGGGTCGCCCTCATCGGCGTTGCAGATCACATATTTCTCGTCGCCCGTCTCTCGTGCAGTCAGTTCCCACTTGATTCCGGTTGGAAAACCCGCTCCGCCGCGGCCGCGAAGTCCCGATTTTTTGATCTCCTCTACGACCTGTTTGGGGGTCATTTCGGTAAGAACCTTTGCCAGAGCTTCATATCCGCGAAGCGCCAGGTAATCATCGATATTTTCCGGATCGATAATTCCGCAGTTGCGAAGCGTGATTCGCATCTGCTTTCCGAAAAAGTCGGCGTCACCAAAGATTCGGAAAAACCGGTTATACAGGTGATCCTCGTCAATCGTCAGACGCGAGATCGGTCGGCCTTTCACCAGATGCTCCTGAACGATTTCGGCCGCATCGGAAATGGAGACATTTCCGTAAATGGAATAACCCGGATTGACGATTACGACCGGTCCCTTGGCACACATACCAAGGCACCCGGAAAGATGAATCGTCACCCGGTCGGCCATTCCCGCATTGTGGATCTCGGTCTCCAATGCGGTTCGCAATTCGCGGGACGTATTCTGGATACACGCCGTCCCATCGCATAATGTGATGACATAGTGATTCGTCACAGGAAAATCCTTTCGTTCAGATAATCCATTCCGAAATGACTTCGCCTTTCTTCAGATGGCGGTCAATGATCTCTCGTGCCCGTTCCCGCGTGACACGACCGTATTTGACGGGGATATTCCCTTCCTCGATCACTTCGACGGTCGGTTCGAGGTTGCATCGTCCGGCACAACCCTTTTGACTCAGATACACATCGCGGAGGGTACCCCCGGCGATCGCTTCGCGAAATACTTCCATGACGTCTTTGGATCCGGCGGCGATCTCGCACGTTGCCATACCGACATACACCCTCTTGGTGCTCAAGTAGCCGTTACTGAGAATACGACCCACCGCCTGGGCTCTTTTTTTCCGGATCACTTCCAATGGCGTAACCATGGTTACAATCCCCTTTCGATTTCAAAGATAAATGTATTGCCCTTCTCGGCGGGTTCAACCCAGATGCGTCCGCCGTGAGCTTCCAAAATCTGTTTGGTAATGTACAAACCGAGTCCGGTTCCTTTGACCGTTTTCTTTTCAGGAACATCCAGTCGGGAGAATTTTCGGAACAGCTTCTTCTGGGCTTCCTCCAGGATCGGCCGCCCATCGTTATAGACTTCCACGCGAATCCGTCCTTCCCGGTCCCGAGCCCATAGTCGGATCTGTCCGTTTTCGAAGCCGTACTTGGCCGCATTATTCACCAGATTATTCGCCACGATCATCATCAGGTCCGCGTCTCCGCTAATTCGAATATCTGGATCCAGTTCATTCAATACGGTCATCTTCTTGTCGATCATCGCTTTTGAAAAGGTTTCGATCGCGATATCGAAAATGTCCGCCTTCAGCCGGAAGGTCGTCCGATTGATCTCCAGGTTACCGCGTTCGATCCGGCTGAGGTTCAAAAACTTTTTCACCGTCGCCGTCAGATAATCCAGATTCCGCGTGATGGAATCGATGGCCTTTTTCTGTTTGAAGTTGATCATCCCCAGAAAACCGTCCCGTATTGCGTAAGCGTTCATCACCGCGGACGCGAGAAGACCCTTTAATTCGTGGGCCACAAAGCCGATCATATCCAGATAACTCTTGTTCGTTTCTTCCAGCTTGTGCGTGGAAATTTGAAGGTGCATCTCCCTCTCTTCCAGCCGCGCGCTCATCTCATTGAACGCCCTCGCCAGATCGTGCAGTTCGGTAATGGACGCTTCCGACGTGATAATGTGTCCAAGATCACCGGTCGATATCCGTCGGGTGGCGTCTAACAAATGCGTCAACGGACGCGATACGGCCCCGGCCAACACAAACGAAAGAACCGCGCCCAGTACCGCCGCCAGAACCAGGATTAACACGAACACCGCCAGCACTTGTCGGGTCAAATCCGTAAACGGTTTTTCCAGAATCCCCACATAGAGAATTCCAATGATCGTGCCTTCTATGTCCCGAATCGGCTCATAGGCCGTGCGATACCAGTCGGTTACCACAAAGGCGCGATCATCCCAGGTTTCACCCTGTTCCACCACGCGATGATAGACCACCTCCGACACCCGCGTACCGATCGCGCGTTGCCCATCCTTGGTCAGAACGTTCGTTGAGATACGTACATCATCTTGAAAGATCGTAACCGTCCCCACCGGCTTGGATTCATAGATTTCCTGTCCGAACACGATGGATTTAATACGATCCACAAGAACATAGTCCTGATTGATAACCCGTCCGCCATACAATACGCCGGTCATGTCCCCGGTCGGATCATGGATCGGAATGGCATACTCCTTGACCATCGCCGAATCCAGTATCTTCATGGTGGTCGGGCGGGCCATGGGTGTTTCAAGAATCGCGATATTCGCTCGCTCTTGAATCTCCGAATTCATTTTCATCATCTCTTCGTGGGAGATGATCCGCGTGCCTCCAATCTCATTATCGTTCTCAAATGCGGTTCGAACGATCCGGCTTTCCATCCCGGCAATTATGTCCTTGCCGACATAGGAAAGATAATGCAAGTTTGTCTTCTTCCGGAGAGATTCCATATTGTCCGAGGGATCCAGGATCCGTAATGCTTCACCCACGCGCGCGATTTCGGCCAGATAGGCCGTGTGCGCTCCCTTGAGATTTGTCAGGACCTGCTTTTGCGCCCGGCCGACAATATCCGTCCGAATCACATAGTATCCCAGCAGAAATATACTGACGCCAAACGTTAAAATAACCGCGAAAAAGGAAATGAAAATTCGGGATTTCAGCGATTGCAGTTTCATTTCGGAGGTTGTGCCTTGGAATTGGCGTTAACAAAATAGATCAGGTTTTCCAGTTCGGATTCCAGGTTGATATTATTGATCACCATGTCTTCGGTACCTCGAAGTTGAATGGGTGCAAAATTCAGAATCCCCTTGATTCCAGCGGTTGTAAGGATTTCCACAATCCGCTGAGCCGCCGTATCCGGAACGGTGATAATGCCTACACGAATCTTCTCCTCCCGCACGAATTGGGTCATATCTTCCAGGGGACGGATTGGCACACAATCGTTGATTCGATATTTGGCCGGATCTATATCGAACGCCGCAACGATTTTCACCCCCCCTTCCTCAAATCCTTTATAATGGAGCAATGCCGCTCCGATTCGTCCCGCTCCAACAAGAATCACGCGCTGAATTTCATTCTTACCCAGGATGATCTGAATCTGTTCGATCAATTCATCGACTTTATACCCCCCCCGCTTATTGCCGGTGATACCAAATAGGGAAAAGTCCTTTCGAACTTGCGAGGGCGTAACACCCGCGGCATCCGCAAGGTTATCGGAAAAGACCTTGATAAAGCCAAGGGCTTTGAGCCGTTTCAGCGCATTTTTATATCGGGACAAACGTGTTATACATCTTCGATTCGATACCATGACTTAATTCCACAATCAAAAGTCGAAGTAAATCACCCCGTGTTAAAGTAACCATTATATTATTTTACGGCATTTTGTTATGCCGTCAACACCTTTTTGTGAAAAATATGACAATAGAATTGGACAATGGAACACAATAATACAATTACGTATTATTATGACAATAAGAGTGAACAATAAAAAGACATTTCATGATAGATAAAACATCGTCATGTCATATAGGTATTAAACATATTCGAAATGTGTATTTTAAACATTTGAGATAAATGTCGAGGGATTATTCCAAATCGATTCGAGGTATAAATATCTTAAATCGTTGTAATACAACAAGATAAGAATATATCCGCTTCATTTAGAGTGTCGAAATCCGAGATCCTATTATACTACTCCCCAAAAACTGGACCAGGGTATAAGGTGGAGGTTGTGGTATAA
>CAYLSB010000036.1:0-42659 GCA_964386005.1 uncultured Pirellulales bacterium | reverse complement strand
ACTCTGGAAGGCCCGCCATGCCGCTTAAGGAAGTGCCATTCGGGTCAGACACCCGTACCAATTTAAGGTGTCAGACCCACCTTTTTTGTCCAGATACCTGTTTTTGTCAATCCTCCACCTCGCGTTGCTTGGTGGCTGGAACCCGTCGGCGACGGTTGGGCTATGGCTCTATCTACCTCGCAATGTTCGGTGGTTGCCACCCGTTGAATGTCCCCACAATTCCAAGCACATGCGCTTTACGCGCAATCCCACATCAACAATCATGGGCGTGGGGGATTTTGCGTTGGACGGAGCGAGAGGGATCGGGTACGATCTTCGCTTTCGTTATCATTGGAGCGTATTCAATGTCGTTACAAAGGGCATATATCTATCGATGGGTGGTCTTCGTTGTGTTGTGCCTGGCGTATTTCTTCGTGTTCTTTCACCGGCTGTCAATGTCGGTGGTGGCGGAGGATGTGGCGAAAGAGTTTGGCACGAAAGGCACCCAGTTGGGGATACTGGGGTCGATCTATTTCTACTGTTATGCGATGATGCAGTTTCCGGCGGGGCTGTTGTCGGATTCGTGGGGGCCGCGGAAGACGGTGGCGATCTTTCTGCCGTTATCGGCGGCGGGCAGTATTTTGTTCGGGTTGTCACCAACGCTTGGGTGGGGGATTGTGGCGAGGTTTTTCATCGGACTGGGCGTCAGCACGGTCTTTATCGCCACGATGAAGATTCTCTCGCAGTGGTTCCGTCACGGCGAGTTTGCGATGATGGCGGGGGCGTTTAATGCCGTGGGTGGGCTGGGCGTCCTTGCGGGGACGGGTTTGCTTGGCTGGCTGACCAGCCAGTTCGGCTGGCGGATTTCGTTTGAGATCATCGGGGGAATCACCGTGGGGATCTTTGTTCTGGCGTGGATCGTCGTGCGGGATAATCCCCAGAGCCGGGGATGGCCTTCGATCATCGCGCTGGATCATGCGGATCCCACCAAACATGCCGAGGCGATCCCGTTACGGACGGCGGTGATGACGGTGCTTCGCTGCCGGCATTTCTGGCCGGTTGGTTTGTGGTTTTTCTGTACCTGCGGAATCTTCTACGCCTTCGGCGGCCTATGGGGCGGGCCGTATCTGATGCACTGTTACGGGATGACCCGGACGCAGGCGGGGGGGATACTGAGTTTTTTCGCCTGGGGGATGATCCTCGGCAGCCCGGTCCTTGGTTGGATTTCCGAGAAAGTGCATAGTCGCAAAAAGACACTCATGGTCAGCTCGGCGGCGCTGGCGGGTTTGTTTGTATTTCTGAACCTGCATGTCGCCGATTTATCGCGCGGGGCGCTGGCGGCGTGGTTCTTCGCGTTCGGGGTATTCGGTACGGCGATCATGGCGGTGGGATTCACCACGACGAAGGAATTATTCGATGTTCGGATGGCCGGGACGTCGGTTGGGATGTTGAACCTGTTTCCCTTTCTCGGCGGGGCGGTGTTGATGCCGCTTCTGGGTCGCGTTCTGGATGGATACGGCAAGACGTCGGCCAATGTGTACCCGATCGAGGGATATCAATCCATTTTGGGGGCGTTGTTGGGAGCCGCGACGGTAGCATTGATTTGCAGCGCCTTGATGAAAGAGACCTACCATCATCGTGCGGCAGGTTCTTGACAGACGGCCGGGATTGGCTTATAGTACCGCCTTTTGAGAGGAATACGATTGAGCGAAGGCAAGGTTGTAACGCGGTTTGCCCCGTCGCCGACGGGGTATCTGCACGTGGGCGGCGCGCGAACGGCGTTGTTCAACTGGTTGTATGCGCGGCACACGGGCGGCAGGTTTCTGCTGCGGATTGAGGATACCGACCTGAAGCGAAATACCCCGACGGCGATGCAGCAGGTGATGGACGATCTGCGGTGGCTGGGGATCGACTGGGAGGAGGGGCCGGACGTCGGCGGACCGAACGGGCCGTACTTACAGTCGCAGCGGCTGGATATCTATCGGAAGTATGTCGATACGCTCTTGCATGAGGGTAAGGCGTATTATTGTTTCGATACCTCGGAGGAGTTGGAGGCGATGCGGGCCGAGGCGGAGGCGCAGAAGAAGGGATTTGTGTATCCCCGGCCGTCGGTTTTTCCGGATGCGAAAGATGTGGCGCGGGCGAGAGCCGAAGGACGACCGGTGGCGATTCGGCTGGCGGTCGATGCACCGAAGGGATTCCTTGTCGAGGATCTGATCCGGGGCAAAGTGAAATTCGGGCCGGCGGAAGTGGGGGATTTTATCATCATCAAGTCGGACGGATTTCCGACGTATCATTTTGCGGTGGTGGTGGATGACGAGTTGATGGAAGTTACGCATGTGATCCGCGGGCAGGAGCACCTCATGAACACGCCGTGCCATCAAGCCCTGCAGGATGCGCTGGGATTTCGACGGCCGGCATACGCGCACATGTCGGTGACGGTCAGCGACAGCGGCGGAAAACTTTCCAAGCGCGAACGACCGACGGCATTGAAGAAGGCGATTGCGGCACGTGCGGATACGGATTTGCTGAAGTTGGCGAAAGCGGTCAGTATCCCCCTGGAGGAGTTGGAGTCGTTTATCGGCGGCGAGAGCGTTCCGGATATGCCCTGTGTGGATGCGATGGCCCAATGTCTCGGCGTGGAACTGCCGGAGATCAACATCGTCGATTTTTTCCGCAGCGGGTATCTTCCCGAGACCATGGTGAATTTTCTGGGTCTGCTGGGATTCAGTCCGGGGCAGGATCGCGAAATCATGCGGCGGGAGGAACTGGTGGCGGCGTTCGATATCGGGCGGCTGACCAAATCGAACAGCTTATTCGATCGCAAGAAGCTGGCGTCGTTCAACACCGAACACATCAAAATGGCGGAGCCGGACAAACTGCTGGGATATTTCAAAGCCTTCCTGAAGGAAAAGGAGTCGCCATTGCGGGCGGCCGACGATGCCCTGTTGGCGCGATTTCTACGGATCAACGTCGGGGCGAGGACATTGGCCGAGATCGATCGCAAGTGCCGGTTTCTGTTTATGGCGGATGATGCGATCGAATACGACCCGGAAGCGGTGGAGAAGGTATTGCGCAAGGACAACGGAGTGGAGATGCTGGGTCTGGTGGGGATACGATTTGCGGCTCTGACGGAGATCACGGCCGAGTCGGTCGAGCAGGTTCTCCGTTCGTTGGCCGAGGAACAGCACGTCGGACTGGGCAAGGTGGCCCAACCGCTTCGGGTGGCGATTACGGGAACGACGATCAGTCCGCCGATTTTCGATTCTGTGGACATGCTGGGTATGGAACGTACGCTGAAACGAATTGCCATTACGGTACGGCGGTTTTCGACAGGAACGAACTGAAGAAAGGATTCGTATGTCATTGCTGGTAACAGGATCAATCGGGATCGACACGGTACGAACGCCCTATGGATACAGCGAGAAGTCGGTCGGGGGCTCGGCGGTGCATTTCAGCATGGCCGCCAGTGTTTTTTCGCCGGTACGGTTTGTCGGGGCGGTGGGCGATGATTGCCCGTTTGACCTTGCGGAAACGTTTCGCGGTCGTGACGTGGACCTGACGGGATTGGAAATTCGCAAGGGCAGCCGGACATTTCGCTGGATCGGAACGTACGAAGGGGATATGAACGAGGCGCGGACGGATGCGGTGGAGTTGAATGTGCTCAGCGAGACGCCGCCGCGTGTTCCGGATGTGTTCAAGGAGAGCGACTTCGTTTTTCTGGCGAACACGGCGCCGTCGCTGCAGATGGAGTTGCTGGACCAGTTGATCAATCCTTCGTTCGTCGCAGCCGACACGATGAACCACTGGATTGTCACGGCCAAGGACGACCTGAAACGGCTCCTGGAACGGATCGATATGCTGATCATCAACGAAGGCGAAGCCAAACTGCTGACGGGGCAGCGGAACCTGATGCTGGCGGCGCAGGATCTTCTTGAGATGGGGCCTCGTGTGATCATCATCAAGAAAGGCGAATACGGTTCGATGATGTGCGACAAGGACGGGGACCTGTTTATTTTACCGGGTTATCCGACGACGGTGGTCATTGATCCAACCGGCGCGGGCGATTCGTTTGCCGGGGCGATGATGGGGTATCTGGCCAAGGCCAACAAGGTGGATTTCGTATCGTTGCGGAAGGCCATGGTGTATGGGACCGTGGCGGCGTCGTTTACGATCGGAGATTTTTCGATTCACGGAATCAAAGCGGCTTCGCCGGCCCAGATTGAGGAGCGGTCGGATCATCTGCGCAAGGTGACGCAATTTTAATGCAACGGCGAAATCGAGGCGATCGGCGATGCGGTGTTTCATAGCCATGGAGCTGGATGAGCGAATTCGCAAGGGATTGTCGGAGTTTGCGGATCGGTTGCGACGCGTGGGGCGATGGCCGGGCGGAGCGATCAAATGGGTTGAACCGGAGCAGATTCACCTGACGCTGAAATTTCTCGGCGAGATCGCCGAGGCCGACGAGGGCAAGGTCGTCGAAGCGGTGGAACAGACCGCAGCGGCCCATCGGGCGTTTGATCTGACGGTTGCGGGAGCGGGATGTTTTGGAAAACCCGCGCGGGTGATCTGGGCCGGGTTGAAGGAGAGTACCGAGTTGAAGAACGTGCAGTCTGATCTGGAAGGGCGGCTGACGGCGGCGGGATTTGCGCCGGAGGACAAGGAATTCAGCGCACACCTGACGCTGGCGCGAGTGAAAAATCCGGCGGTGCGGGATGTACACAAGGTGATGGAGGCGAATCGAAATGTTCAGTTGGGAATATTCCGGGCGAATGCGATTACGGTGTTTCAAAGCGAATTACGGCCGAGCGGGCCGGTGTATTCAGTGGTTCATCAAAGTGTCTTCAAGGGGTAATACGGGATTCATACAATAAGAACGAAGGAGCGATTATGGCCAAGGCAAAAGCGGTAGCGGTGACAAAAAAGGCGGCTGGCAAACCGGATTCGGCGATTGCCGGCGCGCTGGACCGAGCGATTGCACAGATTGAAAAGCAATACGGGACCGGTTCGATCATGAAAATGGACCAGGCGAAACTCTCGGTGGTCGAGGGAATCAGCACGGGATCGTTGTCGCTGGATCTGGCTCTGGGCGGTCGGGGTATTCCCCGGGGCCGGGTGTGCGAATTCTTCGGGCCGGAATCGTCCGGCAAGACGACGCTGGCGCTGCATGTGATCGCCAACGCCCAGAAGGCCGGAGGCGTGGCGGCGTTTATTGACGCCGAGCACGCACTGGATACGACCTGGGCCAAGAAGATCGGCGTGGACGTTAGCGGTTTGCTGGTCAGCCAGCCGGATACCGGCGAGCAGGCCCTCGATATCGCCGAGATGCTGGTCAAGTCCAATGCCGTCGATGTGATCGTGATCGATTCGGTGGCGGCGCTGGTTCCGGCGGCCGAGATGCAGGGGGAGATGGGACAAAGCCATGTCGGGCTGCAGGCCCGGCTGATGAGCCAGGCGCTGCGGAAGCTGACGGGCGTGATCAGCAAGAGCAAGACCAGCATGATCTTCATTAACCAGATTCGCATGAAGATCGGCGTGATGTTCGGCAATCCGGAAACGACGCCGGGCGGAAACGCGTTGAAATTTTACAGCTCGGTACGGCTGGACATCCGCCGTGTGGCGACGATCAAGAATTCGGCCGGCGAGGCGATGGCCAACCGCGTTCGGGCTCGGGTCGTCAAGAATAAAGTGGCGGCGCCCTTCAAACAGGCCGAGTTCGATATGGATTTCGCCAACGGCATCAGTTGGGAGGCGGACATCCTGGACCTGGGCGTGGAGTGCGACGCACTGCAGAAGAGCGGTACGTGGATCAACTTCGGTTCCCTGCGGCTGGGACAGGGCCGCGACCAGGCCAAGGCCTATCTGCTGGAACACCCGGAGGTGACCCGGGAAATCGTCGACAAGATTCTTGAAGTAAAAAGTTCCGCAGGACATGCGGAGTAATCCAATCAGGTTGTTGAAATGCGGTGAAACGAATGAAGTGGTCGTCGAAGAAGATTCGCAGCGCGTTCATTGAATATTTTCAAAAGCAGGGTCATACGTTTGTGCCGAGCTGGCCGGTGGTGCCGATCGGCGACGAGACGCTGTTGTTCACCAACGCGGGGATGAACCAGTTTAAGGACATCTTTCTGGGTCTCCAGGCCGCTCCGTGGAAACGGGCGGCCAACAGCCAGAAATGTATTCGGGTCAGCGGAAAACACAACGACCTGGATGAAGTCGGACTGGATACGTATCACCACACCTTCTTCGAGATGCTGGGCAACTGGTCATTCAACGACTACTTCAAGGCCGAGTCGATCACGTGGGCATGGGAATTGCTAACGGGCGTTTACGCGATTGATCCCGGTCGGCTCTGGGCCACGGTCTTTGAGGGCGATTCGCACGATGGTTCCGAATGGGATGGCGAGGCGGCCGATTTGTGGACCCGGTTGACTCCGCTGCCCAAGGAACGCGTGTTGGCGTTCGGCAAGAAATACAATTTCTGGGAGATGGGTGCATCGGGTCCGTGCGGACCCTGTAGCGAGATCCATATTGATCTCGGGCCGGATCGTTGCGATCGCAAGAATGAAAAAGGCCACATCTGCAAAGTGAACGGCGGTTGTGCCAGATACATCGAGTTGTGGAATCTGGTTTTTATTCAGTTTAATCGCCGTCCGGATGGGACCCTGGAAAAACTTCCGGCGCGATACGTCGATACGGGTGCGGGATTGGAACGAATTGCGTCGGTGTTGCAGGGCAAGACCGGGAATTATGAAACCGACCTGTTCATGCCGATTATCCGAAAGACAGAGGAACTGACGGGGCATACGTACACTTCGCAGCTCGGTCATCCGATGGATAACGCCTTTCGGGTTATCGCCGATCACGTTCGTTCCCTGACCATTTCCATTACAGACGGCGTAACACCATCCAATGATGGGCGGGGTTACGTGATCCGTCGCGTACTGCGGCGCGCCGCGCGTTTCGGTCGGGTGTTGGGGTCGCATGAGCCGTTCCTGTATAAGCTGGTGCCGACCCTGGCGGATGAGATGAGCGAGGCGTTCCCGGAAATCGGTAAACGGGCTGAATTTGTCGCATCCGTAATCGAGTCGGAAGAGACGGCCTTCGGAAGGACCCTGGATCGGGGATTGGAAATCTTCGGCGGTGCGGCGGACAAGGCGGCCCAATCCGAGGACAAAACCATTCGTGGCGAAGACGCGTTTCAATTGTACGATACGTTTGGATTCCCGCTTGACTTGACGGAACTGATGGCACGGGAGCGCGGACTCAAGGTCGATACGGCGGAATTTGAGCAGCTCATGGAGCAGCAGCGTCAGCGAGCGAGGTCGGCCCAGAAGGCGATTTCGCTGAAGGAGGCCTTGTCGGGCGTGGAGTTGCCGGCGACGGATGATTCGTTCAAATATCAGACCGATCATTGTTTGGCGAAGGTGTTGGGCTGGATCGACGAACAAGGGTATCATACGCAGGGACGTTTGCAGGCGGGACAGGAGGCGGCGATCGTTCTGGATCGAACGTGCTTCTACGCCGAGTCCGGCGGGCAGAGCGGGGACAAGGGTGTGTTTGAAACCGATCAGGGCGGACATTTCGAGGTGACATCGACGGAGAAGATCGCCGATTGTGTGATTCATCGCGGTCGATTGATTGCCGGGGAGATGGCCTCGGGACAGACCTTGAAAACCCAGGTGGATTCGGCACGGCAGGAAATCCGTAAGAACCATACCGCAACCCATCTGTTACAGTGGGCTCTGCAAAAGGTACTGGGCGAATCGGTCCATCAGCAGGGCAGTTTGGTCTGTCCGGACTATTTGCGGTTTGACTTTACCTGGCCCAAGGCCGTGACGATCGAGGAGATTCAAACGATCGAGACCCTGGTTCGGGAGAAGATCGCGGAATCGTTGTCGGTAACCTCCGTAGTGATGCCGATTGATCAGGCACGTCAACTTGGAGCGATGGCGCTGTTTAACGAAAAATATGGCGATGAGGTTCGAGTGATCGCCATTGGAGCCCCTGACGCCGATCATCTTCAACATGCGATGAGTCGGGAGTTCTGCGGGGGGACTCACGTGGATAATACACGACAAATCGAGGGATTTGCGATTCTTCGCGAGGAAAGCGTTTCAGCCGGGGTGAGAAGGATTACCGCGCTGACAGGACGCGCATTGACGGCACATCTTCTGGAGCGAGGGCGGATTGTGGATGAACTGGTCACGATGCTCAAGGTTCCCGCCCATCAAATCGTGAACAGGGTTGGAAAACTTCTGGAGGATCATAAGGATCTGGTCAAGCAACTCAAGACGGCCGGACGCAAAGAGGGAACGGATGTGATGAGCGAGGCCGATGCCCTCTTGGCGTCGGCCAAGAAGATCGGCAATACGGCTATCGTGGTTGGTACGTTGTCGGCCGCCCCGATTGAACAGATACGTTCCGCGGTGGATCGTATCAAGAAAAAGGCCGGATCCGCCGCTGTTGTTTTCGGCATCCATGAGGGCGAAGGCAAGGTCACACTGATCGCCGCCATGACGGACGATTTGATCGCTAAGGGTCTCAAAGCCGGCGATCTTGTCAGAGAAGTCGCTCCGATCGTCGGCGGGGGCGGCGGCGGCCGTCCCCAGATGGCTCAGGCGGGGGGGAAAGACGCTTCCAAATTGTCTGAAGCGATGCAAAAAGCGACTGAGTACATTTTCGCCAAACTGGCCTGAAGCACAGCTAATCCTTTTTTCGGATTTCAACGCTTTTCGCATGGGCATCGAGACCTTCCGTTGATGCAAGACGGATGATATCGTCGGCATTGTTCAGCAGGTCATTTCGAGAATACTCGATTACGCTGGAAAACTTGATGAAGTCGTTGCTGCTGAGGGCGGAGAAAAATTTGGCGCCGGTTCCCGTCGGGAGGGTATGACTGGGGCCGGCGAAATAATCGCCGACGGCGACGGGCGAATAGGGGCCGACGAAGATCGCGCCGGCATTTCGGATTTGCCGAAGTACAGCACGGCTTTTTCGGCCGCACTGGATTTCGAGATGTTCTGACGCAAAATCGTTGGCGAATTCGATTGCCTGATCGAAATCATTGAATACAATCATCTTGCTGAAGTCAGTCAGGCAGGCAATGGTTGCTTCACAACGGGCCAATCTTTTTACCTGATATTTTAGCTCCTCTAATACTTTATTTGCCAATACGGACGAATCCGTCGCGACAATCGCGCTTCCGGGGGCGTGTTCGGCCTGGCTGAGCATATCCGCGGCGACCCAGACGGGATTGGCCTGATCGTTGGCGAGGATCAATACTTCACTTGGACCGGCGACGGAGTCGATGCCCACCTGACCCAGGACAAGTTGTTTGGCCGTCTGTACCCAGCGATTGCCCGGTCCGACGATCTTATCGACCTTCGGTATCGGTCCTTTTGTCGAGGCCATGGCGGCAACGGCCTGCGCGCCTCCGATGCGATACACTTCATCGATTTTCAACTCGTGGCAGACGGCGAGAATCACAGGGTGGATCGTTTTTTTTCCGCGGACCGGCTGAAAGCGAGGGGGCGATACGACGGCGATTTCCTCGACGCCGGCCACCTGCGCCGGGACGGCCGTCATGATGACCGTCGAGGGCAGCGGGGCGGAAGCTCCCGGCACGCAAATCCCAACGCGACGGATCGGGGTGATCTTCAAACCCGGATGTCGCTTCAGCGATGGGCAGTTACCCATAAAGATTTCGTTCTGGTAACGACGGACATTGTCGATGGCTTTCCGAATCGAACGCAACAGGTGGCGATCGATTGAACGATGAGCATTGCGGAGTTCCTTGGAAGCGATCCGCATCTGCTTTTCGGTCAGATCCACACCATCGAATTGAGCGGTATATCGCCGCACGGCGGCCGAACCGTTTTCGCCGACATCTCGAAGAACCCGAACGACCGTATCCGATTCCTTTGGATTGGATGCGAAACTGAAACGAGCCGCATCCATCATGGCCTTTTTGAGAAGGAGGATCTGCGAGGCAAACCTCCGGTCGGAAGCTCGGATCAGGATGGAATCAAGAGATTGAGCCATGGGATCACTGGGTGAAATTACCGTGAGTGTAGGTTCGAGTCGCCCGTTGAAGGAGCAGGTAATACTTGCCTTTGTATTTGGTGACGATACCGGCGATTTTGTAACGCTGACGACCGGGACCGGAGGTCTTCAATTGTTTTTCGGTTGCTTCAAGGGTAGAGCAACGAAGCAACTGAAACGACATTTCATCGATCTTCTGCCCAAAACCATCCGGGTGAAAAACGAATGGAGGATCGATCGTGACGAATCCCGTTCGATTGGCCAGAATGGCGTCGTTTTCCACCTCCAGCAAGGTTCGCATCCGAGTCAGATTGACGACCTGTTTGGGTTTTAACAGGGAACGAATCTTGTCGGGAATGATGGACGGTTCATTGGGTTCAACGGGGATGGGTACCGCCCGGACGGATGAAGGATCTGCGGGAGGCGATTTGACCGGTTCTGAAACGGCGCTGGTCGGGATGAAATAGATCGGGTAGAGGAAATTGTCGTTTTTGTAGATGAGCACGCGAGCCCAAAGTCGCAAGGAGACCGTCAAGTCGGAATCGATGGCGGAGGTCATTTTTTCCAGAGTACCGCAGGGCAACAGTTCGATCCCCTGTTCGACGGTATGGGTTGTCCGGCCATCGGTGATCTCGGTATCCGGGAGAAACAACCAGCGATCCTCATCGGGGGCTTTCTTCATCACACCGTTACAGCCATTGACGATCAATCCTTCCCGCAGAAGGGTCGATTTGGATGGGGATGATTTCGGCGCGGGGACAGGAAGGCTCTGTTGCGCGATCACCCCGCTCGACAGGGCAACAACGACAACGACAAAACACATTCTGAATGGTTTCTTCATACACATCCGAAATCAGCGAACAGAACGAAGGATCGGCAAGATCTCCTCGATGGATCGGACGGTGCGGATACACTCACCACACGGCGGATCCGCCTGTTTCATCCGTTCAATCAGGGGCTTCCAGAACGACTCCCAGATTATAATCGGTTTTCCGGTTCCGGCCAAGCATTTGTTTTTCAATTCCCAGACGTGAGCCAGTTCCACGAGGGTGCCTGTCCCTCCGGGAAGGACGATATAGGCCGAGCCGATTTCGATCAGTCGCCGTAGTCGTTCTTCCAGGGAAGACGTTTTGATTTCCCGGGTGATCAACGGATTGGGTCCTGAACGGCCGAAGGCGACACAGGTTACCCCAATCACTTCTCCCCCGACCTGTCGGGCCCCCTGAGCGGAGGCCAGCATCGTTCCGCCATATCCCCCGTTGGCGATGACATATCCTTCGGAGGCCAGCAAGCGACCCAACTGAAAAGCCACTTCATACGGCTCATCGCCAAGGGCGACTTTGCTGGTTCCGAACAAGGTGACGACGGGATGCGAATCGGTCATAGACCCGGGGCCTTCATTCGGGTATAGGCGAGAAGCCCTGCGTTCAGGAGAATGTCGCGTTCGCGGATCGAAAGATTGAGGTTACAGGTCAATTCAAATCCCCGGGTCACATTGACCACCGAGACCTGATTTCGCGAACGGATGGTTTCCATGAGATCGGGGATACGAAGTTCGTCGTCGGGATTCATTCGGTCATAATCGGCCTCGATGGCAAATTCGAGAGGCAGAATGGCGAAGTTGATCAAATTGGCGCGATGGATTCGTTCAATGCTCTTGGCGATGACGGCGCGAACGCCGAGATACATCGGGCACAAGGCCGCATGTTCCCGACTGGAACCCTGGCCATAACTCAGGCCCGCGACGACGACGGCGACCCGGTGATTTTTTTTCAGTTCCAGCGCCCGTTGGGCAAAGGAGGGTTTGCCTTCCTCATTGAAGGAGTTAAAGACCGCCTTGGCGTATTCGGGAACATTGGATCGAAACTTAAGAAAGACACCGGCCGGCATGATATGGTCCGTGGTAATTTTATCTCCGCATTTGAGAAGGACCCGACCGGACAATTCCATCGGAAATGGCATCGGCGATTCGGGAACGACGATGGTGGGGCCGCGTCGAACCTGGATAGCGAGTGCATCCTCTTGAGATAACGGGGAGACGATTAGATTGTCATCTGTTCCATATTGTTTGGGATGTTTAATGATCGGATACCGGATGCCCATGATGTGTTTCAAATTTCGCGGATCCGTGAATTCACCCATAATGGCCGAAGCGACGGCGGTTTCGGGACTGACAAGGTAGATCATGTCGCCCTTGGTACCTGAACGGCCGGAGAAATTCCGGTTAAAGGTTCTCAAGCTGACGACATCATCTCCGGGAGATAATCCCTGGCCGATACAGGGACCACATGCGGATTCGAGAATTCGAGCCCCGGCGGCGATTATGGAGGCCAGCGCCCCGTTTTCCGCCAGCATTTGTACGACCTGGCGACTGCCGGGAGCGATTGCCAGTTCGACCATCGGATCGATCCGTTTGGCTCTCTGAAGCACTTCGGAAACCATCATCAGATCGGTCAAACTCGAATTGGTACAACTCCCGATGATCACCTGATGAATTTTCATTCCTTCGAGTTCGCTGACCGGCCGAATGTTATCCGGAGACGAAGGGCAGGCAGCCAGCGGCTCCAAATCCGATAGATTCAACTCGATAACCCGGTCATATTTGGCATCCGGGTCGGGCTGCAAGGGCGAGTAGAGGGATTCACGGTCCTGTGTGGCCAGAAATTTTTCCGTGATCTTGTCGCTGGGAAAGATGCTTGTGGTTACGCCCAGTTCGGCTCCCATATTGGTTATCGTGGCACGCTGCGGAACGGAAAGCTGTGAAACGGACGGGCCGAAATATTCGACGACGCAATCCACATTCCCTTTGGTGGTCAGGGTACTCAACAGTTTCAGGATGATATCTTTGGCGGCAACCCAGTCGTGAAGTTTTCCGGTCAGTTTGACTCCGATGATCCGCGGACAGGTCAGGTAGAAAGCTCCACCGCCCATGGCAACGGCGACGTCAAGTCCTCCGGCGCCGATGGCCAGCATTCCCAGCGCACCGCCGGTGGGAGTGTGGGAATCGCTTCCAAGCAAAGTCGCTCCGGGACGTCCGAATCGTTCGAGATGGACCTGATGGCAGATACCGTTTCCGGGCCGGGAATGATAGATTCCGTATCGTGCGGCGACCGTCTGAAGGTACAGGTGGTCGTTATGATTTTCGGGTCCGAACTGCGACATATTGTGATCCACATAGCTGACCGACAATTCCGTCTTGACTCGCGGAATTCCCATGGATTCGAATAACAGAAACGCCGTGGTCCCCGTGGCATCCTGCGTCAATGTCTGGTCGATGCGAATGCCGATGGGCGAGCCCGGCTGAAGGGTTCCTTCGACAAGATGGTGTTCGAGTATTTTGTATGTCAGCGTTTTGGCCATAGTCATCATCCTTTATTCCCAACGTCATTTTGCCATCAGCATACTCGATCCATTCGGCGAATTCAAATCCATTCCTGTCGAATAGACAAAGATTGACAATCCCGGTAAACCACGTTAGCGTAAACCGAGCATGTTGAAGTCCGTGAATCAAGTAAGTACCGTGAATCGAACCCGGAGTTGGCCGTGCGATGACCAATCAATATGAATCGATATCGTGATCCCTCCATCCCAATCGGGTTGGACCGCCTGATTCGGTGGAGATGGGATGGGGGGTATTCTTGAACGATATGAATCCGATCGAACCCCTTGATCCATCCGTTCCTTCCGAGGCGTCACCCCCGTCTGCTCAATCCGGACTCTTTCGTCGTACGGTGAGGGGAGCAGTATGGGTGGTCTGTCTGCGATGGGCCACAAAACTATTGGTTGCGGTAAGTTATCTGGTTCTGGGAAATATCCTTGGACGGGCCAATTGGGGTCTCCTGGAGATCGCGGTGCTTATCCTATCGGCATTGAGCGTTATGACGCAGACGGGATTTCAGTCGGCCCTGATTCAGCGACGGGGCGGGGACGGGGGGTATTTCAATACGGCATGGTCGATCGAAGTGATCCGCGGCGCTCTGCTCTGTCTGGCATTATTTCTTTTGGCGCCATGGGCGGTTCGTTTTTTTGATCACGGGGGGACATTTGATGCTACGCAACTTCAGGATGCGGGGCCATGGATGGTTACCTTGTCGGAAAGCAAGGACCCGATTTCGGTCTATGTGGAGGAGAATCTTTCCGAATCCGTTCGAGACCAATTTCGGAAGTACAAACCGGGTTCCACACTCTCTACGGAGTTCAGGGAATCCTTTGCCGGGGATTTGAATCGCATCCTTGAAATGCCCGGATTTCTGAATCCCGATCGATTGTCCGCCCTTCGGCTATCGACCTACACGCAACGCCTTCTGGAACAACCGGCCGCCGATCGAATTCGGTTGAACCGGCGGATTCTTCAAGAGGCCTATCCCGGTTTGGTTCAGGAGAGAGTGATCGATCGGACCACGGTTACCCACGTGGTTCGGATGATGGCCCTGACCCTGCTGATCGGAGCGTTGATGAATATCGGGACCGTCTATTTCAAGAAAGATTTGGAATTCCATCGCGATTTTACCTTGTCCATCCTGTCGATCCTGGCCGAGACCATTCTGACGGTTTTCCTGGCGTATGTAACACGCAGCATCTGGTCCCTGGTATGGGGTCGTCTGCTGGGTGCATTTTTCAAGACCGTATTCAGCTATTGGGTTCATCCCTATCGACCCTGTTTTCGCATCGACTGGAAACAGGTACGGGATTTGTGGAACTACGGCCAATGGATTTTTCTGGGAGGTCTCCTGAGTTATTTCCAGATTAAGGGGGATCAGTTGTTTGTGGGTAAGATGTTCGGACCGGCGATGTTGGGCCTCTATGTGATGGCTTCAAAATTATCGCAGGTTTCAGCGACGGAAGTGACTCTTGTGATTGCGGAGGTAACCTTTCCGGCCTATTCCAAACTCCAGGATGATATTCCACGGCTGAAGATCGCCTATCTCCGGGTACTTCAGTTGACCGCGTTTTTGATGGTTCCGATCGGGGGAATGATTTTCGCTCTGAGCGGGGATTTTGTCCATGCATTCATGAAGCCCGAGTGGTTGCCCATGATTCCCGTCATGCAGATTTTGGCTTTTAAGGGTATCTTTCAATCTCTTCAATCCACATTTGGCGCCGTTTATCGGGCCACCGGCAAACCCGGAATCCATGCCTATCTACAAATGATCCGCCTGGCGTTCCTGGCGATATTCATTTATCCACTGGCCCATCATTGGCAACTTTGCGGTGCGGCATTTACGATGGTTATCGTCGTCCTGATAACGTTGCCGATAGGGTATTATCAGGTCATTCGGATTCTGCGATGCGGGGTAGGGCCGATTGTCTATCCGATGGTGTGTCCGTCGATCGCGGCGGGAATCATGGTGGGAGCGATTCAATGGGGCCGCAGGATGTTCTTTGACGGGCGTTTTCATTTTGGCAGTCTCATCGGACTCGGAGGGGGGGGACTCCTTGTGTATCTGGCGGTTATTCTGATGATGGAGCGGTTTCGGATCTATCGAATTCGCCCGTTACTTGTCGGAATCCTCGGGACGATTGTACACAATCGAATCACGGCCGATGCCAATGAGTCTTCGGGCTGGGTTTCCGACTCCTGAAACGAATGGAATGGAAATGAGATTTCCTTTTCCCCTGATCGATTCGGAGGAGGGGGCTGTCTTGGATCGTCCGTTACCCGGAAAAGGAATAATTCAGCAGCGCAATCTCGTTTTGGCAGGCATCCGCCACGATATTCCTTTCTTCTTGGCCGTACAATTCCTGGTACGGCCGATTATCCTTTCGAAATCCCCCTTTTGCTCGGGGCAGAACGGGGATTTCCGGGAGGCCGATCTTTCGCGCAATTTCCTTCAGATCCGCGTCCAGCGTCTCATACCGTCCCAGGTAGTCCACGGCGACTCGACCGTTTACGGAGTAGATGGGATAATTTGAAAGCAGCGAGCGGTCCAGAGTTCGAATAAAATCCGGAAACGATTGCTGAAGATGTTGTGTCCCCACCAGAAAATAGTAGAGCGAGACGACTTTATCCCAGGGATTTCGTTCGAAGCTGAACTTGAAGTACGAGTTCCAAACGCGAGAATTCATCGATTTCCGTGCCACATCAGCGGACATATGATTGTAATATTGTTTTATTTTTGCGCGGAAAATCCGTTGTTTCCAGTCATAGAGAGAGTAATATCGATAAGGGATATTGATATTCTGAGGCCCCGGATACCCCAATTCCCGCCGGATGTTCTCGTCGTCGTCGGAGATTTCGGCGATCATGTCTTTCTTGCCGCAGAATTTCGACAGCGCAATTTCAATGCTTGTGCCCGCCGTCTTTCGGGTTTTAAGAAATATGAATTTGTATGGGTGCGAAATAATCATGAAAGGGCCCGGTTATTTCCGAAGGGATTTTCGAAACCATTGGATCTGCTCCCGGACCAGATCGGAGAATCCGTAATGGGTCGCACGATCCAGGGCAAAGATACAAACAAGGTACACAGCCAAACCGACGACGACATGGAAGGCAAATTGAATATATCCGATGGAGTTACTCAGGAGTCTGAAACCTGCGATGGAGGCCGCCATGATCGACGAGGCGATCAGTGGACAGAATGAAGGACGAATATGCTCCATGAACGAACATTGGAGGATCCTGTGGGCTATGACAAAACCAAACGGTTTGATCAAAAGGGAAACAAGAACGGTGGAAACCGCGGTTCCGACGATCCCCCACAGACAGGTTAACGGATAAATCGTGATGGCGAGGATGGCCAGGCGGATCCACTGAAGATGCCAGGTGACATAGGGCTTTCCCATCGCCATGAACAACGGTCCGCGGGTCGATCCGGTGGACATCAACAATCCTTTGATCGCAAGAATCTGCAAGGCCGTCGTCATGGGGTGAAGGTGTTCTTTGAGGAAGAGCTTCACGAAATCCGGACCGAGGATGAAGATCTGAAACGAGACCGGAATGGCGAAGAAGGCGGTTACTTTCAGGATTTTCAGGTAGGCATCACGAAGCCGCGGAACATCATCCTGGATTTTCGAATAGGCCGGGAAAGAAACCGTCGATGAGACCTGGGTGATATGGGTTGCCGGAAGAGATGAAAAATTGTAGGCATATTTATACAAGGCAAGTTGCGGAAGACCCAGATAAAACCACACAAAAAAGTTATCGCCCATTTCCAAAAAATATCCGAGAATTCCCTGGCCATAAATCCACTTTCCAAATCTCCACAGTTCGCGGGCTTTCTTCCATTCAAAATGAAATCGGGGTCGATAGGGCGACAAGAGATATCCGGCCGCACAGAATATCCCTTCGCTGATGATGCGAGCCAGAATAACGCCCCAGATGCTCCGGAAAACGAAAACGAACGTAATCGACAGGACGATATCGGCCAGAGACGAGGAGAACGTCATGGCGAACACTTTGCGGAATTCGAGTTCCTTGTCGAAATAGATGGTTCCTATATTGCGCATTCCGCGAATGAAAAAGCAAATACTCATCGCCCGGATCACCGAGATCGCCAGGGGTATCTTGTCTTCGGGGACTCGTATGGACGCCAGGATCGGCGCGCAAAGAAAGAGGATCAGGCAGAGGATGGCGCCTTTCATCAAACCGGTCGTCCATGCGGTATTGAGATACCCGTCAATATGGGTCTTTTTCTGAATGAGGGCCGAATCAAAACCGGTTTGCGTGAAGGTGGCCATCACATCCATCATCAGGAGGGCAATACTGATAATGCCGAGATTTTCCAGCAAAAAGAAATTGGCAATGATGAGGGATTTGATCAGCCCGAGGATCTGGATTGCGATACGCAAGATAACAATCCAGTATCCGCCCTGAACCGTTTTACGATACAGGTCCGGATACTGTTTCGTATTCAGTTGGGAATCAGACACTTCCAGCATCGGGTCGTTCAAATCGGGACGCTACCTTATGAATCTTGTGGCCATGGACGAATCCTTATCACAATCCCATTAGAAATCAATCGTACTCGGAAGTCAACACATGATTTCGTTCGGTTTGATTTCGTTCGGTTCCGAAGTAGCCGAATAACAGCCGATCCGATCTCTTCGTCCCGCAAGACATGCGCATCTCCATAGGATGACGTAAGGGTGTCCGACGATGGATCAAAATTTTCTTGAGTTTCTTCGCATGATTCTCTATCCTGTGGGGGGATGTACCAGGAAACGAATGCGTGATACAATGCTTATCCGTCCTTCGTACAGCGAAATGGAAAACCGGGTCGATCGTTATCTACACCAT
Organism: uncultured Pirellulales bacterium; assembly: GCA_964386005.1. Lineage (GTDB taxonomy): Bacteria > Planctomycetota > Phycisphaerae > Sedimentisphaerales > Anaerohalosphaeraceae > FEN-1350. The sequence continues at coordinate 24,400 of CAYLSB010000036.1, read as the reverse complement.
GTGGTTTGGAGTTGTATGTTGATTCAGAAAAGTTTCTGCACAGAGAAACGACGCCGAAAACAGGATCGTGCGGAGTGAAGGATTTATGAAACGAAGGGTGTTGGTTCTGGGCATTGACGGGGGAACCTGGCGAATTCTTGAACCGGCGATGCGGGCCGGAAGCATGCCTTGGTTGAGTCAGGCATGTCAACGAGGTTGCCGGGGCGTCCTGGAGTCCACAATCCCTCCGATAACCCCCGCCGCATGGACAAGTTTTCAAACGGGATGCAACCCCGGCCGGCATGGGGTCTATGATTTTACCCTTTGGAATCGCGCGAAACGCCGACTTGATTATGTCAGCAGCCGAGGTTATTCCGAGACGTTGTGGGATATCGCCGGACGTGCGGGGCATCGCGTTGGGGTCATCAATCTCCCCATGACATATCCGGCCTGGCCGATCGATGGATATATGGTCTCCGGCCTGATGACGCCGAGTTTGGAACGAGACTGGACCTGGCCGCCCGAGCTGGCCGGGGATTTGCTGGGAGCGGTTCCCGATTACCACATCTTCACGTTTGACAGCACCCAACAGGGGAATCCCCATCGCGATCCCTCCGGGTTCATCGATCTCATGCGCGGTATCATCGACAATCGCACTCGCGCCGCGCTGCATATTCTCGCAAAAGAACGTCTCGATCTCTTCATGGTTCATTTTCAGGCGACGGACGTCGTGCAACATGTGATGTGGGGCTATCTGGATGATCGGCACCCATTGTATCGGGAAAAAATCCATAATCTAATTCTCCATCGTTTTTATCAATATCTTGATGAACAGTTTCGGATCATCGACGAGGCCTTTCGGGCCGGGGGCGGCGCCTGTATTACGTGGATGGTTTCGGATCACGGGTTTCAATCCCATTTTCATCGATTTCAATTCGGCAACTGGCTGGTGAACGAAGGGTATATGCGGGTACGGCGGAGATCTCGGAGGTTTTCAAAAATCAAGGAAATCCTGGCCTCGACCCGGTTGTTGGGCTTGAATTCGTTTCTTCAGAAAACGCCGCTGCGAAAAACGGATTGGTGGAAAAAGGTACAAATCGTCCTCCAGGAATCGATTTTTGAAATGGACTGGGAGGGATCGCGGGTCTATACCTTCAGCCGAAGCAGCGATGGATTTGTTTTTCTTCTGGAGAATGACGCATCAAAGAGGGCCGCTCTGGAACGGGAATTAACCGATCGACTGATGGCGTTGCGAAATCCTCGAACTCATCAGCCGATTCTTCGGCGTATCCTGCGAAAAGAAGAAATCTATCCGGGCCCGATGCAGGAATCCATGCCGGACCTGATCTTGATACCCGCCGCCGGGTATTCGGTTTCAGGAGATATGAATCCCTTTCAGAACGATCTGTTGTTACCGATTCGCAAAGGAAAGGATTTTCATCTGGGGATGCACCATCCGGACGGGATTGTGGCGGCCTTCGGGGATCCGGTCAAAGCGGGCCGCCGGATTGCGGGCGCCCGGCTGATCGATCTGGCGCCGACGATTCTGGCCTGTCTTGGAGTGGATATTCCCGATACGATGGATGGACGGGTCATCCAGGACATGTTCGAACGGCATATCTCGTGGAATCGGGCCGTCCCATGTTCCCGAGGTTCGGATCGGTCGGCCGACTCGTCCGTCTATTCCCAACAGGACATTCAAAGTATTGAAGATCGACTTCGTAGTCTGGGATATATTGAATAGCGTCCTGATCACCGAATCCGATTATTAGGAAGAAAGAGAGGAATTGTATGAGTCTTGTAGGCGGTTTTTTCTCGATACACGGTGCGATGGATTGGCGCGCCATACAATCCGTCGTTCGCGAATTTCCGATTCTTCTCGGAGAGCACGGTCAAGAGTATCAGATTCCATTCCACCCCGGTCTCCGGGGGGGGATTTTCGCGAAATACAAAGAGGCCCAACCGGCGCAGGTCTATTCCTGGCAGAATGAAAATTGCGTTGTTATAACGCTCGGATTCCATGATATGGATTACCCTCAGTCGTTCTCTGCCGCGGAGGATATCCATACGTTGATTCCCAAGATCCAAAACAGCGAAGGGGAATTCGTTTCCGTACTGATGGATCGTCGGGACGGGCGGATTGCGATCATTAACAACCGATTCGGCACCCGTGTAATGTATATCGCGCAAACGCCGGAGGGTATTTTCTTCTGCTCCAATCTTTCCTTGTTGGCACGGCTGGTTCCCGTCCGTCTCGAACCGGATGAATTGGGAATTCTTCAGTTTTTCTGTTATCAGCATACGCTGACCCCGCGAACGCATCTGAAGTCCGTGGAGCGATTGTATCCGGGCAGTTGTGTTCTGTTGGATGGCGAGGGGATGCACCAGCGGCAGTACTGGTCCCTGTGCCATCAGCCGGACGAATCCCTTGATCCGGCCGAACACGCCCATCAGACTATCGAGGCTCTTCGTCGCGGATTGGTCAAGAAAGTTCGTCGCGTACCGGAAGGTTTTTGTACTCTCAGCGGAGGATTGGATAGTCGAATGGTGGCCGCCGTGGCCCGTCGGGAATGCGATTATTTTGGTTTCACATACAGCAACAATACGGACAATCCGGATACTCCGGACGTTCTGACGGCCCGGCGCATCGCCGCCGCTCTGGGGATGCGGCATCGAACGGGACAGGTGCCTCGATCGGAAGTTTCCGCCGCCGCTGACCAAGTCGTTTATTTAACCGGCGGGCTGGTTCCCATTCACCATTTGGTGAAAACCTGGCAAAGCATCAAGATGTTGATGGAAACCACGCGGTTCATGATCGGGGGCGGTTGCGGGGATCCGATCGCCGGCGATTACGTCAACTCGATTTATCAGATCGAGCCCGTCTGGACGCAGACGCTGCTTCGGTTGTATGCCGCGCAGCGAAAATTGGTGCTTCGGGATACCTTGTGTCGTCTTCTTCGTCGCGACATGGTCGAATCGATCTATCCCCGGGTCGATGCCTCCATGATGGACAGTTTCCATCGCCTGTCCGGACCGACCGCCGCCCATACGATCACCGCGTGGGCGGAAGTCCAATATGTCACGGGCTTTACGTTCAGTTCGCCCATTCACAATCACCCGGATATCTCGGAAGCCAGCCCGGCGCTGGGCTATGAATACGTCGATCACATGCTCCGCTTGCCTGCCCGGTGGCTGTACAAGAAGACATTCTACAAGTATATGATTTACCATCAGTTCCCGGAGTTGCGCGATATTGAATACGCCAACACCGGAGAGCGGCTTTCCGGGAAGATCGAGACGTATCGCCTATCGGGAAAAAAACGAATCGTTCGGGTCCTGGCCCGCACGTTGCCGTTTGGGATTCTTGAACGGATATGGGGTCGCTGGCCGGCTCCGGGGCCGAGCGCTCTGGGTCCTTTCGCGGGCGACGATGCGTTGTTCGACCGGGTTTCGCGGATGGTTTCGGATGTTCCCGCGCTGAGACAGATATTCAATCCGGACGCCTGTCGGACCTTCATTGACAATTTCCGTAACGGCCGAAGGACGTATGAGGCCCTGACGGTGGAAGACGAGATCTTCGGAACGATCGTTTCTCTGGCGTATTGGTTCCAATCGATCAGCCGGTAAATCGGTTCGACGCACGGGATTGAAAACCGATCCATCGTCGATGGCGGATTCCGGCGAGGGCATGAGAGAATCCGGTGATTCGAATGGCGTAATGTGCCGATAATAAAGACCGGCGGTGTATCTGGCAAAGGATCGAGGATATGAAGGCATTGATCACGGGCGGAGCGGGATTTATCGGATCTCATCTGGCCGAGCATCTGCTCGCGGCCGGACAGGATGTGCTGGCCGTCGATGATCTCAGCACCGGCAGTCTGGACAACATCCGCCACCTTCAGACCCACCCCCGTTTCCGATTTGTTTTCGATACCGTTCGCAATACCGAAACCATGCACTTGTTGATCGAACAGTGCGATGTGGTTTATCATCTCGCCGCGGCCGTGGGCGTTCAGTTGATCGTCGACAGGCCCGTCCATACCATCGAGACCAATATTCACGGCAGCGAGGTCGTCCTGTCCATCGCCAATACATTTCGCAAGAAAGTCCTGATCACTTCCAGCAGTGAAGTTTACGGCAAGAGCGAAAAGGTTCCCTTCCATGAGGAAGACGATACCGTTCTGGGCAGCACGCGGTTTTCGCGATGGTCGTACGCCTGCAGCAAGGCCATCGATGAATTTCTCGGTCTGGCTTATTGTGAACAGTACGGTCTGCCCGTGGTGATCGCTCGATTGTTCAACACGGTCGGCCCGCGCCAGACCGGTCAGTATGGCATGGTGGTTCCGCGGTTTGTACAAAGGGCGTTACATCATGAACCGATCGTCATCTACGGCAACGGAAAACAAAGTCGTTGCTTCGCGTATGTCGGCGATGTCGTCGGAGCCCTGGTCGGCCTGATGGATTGTCCGTCGGCTCCGGGGCGCGTGTATAATGTCGGTTCCACGGAGGAAGTGAGCATCGAAGAACTGGCCGACCGCGTGATCGAGATGACCTCCAGTCGTAGTCGGAAACAGTATGTTTCCTACGAACAGGCCTACGGAAAACCCTTCGACGATATGATGCGGCGATTGCCGAGTCTGGATCGAATTCATGATACGATCGGGTATGAACCCAAAGCGACATTGCGGGATATTCTGACCAGTATTATCGGTGATATCCGTTGTCGCTTGCGCTCGTGAGGGAGGCCTCTTGTGTGCCCCGAACCGGATCACGATCGTCAAACGATCAGCGTAATCATCGCCGCCTACAACGTAGCCGATTCTATCGCGCGTGCCATTGACAGCGTTCTTGCCCAGACGCTGCCGGCGGATGAGATCTTCATCGTCGATGACGGCTCCACCGACGGCACGGCCGATGTGATTCGTCGCTATGGCGACAAGATCCGGTATATCCATCAGCCGAAAACCGGCGCCCCCGAGGCCCGCAACCGTGGGATTGAGGCGGCGACGGGACGATGGATCGCCTTTCTGGACGCCGACGATGAATGGTTGCCCGACAAACTCGCCCGTCAGATGGACCTGATGCGGCGCAACCCGGATCTGGTCTGGTCCTATACGAATATGTATGTCCATACGATCGGACAGGATTCTCAGGTCCTTGCCCATTCATCGTCCGCGGCCGGTGCGATGTTGGCGGGTCGGGATTATTTCGACGATTATCTGGCGGGATTTGCGGCCGGCGCTCCCACGTCCACGATCACCATCATGATTCGCCGGGATATTCTGTTTGAGGTCGGCCTGTTCATTCCCGGCCAGCGGTGGGGGGAGGATGCGGACCTGACCTTGCGGATCGGGTATCGCTATCCGAAAGTCGGCTATCTGACTCGACCGCTTTCGATCAATCATTTCGGACGGCCCGACAGTCTTACGGCCCGGAATCAAACCGAGTTGCCGATGCGATGCGATTTTATTCGCAGGCACCTGGATCTATCGCGTCAGGCCGGACGCCAAGAGGCCTTCCGACCCTGCGCGCTGCGTCTCTTGCGCCGATGGATTTTTGAAATCGGAAAAGATCCCTCGGTGAACCTTACGCTATTTCTCGATCGACTGCCGGATGTCCTTCCCGCGAATCTGCGATGGCGGATTTGGTTGAGACAATTCTCTATTTTCTATTATTGGCAGTTGTTTTTCAAGTTCATTCGTCAAGGCATATCGATCCCGTCAAAAATCTTACGAAAACTCCGATCCAAGGGATATGATCCTCGGCAGTATTGGAAACGACGACATGAACGTTTTGGATTAAATGTTCAGGGGGTTGGGAACTGTTCTCTGTCTGAGGTGGAAAATACCAAGGTATATCAACAAGCCATGGATGTCGTATTGAATTATTTCCAACAAATCGAATTCCAATTGCCGGGATTACGTGTTCTTGATGTGGGCTGTGGAAATGGGTACTACACTCAAATGTGCTATGATCAGGGTGTGGAAGATTATACCGGTGTGGATATCACCGATACATTGTTCAACTCCCTTCGATATCGGTTCTCCCAGTATCCTTTTATCAAGATTGATATTGGGAGCAAAACACTCGGCAGAGTCTATGATTGTATTTTTATGTTGGATGTGACACAGCACATTGTGGATGATCGTAAATTCTCTTTCGCCATGAACAACATTCGAACGCATTTGAGCGAGAGGGGAGTTTTTCTTGTTACTTCGTGGCTTAGCGATACCCGCATCCAAAAAGGTCCGCATGAAGTTGCTCGTCCCCTTGATGACTATCGCCGTGAATTTCCGGATTGTGTGTTTATCAAGCCGGTTGCGTTTCGGGATAAATTCCTTTTTGCAATTCGTAAAAATGCCGACTCGATTCATTCCGGGATTTCGAAGCCATGAAGATCGCCTTCCTTGTTCAATGGTTTCCGGCGATGTCGGAAAGCTTTATTCTCCGTCAGATCACCTGGCTGATCGATCAGGGCAATGAGGTCCGCGTTCTGGCCATGGTGGATCCTTGTGAAAAGGCGGTGCATGATGATATAGCTCATTATCAACTTCTCGATAAGACGATCTATGCGGTTGCATCGCCGTCGGCCAAATTCATTCGCAGGATCAAGGCCGCGGGTCTTTTGTTCTTGTCGTTGTTGCGATCCCCGCATCGTACAATGCGTCTGGCGAGGGCCTGTTGGCAGGGAAGGGGTCGGTTCGATTTTCCGGCGTTTTTTCTTGGGGTGCGTTGCCTGGATTTGTCGGTAGATCTGATCCATGCCCACTTCGGTCCTTCAGGCAATATCGGCCTGGTTCTGAGGAAGATCGGGATCGCCCCACGGCTGATCACCAGTTTTCACGGTTTTGACGTTACCGCCTACATCCGCAGGGCTGGGCGGGATGTGTATCGTCGCCTTTTCGAGGAGGGGGATTGCTTTACCTGCAACAGCGAAGCCACACGGGATATCCTTCAGGATCTGGATTGTCCGATGGAGCGGCTGGTCAAGCTGCCGATGGGGATCGATATCGGACGTATCCCGTTTGCCGTTCGATCCATCCGGCCGGGCGATCCCATACGCATTCTCAGTGTCGGCCGGCTTGTCGAAATGAAAGGCAGGGAATACGCCATCCGGGCGGTGGCAAGGACGGCCGCACGCTATCCGAAGCTGGAATACACGATTGTCGGCGATGGTCCCTTGCGAAATCCACTCGAAGATATGATCGATCAATTGGGCATGAAGGGTCGAATACGAATCCTCGGATGGGTTTCGGATGATCGGCTCGATGGTTTATATCGCGACAGCCATATTTTTCTTCACCCCAGCGTGGTCGATTCCGAAGGCAACCGGGAAGGGCAGGGGGTCGTTCTTCTGGAAGCCCAGGCCCACGGCCTGATGGTGATCGCCACGCGGCACAATGCTTTTGTGGAAACCGTTCTGGACGGAAAAACGGGCTTTCTTGCCCCCGAAAGGGATAGCGACGCCCTCGCAGAACGACTCGAATTCCTGATTTCCCATCTGGATATCTGGCCTGAACTGGCCCAAGCTGCTCGAAGGCATGCTGGAAATTATGATCTCACAGTCCTAAACCGACAGTTGAAACAAATCTATGACACCGTGATATCAGGAAATATCAGGGATCAGCAAATGACCGGCTAACGGCCGATTACGGAGCGCTCATCATCCATTGTTCGGCCAGAATCGCCAGATCGCCATAATCCACGCGGCAGTCCAGATTCAGATCCGCCGAAAAAGTTTTAATACAGCTTAACCACACATCAATGTTGTTGTCCCCATTTCGATAATCCTGCCAGGCGATATACGAACCGTCAATCGCCATACGGGCCTGCGCTCCGGGTTCAATCACAATCGGAAATTCAGAACCACTGACAAGGTCCTTGCCGTAAATATCACCGGCACTATCATTTCGACGGTCAATCCATATAACCATCGTTCCGGATAACCGGGGATAGTCCTGGTTGGCCGGGTTTGTGCAGATGGCAATCTCTATGCCCATCAGAAGATCGTATCCATAAATATCTCCGTTCGACGCTCCGTTCCGGAAATCTTTCCAGACAACATATCTTCCGTGTATGAAAGGAAAATGTTGTTCAGCAGTATTGGTGCATATCGGAAATGTAATTCCGGAGAGGACATCTCGGACATAAATATCGGGATTTCCATTTCGTTCGTCTCTCCAAACAACCAACGATCCAAAGACGGACGGATACCACTGGTCATGGCCCTCGGTTATAACGGGCGATTCCTGTTTTGTGTTCAGATCATACAGGTAGATATCCAAATTGCCGTTTCGCGTGTCCTGCCAGACGACCCGATAGTCATGGATAGCGATCCATGTTTGGTTGCCCGGCATGGAGCAGACAACAAACTCTTCCTGCGTCGCCAGATTGTACCCGTAGATATCCTTGTTTTGTTCGCCGTTTCGGGAATCTTCCCAGAGGACGATATCGCCGCTGATCACGGGAAACCGCTGGTCGTAGGCCGCCGTGCAGATGGGGGTAATCTCTTTTGTATCGATGGAGTACAGATAGACATCCCAGTTGCCGCTGCGGTTGTCTTCGAAGACCAGCCGTTTGCCGCTGATGGAAGGAGCTCGCTGGTTGAATTCGTTGTCGGTAATCAACACCGCCGCCGGTACAACGGAAGCGACCAGAACAACAACCACACCCAATCCAAATCCCGCTTGTTTTGCCGTCACCATTGGATGAACCTCCGATATAAGGACTATTTCAATACCATTATACCCTTTAATCCAATTCGAGACAAGCCAAATTTTTAGGAAAATCTCTGTCAACCGGTAAAGAACCAACCCGGAATCCGTTCTGCGGGGTTATTATCGGCTCCGGGAACTCAGGCGGTTTCTTTTTTGGGGACGACGCGGGATGCGAAGATATCCCGTTTTCCTTCGACGATCTCTTTATTGATGATGTATTTGCCCCCCTTGGTCTCTTCCGGAAGGCGATACATCAGATCGATCATGAGGTCTTCGGTAATGGCTCGCAGGGCCCGGGCTCCGGTGTCGCGTTCGAGGGCTTTCCTGGCCAGAAGGTGCAGGGCGTCGTCGGTGAAGGTCAGCTCCGCGCCTTCCATTTCGAAAAGTTTTTGATACTGGCGGACCAGGGCGTTTTTGGGTTGGGTCAGGATCTGCATCAGGGCTTCTTCATCCAGCGCCGACAAGGTCGTGATGATGGGAAGCCGCCCGACAAATTCGGGGATCATGCCATACTCGATGACATCTTCCGGCGTCACCTGCTGCAGGATCTCGGAGAGTTCCTGTTTGTTATCCATTTTATCCGATTGTTCGCTGCCGAAGCCGATCATCTTGCGTCCCAGGCGCTTTTTGATGATGTTTTCCAGGCCGACGAACGTTCCGCCGCAGATGAACATGATCTGGGTCGTATCCATTTGAATGTACGACTGCTCGGGATGTTTCCGTCCGCCCTGGGGCGGGACGTTGGCGGTGGTGCCTTCGAGCATTTTCAGCAGCGCCTGTTGAACGCCCTCTCCGGACACGTCCCGGGTAATGGATACATTCTGGTACGTTTTACCGATTTTATCGACTTCATCGATATAGACGATTCCCCGCTGAGCCGTGGCCAGATCAAAATCGGCCGATTGCAGGAGCCGAAGGAGAAAATTTTCCACATCCTCGCCGACATACCCCGCCTCCGTTACGGTCGTGGCATCGCAGATGGCAAAGGGCACATTCAGCACGCGCGCCAGGGAGCGGGCCAAAAGGGTCTTGCCCGATCCCGTCGGTCCGATCAGGAGGATATTGGATTTTTCGATTTCCACATCGCCGGTATCGGTGTCGGTGTGGATCAGTCGTTTATAGTGGTTGTACACCGCCACGGAAAGAGACTTTTTGGCGTAATCCTGTCCGATGACGTATTGATCGAGGAATTCCCGAATCTCTCTCGGTTTGGGAATCTCTCCGAGATCGGCGCCGGTGCCTTTCATCCGTTTGCGTTCCTGCCGGACGATGTTATAGCACAGCTCGATACACTCGGGACAGATAAACACTCCCCCCGGCCCTTCGACAAAGGCATCCGTGGATTTTTTTGTCCGGCCGCAGAAACTGCATATTTCGCGACGGCCGGAATCGCCGGCTCTTCTTGCCATCTGTATGACTCCGAGTCCATGGAAAATGATTCAGTTGACTTCTTCATTATATCCGGGCGAATACGGCAAAGCAAGAATTTAACGATTTCTCCGTCGTCCATTTTGGCCCTTCGCCCAGGATTCGGATCGGGAGGAAACGTCGGATCGGATTTCCGGTACGATCGGCGATCTATCCGCGGGGGTGGTATTTCTTGTGAATCGATCGCAGGCGATCCTGATCGACATGCGTGTAGATCTGGGTGGTTCGAATATCGACATGTCCTAACATTTCCTGAACGCTACGCAGATCGGCCCCACCGCTGAGCAAGTGCGTCGCGAAGCAATGTCGAAGCGTGTGTACGGTCAGCTTTCGCGGCATTCCCGCACGAAGAGCGTATTTTTTGACGATTCTCCAGATGGCGGTGCGTTCGATTCTCCGGCCGGTACGCGTTAGAAAAACCCAATCGCCCGATCGGGGATTCGCCAGATTGGGCCGCATGTTCTCAAGGTACTCCGCGAGAATGCCGGACGCGGTCTTGCCCAGCGGAACGATTCGCTCCTTTTTTCCTTTGCCAAAACATCGCACATAACCGACTTTCAGATTCAAATCGCCCAGTTTCATTCCCGCTTCCTCGCTGACCCGACAGCCCGTTGCGTACAGAGTTTCCAATAGGGCCCGATCGCGAAGATAGTAGGGATCTTCCGGCTGCGGCGCTTCGAGAAGCGCTATCACCTTTTCCTTGCTGCATACGATCGGCAGTTTTTGCCAGAGTTTGGGCGACTCGATATTCGAACTAAGATCCGTTTCGAGGATGCCCGTCATGACTACGAACCGCAAAAGCATCTTCACGGCCACGATAGCCCTGTGGATGCTTGCTTCGGCTTTTCTCGCCCTGCCCAATTGAGCGAAATAGGCATAGATGGCGGTCGAATCCAGGGCGGGTAAACGTCCGATGCGTTTGTCCCGGCAGTAGTGAACGAAATCCACCAGGTCCCGCCCGTAACCCAGCAGGGTATTTTCCGCCAAGCCGGCTTCGACGGCCAGGTAGTCGAGAAAATGATTGGCATCGATCCCGATCGGATGCTCGGATAGCCGGTCGCGAATTCGTTTTAACTGGATGCCGGACATTTTTCGAACCTTTTCGTTTGGGTATCTATTATTGCCGGTACCACCCCAACTGGCAACACGGACGGAAGGAATCTTATCAGAACGGGAATGTCTCAACGAGGAAAAAATCGCCGTTTGACCCTTGAGATTCGCCTTTCTTAGGATACAATATCGTTCTTTGAATTCGATAGGATGATTATGAAAACGATATGGACATTGTTGGCAGTACTGATGATATGGGGATGTTTGGGATGTGGAGATCCTTCCCGGCTGCCTCCGAGCCGGACGGTCAGTCTGGGCTCCTGCCGGCCGCTTCAGGCCATGGAAGTCGCCCAGGATGTCCTGCGTGACATCGGTTTTTCCATCGAGAAGTACGATATCGATCAGGGAATCATTAAGACCCGTTCTCTCAGCGGCAGCCAATTCTTTGAATTCTGGCGGCATGACAACGTCGGAGGATACAACACCGCCGAAGCCAATCTTCATAGTCTTCGCCGAACCGTCTTGGTGACGATCGATTCGGGCGACGGCGACTCGGGTCTTTCGGTTCGCTGCGACGCGCAGGTTCAGCGGATGTCCCTGCCTCAGCGAGATATTGCGGGCATGTCTCAGGCGCCCTCGCTGTTTACGGGAGGAAGTCGATACCAGCAACGGCTCCAGATCAATCCGGAACAGGAAGCGGGGATTGCCTGGATCGATCTTGGCGCCGATCCGGCCCTTGAAAACGAGATTCTCCGACAGATCCAGTTTCGGATTTCCCGCCTGGAAGGGAAACCATAATGCGGGTTCTTGTCTGCGGGGGAGCCGGTTATATCGGGTCCAATATGACGGCTATGTTGTTGCGAAACGGTTTCGAGCCGGTGGTCTATGACAATCTCTCCAAGGGCCACAAAGCGGCGATACGCAATGCCCGATTTGTCTATGGCGACCTGTCCGATTATCGTACTCTGCACGAAACGCTTACACGATATCGCATCGAGGCCGTCATGCACTTCGCGGCCTTTATCGAAGTCGGCGAGTCAGTTGCCAGCCCGTTGAAGTATTTCCATAATAATTTTTGTAACACTCGAACCTTGTTATCAGCCATGGAAGAAGCGGGTGTCAACCGGTTTGTATTTAGCAGCACGGCCGCCGTGTATGGCATACCCCAATCGGTTCCGATTGCGGAACATGCCCCCAAACAGCCGATCAATCCCTACGGCCAAAGCAAGCGGGATGTGGAACAGATGTGTGCCTATCAAGCACAGACCGGCCGGCTTCGATACGCGATCCTGCGATACTTCAATGCCTGCGGCGCCGGCGACAACCGTACCCTCGGCGAAGATCATCGGCCGGAATCTCACCTGATTCCGCTGATCATTCAGGCGGCGATGGGGAAGCGCCCTGAAATCAAAATCTTTGGAGCCAATTATCCGACTCCTGATGGAACATGCATTCGCGATTATATCCATATTGAGGATCTTTGCAGGGCACATTTGCTGGCTCTGAAGATGCTTGACCATTCCGCGGAACTGGTTTATAACCTTGGTAACGGTACCGGCTATTCGGTCCGCGAGGTTATCGAATCCGTACGCCGGGTCAGCCGTAGAAATTTTTGCGTTGTGGAAGTCGATCCCCGGCCCGGCGATCCGCCCATCCTTACCGCCGACGCCTCCTGTGCCCATTCCGAACTCGGCTGGAAAACCGAGATTCCTGAACTGGATGCTATTGTCGAATCCGCCTGGGTATGGCACAATAGTCACCCGAATGGGTATCCGGACTAAAATGACGTTTATATCGCATTCATTCGTTTCAATGTGAGGATTTCAGTATGGCTAAGGTCAAAAAGAAAATATCAAAACAAATAAAATCGGTTAAGTCCAAAACCGTAAATCAGAAAAGAAGTGTAGCGAAACCAAAACCTGCCGCAAAAATCAAAACCGCCTCCCCGAAATCCTTTTATTTGGGCATCGATCTGGGCGGGACAAACGTCAAGATCGGATGCTTCGACGGCGATATGAAACTCTTCGACAAAATCTCGGTTCCGACCAATGCCGAGATGGGTCCGGAATTTGCCGTCGCGGGAATGGTCGAGGGAAGCAGAAAGCTCATCAGTGATTGCAATCTGAAACTCTCAGATCTTGCCGCGATTGGAATTGGAACACCGGGCCCGGCCGATTATAAGAAGGGCATCGTTATCAAGAGTACCAATATGCCCAAGTTCATCAACACGCCGCTAAGGGATATGGTTGCCAAAGGTCTGGGCAATAAACCGGCCATCCTGGAAAACGATGCCAATGTCGCTTGTTGGGGCGAGTTTACGATGGGGGCCGGCAAGGATGTCAATGATATGATCTTCATGACCCTCGGTACCGGCGTCGGCGGGGGGGTTGTGTGCAATGGTCGGCTGGTCCAGGGGGTTGGCGGCAATGCGGCCGAACTCGGCCACGTCGTCATCTATCCCGGCGGCCGTCCGTGTAATTGCGGGCAGCGTGGTTGCCTGGAGGCCTACGCTTCTGCGAATGCGACTGCCGCCCGAGCCGTTGACGCCGTGAAAACCAGTCAGATTGAAACCACTCTCCGCCCCATCCTTGAAAAGAAAGGCAACCTGACCAGCAAGGATGTCTATCAACAGGCCGCCGCCGGCGATACGCTTGCGCTGCAGATTACCGAGGGCACCGCTGAGGCGTTGGCCATTATGTGTGTCAATATGCTCCATACGACCGAACCCGCGCAGATCGTCTTCACCGGCGGGATGATTGCCGCGGGCGATATGCTCTTGTCGGCCATCCGACGCCATTTTCAGCAATGGGTTTGGAAGCTCAAACCGGAAAATGTGGAAATCTGTTTTGCCACCCTGGGCGAGGACACCGGAATTATCGGCGCTGCGGCCTTGGCCCGCTATGCCTTGCTGAACCAATTGATCTAAGTATTGGATATCGTAATGTCCGAACAGGAAATCCAACAGCCGGAATTTGTACGTATCGTTTCCGGTGAACGTCGTGTCGGTCCTTCGCTGGGTAGTGTTTCGCGGTCCTGGCAGGGGGATAAAGAATGTTTTCTCATGGTCAGTCCTCATGATGACGATGTGGCTCTCGGTGCGGGCCTGTTTATTCAACTGTCCTGTCGCGACAAGGTCCCGGTCCACATTTTGATCGTTACCGATGGCAGCATGGGTTACTGCGATCCGAATGAACGCGACAATATCGCCGAGATCCGTCAGGCCGAAACCCTCGAATGTTACCAGAAACTCGGCGTTCCGCGGGAGAATATCAACTTTCTGGGTTTTCCCAGCGGCGTCCTCCACGACTTTGTCGGCCGCTTTCCCGCGCCTTCCTACAGCAAGCTCAATATCAAGGGTTATACCGGCTTACAGAACGCCTTTACATGGTACCTCCGCCAAATCCGTCCAACCCAGTGTTTTCTGCCGACCAACAATGATTTCCATCCGGCCCATCGCCTGGTCTATGACGAGTTCCTTATCAGCTTGTTCCACGCCAGCGGCCGCATCTGGCCGGAACTGGGACAACCGTTGCCGAAAATCTCTTGGCTGTGTGAGATGGCCGTGTATTGCGAATTTTCGGCTCCGCCCACCCTCCGTCTCAAAACGCCCATGGATATGCTCGAGACCAAACTGCAGGCCATCGCCTGTTTCCGTTCTCAAAAACAGATCGCCATGCTGGTCGATAATATTCGCAGCAGCGGCCCTGTCGAATTCTTCCGTCGCATCGAATACAAATTCTACAACCCCAAACGATACTACGACCTTTTCGAACCGAAGATGTGATCGGATCACTTGGGATTTCGATAAAGTTTCCCAATGTCCAAACTTATTGTTCCGGTTGAATAGTCAGGGATCGGATATTAATGGGTTTCCATTTGTTTTGAATGGGACGAATTTCGAGTGTTTTTTTACCGGCCGAGTCGATTTTCAGTTTGCCCAACGACATCGTCTTGAAGGCGTCGTAGCTGCCGGTGGCGGTCGTGTTGGCCGTTAGGGTTTCATCTCCGATTTTCAGTTCGAATTGGCTTGGTTCCTGAGCGGCAATTTCCGAAGCGATATCGAAGGTTCCCGGCTTTACGATCGAGAATTCCCATGAAATCCAATCGCGACTGTCGGTCCAGAAACCGATGTTGGGTTTTCCGCCCTTCGTCTCCACTTGCGGAGACTGGCTGCCGCCCTCGTCATGAATCTCGACCTGTTCGGCCATCAGAGTTAATGTACCATCACCGGCCTGCCGCAGCGCGACATCCTCGATCTTCAATTCGCCTTCGATCTCCAGCGCAATCACCGTTGCGACCGGATCCAGCGGTTGTTGGGGAACGCCTAACAACACTCCATCCTCAACCGTGGAGGTCGGAATCGCCGCGCTGTACGCAAGAAAATACGCTTTGGAAACGGTATTCCGCAATCCCGGAACAAGCAACTGGCCCTGGCTCGGCCAATCAAAGACATGCAGATAGAGAATTGTACCGGACGGCCGGACTTTTTTCGTACATCGTCCCCACGGCAGGCGTTTGAAGGGATTGGCGGTAGTGCCGTAAATGGATTCGCCATTGGCGTGCATCCATCGTCCGATGTCTTTCAAACGCACAATCGATTCTTCAGGGAAGGTACCGTCGGCCTTAGGGCCAATGTTCAGCAAGAAGTTTCCTCCCTTGGAGGCAATATCAATGAGATTTCGAATGAGGTCAGGACCTGACTTCCAATTCTTGTCATTCTTGTTCCAGCCCCAGTGATTGTTCATCGTCATGCACGATTCCCAATCGACGCCCGGTATTCCCTGATGCGGAATTTCCTGCTCGGGCGTTCCGAAGTCCCCTCGAAATCCCCCTTCGCGGGTCAGGCCCTGCATACCTTGCCTGCCTTTGTCAACGCGATTGTTGATGATGATGTCGGGTTTGAGTCCGCGAACATAGTCATAAAGATCGCGTCCCATTTCGTGCGTCCAGGTATTCTCCCATTCCCCGTCGAACCAGAGGACATGCGGGCCGAAATTGTTTACGAGTTCGGCAAGCTGGTTTTTCATATACGAAATATAGCGAGAAAAATCCGCGCTTTGTACCGTACGTGTACTGGCTTCCCATCCTCGTCGGGGCAGATAATCCGGGTGGTGCCAGTCCATAATCGAATGATAAAAGCACAGGCGAATTCCCTGTTGATTACATGCAGCGGCCAGTTTCTTTAGGATATCCTGTTTATACGGCGTGCTCATGATGTCATAATCGGTCTGCTTCGAATCCCAGAGGCAGAATCCATCGTGGTGCTTGGAGGTGATGACGATGTATTTCATCCCGGCGTCTTTGGCCATTCGTACCCATTCGTCGGGGTTGTAATTAATCGGGTTGAATTGCTGGACAAACCGATCGTACTCTTCAATCGGAATCCGCGCCGTTTCACGAATCCATTCGGCATGATCGGTGCCGCCTTTCCATTCACCGGCTGGAATGGCATAAAGGCCCCAATGAATGAACATCCCGAAACGGGCATCCCGCCACCATTGCATACGGGCATCTCGCTGTCCTTTCGTTTCCGTAGAAAAGTCATTCTTCGGAGACGGATTATCTGCGGCCCGCAGACCAAAGGCGATCGTTAGCAGAAATAATCCTACAGAATTCATAGAACGGGAAAACGTCTTTTTTTGCATGATCGTATCCTTATCTATTTGGTTTCTCATTTCCGATTTCAGGTCCTTTGAAGCGACCGGATTGTTCAGCATCGAATACCCTACTACCAATGCCTAACCAATATACTTGGGTACAAGTTCCGAGGCAAGGGAAAGGAGAGAACGAAAGGTGAAAGCAATGGAAATTGACGAAAACTTACGCAGCCTTCCCTGAATTGTTGTTCTTATATACTCCAATGAATCCGGGGAAATAGCGCAGCGAAACGGGCAACCGGAGGGGTTGCCCGTGGGATAGGTAGTCGATGGAATCCGGCCGTGCGGGCCGGCCGTAAATCAGAAGGTCTTGCGCACGTTGGTCCTGCGTTTCAGACGACGTTTGCGATTGACGATCTTGCGTCCTTGCTTGGTTTTCATTCTTCGGCGAAAACCGCTTTTTCGTAACTTCTTAATCTGGCTTTTACGAGGATTATTCATAACTCACTACCTTCTTGACATTCGCGTATCGATCTTTTGTCTAACGATATAGAACGCAATACTATGCCGAGCTTCGACGGATAATGCAAGAAAAAAACGGAGGAATTTGAGAAATTCGGAAGAAAACCTTCAAATTCCGGCTGCTTGAAACGGTCGTAGAGTGATGATAAAATACGTTGATGTCATCCGTACACAAAACAATGCCGACGGGGGGCGATTTTCTGCCGTCCACCCTGGAACAGATTCACTTGCGTGGCTGGGATCAGGCCGATATTATCCTGATTACCGGCGATGCGTATGTGGATCATCCGGCATTTGGCGTCGCTATGATCGGCCGCTGGCTGGAAAGTCTGGGTTGGCGAGTGGCGATTCTGTCTCAACCGGACTGGCGATCGGTGGATGCCTTTCGTTCTCTGGGGCGACCACGGTTGTTTTGGGGGATCACATCCGGGTGCATCGACTCTCGATTGCACAGCCATGCCTCTTTGGGGCATCGCCGGACGGAAGATCAATACAGTCCCGGTTCGAGGATCGGTTTCCGGCCGGATCGGCCGTTGCTGGTGTATGCGGCGCGGGCCCGCGAGGCGTTTCGCGAGGTTCCGATTATCCTGGGGGGATTGGAGGCATCGCTCCGACGGTTGGTTCATTTTGATTATATCGAAGATCGGCTCAAACGAAGCGTCCTGACCGATGCCAAGGCGGACCTTCTGGTCTATGGCATGGGGGAACTTGCCGTGGCCCAGATTGCCCGGCGATTGCACGCGGGACAATCGGTGCAGAATCTTGTCGATATTCCGGGTACAGTATACGTATCGGGTCGGGAAAAGCCGATCCCTTCGGCAGCCATTACGATAGCATCGCTGACGACCCTCCAGGAACATCCGGAACAATTTCTCGATGCCCACCGTCAAATCGAGCGACAACTCTTTGGGGCGACGGCGCCGCTGATTCAGGATCAGGATCCCGGAACCATTGTTGTCAATCCCCCCGCGTCGCCGTTAACCGATGAGCAACTCGATCGGCTGTATGCCCTTCCGTTTACTCGGATGTGCGATCCACGATATGGACCGGAAGGTATCCCGGCGATCAAGGCCGTGCAGTTCAGTATTACCACGCACCGGGGCTGCTTCGGGGGATGCCATTTCTGTTCCATTGCTTGTCATCAGGGAAAACAGATCATCTCGCGATCGCAGGATTCCATCCTTGCCGAGGCGCGGCGTCTAACAGCCCATCCGCAGTTTGCCGGCACGATCAGCGATCTGGGCGGACCGACCGCCAACATGTACGGTATGCGGTGCGGGTGCAAGGAGCCGTGCTCGCGAAATAGTTGCCTGTTTCCCAAACCCTGCCGGCATCTCAACGCCGATGATTCGAAATTGCTCTCGTTGATGGAAGCCATAATTCGGGAATTCCAGACTGGAAAACGAAAGATCAACTGTTTCGTCGCTTCGGGTATTCGGCATGATCTGGCTTTGGATCATGATGAATACCTCCGTTTGCTGACGCGATATTTTGTCGGGGGCCATCTAAAAGTGGCACCGGAGCACTCATGTAATTCCGTTCTCGATCTGATGGGTAAGCCTCCGTTTGAGTTGTTCGCGCAGTTCGAGGATCAATTTCGTAAGGCTAACCTTCGCGCAGGCAAGCAACAATATCTTGTGCCGTATTTCATCAGCGGCCATCCCGGCTGTACGGCCGACGACGCCCTCAAACTAACCGAATATCTGGTCTCGAAGAAATGGCGGCTTCAACAAGTGCAGGATTTTGTCCCGATTCCTTTGACGGCTTCGACGGCGATGTTCGTCTCGGGAAGGAATCTTACCGGCCGAACGATTTTCATTCCGCGAGGCGCCGGGGAGAAAACCCTTCAGATGGCGCTACTGCATTACCACCAACCGAAAAATCTGCGGACGATTGCCGCGTATCTTCAGAGGCGTGGCAAAGATGACCTGCTGGCTCGAATCCGGAAACTGCAAGTTCCTCATCGAAGAAAGACGTAGAGACGGACGTGGCTGGGTGGATCCTTCTGAGTCTGATTGCGATGACGGCCAATGCCGCCAAGGTGCTGACGGTCAAGCTCTGCTGTCAGGGGATCGATTCGCGGCTGCTGGTGTTCGTCGGCCGTGCCGTAAGTGCGGCGGTATTATTTCCCGTCTTACTGGTAACGGGGGATTCATTTCCGTCCGATAAGGTATTCTAGCTGGTGATTGGGGTCACGTCGATTGTGACGGCCGTAGCGAGCGTTCTATTTACCGAGGCCGTCAAGAAGGGAATTTTATCCATCGTTTTGCCGACGCAGGCGGCCGTACCGGTTTTTTCTTTGCTGACTCTCTGGATCGGCTGGTCGGAAATACCTTCGATGAAATCCATCGTCCTGATGATCATAAGCCTGACTTGCCTGGCTTACTCCTTATCCGTGGAGCGATCGGCAAACGGGCATCGGGACAGGAAATTCATTTACGGTTTATATTCGATCGTCGCGGCCGTTCTGTTTGGCGTCTGTACAATTCTCGATCGTGTCGCGATCCTTCGTATAGCCCATGGGGCATTGGCCTATTCGGCGTGCTGGAATCTGGTCAGTGCGGGCTTGATGAGTGTCCAGTGTTGCCGGGCGGGCTTATTTTCCCGTAGGCAACGATTGTCCTGGCGGGTTGGCCCGCTTGGATTGTATTCGATGATGGTAGTGACGGCGTTTTATACCCAGCAATACGCCGTCCAGCGTTCGCTGGCTATTCCGGGCGGCGTGGTCCACGTCAAGTCGATCGTGATGCTTCATCTGCCTGTGGTGATGATAACGGGCTATTTCCTTCTTGGAGAGTCCATCTCCCCCCGTGCCAGAGGTGCCGGTATTCTGGCCCTGGTTGCCGGATGGTGTTTAATCCGCAACGTGGCTCGGTAGGAAACCGACGAACCCTACAAAGCCCGCCGCTACGAGCGGGCCTGTAATACAAGCCGTCGAATCAAATTGGATATTGTGATCATGTTCATTCACTATACCGGTTCACCACAGGCGACCTCGTGAATCATTTTTGCCTTTGGAGCCGGATAACGAACTTCGGATTCAACCTGTCGATCCGAACTGGAATTGGTGGTCGTAAATTCTTCCATGGCCTGCATCAGTTGCTCCGCTTCCATGGCGTTTTGCTGGGTACTGTGTTCCATTTCGGATAGAGCGGTATGAACCGTATCGATCGCCTGGGATTGCTGTTCGGAAGAGAGGGTAATATCGTCAATCAGCTTGGTAGCGCTATCGTTCTGAAGGGCCAGTTGCTCGAATCGTTTTCCCGTCGTTGTGACGACCTCTTCGCCTTTTTGAACCTTGGCAACGGTATCATCAATCAGGTGTCCGATGTTTCTGGCGGCATCCGAACATTCCATGGCCAGTTTCCGGACGGCATCCGCCACCACCGAAAATCCCTGACCGGCTTCTCCGGCACGGGCGGCCTCTACGGCCGCATTGATGGCCAGAAGATTGGTCTGGGAGGCGATTCCGTCGATGGTCTTGACGATGGAAGCGGTCTTGCTGTTGGACTGGGAGATATCCTTCATCGTAACGGAAAGATTTTGCATGGCCGTATTGGCTTCGGCCATATGCCGACTGATCTCGTTCATTAATTGATTCGCTTTCTGGGCATTCTCGGCATTCTGTTTGGTTTGGGACGAGATTTCCTGCATCTCGGCGCTGGTCTCTTCAACCGTCGCCGCCTGCCGCGACGCTTCGGTTCCCACGCGTTTTCCGATTTCCTGCGCGTTGCCGATAACGTCGTTCAGGTTGCCGGTGAAGGCATTGAGCGTTTCCGCCAACTTGCCGATTTCATCCGATCGTATGATCGGAATCTGATAGGTCAGATTTCGAGAATCCGTCTCGATGGGTTTGAGCAGAGCAAAGAATGCCTTGAGCGGTCGTCCAACCAGCGTGGCGGCCATGACGTAAATCACGATGATCAGAACGACCAGGGCGATAATGCTGTTACGCATCATGGCGCTCTGAATGGTTTTCAGCATCGTTTGTGCATGGATCTTTGCGTCGGCCAATTCTTTGGTGGAGAACTGAAAATAGGTTACGCCCCCAACGCCTCTCTGCGGCCAATCCGTATGACAACGGATACAATCGCCTTGAATCGGCGTGGGTTTATAGATTTCGATGGTCTGATCATTTTTAACGATCTGCTCATCCGATTTCGTCAATAATTGATCCTTGAGCATTCCGGGGAGACTCTTGCCGATGTTGGACGCCTCACTGGAATGGGTGATCGTTCCTTTGCGATCATACAGGGAAAACTCCAACAAGCCCTTGACATTCTTTTGTTGCTTCAACAGATTGTTGAACTTTTCCATTTCGCCCCGTTCCAGCGAACCGGCCAGTGAATTCTGAACGGAATCATACACGTTCCGCGCATTCTGATCGGCTTGCGATTCCAGGGCCTGGATATCCGTCTGAATCTGTTGCGTAATCCGTTTGGTTTGATCCAGGTATTGCAGCGATTGGACCAGGGCGACAATCGTGCCCAGTCCGAGTACGAGACATAACGTCAGTTTGGTATTGAGTTTCATACGGGCTTACCTCGCTTCGCTTGAACCGTGGGCTGATTGAAGTTCCGTTTTGCGATACATCGCGAAAGACCGTTGAGCGGCAAATCCTTCCCACGCGCAACCGATACAAATCGATCCACTGTGCAGACAACTGTTCGTGCCGCAATTCCATAATCGCATGGTGCAATCGGCATGGGTTTGCGTACCCATACATCCGAGCTTGAACATACAGCCGTCGTCGGAGAAGGTCTTGGCAAAGTTTTCGCGTTCATAATCGGCAAATCTCGGGCACTGATCATGAATGAGTTTGCCGTAAAACATTTTGGGTCTGGCTTTGTCGTCGAGCGCGGGTATCCCGAATTTGAGCACATGGACGATCGTGCCAATCAGCCAATCCGGATGGCAGGGGCATCCGGGTAGATTGATTACCGGTACCTTAATCCCCTGCGAAGCCAGAAAATCCCCAACGCTGGCGGCGTGGGTGGGATTGTTTTCCGCAGCCGGGATCCCTCCGAAACTGGCACAGGTTCCAACGGCGATCACCGCTTTGGCTGTTTTAGCGGATTCGAGAACCACCTGAGTGAATGGCTTTTCCGCAATCACGCAGGCATCGGGCATGCCAACCGGAATGCTGCCTTCGATGGCCAGAAAGTGTCCGCCCTTTTGGATACAATCGTTGATGGTTTTTACCGCCACATCTCCGGTTGCCGCGCTAACGGTGGAATGGAACTTCAAGGAAACGGATTGTGTGATAACCTGGGCGATATCCGGGTAATCTGTATTCAGCAATGAAACCGAACAACCCGTGCAACCCTGACCTTCCAGCCAGACCAGGGGGGCATTGCCCGTATAAATTTGCTCCACCGCCTCGGCGATCTGTGCCAGGGCGCTGGAGCCAAGTCCCATTACGGCTGCCAATTGGGATGCCGTCTTCAGGAATTCTCTTCGTGTCACATTTCCCATAGTCATATCCTCATAAACCTGATCAAGCTCGGTCTATCGTCTGTTGCGGTGTTCAATGCACGGCACAGGCGATACACGGATCAAATGAACGAACCACGCGGGCCGCCTCGATGGGATTTTCCTCATTGGCTATCGGAGTTCCTTCCAGGGCTTTTTCGACCGGACCGGTGACTCCGCGATCATCTCGGGGTGAACAGTTCCATGTTGTTGGAACGATGCACTGATATGATGCGATTTTATGATTTTCGATCGAGATCCAGTGGCCCAGCGCACCCCGAGGAGCTTCCGTTAATCCCATACCAAAGCCGGAAGCGGGAATCTCAAATTCGTTATACCCCGTCTGATCAGGAACGATCTGATCGAGCCACTTGTCGCAGCGATCCGCCACAAGCTTACATTCAATGGCACGCGCTGCGTGGCGACCCATAACACTGTTCAACTCTGTGGGAGTGATCCCCACCTGTTGCAGGGCAGAGTCGATGAGGGTTTTACAGTCGGGCTGCCCCTGATGATAGGCAACGAGCATTCGTGCCAGCGGCCCGACCTCCATCGGTTGTTTCTGATAACGAGGTGCTTTAATCCAGGAATAGGCATTCGATTTATGGGGGTCGGCCATCGTATCCCCCTGACTGGGATGGGCTCCGGAAACCGAAGCGAATCGCGAATATTTGACATCCTCCGTGATCGCCGCCGAATGAAATGAATCCGGTTTTCCGTTGAGGATGATACCCGCCGGCAGAAAATGTCTTTCGTTATTTCCCGATTCCGGAAAAACCCCGTAGGACAGGAAATTGTCATATCCCTTGCCGATCGCGAAGTACTCCTTGAATGCCCGGGCCACCTCGACGACGTCTGGAATATAGACATGGTCGATAAACATTTGTAGTTTCTGGAGCATTCCCGCATACATGGCGATTTTTTGGGCCGAGGGTTTCTGCGTGACTCCACCGGGGATCAGGGATGCCGGATGGGGCATCTTGCCGGCAAAGATCGCGCACATCTGATGAGCCAGTTTTCGCATCTCCAGCGCTTCCAGATAATGCTTAATGGCCTGGATATTCAACTCGACGTTTTCGAGATATTTCCCTTCATAGCGGGGCAGGAACGGCGCCGCGGGCGCGACCACCCCGGCCTTCAATTCATTTTGGACCCAATTCCGGACACGTTGCAGTTCCGGATCGGATCCCTGGTATCCTGCAATCGCCGTAATATCCACATAATCCAATGCCGTCAGATGATAGAAGTGAAGGATGTGCGACTGAATATAGTTGGCGGCCAGAATCAGATTCCGAAGTAACCGGCCGTTTACGGGAACAGTGACTCCGTACGCCTGATCTTGTGCGAAGATCGATGCGGTTCCGTGGGAGACAGGACAGACCCCGCAGATTCGCTGCACGATTTGGTGGGCGTCCAGGGGATCTCTTCCCTTTAACAGTACCTCGAGACCTCGGAACATTTCCCCGCTGCTGAAGGCCTGCGTAACCTGATTCGATTCAACCTTGAGTTCGATTGCCAGATGCCCTTCAATACGGGTAACCGGACTAATTTTTATACTTGTCGCCATGAGAAGTATGTCCTTTTGTATGATTAGGCTTCTCTCTTGACAAAGGAAAGGAAGTTATATACAACCCA
>CAYLSB010000035.1:0-42782 GCA_964386005.1 uncultured Pirellulales bacterium | reverse complement strand
AGAACGATTATGATAACCAATTGTTATTATTCAACTTATAACCGGACTGTAGTGCTCCGAAATATTACTATCAACATACCAGATCATGACTTTGTCGGTGTGATCGGAAAAGCATCCTTCCCCTGCATAATTCAAAATCTAAAAATCGATAATATCTTCATCTCCGGACAAAATTATGTCGGGGGTCTGGCTGCATCATCCACGGGTACAATCAAAAACTGTCATCTGCAAGGTATTGTCAGTGGGAACGAAGTTGTCGGAGGGGTAGTTGGATCCAATTCCTGGGCTGGATTCTACGACCGTTTAGGGACCATAACGGCCTGTGGCGCTGCTGTAACGGTCAATGGAACAAATTCAACCGGGGGACTTGTGGGTACGAATTATAGTGCGATAATTACATCCTGTTATGCGAAAGGTGATGTTACAGGAACGGGAGGAGTCGGGGGGCTCATTGGAATGAGTCAGTCTTCGCAGATTTGGAATTGTTATGCCATGGGGACAGTAAGTGGTTCAAACATGGTAGGCGGACTCATTGGCAATTATTCCTCCAATAATCTTACTATGTGTTACTCCAACGGGAAAGTCAATGGATCAGGGAGTTCGGTTGGAGGCTTGATTGGTGGTTCAAGTTCCGGGGTGTCCAGTGAGTCATGTTTCTGGGATAAAAATTCTTCCGGTATAACAGTCAGCGC
The DNA here is from genome assembly GCA_964386005.1 of uncultured Pirellulales bacterium. Taxonomy (GTDB): domain Bacteria; phylum Planctomycetota; class Phycisphaerae; order Sedimentisphaerales; family Anaerohalosphaeraceae; genus FEN-1350. The sequence goes on along the minus strand of CAYLSB010000035.1, from coordinate 42,090 downwards.
CGGGGGACTCGGAAAGACGACACTCGAAATGAAAACGCTTTCCACATATACGAATGCAGAATGGGATTTCATTGGAGCCAATGACAACTGGGGCGACTGGATAATGCCCCAGAATGGATATCCCAGACTGGCATGGGAAGTCTACCCCATGGTGTTTGTTCCGGATTTGAAGGGGATGATGGAAGCCGATGCTCGAATGATGACGATGAATTTGGGAATTGTGCCGGGCGATTCATACGAGGTTTTCGATTCATCTATGTCCGTTGGGCAAGTGAATTTGAGTCGTCCCGTATCTGGAAGCGGAGTGTTTTCAGGATTTACGAAAGTAGATCTTTTTATAGTCCGAGACAGACGATTCAGCGGTGGTCGAGGTTTACCGGCTGATCCGTATCATATTGCAACGCCCGGGGACTGGCTGGATCTGATTGGAAATCCGGTAGATTGGGACAAATCATTTGTTCTGACAGCGGACATTGATTTGGCCAAGATGGACCTTACGCCTGTGGGAACAAACGCCAATCGATTCTCGGGCAACTTAAACGGTGTGAAGTATAGAATCCGCAATGCAATGTTTGAAAAATCAGGAACTCCGAATATCGGACTGTTTCGATATGTCGGGAATACAGGGAAGGTTTGTGATCTGGGACTTGATGCCATATGGATCAGCGGAAGCTACAATATAGGCAGTCTGGCCTCGAATAATTATGGAAACCTTGTTAGTTGTTATGCCACCGGAACCGTATGGGGTACCGATACTATCGGCGGCCTTGTCGGATATAATGCCGGAACAATCTCAAATTGCCGATCTGAATGTAACGTTACCAGTCAGGCATCGACGCTCAATCAAACGGGAGGATTGGTTGGGAAAAACGATGGGGCAATCATCAAGTGTAATGCAACAGGAGATGTCAGAGGGAATCTGAATGTAGGCGGTTTAACCGGATCCAATCAAGGTTCGATATTGTATTCCTATGCCACCGGAAATGTAACCAGCTTAAATAATTCGATAGGCGGCCTGGCGGGGAGTAATGGTGTTAATGGCCCAGAAGGAACAATAGCGTCATGTTATGCTACAGGTACCGTTCAGGGCAAATCGTATGTTGGTGGACTTGTCGGACGAGTTGGCAGCGGAACGGTCAGGACCAGTTTCGCAACCGGGAAAGTCGATGGAAGCTCGGATGTTGGGGGGTTAGTGGGTAACTCGTCAATTGGGCTTACAATCACATCTTGTTATTGGGATATTGACACTTCAGGGAGAATGAACAGTGCTGGTGGAACCGGTAAAATAACTACTGAAATGAAACAAAAGGATACCTTTGTCGGATGGGATTTTGTGGGAGAACGTTCTGATGGGGATGAGGATATTTGGCGGATGTGTGTCGATGGCAAAGACTATCCACAACTATCCTGGCAGTATTCAACGAGGGGTGATCTTGATTGCATGGACGGGGTTGAAATGCAGGATTTGTTATATCTATCGACCCGATGGATGGCCATGACGACTTCAGATATTGGAGCCGCCGACGGTAATGGAGATGCAAGAGTCGATTTTGGTGACTTTTCCATTCTTGCTGAGCACTGGGGAACAGATCCATCCTTTCTTGGTTACTGGATGCTTGATGGAGATTATTCCGACTCTACAAATGGATATACGGGATCACCTGTGGGCGATCCGGCATTTGTGGATTCATCTCAGGCGAAGGTGGGTAGTGGAGCAGTGGAATTGGATGGGAATGATTATGTTGTCGTGAATGGTTTCGCAGGGATTACAGGGATCACTGCACGAACATGCACGGCGTGGATCAAGACGACATCAACTGTGGCGCCGATTTTATATTGGGGTGATAAGAACACGGCCGGAAGATTGTGGGATATTCGGGTGAACTCGCTGGGACAATTGAAGTTGCAGGTTGGCGGCGGGCCCGGGATCAGCAGTGTCTCGACGGTGAACACGGGCCAGTGGGTACATGTGGCGGTTGTTTTGCCGGAAGGTGGGAATAATACGGATGATGTGCTGCTGTATATCAATGGAATAAGGGAGACCGGGGGTGCGTTGACGGCCGGAACGATCAACACAGTATCGGGTGTATCGGTACGGATCGGGACCGATGAGGCGGGCAGGTATTTTACGGGCTTGATCGACGACGTGCGGATTTATGATCGGGCACTGACGGCCGAGGAGATTGAGGAATTGGCGATGCTGTAAATCTTCGTTTATCGATTATCGATTTCCAATTTGAATCTCACACCAAGATTCAAAGGCGCAAAGGAAATCCTGAGACACGATTGACAGGATGAACAGGATTTTCACCCGAGGATAATGTGGATGGGGCTGCAGCGAAGTCCTTGGATACCGGCATTCGCCGGTATGACACACGGCCCTCCATTAACCAATTTAAGGTGTCAGACCCCTTTTTTATCCAGATACCTGTTTTTGTCAATCATTCATCTCCCCTCGCTCGGTGGCCGGTATCTTCCGGATCGACCGAGCGGACGACGTCCGCACCTTCACAGGGCACATGCCATGTACCCTACACACTCAACCGAGACGGTTATGCTACATCTTTGGTTCCGGTCGATTTTTCTTGATCGCCCGGGACTATTCATGTACACTGGCCCGACAATGAAAATCGATCAAACGAAGGACAATCCTTGATGGGAAAAAAACGGGTCAGAGTGGGCATCGTCGGATTTGGAACGGTGGGCAGCGGGGTCGCTCGTATTCTGCTTGAAAATGCGACCGATATCGAAGCCCGAAGCGGAGTGCGGCTGGAATTGGCATGCGTGGTTGATGTGGACACGCAACGTGAACGGCTGGTACGTCTGCCGGATGGAATCCTGACCAAGGATCTCGGACGTCTGCTGAACGATCCCTCGATTGATATCGGAGTGGAACTTGTCGGAGGAACGACATTTGCCCGCGATCTGCAACTCCAGATGATCCGGGCGGGTAAACATGTGGTCACGGCCAACAAGGCGCTGCTGGCCGAACACGGAACCGAGTTGTTTGCGGCGGCCCGGACCGCTGGACGATGCGTCGCATTCGAGGCCAGTTGCTGCGGCGGGATACCGATCATCTCGGCGATACGGACGGGACTGGTGGCCAATCGGATCACCGGCCTGTATGGGATCCTGAACGGGACCTGCAATTACATATTAACGAGTATGACGCTCAAGAATATGGATTTTTCTGTGGCTTTGAAGCAGGCTCAGAAGAAGGGATACGCCGAGGCCGATCCGAAGCTGGACATCAACGGGACCGACAGCGCGCACAAGCTGGCGATCCTGGGTTCGCTGGCCTTCGGCTGCGAGATTCCGTTCGGCGATGTCTATATCGAGGGCATTGAGAGCGTTCGGAGCGAAGATATTCAACACGGCCTTGAGATGGGGTATGTGATCAAGCTGCTGGCGATCGGGGAGCGGGATTCCGAGGGCAAGATATCGCTTCGGGTTCATCCATCCTTTATTTCGAAAGACAATCCGCTGGCCCGGCTCTCCGGTCCTTTCAACGCCGTCAGCGTTTATGGACATGCGGTGGGTCATACGCTGTATATCGGCCGCGGAGCGGGGATGATGCCGACGGCCAGCGCAATCGTGGCGGATCTGGTCGAGGTGGCCCTCGGCAACTCGGCCAAGCTGTTTGATGCCATGCGATGGAAACCGGCCGAACAGACTCGGGCCATGCTGAACGATATTGGAAACATCAACAGTCGTTTTTACATCAAGGTCATGGCAAAGGACCGGCCCGGCGTGGTTGCCGCATACGGCAAGATTCTCGGGGATCATAACATCAGTATTTCGGGCGCCCTGCAGCACGAGGGTCGCGGTCCGGAAAACTCCGTTCCGGTGATCATTACCACGCATCCGACCCAGCAGAAAAACATGGTCAAAGCCCTCAAGGAGTTTCAGCGACTGGATGTGGTGTGCGGAAAACCGGCCTGTATTCGAATTGTAGATATTCCGGAGGATTGCGATTGACAGCGAAATATGCCATCATCGTTCCCGACGGCGCAGCCGATAAGCCGCTGGGGATCTTCGGCGGAAAGACCATCTTCGAGGCCGCGGATATCCCGAATATCGATGCGATCGCCATCGCAGGCAAACAAGGTCTGGTCCACACCATTCCGGATGGATTCTCACCGGGCAGCGACGTGGCCCAGATGTCGCTTTTGGGATACGATCCGCGCAAGTATTATACGGGGCGAGCTCCTCTGGAAGCCGCCGCACAGGGAATCCGCCTGAAAAACGACGATTGGGTGTTCCGGTGTAATCTGGTAACCTTCGCGGATGACACGATGGCCGATCACAGCGCCGGCCATATTTCTTCGGAGGAAGGAGCGCGGCTCGTCCACGACCTCGAAGCGGCGATTCAGAGCGAAACCATCCGGTTCTATCCGGGGCTGAGTTATCGTCACCTCTGCGTCATATCGGGTACGAATTTTGACAAGATCAAGACCGCGCCGCCTCACGATATCATTGACGAGAAACTCGGCAAGCACCTGCCGCGCGGAAAAAACGCCGAGATGCTGATGGAGATCATGCAACGATCGCAAAAGCTGTTCGAGAATCACGATGTCAATCGCGTGCGTCGCGATTTGCATGAGAATCCCGTCAGCAGCGTTTGGCTCTGGGGCCAGGGTCAGCGAGCGGCTCTGGATAGTTTCAGCAAGCGGTATGGGATCAAGGGGGCCTGCATCACGGCCGTCGATCTGGTCAAGGGCATCGGTAAGCTGATTCATTTCGATATGATCGAGGTGCAGGGAGCGACGGGATTTTTCAACACCAACTATCTCGGCAAAGGTCAGGCGGCCGTACAAGCCCTTCAGGACCACGATCTGGTCTTTGTCCATATTGAAGCTCCGGATGAAGCGGGACATGCCGGCAATGCCGAACAGAAAAAACAAGCCCTGGAGCAGATCGATAAATATATCGTCGGCCCGGTGCATGACGCCCTGAAGAAATACGATCAGTATCGGATCATGGTCCTTCCCGATCATCCGACGCCGGTCGAGACACGGGGACACATCGGTGATCCGGTGCCGTTTGTCCTCACCGGTACGGGAGTCCATGGCGTTCTTGGCAAACCGATGTCGGAAGCGAACGCGCTGGAATCGGGATTTCTGATTTCCCAGGGCCATGAATTAATGGAATATTTCCTGAAAATATAGACGGATACCCTCAGAGAGATGGTATCGTTAAATCCATCGAATCCTTATCGGAGGCAAGATCATGGCGGAACTTGAGCACACCACGAATTCCGTTCCCTGCGGATGTTGCATGTCGCGCGCCACCTGCATGTTGAGTCGTCGCAAATTCATGGTTGGCGCGGGCGCGGGTCTGGTTGCGGCGAACCTGGCGATCCATTCTTTGGCGCAGGCGGCTGGTGCGGATGTGCCGCACTATCAACCGGCGGCGGCCAAACCGCTGGTAGTTCAGCCGGTGCTGGCGGTTCAGTTGTATAAGAAACACCCGCAAACCAGCTGGCGACCCTGGGGAGGATTTCACACCCAGGAAGATATCACAAAGGAACAAATGCGGATTCAGGAAGAACTGAAGAAGCTGCAGAAAGATAGTGAATTCGCGATGCAGATACGCCCCCTGATCACGCTCAACCAGGTCAATCAGGCGGCGGAACTGGGCAAGGCCGATCACGACTTGATGCTGATCTACGCGGCCAATACCGATCTGCGGATTCTGGAAGCCCTGACCAATCCGGCCAAATGGACGCTGGTTTTCGTTCGCCACAAATCCGGTCCGGTGTATCTTTGGTATGAAATCGCGCACAACCGTTATCTTCGCAAAACGGTGGATCAATACGGACAACCGGGAATGGATTACCAGGATGTCGTGGTCGATCGAATGGACGAGCTTCAATGGAGAATGCGGGCCTTATACGGTCTGAAAAATACCCTGGGTAAATCCATCATCGCCATCGGCGGCGCATCCGGCTGGGGCGAAGGCGGTCAGAAGGCGCCGGAAATCTCGAAGAATACCTGGAAGATGGATATTCAATCGGTCGATTACCCGGCCCTGGGCGAAATGATCAAGAAGGCCCGCCAGAACGAGTCGCTGGTCAAGCATTGCGGCGCTCAGGCCGACACGATGATGAAACAGAAGGGTATCACGCTGGAAACCGACCCAACGTATGTCCGCAATGCCTATGTTCTGGCCGAGGTATTCAAATCCCTCATGGATAAGGCCAAGACCGACGCCATCACCGTGAACCATTGCATGGGAACGATCATGCCTCTGGCGGAGACTACGGCCTGCCTGACGCTGATGCTGTTGAACGACGAGGGATATTCTGCCTATTGTGAATCTGATTTTGTCGTTATTCCATCCGGCGTATTGCTCCATCACATCAGCGGCCTGCCGGTATTCCTGAATGATCCGACGTATCCGCATGACGGGATGGTGACGATCGCGCACTGTACGGCGCCTCGCATGATGGATGGAAAAAACCTGGAACCCGCACGAATCGTGACGCACTTTGAAAGCGATTACGGCGCGGCGCCCAAGGTGGAGATGAAGCTGGGAACGAAGATGACGGTAATCGATCCCGATTTCGATAACAAGGTATGGCTTGGATTTGAAGGCGAGGTCATCGACAATCCCTTCCTGGATATCTGCCGATCACAGACCGACATTCAGATTACGGGTGATTGCGATGTCTTGAATGCCCAAACCCGCGGATTCCACTGGATGGCCTCCTACGGAAACTTCTTACGGGAAACTGGATATGCGCTGAAGAAAGTCGGCGTCGGCTGGAACAATCTTTCCAAATCCGCTTCGGTATAACTCCGTTTTTTCATAAGGGAACGCGATCCGGCAGATTCGTCACAAAAGGAATGTGCCGGATCGTTTCTTTGGAGGTGGTTGTATGAAGACATTCCTGTGTATTCTTACGGTGGATCTCCTGTGTGTCTGTGGCATGGCGGCCGATGTGGAAATACGATCGAATAAGCGGCTGAAAAACTCTCTCGGCATGGAATTGGTTCGGATTGAGCCGGGACGATACCTGATGGGAGACGCCCGGGGCGAATTCGACGAACAACCTTCGCGTAACATCGAGATCTCTCAGGATTTCTATATCGGCACTACCGAAGTGACAAATGCCCAATACGAACAGTTTGATTCGACGCATCATTCGTATCGAGGCAAACACGGTTTTTCGAATACGGATAACGAAGCGGTTATCTTTGTCTCCTGGCAGGATGCCGTTCGGTTCTGCCAGTGGCTTTCCGAACGAGAGGGAAAAACCTATCGACTTCCGACCGAGGCGGAATGGGAATATGTCTGCCGCGCGGGGACCACAACGGCCTACTCCACCGGAGACACCTGGCCAACCATGTACCACAAAAACCAGCAGGAGACATGGAAACCCCAGCGGGTCGATCTGAGGGTAGCGCAGTTTCCCGCCAATCCATGGGGATTGTTCGACCTGCATGGTAATGTCGAAGAATGGTGCATGGATTGGTACGGGCCCTATCGCAACCAAGAAGAAACGGATCCCGTCGGACCGGCAACGGGAGATTTCAAGGTGACTCGAGGGGGAAGCCATGGAACGGATTGTGTGTATCTTCGAAGCGCGAACCGATCGGGTACATTGCCGGATGACAAACATGAGATGATCGGATTTCGTATTGTCCAAACGGTTCCCTCTCTCAATCCGCCCATCCCTCGAATCGATTCTCGGTCCCTCTGGGCAAACGATGTCTCTCAGGATCCCTGTACATGGCCCACAGGGGGATCGTCGAAACCGGTTTTCTTCGGCCCGATTGACTATGTTCGGATTCCTGCGGGATCCAACGGGCCATTGTATTCGCGTCACAACCATTGCCCGGCCATCACGGCATGTCCCAACGGCGATCTTCTTGCGATTTGGTACACCTGCAACACCGAGCCGGGTCGTGAACTGGCCATCGCCGCTTCGCGACTCCGCAAGGACAAAACCGAATGGGATCCCGCCTCGCTCTTCTGGGATGTCCCGGACCGCAACGACCACGGTTCGGAAATCTGGTGGGATGGCCAAACCACATTGTTTCACTTCAACGGTCTCAGTTCGGATGCCACGTGGGGCAAACTGGCCTTGGTGATGAGAACCAGCATGGATAACGGCCAAAGCTGGACGACGGCCCGGTTGATTGAACCGGAACATGAACTTCGTAACCAAGTCATCGCTGGTATGATTCGAACACGATCGGGACGCATGATCCTTCCATGCGACGCGGTCACCGAAGGTTCCGGCGGAACGGCGGTTCATATCAGCGACGATGGCGGCATGTCCTGGTTTGATCCCGGCAAGGGCAAGCCGTCGCCGCGTTTTTCGGCCGGTCGGCGCGGCGCATGGATTGCGGGCATTCATGCGCGGATTGTTGAGCTCCATGACGGCCGGATGATGGCGCTGGGACGCGGTGATTCCATTGATGGACGGATGCCGGTGAGTATCTCCAACGACAAGGGATTGACATGGGAATACAAGGCGAGCCCCTTTCACCCCATCGGTTCCGGCCAACGACTTGTCCTGATGCGGCTTCGCGAAGGCCCGATTCTATTCGTCAGCTTTTCCGATCCTTCGAGTCTTCTCAATAACCCAAAGGGAATCGCTTTCAAAGATTCGAACGGACAGGACCGGCGAGGTTACGGAATGTATGCGGCCCTATCGATGGATGAAGGACAATCCTGGCCGCTCGTTCGGCTCATTACACCGGGAGGGATTGTACAAACCAAAGACGGCGGCGCATGGACGGGTCCCTTTACGCTCGATGAAACACATGCAGAACCCAAGGGTTACCTGGCGGCCACACAAACACCGGACGGCCTGATCCACCTGATCAGCAGCCGATTGTATTACCGATTCAATCTGGCCTGGCTCACGCCTACTCTCTCGTCGGGTTCCTCTGGAAATTGATCCGGCCCGGCATCGGCTCGACCGGGTTTACGTCCAGGCCCGGTCCGGGCGTTTGTGTCGGCTTGAGGAAGAAATAATACAGCCGCCCTTCCTGATAGGTTTTGCCGGCCAGTTCACCGGCCTCGTCACCCTGCCCCATATACACATCACAACGCCCCGGCGCGCGAATCGCTCCGCCGGTATCCTGATCGAGAACAAACCGCTGGAACGACCGGGTTACCGTTTGCGTTCCCACTGATCGCGGCAAATTGGATTTCAGGAAGGCCACCGAGGCCCGAGGATAGATGCTTTTATCCGTCGCAATCGTCCGCAATGCAATTACGGGTTCATTGAGACTTCCCCGCGGCTCGCCCTCTTCCATTCGGAAAAAAACGAACCGGGGATTGACGGCCACATACTGGCCCACTTCACGGGGATGCGTCTTGAAATAGGCGATCATCGATTTGAGGCTTAGTTGATCCGCCGGAATCTTTCCATCTTTGACAAGGGCCTGCCCGACACTGGCATAGTCGTGGCCGTTGGTGGCGGCATAGCTTACGGTGACGAGTTTTCCACCCGAGGTTCGAATCTTGGCCGAACCCTGGACATGGGCGATATAGACCTCAAACGGATCGCCGAGCCAGATCAACTCCTTTCCTTTCAGCTCTCCGGATTTCTCAAGTTCAGCGCGGGCGGGATAGGGCGTCATTTGACCGTCCGTTCCTTTGCGCCCGAGGATTTCGCCATATTCGTCTTTGACCAGATCGGCCGGCTGTTTATAGAGCGGATACCGGTAGTGCGATGTCGGAGTCAGAGAACCGTCAAATATAGGTGTATAATATCCCGTAAACAGAACGGTTCCTTTGTTGTCCCAGCCGACGGATGTATAGACGTCGAATTTTTCGCGGATGGCTTTTTCCAACTCCCTGCCCGTCAACCCGGAATCGAGCAGATCGCCAAAGGCCTCGAGACTGGCGACCACCTGCTGATGCGTAATCTCGCCATAGGGATAAAACCTCTGGGAGGATGGTTTGCTCATGTAGCTCAGACTGTGATCGATGGCATCCCGAAGGCGATCCAATTCATAACAGGCGATCGTCATGCTGGGGATATCGGCGGGATCCGTAATCTTCCGAAGGGCCAGTTCGCCGGGAGGCAGCGGCCGGGAATAATCCGGCGGCAATTCCACTTCCTCCACCGTCTTGCATCCGCCCATCCACAGAACCAAACCCAGTATCACAGCGACGATCCATCTTGCTTTCATTCTTGAACTCCGTTTCAATGGAATCATTCTATCGGGCACAGCCCCTTTATCACAACGACGTCATAACCGAACGGGAATACCCTTTGATTGCAGATACTCCTTCATCTGTGCGATCGAAAACGTTCCGTAATGCGCAATGGATGCAACCAGAACCGCATCCGCATGACCCTCGAGAATCGCCTGCTCCAGATGTTCCAGTTTTCCGGCCCCGCCGGAGGCAATAATGGGAACCTCCACCGCATCGGCGATCGCCCGGGTCATAGGAATATCGTAGCCGTTCTGCGTACCATCGGTATCCATACTGGTGGGTAATATCGCGCCGGCCCCCATATCCACCACCTTTTTGGCCCATTCCACGGCATCCAATCCCGCGGCCTTTGTTCCTCCATTGATCACCACTTCAAAACCGCTGGGCAAATGGGATGATTTTTTCGTGTCGATGGCCACAATGATCTGATGGCGGCCGAATTCGTTAGCGGCCTCCTTCACCAAATCCGGATTCACGACCGCCGCCGTATTGATGGATACTTTGGATACGTTAATATCCATTAATTCCTGAATATCCCTGCACGTGCGGATTCCGCCGCCAACCGTCAACGGAATCGCAATCCGTTCGACGGTTCTGAGAATTGTCTCCAGCATGAACTTCCGTTTCTCAAGACTGGCGGTGATATCCAGAAAAACAAGCTCATCGGCCCCGGCATCGCTGTAAGCCGCTCCGGTCTCAGCCGGATCGCCGACATCCTGAATGGCGACAAACTTGACGCCCTTGACCACCCGTCCATCCTTGACGTCCAGACAGGGAATAATTCCGCGAAAATCCAAATGCCGTTCAATCATTGTTCTTATCCTTCATTAACCATTGCATTGCCCATCTGTGGATTTCTATCTGAGAAGCCATTATCTATGGCCCCGGCTGAAAGTCAATGTCCAACCCGGAAGCATTGAATTTCCTTGTATCCGTGCCGATAGAAACCTATAATACCATTCGTTCGGAAGACCCAAATATTCTTATCGGTCAAATCCATGCGACAAGGTCATTTTTCATCTCCGTTTCTTGGATTTTGCGGAATTGTAACAGCGATATGTTCGGGCTGCTCTCACCCGGCGTATGGTTCCGATACCTCCTCCATCGTGACTTTCTATGGGTCAAGCGACGCATCGGCAGCGGTCGCTCTGAACGACCATTGTTTTGTCGTCGCCGATGATGAGAACAATATTTTGCGGATTTATGATCGCAATCGGCCGGGTTTGCCCGTATCAACGTTCGATTTGACGGACTATCTGAAACCCGACATCGATGGTCCGGAAGCCGATATCGAGGGGGCTACGAGAGTAGAAAACCGCATCTACTGGATTACTTCGCATGGCCGAAACAAAGACGGCAAGATGCGCCCAAGCCGATATCGCTTCTTCGCCCTGGATATGGTCATGCAATCGGATAGGATGACCTTTTTGCCCGTCGGAACACCCTGCACAACTTTGATACAGCAGCTTGTCGCTGATCCGAGGGCCCGATCGCTGGGTCTGGATTCGGCCACACGATTGGACAATCAACTCAGCAAGAAGGAACGGGAGATATTGGCTCCGAAGGAACTGGGGCTGAATATCGAAGCGCTGGCCGCGTCGCCGGACGGAAAGACCCTGTATATCGGATTTCGAAATCCACGGCCGAAAGATCCTCTCGCGGCTCAACCAAACCGTCCGATGGCCCTCGTGATCCCGCTGGCCAACCCTGACGAGATTCTTCTTCACGGCCGGGCCCCCCGATTCGGCATCCCCCTGCTTTGGGATATGAACGGGCTCGGTCTTCGCAGCATGGAATATTCTCCCCTTCACAAGGCCTTTTGGATTCTTGCCGGTCATCATGATTCCAAATCCACATTTCAACTCTACCGGTGGTCCGGAAATCCCGTCTTGCCGCCAAAACCGGAGCCAAACCTGAAGATACCCAAAGACTTCTCTCCCGAAGCGTTGTTTTTCAGTGGGGATGCGGAATCATGGATTCTCAGCGATGACGGCACGTTGCCGATTCCGGTTCGTTATCCATCCGAATGTACCGAAGACCTCGTTAACGACTGTTGCGAGAATAAATTCCTCGCGGACCCCTCGAAGAAGTCATTTCGAGCCCTGCGCTATCTTCTTGTTCCTTGACAACGGAGCGGAAATACCGCATACTTCCACAAAACGAAACGATCACATTGGTTTGGATGGAACAGACATGCATTTACTTGGTTTGGATATCGGAACGTCTTCGATCAAAGCGACCTTGATGGATTCTCGGACTCAGAAGGTCAAGGCCTCCGCAACATCGCCCAAAAAGGAAATGGAGATTCTGGCTCCCCATCCCGGCTGGGCGGAGCAGCACCCCTTGGTCTGGTGGCAGAATGTGAAGCTGGCCATCGCGGAACTTCTTTCGGTTTCGAAAGTGCGACCGGCGGATATTAAGGCGATCGGCATCACCTATCAGATGCACGGCCTGGTCCCGGTGGACAAAACCGGAAAATCCCTGCGGCCTTCGATTATCTGGTGTGACAGTCGTGCCGTCGAGGTTGGCGTCAAGGCCGCAAAAAAGATCGGTCTGAAAAAATGCCTTCAACATCTGCTGAACTATCCGGGAAATTTTACCGCCTCCAAACTTCGCTGGGTTCGTGAAAATGAGTTTAATCTCTACAAAAAGATCCACAAAGTAATGTTGCCGGGCGATTTTATCGCCATGAAGATGACCGATAAGATTGCGACAACGGTAACCGGTTTATCCGAAGGAATCTTCTGGGACTTTGCGAAAAACCGGGTCGCTCATCAAGTCCTTGATGCGATGGATATCGATCCCGCCCTGCTGCCTGACATCGTTGAGACCTTCGGACCCCAAGGCGAGCTTACTTCGCAGGCGGCCCGAGAGTTGGGCCTTGCCCCCGGAACGGTCGTGTCGTATCGTGCCGGCGATCAACCCAATAATGCGTTCTCGTTAAATGTCCTCAATCCCGGCGAGATTGCCGCCACGGCCGGAACTTCCGGCGTGGTCTATGGCATCGGCAACAAGCCCGCCTATGACTCCCTTTCTCGCGTCAATACCTTCGTTCATGTCAACCATACGGTCAAAGCTCCGCGGTATGGAGTGCTCCTGTGCCTCAACGGCACCGGCATCCTGAATAGCTGGCTGAAGCACAATTTTGTTGCGCCGGGTCTTGATTATCCACAGATGAACAGCTTGGCTTCTCGAATACCCGTCGGTTCCGACGGATTGGTTATCCTCCCCTTTGGGAACGGCACCGAACGAATCCTGGAAAATCGATATCTTGGCGGTTCAATCCATAATCTGAACTTTCCGATCCATACTCGAGCCCATATCTTACGGGCGGCACAGGAGGGGATCGTCTTTGCCCTCAATTATGGCCTCGCGATTATGCGGAATATGGGTGTAAGTATCCATACGGTAAGGGCCGGTTCCGCGAATATGTTCCTCAGCCCCATTTTCGCTTCGGCCTTTGCCTCCGTAACCGACTCCACCCTTGAACTGTATAATACCGATGGTTCGCAGGGGGCTGCACGAGGTGCCGGGATCGGTTGTGGGACATATCGGAATCCCGCCGAGGCGTTTGCTGGGCTTAAAAAAACACACACGATCGAACCCGATTATGGACAATCTAACTCCTACAAACAGGCCTATCAAAATTGGCTGAAAATCCTGGAACAATCCAACGGTTAGATTTTCACAATCCAAATGTGAGTTTCTATTTTACGGCTTTTGTTTTTATCGGTCTTTTTTTGTTTCCGTGCAGGATTCAAGAGGATGAAATTCTAAGTATTAGTCCAATTTGGATTCAACCGATCTCGTTTCGTAACCTCTTTTTAAGAAATAACTTAAGAAACTAATATCTTGTCAAATAGACCATTTGATAATCCAATTCAACCTTGATAGTTAGGATTTCATTGAAATCACTGAATGCAAACACGGAATTTTTGGATTTTTCATCAAACTAAACGGTGGATTGACCGATAATATCAATACAGGAGGCCTATGGGCTTACGTCGCCCATAGGCGCTTAACTGGATCTATAACATGAGGATTAATGGAGAAACCCATGGCTAATGAGACAACGTCGTTGTCGATGGAAGAGCAAATTGGAAATACCGCCGGTCAGATTTGGAGCTATTTGGCCAAGAGAAAAAACGCGGTCAGTATAACGGACTTGCCGAAGCTGATAGACCAAAAACAGCAGGTAACGTACATGGGACTTGGCTGGCTGGCCCGCGAAGGCAAGTTGACATATGAGAGTAAGAGCGGTAAGACCTTGGTCAGCCTGTGTCCTACAGAGTGCTGCCTGTAAGAAAATGACCTTGGAATTGGATCTCCCGCCGTGCGGGCAGGGAGAATGTATCTGTGCATACCACCTTTGATCGAAGGTGGTTTTTTTCTTTTCATGTTTCGTGCAATGCAGTAAGGAATGTCATATCCTGTTTATAATGTTTTCAATCGGGAAATGCCCTTGACAATCCATTGTATCGCCGCTACACTGGCCCCCTTTTCAAATCGTTTCAATTATTCATGTAAGGCTGACTCTTTTGATGTCCATTGATCATATTCGTAATGTCGCGATTATTGCCCACGTGGATCACGGCAAGACCACGCTGGTCGATCAACTGCTCTATCAGTCCGGAATGTTTCGCCGAAGCGAACTGGACCGTCTTGCCGGCGGGGAAAACAACCTGATTATGGATTCCAATCCGCTTGAACGGGAACGGGGCATCACGATTCTAAGTAAAAACTGCGCGATTCAATACATCGGTTCTGATGGTGAAGAGTACAAAATCAACATTATTGATACTCCCGGCCACGCCGATTTCGGAGGAGAAGTCGAGCGTGTAATGAAAATGGCCGATGGGGTCCTGCTGCTGGTTGACGCCTTCGAAGGCCCGATGCCCCAAACCCGCTTCGTTTTGACCAAGGCCCTCGAGCACGGCCTGCGACCGATCGTCGTGGTAAACAAGGTCGATCGTCCTGACGCCCGTCCCGACGACGTGGTCAACGAGGTATTCGACCTTCTGGTCAACCTCGACGCCAACGATACCGCCCTGGATTTCCCCATCATTTTCGCGTCGGGCAAGCAGGGCTGGGCCACAGCCAAACTGGAGGAAAAAGGCGTCACGATGGAGCCGGTCTTCGAAGCCATCATCCGAAAAGTGCCCCCGCCCAAAGCCGAACCCGACAAACCCCTGCAGGTGCTGGTAACCACGCTGGATTACTCCGACTATGTTGGTCGGATCGCCATCGGCCGGATCTTTGCCGGTTCGATTATTACCGGCCAGAAAGTAACCGTGATCGACCGAGATGGAATCCATACGCTGCAAAAGGTTACGCAGTTGTATCTTTTTGAAGGATTGGGCAAGAAATCCGTCGATCGGGCCGAAGCCGGAGATATCTGCGCCATCGCCGGGCTTGATCCCGTGGATATCGGCAACACCATTGCCTGTCCGGATGAACCCACCGCCCTTCCCGTGATCTCCGTGGGCGAACCCACCATGCACATGACGTTTCGGGTCAACGACGGCCCCTTTGCGGGCCGTGAAGGGAAATATGTCACCAGTCGCCATATTCGCGAACGTCTCGACAAAGAACTTCAGCACAATGTCGCTCTCCGGGTCGAACCGGGTCAAACCGGCGACGAATTTACCGTGTCAGGTCGTGGACTCATGCATCTGGGTATCCTCCTGGAAACAATGCGTCGGGAAGGGTACGAATTGTGTGTCGGAAAACCTCAGGTTATCCTTCGTGAAATCGAAGGCCGTATTCACGAACCCGTGGAGATTCTCGCCATCGACTGCCCGGTCGAATGCCAAAACACCGCCATGTCCCTGATGGGAGAACGTCGCGCTGAATTAACCAGCATGGATACCAAGGCCGGCGCCAGCGATTATGTTCACATGGAATTCCGCATCCCGTCCCGAGGTTTGTTTGGCCTGCACGCCCGGATGCTGACCGCCACGCAGGGACGCGCCATCCTCCATCACACCTTCGACCGGTATGAACCCATGCACGGCGCTATCCCACAACGACAGGCCGGAGTCATGATCTCAACCGAAATGGGAACCGTAACCTCCTACGCCCTCGATGCCCTGTTTGATCGCGGTCTGTTTTTCGTGGAAGTGGGAGAGGCCGTTTATGAAGGTCAGGTCGTCGGCGAACACTGCAAGGACAACGACATCCCCGTCAATCCCACCAAGGCCAAACACATGACCAACATCCGCGCCGCCGGAAAGGACGACGCCGCACGGGTTCGTCCCCCTCGCAAAATGAGCCTTGAAGTCTGCCTTGAATACATTCAGGATGATGAATTGGTCGAAATCTGTCCGAAGTCGGTTCGAATCCGAAAACGAATGCTCAAAGAAGCCGACCGTCGGCGCGCTTCCCGACAGGGAAAGTAACCCCCGGAGGATCTCCCGTCGTAGAGATACACCGATCGATTCGCCGGCGAAAAAATGAACGGCGCCCGGGCCTGTTGTCCCGGACGCCGTTGCCCGCAACCTCGTTACCGCACAACTTACTTTCTGTCTCCGGTCTGTCCCTTGCCCAGCCGTGTTTGTACGGGGCGCGGCATGGGAATTTCCGTCTCCAGCAATCGTTCTCGTTCTCCCTCCGAAAGCGTCGGCTCCTGAATCAGTCTCGGCGTGATGAAGACGACCAATTCGCTGATGACGGTGTTCTCGCCTTCGAAACGGAACAGACCGCCCAGCAAAGGAATATCGCCAAGCAACGGAATCTTTTTGATTTCCTGCTGTTGTTCCTGCTTGCGAAGCCCGCCGATGACCACGGTCTGGCCATCTTCGATCAAGGCGGTTGTGACCGTCTCGCGTTTGGCCACGACGGGTTGTTCAATCGCGTTAAAGGTTAATGTGACTCCGGATTGTCGCACGCTGAATTTGGGATTGAGCTTCAATCGGATCATTTTGTCGCGGGTCAGATGCGGGGTCACAATCAGTTCAACGCCGACATCCTTAAACTTCGTTGTTCCAATCTGGCCCCCGCCGGAGGTTTCCGTCAACTCCTGGTACGGAACTTCCTCGACGATCTTAATGGTCGCTTCCTCGTTATCCACCACCATGATCCGCGGATTGGCCAGCAGTTTGGCCGTCATATTCTTCTGTTCGGCGCGAATCAGGGCATCGATATTGATGGAATGGTTTAACCAGCCGAAGCGGAAAACATTATTCATCTGGTCCGCCTTGTTCACCGAACTGGAAAACAACCCCGTCATGTGCGGATCCGTCCGGTTGTCGGCGGCGGTCAGCGTACTGGAGTCGCCGATCGCTCCGGTGCCTCCCGTACCGTATTCGGTCTTTCTCCCGAGATTCCACTCCACGCCCAGATCGAGCTGGTCGGTTGACGTGATATCATAGACCCGGGCCTCCACGAGAATCTGAGGCGTCGGCCGGTCGATCTCCTCAAGGAACTTGTCCACGGCATCGATCTTGCTTTCCATATCCGTCACGATAATATTGCTCGTGCCCGGATTGGATGATATGCTTCCCGTCTCCGACATGAACTTCTTCAGGGCCGCCTCCACATCTTTGACGCTGGCATAGGTCACCCGATAGACCCGACTGACCATTTTTTCTCTCGCCTGAAAGATCTCCTCCTGGGGGACCACCCGGATCATGTTATTCGTGGTGATATATCCGAAACCGTGCGCCGTCAATATATTATCCAGCGCCTCGGCCAGCGGGATATCCGTCAGCGTCGCCGTCACATTGCCCGTAACCTTGGGGCTTTTGACCACATCCACATCCGCCTGCTTGGCTAAGACGCGCAGCACGTCCTCAATCGGGGTTTCTCGAAAATCCAGGCTGACCTTCTGCAGCATCCGCCTCTGGACCGGCGTGAGAATCTCGGATTTGTCCATTCCGCTGATCGCCTCGGCCGACCACGCGACCGAACCGATCATCATCACTGCGATCCATGTGATCCCAAGTTCTCTATATTTTATATCCTTAGTGACCATATTATTCCCTTTCTCTGCCTGATGCATGCCCGGGATTCGTCGGAGTCAATCAGGGATTGACCGGTTGAACCCATCGCTGCCCGCCTTGTTCAAACTCCACTTCGTTCCGGTCGATACGAACCACCCTGGCTCCCTGCACCATTTCGCCGACCGAGACGATCTCGCTGCCCACAATCGCGGTGTTTCCCCGTTCGCCCAATACGATACCGCGAATGACAAATAGAACCTGCTGGGTTGTTTCCTCCGGTTCGGATTCTGTTTTTTCCACAACCACGATTTTCATCGGATCCCGTAATCCGGTCGGATAGGGCTCCGCCTCCGGCCAGGTCAGGGTATCGGCGTTTTTTTTCCCGGGGATTGCGGCTTTTTCTTCAGGGGGGGGTTTCTGCCCGGCTTGCGTCTGGGTCGGGGAAACAAAAACCATTCCCAGGACCACAATCAGAACCAGTGCCAGCACGGCGATCATCGCGATCTTTCCGCGTTGGATTCCCCGGCCGCCATTGGAAGCCGATATTCTTTTCCAGAATCCGCCCGCGGATGGATTCGATGACAAATCCGATCCCTGCGCAACGAAAACACCCAATGGGGCGTTCGACCCCGCGGCACCGCCGGATGCCCCATTCAAGGAATCGGTCGAATCCGTCGTGCCGGGGTTCGGAATCGAAACCCCGTCAAATATGGACGAGATCTTCTTGTGCAATCCTGACTTCGGTCTCATGATTCATCTCTTTCACTAAATCGAGGTAATCGCGCGACCCTCGACAGCTCGGATCATAGGTGATACACGATTGGCCGGAACTGGGTGCTTCGGCAAGACGGATACTGCGATGGATCACCGTCCGGAAAACCAGCTCGCCAAAAAAATCTTTCATCTGTTGCTCGACTTGTCGGCTCAGCAGTGTCCGATTTTCCACAAACGTCAGCAAGACTCCGCCGATCCGTAAACGCGGATTCATCCGGGCATGAACGACATCGATTGTTTCCAGAAGCTGTTTGAGCCCTTCCAACGCGTAATAATGGGTTTGAACCGGAATGACCACCTCATCGGCGGCGGCCAGCGCATTCAACGTCAACAGATTGAGCGACGGACTGCAATCGATCACGCACACATCAAAGCGATCGGCGACCGTACGCAATCCCCGGTTCAGCCGATGTTCACATCCGGGAACATGGGCCAACTCCACCTCCGCTCCCGATAACAGGATATTCGCGGGAATCAAGGACAGCCGTTCCATCGAGGTTCGAACGATGATCGAATCCCAGGATACGATCCGTCCCGTAATCGCCTCGTACATGGTCCGATCCATGCGCTCCGGAATATACCCAAATGCCAGAGTCGCATGGCCCTGAGGATCCAAATCCACCAGCAATACCCGCTGATTCTGCTGTGCCATCGCGGCCGCCAGGTTCACGGCGGTCGTGGTTTTGCCGCATCCTCCCTTCTGGTTGGCGATTCCTATGGTTTTCATTCCAACTGCGCCGTCGCTTTCGATGACTCTGTTGTCGATGGATCGCTTTTTTTCCTGGATCCCCCGCTCTTTTTGGAATCCGCGGCATTCGGATTCTCAATAAAATGGCAAACCGTCACATCCGCGCGAGGATTGGCATTGGCATCCGTGCCTTGCTTCAATACGAACTCCTCCACGAACAACACCGGCCGGTTTCGTTCCAGCCGATTGACCAAACTCGCAAATTGCGCAAAACCGCCGCGAAAATCCATTTGCATCCAACTCTCGCCCAGACAGGTAAAGTCCTGCATCTCATCCCTGGTCTGCATCTCCATCCGCCGGGCATTGAATTCGGCCACGTTGAGATCGTTGGCTACCTGGCCGATGGTGAATGCCAGCGACGATACCTTGCCCGGTTCCACCACAAACCGGTTCCACTGCTCTCGAACCGATTCCAATCCTTTCTTCAACTGGTTACGGGAATGGTCGTTCCGGGATTGCTGGGCCTGATCGTATTGCTCGATCATCTCCTTCATTTCCCGCCGGACTTCAACCCGTTGCCGGTTCTGCGGTTGTAAGATCAGCCCGTAAAACGCCCCCAGCAATACCGCACAGACGACCAGATAGATCCCCGTAATCATCCAATACCGTATTGACGCTGCTCGTATTGCCATCGATTACTCCTGCGGCTTGACTGTGCATTCGATTACATGAACCGTCACGGCTTGATCCTTGATCTGATCCGACTGCCGTGATACCGCTTTGATATCCTGCATGATCCGCATGAAGGCCGGGGACTGATGCAATTGCTGAAGATACTGCTGCACGGCTTCATCGGTCTCCCAGGACGGTTTTCCATACACCCGAATCGTCAGGATTCGTTTGATGATCGTCCTGGAAATCTGTTTCGAGGGATTCTTCGGATCGGCCATTCGTTTCTTTGCGGAGCTGCGCGACAGCGAGATTTCCTTCAGCGCGATCGATTCCGGCATGCATTCGGCCACCGCCCGCAGCGTTTCCGACCACTGCAAATGGCGTCCCAGGCCGCGGCTCACCTCCGCGAGGTTTTTTCGCGTTTGCTCCGTCGCCGAGATCCACTGGCGAACCTGTTGAATGTCGGTGGAATACTCCTTGATCTTTTCCTGCATCTTCTCCATACCCGCCCGTTCCGATGCCATGACGGTATTGTTGTATTGGAAAGTGCCCACCCAATACAGTCCCAGGATCAACGGCAGAAGGAAGGGGATCACCTTTAGCGCGGCGGTGCCGGGATTGCTCCGAATCGGAACGCCTTTTCCCTTTAATAAGTCAATCGTGAACATCTCAGATTGTCCTCATCGCAAGGCCCGTGGCCACCGCCATCATCGGACCGATTTCTTTGAGAAACTCTTCCCGCTGCCGATCCATACGACAGGGAAGCTTGGTGAATGGATTTAAAATGGTCACTCGCTCGGGAAGTCGCGAGTTCATCAGAATCGCCAGTTCCCTGACCATCGCAAAGCCACCGCATAGATAGATTTTTCCGATGGGCTGGGCGCCCGGCTGCAGGCCATAGTATCGAAGGGTTTCCGTCACATCCGAAATCAGCCCTCCCGCCGCGTCGGGAAACGAACGACCCACCTTGTCCTGAAGCTCGGCGGATGAATAACGCTTGCGAAGGATATTATCCACGGTCTCTTTGGTCAGTCCATGGGCCGTCGCGATTCGCTCGATGATTTCGTCGCCTCCGAGAGACAGATCGCGAACAAAAGCCGTACCGTCGGCGCCGAAGATCGACACGTTGGTCGAGGAAAATCCGACCTGAATCGCCGCTACGCTGCGCCCCGTCGGATTCGGCTCACAGGCCCGGATACAATTGAGCAGCGCCAGTCCCTCCACATCCATCATCACCAGATTGACCGACGCCATTCGCGCCAGCTCGGCCTTGGCGTGAATCGCCTCATTGGTCGCCACGACAAAGATTCCCCGGTTTGCATGTGCGCTTGTCTGGTTCGTATCCTCCGACGTAGAATCCAGAAGCTGATAATCGACCATGCTGGTTTTGATATCCAGCGGACATACCTGTTGGGCTTCCAACATCACCGCCTGTTCGATGGCCTCGCTCGGAAGGTTCGGGAAGGAAAAGCCGCGAACCATTACTTCGGGGCCTCCCACGCCGCAGACGACGTTTCGCGTAATCCGTCGTGACTGCGAAAAACACTGGCGAATCGCCGCAAGGGTGTTTCGGCGGTAGGTTTCGGCGTCTTGGCTTCGCTCGATTTCCTGCATCGCCGCGCCAATCACGCAATACCCTCCTCCCACTCGATCCAACTGCACCATCTTGACCGCCGAATGGCCGATATCCAGGCCGACGACATCGACTTGTCCAATTCCGATCAGTTCTTTGATGTTGATTCCCATGGGTTGTCCATCGCTTTCCCGATTCCGTACGCGGATTATTGACCCGCCACGGCACGAAAATCGCTCCATCCGGCCGGAAGCGGAACGAACTTTCCCCTCAGCCAGATATCTCCCGGAAGAATTCCGGTCAATAACCGTTCGTCCAGATAATAATTCTTTAAGAATCCGTCTGTTCGGACAATGCCAACCACACCCCGACAGACCTCGGTCAGCGTTCCGCGAACAATCAATGCATCCTGAGTACCCGATGCCTCCTTACGGCCGCCGTAACTGCCCCGTTGGACATTTTCCGCTCCCCATCCGCCTCCGCCGACTGTAATCCCGGCTTCCACAACAACGGGGTCGGGCAGATGACGTTTATATCCTGTCACGGGCGTTCCGGAATCATTGATTCCGATCGGAACATAGTCATGTTCCTTGTGCACGACGGGTTGGTCATCCACATACGAATAGTCGCTCATGCCCGGATCGACCACTTTCACCACTCCCTTGGCGATCAGGCCGAGGGCATTGGTATTCGTCGCCGAGGGTTTCCCATCGGCGTCGCGGTCGCCATCCATCTGAATGGAATTGGCGATCCAGATATTACCGGTCGCAACAATCGTGATTCGTCCTTTGACGGTATTGTTGTTCAGCAAGGCAATGTCGCCGCTGCCCAAAATCACGTTGCCGTCCACGTAGATCTGTCCGCCGGGCTCGCTTTTAATTCCCCCGACGGTCTGTTGAACATAGGTATCCTCAACGTTGATGTCGGCCACATCGCCATTGGCGAGCGCAAGTTTTGAACGAACATGGTAGGCGTAGATATAATACCTCTTGAACAGATCCGGATTATCCGGTTCGATCATGAAATCGTACGTGTACGAATCGCTGCTTTGACGGAATCCTCGAACCGAACAGTTGTTCGTGATGCGGACTTTTCCCACGTTGTTTTGAACATGAAATTCCAACTGAACGGCATTCAGGGAATTGGGCACTGTTTTCGGACCCTTGGGAGTAAATTTATACGCCGCCGCGGTACTATCGCGAAACCGCACGACCTTCTTTTTCACCGTATCCGAATCCGTGATCCGACTGGAGGGCTGATTGAAATAAATTCCATTGTCGAACACCTTCATCACGCTGCCGTATTTATCAAATCCGCCGGAGGAGTATCGACTTTCGCTCATCGACACGGCCCGAAGAAACAACGGATCGCCCGACAGAAAAATATCCCGGGTCGAATCCTTCGGATCGCCATAGCTGTTGATATGAATGGGCATGTCGATAATTTCGCCTTCGACATAGTTCACGCTCGATGTGGAACCGCTGCCGGTGGGAATACGACACATGCCCATCGCCCATCCGCCGACCGCCTGGATCATATAGACCTGAACGATTCGTTCGTGGATTCCGCTATGGCCGACGGAGCGGATTTCGTAGATCGGGCTGGATCCCAGAAAGGCCGCCATCTGCACGGAATAGTCGCAACGGCTGTTCTCATAGCTCAAACTTCCCCTGGCTCCGGCCTCGTTCAAGGCGCTGATCATATCGGGCTGCTGGCTCATCCAGAACACGGCCTGTTCGAATCCGGCTTCCGCCGCGGCCATCGCCGCCGCTTCCGTCTTGACTACGGCGGTCTGCTGGCCAACGCCATGCGATACGGTCAGCAATCCGAATCCCATGAGCGACATCAGCAGAATCGACAACATGACCAGACATAAAATCGATCCTTTGTATCGTATGGCTCCGAATTGTCGAATTTCCGTTTTCATCGGTTCATCCATTTCGTCATCGCGGCCAGACCACGCGACATAGCGCGGCCGTCTTGATCTCAAGTTCGACTCCATCCTTGTCCTTCAACCTCACATTCAATCGGACGCAGCCCTGGCCGGCGCCGCCGATGACGGTATGACCGAAAATCTCGTCATGGGCCGCCACATCGACATCCCCCGCCAGAACGACCGTCGAGTTCAGGTTCCCGTCATATCTCCGGCCGTCCCTGACGCCTCCGATATCGCCGATCACGTCCCCGTAATCGACTTTCAACTCGGTCCCATCGAGATAAAACAGGGCGTATTGGGTTCCCATATTGGTCGTTTCCAGCGTCTTCATCGTCGCGCCGCCGGGATCAAATCCATCCTCCCAGTACCGAAACTCCACCGCCTGACCCGTCGCCAGCGTCTTGCCGACTTCGGGCGCCGCCTCGGTGAACGTTCCATTCTTTACCTGATAGATCTTATAATTGGACCGGTTGGATTTTCTCCCGACGGTCGTAAACGCCGTGCTGAGAACCGCCGCATGTTCACGGATCGGCTTGTGAACGCTGTCGTAGGTCCGCCGCCAGCTTTCCTGGGCGCCGACCAACAGAGTGCCCATCGCCAGCAGAGGAATCGCCGCGACGACCAGCGTAACGATGAGTTCGATCATCGTGAAACCGGATTGTCGAATCGATTTCGAATTCATTACGCGAATCTTTCAGGGGCTATCCGGCGGATTGATCCATCCGGACCAGCGTTGTCATGACATAACCCGGATCGCCGTCGCGAATCCCTCCGTCGGTGCGATCCAGCCGCCAACGGACTTCCACGCGAATCTCCCGCAGCGTCACCCCGGCCTCGGAATCCCTGGAGACATCCTCCCAACGGAGGTTCACCATCATTGGAAGACGATCGATTGTCACCCGATACCAGTCGATGACCTTGCTGGCCTCAAAACCCATTTCTAAATCGATCGGGTCATAGGTTTCATCGGCCCCGCGGCTCTTCCAGTCTTCCAGGAGGAGCTGGGCAATCCGCGTCGCAGTGATTTCCGATCGCGCCAGCAATCCCCGGCGGGTCGCGTGATACTGATAATTCAGCGCGCCGATCGCGGCGACGGCCAAAACAGCGATCGCGACCGAAACCTCAATCAGCGTCATGCCGGAATTTGTTTTCCGTATCGGCTCAGGCATATCGTTGATCCTTCGCGCCGCCCGCCGAGCTGCCCCGGCGGGGTCGCTATGAGACGGGATCCATCCGATCAACGCACATCAGTCTTTGGTCCACGTGCCGTCCGGATTGAGCGTCATCGATCCGGTCGGGGCATTGGCCTGCGAGCCGGTGACGGTGATGGTCGCCTTGCCGGTATCATCCACGGCGGTGATTTCAAAATCGCCCGGGAGAAAATAGGTTCCGGTCAGGTCGGCGTCATTAAAGCCCAGAAGATCCTGGATGGTTGCATCATCCAGCGCACCGACCACGCCCGCACGGTCGCCGGTTTCAGCGAAATACACCCGAACGGCGGATCGTATGGTACCGGCCGTGGCGTTGGCTTCCGACCACTTGGCCGAATCCACGCGACCCCGCATCAGCGGAATGGACGCCGCGGCCAAAATGCCGACGATCAGGATCACGACCATCAGTTCGATCAGAGTAAATCCCTTGCGTGTCATAACTGTCTCTCCTATCTCAGACTGAAACGTTTCACCATCCGACCGCGTGCGCCACCCAGGCACACCATTCAAACGATCCGATGTTCTCCGTCTCTGAATGGGTTGTTTTCTCATTGCATCGATCATGTTAATTCGCCGACATCGAAAAGATCGGAAGATACATCGCCAGGACCACCAGCAGCACGATGGATCCGACGGTGACGATGAGAATCGGTTCCATCAAACCCAGCAACGTCGAAATCAGGGAATCCACTTTGCGTTCATAATATTCGCTGGTTTTGTCCAAAACGCTGGACAGCGAACCGCTCTGCTCGCCGATCTGGGTCATCTTCACCGCGACATCCGGAAAGAAGCGACTGGCGGCCATACTCGCCGAGATACTCGAACCCTCCTTGAGTCGTTCGCACGTCTGGCGAATTCCGTTGCGAAGGACCTCGTTGGTGGTCATGTTCGTCAGGATATCGAAGGCGTCGAGCACGGTCACCCCCGAGGAAAGCAGGGTGGCCAGCGTCTTGCAGAAGACCGCGACGAAGGCCTGGAGTTTGATTTTTCCGAACAAGGGGACCGCCAACGCCAGCTTGCACAACCGATGGCGGCCGGTTTTGGTTCGGTTTATCAGGAACACCGCCACCGCGACCACGACGGCGCCGATCAGGATGTACGGAGAGTTCCGGACGATCCCGTCATAAACGGCCATGAATCCCTTGGTGAACGCGGGGAGCTTGCCCTGCATCATGTCAAACATGGTCTGGAATCGCGGGATAATAAAGGTCATCAGCGCGACCACGATCAGGGTAATGAAAACCACGACGAAAATCGGATAGGCCAGCGCGCCTTTGACCTTGCGAGCCAGCTTGTCGCGGTTTTCGTAATAGACCGCCAGACGCTGCATGCTTTGGGGCAGCGAGCCGCCGCTTTCGCCGGCCTGGATCATCGCGCAGGCCAAGGTATTGAAGATCCGGGGGAATTCCCTGACGCATTCATTCACCGGTGTTCCTCTCTCCAGCATCACGGAGATTTGCCGCAGACTGGCCTCGAAATAGCGATTCTCCATTTCCGTGGCGATCGTTTCGATGGCCGTGGTGATCCCGAGTCCGCCTTCCAGCATCGTACTCAACTGCCAGCAGAAGGTCGCCAAATCCGCGGACTTCACTCGTTTGTAACGAACGGTGACGTTTCGTTGCGACGGGGATCCGGCCACCACACGAATCGAAACCGGCGTGAGGTTCTGTTCACGCAGCATCGATATGACGTCGTCTTCGCTATTGGCGGGTTTAACCCCGGCATGACGAGCACCGAATGTGTCCCACGCGATGTATTCAAAGTTTCGCATCGATTTCCTTTATGTCAACACGATCTCACACTCACTTGTGTTTTTCGGCCAGCCATGAAACGGGATTAGGTGAAATCCGTTCGGGTCCAAAATGTTTTTTCAGGGCCGATTTTCCAGACGGGGCGAAATTATAAGTCCCTCTACATTGTCCAACGTTCCGATTCCTGCATACAGATGGCATAATCGTCACAAGTTTCCATTTCAAATCTTTTTTGCATAATGAATATCGTAATTATGCGATCGTAGGCGAAACCACGTCCCATAACGATCGGATTTGTCTTCTCTTGTTCCTCACCATGCCAAGACCCTTTTGGATGGGAGGATTCCATCCCACATCCGGATTTCCCGGGGAACGGGCTATCGGCAACCGGCGGATGGAAGACGGATTCGAGATTTTCCGTAAATCCATTTTTCGATTGACGGTTTACATGAATCCTGAAAGAATGCACATCGATGCCTGTCGAGCGAAGCGTTCTCGACGCCGGCCGTCAGGGTCACTCTGGTTTATCATGAGGAAAAAGAATGAATATCCTACACGCTCTGTTCGTTGTTTTTGGAATCGGCGGAATGATCGCATCGACGGCGTCGGCGGACCCCGATGCGCTGGAAAACGGATTTCTTCGGCCTCCGGCGGAAGCCAGACCGTGGGTGTACTGGTTCTGGCTGAACGGTAATATCACTCCCGAAGGCATCACGGCCGACTTGGAGGCCATGAAACGAGTCGGCATCGGAGGCGTATTGATCATGGAGGTGGACCAGGGAGCGCCGGTCGGACCGGTCGATTTCATGGGCCTGAAATGGCGCGAACTCTTTCAGCATGTCCACTCCGAAGCGATCCGCCTGGGGCTTGAAGTCAACATGAACAATGACGCCGGGTGGAATGGAAGCGGAGGACCATGGATCAAACCCGAACACGCCATGCAGGAAGTGGTCTGGACCGAGACCGAAATCACAGGACCTCAAAAATACGAAGGCATACTCCCTCAGCCGGCGGCAGTCGCCGGATTCTATCGCGATATCAGCGTGCTGGCATTTCCCGCGGTCGGAGGTTTCCGAATTCCCGCGATTGAATCGAAAGCGGCGTTTCAGAAACGCGGCGCTCACAAACCATCCCAAGGAGAACTGACGCCGCAAATGATTATTCCGCGTGACAATGTCCTGAATCTAAGCGCAAGCATGGATACGTCCGGCCGGTTGATGTGGGAGGTTCCTTCCGGCGAATGGACCGTGATTCGTTTCGGTCACACGTGTACGGGCGTCGAGAATGCCCCGGCTCCCAAGACCGGGCGGGGTCTCGAATGCGACAAGCTGAGCCGCGAAGGGATCGAAGCGAATTTTACCGCCATGATGGCTAAACTCGCGAAGGATACGAGGTTGGGATCAAAACCCGGAACGGCGGGTCTTGTCGCCGCGCATATCGACAGTTGGGAGAACGGATCGCAGAACTGGACCGCAACCATGCGCGATGAATTCCGGCGGCGGCGAGGATATGACCTGATGTCCTACATGCCCGCGCTGACCGGCCGCGTAATCGACACGTTGGATCGTTCGGAGCGTTTTCTCTGGGATCTACGGCAGACAATCTCGGAGTTGGTGATCGAACATTACGCCGGGCGTATGCGAGAGTTGGCCCACCAGCACGGCATGCGGTTCACCGTCGAGGCCTACGGAAGTCCGTGCGACGCCATTCCCTATGGCGGGCAGTCGGATGAGCCGATGGGCGAATTTTGGACTCCGAACGGCGCGATCGAAACCTGCCGGGGTATGGCATCGGCGGCCCACGTTTATGGAAAACGGATCGTCGGAGCGGAGGCATTCACCTCGGCCGACAGGGAACGCTGGCTGGAGCATCCCGCCATTCTCAAATCGCACGGCGATCGCGCATTCTGCGAAGGGATCAATCGTTTCGTGTTCCATCGCTATGCCCTCCAGCCCTGGAAGGACGATCGCCGACCGGGAATGACGATGGGCCCGTGGGGGCAACATTACGAGCGTACGCAAACCTGGTGGGAGTGGACGCCCGCGTGGCACGACTACCTTGCCCGCTGCCAGTTTCTGCTTCGCCAGGGTCTGTTTGTCGCGGACATCTGCCGACTTCAGGTCGAAGCGCCTCCGCAGGGTTTCGGCTACTTCGAACGCAACGGTTACGATTGGGATGAATGCGGCGCGGATGTCGTACTGACGCGCATGTCCGTCCGGGATGGACGGATCGTACTGCCCGATGGAATGAGCTATCGGTTGCTTGTGTTGCCTCCATCGAATACGATGACTCCGCGTTTACTCCGACGGATCATGGAACTGGTCGAGGCGGGCGCGACGATTGTCGGTCCGCGTCCGACGAAATCGCCCAGTCTCAGCGATTATCCGAATTGCGATGGGGAGGTGGAACGACTGGGTGCGGAACTGTGGGGAGATTGCGACGGAATCCGCGTCAAGGAGCATCGTTTCGGCCGCGGCCGCGTCGTATGGGGAATCGAGCCGGAGAAAACGCTTCAGCAGACGGGCATACCGCAGGATTTCTCAAGCGACCGGCCGTTACGATATATCCATCGTGCCACGAACACGTTCGATTTGTACTTTGTGGCCAATCCGCATCCGTTCGGTTTTACGACGACGTGCAGTTTCCGTATCACGCAGAGAATCCCCGAACTCTGGCGGCCGGACTCCGGTCGCATCAAGACGGCGGCCGTATGGGAAGAAAAAGACGGCGTGACGCGAGTCTCCATCCCTTTCGATCCGAGCGGATCGGTATTTGTCGTGTTCCGAAAAACCGCGGATAAAAGCGACACGGTTGTTCTCGTAAAACACGATGGAAAAGAAATACTTTCCGCCGCACCTGAGCCTCCCATGAAGGTTGTCATTCGCAAGGCGCTGTATGGAATTCTCGATGATCCCTCGCGCACTCGAGATGTGACCGCAAAGGTTCAACGCAAGGTCGATGCCGGCGAGTTCAGTTTCCCCGCCCTTCGGATGGCCGAGGGAGATGATCCCGCACAAGGCAGGATCAAAACTCTGGTCGTGAATTACGCCATCGATGGCAAGGATTATACCGTAAAAGCGCCGGATCCGGATTCCATTCGTATCAGCCGGGACGCGGTACAGGTAACCGTCGAAAAAGCGCGGTATGGCGTGTTGAATGACCCCGGCCGCACACGAGATGTGCGCGAAAAGTTACAGCGATTCGTGGATTCCGGCGAAACCGGTTTCAAAGTGGCCTGGATGGCTCAGGGGGACGATCCGGCCTTTCTCATTGTCAAGACGCTTGAGGTAGATTATCTCCTCAACGGCGAGCGACATCGTCTTATCGGCCGGGATCCCGATACGCTTTCTTTCGTTCCGACGTCCGCACCGTCACGGGCGTCCGTTGAGATCCGACGAAACGAAAACGGCAATGTGATCCTGGAAACCCGAAAACCCGGCGAATACGAGATCGTCGCATCTTCGGGCCAAAGCCGCCGCGCAACCGTGGAGGAATCAGGTCATCCGACATTTGAAATCGCCGGGCCGTGGCTCGTGCGATTTGAGCCGGGCCGCGGCGCTCCCGAGGAACGGATATTCGATCATCTTATGTCGTGGAGTGAACATAACGAGAATGCCGTAAAATACTTCTCGGGAGAGGCTACCTATACCAAGACGTTTTCCGTACCGAGCGAAATGCGCAAAAAGAACCGGCGACTCACTCTCGACCTCGGCGCCGTGTCGATCATGGCGGAGATCACCCTGAACGGCAGAAAGTTTGACACATTGTGGAAGCCGCCTTTTGAAGTGGATATTACCGATTATGTAAAGTCAGATGACAACCAACTGATCGTCCGCGTCGTCAACCTCTGGCCAAACCGCATGATCGGCGATGAACAACTTCCCGAAGACAGTGAACGCAATCCTGACGGAACTCTGAAGAAATGGCCTCAATGGCTTCTGGATGGCGAACCCAGCCCAACCGGGCGGATTACCTTTTCAAGCTGGAGACTGTGGAAGAAAGACGAGCCCCTTATAGAATCCGGCCTTATCGGTCCGGTTACTCTCTATACGACACAATCTCTCACCTTGAAAGGGTTTTGAGATACTTTTCGAGAACCACAAAAGCTGTAAATCATTATGTGAAAAAGAGTTGTATATATCCGGACGGAAAAGATTATGTCGATTTCCAACCGCCTCAATAATACTGTCCATAGAAACACCCGAAATTACGACTCGGCTTATCTGTTATTAATCTGCCATTTTCTGACAATTTTATTTGAATTTTCTTGACATTATGTGTGGCTATGGATATAGTGAACGTTGGAGTTGTGTATTAGCTGGACTCAGTCTTAGGTCGAGGAGAGCTAAGGAAACAAAACGGAGTGTGATGGGTGATTATGGTTTCCGGGTGGAAGGGATGTTTGCACCCGGAGGAGAAGGTTCCAACCCCACGTTTCCCTGCCTGATCTGCTGAATGAACTGAGGATTTCGTATCGTGTCGTTTTCGATGTATGCACATCATGTGGTGTCTGCGGTGGATGCCCTATGTGTGCTTTGTGAACAGACTCGTTCGTCCTGTTACGATCTGTTTGCATACAAAAAAATAAACAGGCAAACCAAACAGTATTTTTGTTTTGGAGGAGTCACAAGATGAAAAAAATTCAAACGGTATTGTTAGTAGCAACAGCGCTGGTTCTTGTGTGGTCCAGCGTGGCTCCGGCGGCATTGATCACCAATATCTCTCGCCGTAATCCGGACAGCAACAGCGGCGACACCGAGCCGGCACTCGTGGCGGGCGGTTTGGCGGAAGGCGCCAAGACCTTTGTGGATCGAACCCACACCTACAAACAGATCCCAGCCGCAGCACTCGGGGCGGACTATGTCATGACCGCCAACGACGATAAAGACAACGCAAACTATGAGTTAGATGTTACATTCGGATCGGCAGGGATTCTGGGTTTGTTTATCGACAACAGAATCGGCCACGGAAATGACGGTGGAACTGAACTACTGGATCCTGATCTTGTCGCCGCGGGTATGCAATGGGTAATTGACATGGGTTTCGTTGACAGCGGGTTGAATATCGGCATCGATGAGAGTAATGACGGCAGCATCAACAACTGGGCAAGCATCTTTGTCAAGTACGTCGGACCGGGAACATACACACTTCTCAAGCAAAACGACGCAACCAATGCAGGCGGTCGGAATATGTATGGTGTTGGCGCAATCATTCCCGAACCGGCGACGCTGCTTCTTCTGGGATTGGGCGGGTTGATTGCTTCGCGGAAGAGTCGCTAACACACGACAAGATACCACGAAGAAAGACGAGTTGACATCATCGTGTCTTGATCCAGAGGCTGGATTCAGGACATAACAGGCCGGGCGGCTTGAACCTCCGGCCTGTTTTTATGCGCGGCGATGGTTCGTGATGTACGAATATCGGGATGCGTGGATTATTTCTTGCGATCCAGGATTTCCGACACCATCTTCGGGTTGGCCTGACCCTTGGATTTCTGGATGATCTGGCCCAGCAGGAAACCGCGGGATTTGGCGCTCTTCTTGCCGCCGGCGCGCCAATCCTCGACGGCCTGCGGATTGGCCGCGATCACTTCATCGACGAGGACCTCGATCTCGCCGGGGTCGCTCTTTTGGATGAGGTTTCGTCCTGCGGCAATTGTTTCCGGTGTCTGGTCCGATTGCGTCATCACTTCGAAGATGGCCACCGCCGACGTTGCGCTGATTTGACCGCTATCGGCCATGCGGGCCAATTGTGCCAGCTTCTCCGCCGTAATCCCCAGCTCATCGACACGGCAACCTTTTTCATTGGCCAGCTTCAATCCGGCCTGCGTTAAAAGATTGCATATTCGCTTGGCGTCGCCTCCGGCCTCCACGGCCCTTTCGAAAAATTCCGCCGTAATCCGATCGGCCGTCAAAACCCCCGCATCGTATTCGCTCAAGCCGTATTGGTTTACGTATCGCCGCTGCCGGACCAGCGGAAGCTCGCACAACCGCGATCGGACGGATTCAAGCCACGATCGGGAAATCTCCACCGGGACAAGATCCGGCTCCGGAAAGTATCGATAGTCGTGAGCTTCCTCTTTTTCCCGCTGCAGAATTGTACACTGATTGACATCATCCCAGCCGAAGGTCTTCTTGTTGCCCATTCGGAGGGTTTTGCCCGTTTCGATAAATTCGTCGAGCTGACGCTGAATCTCGAAGGCGACGCTGCGCTCGATCGCCCGAAAGCTATTGAGATTTTTAACCTCGGAAATCGGCGTTTTAAACACCTGCCCATTCTGCGTAATATGCAAATTAATGTTGGGCTCGAAACGCATGTGCCCCTTCTGCATGTCGGCCTCGGACACACCAAGATACCGCACGATTCGCTGAAGCTCTTGCGCCATCGCCCGCACCTCGGCGGGGCTGCCCAGGTCCGGCTCGGTCACGATTTCCAACAAGGGCGAACCGGCCCGATTCAGATCGATCGCCGAAAAAGTACCGAACGTGTGCGTGTTTTTCCCCGCGTCCTCTTCCAGGTGGGCTCGGAGGATTCGAATCCGCTTGGGTGTTCCATGTTCCGTCGGGATTTCGATGAATCCGTGTTGTCCGATCGGGAGGTCATACTGGCTGATCTGATAATTCTTCGGCAGATCGGGATAGTAGTAGCTTTTTCGGTCCCACTTGGTAAAGGGCGCTACGGAACAGTGCAGCGCCAGCGCCGTCAGCATCGCCAATTCCACCGCCTGCCGATTCATCACCGGCAAAACGCCCGGCATTCCCAGACACACCGGACATACGCGGCTGTTGGGCGGTTGACCGTATGCCATCTCGCACCCACAGAACATCTTGGTTCGCGTCGCCAAGTGTATGTGAATTTCCAGGCCCACAATAACTTGATAGTCCAGACCGTTCATAAATATCCTTAACCAATTCAATTTGCCACAGAGGACCAGAGGAATGCGATTCAATTTTATTTCTGATTTTTCCTCTTTTTAACCTCTGCGTGTCCTTCGGTGGCAAATTCTATTGAACCAACATCGCGGGAGTCTTCTGAGGCAAATCGGACGTCTTTTCCAACATCCGTGCAATTCGAAGAAGTTTGTCTTCGCTGAAGGGGGACGACAATATCTGCAGACCGATCGGCAGATGCTTCTCGTCGAAACCGCAGGGGATGCTGATACCCGGAATGCCCGCCAGGTTCGCCGCAATCGTGTAGATATCCTCCAGATACATCTGAAGCGGATCGGCTGTTTTTTCGCCCAGCCGGAATGCCGTCGTTGGCGCCGCCGGCATCATGACGCAATCGACCCGCTCGAAGGTCCTGGTGAAATCGCTCCGGATCAAATTCCGCACCTTGAGCGCCTTGAGGTAATAGGCGTCGTAATATCCGCTCGACAGGGCATAGGTTCCCAGCATGATCCTCCGTTTGACTTCGTCGCCAAAACCTTCGGCACGAGAAAGGGTATAGACCTGCGAAAACTCGTCGGCTCGTTCCGACCGATGGCCGTAATGCACGCCGTCATAACGAGACAAATTACTCGACGCTTCGGCGGTTGCGATTACATAGTAACAAGCGATCGCATAATCGAGGTACGGCATTTCGATCTCGATAATCTCCGCCCCCAGGGATCGGTATATATCCAGCGCCCGATGGAGGGCCGCCTGAATCGCCGGCTCCGCTCCAACGTTCAAATGCGGAACAACGGCGATCCGCAAATTCTTCCACGGTTCATCAAGCCGCGTCAGATAATCCGGTATCGGCGCTTGATCTTCTGTTACGCACGTGGAATCTCTCCGGTCGTGTCCCGCGATCACCTGCAAGACAAGAGCCGCATCGCCGACATCCCTCGTCAAGGGCCCAATTTGATCGAGACTCGATCCATACGCAACCAAACCGTATCGCGACACGCGGCCGTAGGTGGGCTTTACGCCAACGACTCCGCAGAAGCTGGCCGGTTGACGGATGGACCCGCCCGTATCCGACCCCAGCGCCGCAAAACACATCCGCCCCGCCACCGCCGCCGCCGAGCCGCCGCTGCTGCCGCCGGGTACTCGCGAGGGATCCCATGGATTGACCGTGCGCCGGAGCCCTGAGTTCTCCGTGCTGGAACCCATCGCGAATTCATCGAGGTTGGTCTTGCCGACGATCACGGCGTCCGCTGCCGTTAATTTCTCGACGACATGGGCATCGAAAGGGCTGCGAAAATGCCGAAGAATTTTCGAACCACACGTCGTCGCTCCGCCTCGGCGACAAAGGTTATCCTTCAGCGCCACCGGGATTCCGGCAAGGGATCCAACTGCCTGTCCGGCGGCGATCTTGGCATCGACGCGACGAGCCATCTCCATCGCTCCATCACGATCCACACTGAGATATGCACCAATCGTCGGATCGATTCGGTCAACTTGTTTCAGTACAGCCGCCGTTACTTCAACGCTGCTGATTTCGCGACGGCCAATCTTCTCGCGCAATTTCCTCGCGGTCCATTCCAGCATCGCCGCTGCTCCCTATCCATCACCTCGTATGCTTCAGCAACCATTCGTACAGTTCGGGATTGTTGTACGTTTCCGTCCACGAATCATGCTCGGCATTCGGATAGACGGTCAGCTTGGCCTCACCGCCAAATGATGTGACGGCGTTGACCATCCGCTCGGATTCCCGCAGAGGAACAACGCTATCCTTTGCGCCATGAAAAGCCCAGACGGGTACCGTCTTGAGATTTCCGGCCAGATAGGGCTGGCCCCCTCCGCAAATCGGTACAATAGCGGCAAATCGGTTGGGGAACGTGCTGGCAATCGACCATGTCCCAAAACCGCCCATGCTGAGTCCGGTCAGGTAGATTCGCTTGGGATCGACACGATGCTTCTCGGCGACATCATCGATCAGCGCGATCACCGACTCGACGCGATGCGTCCACCACTGCCCTTCGGGACACTGCGGCGATACGACGATGAACGGCATCTCTCTGCCCTGCTCGATCAGCTTGGCCGGGCCGTGAACCTTGACCTTGTCGAGGTCGCTGCCGCGTTCCCCGGCACCATGCAGGAACACCAAAAGCGGCCACTTTCGATCATCGTTACCGTAGCCCTTCGGCAATGCCAGCAAATAATCCAATTCGAGAGTCACCTTTCGCCGCATCTTCACGGCCTGTTGCGCCGACGATTTCGCGTCCATCGCATGATTCTCCTGCTGGCAGGAAATGACCATCAGAGCCAAAACCGCCCCAATTATGGTTTTCACATTTTTCATTTGTATTCCTCCAATCATTTTATTTTATGCCCCGCTGCTATCGTCGAAAATCGCAGGCACTTTGAAATAATCCTCATAGCGCTGTGGGGCGTTGGCCAGGGTGGTCTCCGCATCCAGGGATGGCTGAACGATGTCCTCCCGAAACACATTGGATAGGGCGAGACAATGCGCCAGGGGTTCTACGGTATCGGTATTCAGCTCATTCAGCTTCTCGAAATATTCCAAAATGGCCCCCATATCCCTGCGGAATCGGGCCACTTCCTCGTCGGTCAACTCCAATCGCGAAAGCCGGGCTACATGCCTCACCTGAGCTTCATCAATCGTGACTGCCATCGCTGACTCCTCAAATAAAAAAAGGCGAGCTTCATCCGCTCGCCTGCCATGGATACCACGGAAGAAATCCCCGCTCAGTTCGCGGCGGCCCCGGCCGGCTTGTAATTCCGTCGAACCGGCTTGATCACCAGTCCCGAACGGATGGCCTTCGTTGAAGCCCGGACCCGGCACGGTTTGCCATCGATTACGGCGCGAACCTTCTGAATGTTCGGTTTGAACTTTCGCTTGGTTACGCCTGTAATATTGATACCTACGCCGCCGTGCCGCTTGGCCTTACCACGACGAGCGATACTCCGGCCCGACATCGTCCGGCGACCGGTAAAATAACACACTCTCGACATTGATCGATCTCCGCTTCGAATACATACTGGACGCTTTGTTACCGCACTCTCTGAAACCGTGTTATTATATCGACCCATTCAAAAAATGCAATGCCTTTTTAAAAAAAAGGATTTTTCCCGGCGGATCAATGCGTCGTCCCTGTCATACCAGCTTGGCCTCGATACACTTGAGAACCTTCATCGACTCGGTCGCAATGACCTTGCCGCCCGGCGTAAAATCAAATACTTCCAGCGACACCCACCGATCATATCCGATGGTCTTGAGGTATTGGAATGCCGAAACATAATCATTGACCCCGTTGCCTGTCCCGAGGTGTTTACCGTCCATCTCCATAACGTGGATATGGTGGATATAGGTACGATACTTCCTCAACAGTGTCACAAAATCGTCCGTCTCATCTTTGGTGTTATGAAAGTCAAACATCGTCTGAATGGATGGATGGTTGATGGCCTTGACGATTTCAACGGCCTCGACGGTTGTATTGACCACATCCGTCTGGCTTTGATCCAGCGGCTCAATGAGAATTCTCACGCCCCTGTTTTTGGCATGATCGGCCACACGCGCCAATCCGTCGGCGAATATTTTCTTGGCATCGGGAATCGTGTTACCCTGCGTGCCTCGCTGCTTGGGAGATCCGAACACCATGACCTTTCCTCCCATGTCGCCGCAGAAGTCGATCAGCAGGTTCACATACGCCACTGTCTTTTCCCGTACGGCCGTATCCGGTGTCGTAAAGTGAAGTCCCTTCGGCGGCGGAGCCAACAACCAGTGCAATCCTGCACATTCCAAACCCGAATCCCTCATAATGCGAAACATCTCCCGACGGCGGTTGGCCGTGAGTTCGCGTAGGTCCTCCTTGACGAGTGTAAACGGCGCGATCTCGATTCCGGCATAACCCGCCTCCGATACGATCCGGCACTGCTCGGCCCAGTCAAGCGGCTGCATACTCTCATTACACATTGCATACCGAAACGGCACCCGAACGCCCTGGATCCGTTGTGAACTCTGGCAGCCAGCCAGCGACAAACCCATACCCGGTGCCGCCAGCCACGCCGATGACGCTCGTAAAAATTCCCGTCGTGTCAGTTTCATACTCTCCGATCCTTTCCCATCGTATTCTATCTTGGCAACAAGATCCTGTCGGAAACCCTCTGTCGAACCAATGGAACAATGTACAGGGTTTCTTCACCTTACTCAATGCTTTTTTGGCAGATCCCCTGGATTGGTGTGTGCGACAAAATCATCTCATACGCTGCAACGCGGCCGCGACACATCGATCGCAGGTGCATGAGATATGCGATAGCGCAACCCATCGATTATGCAAACATCGACTGGGCCAGGGCAAGCAGGTCAACCACCGAAACGATGCCGAGCAGCGTCGTATTGGAATCGGTTACCGGAAGCGTGCCGATCTTCTTTTTGAGGATGATCCGCGCAGCATCGATGGCGCGGCTATTCGGTTCGATACAGATCAGACGCTTGGTCATAAATTGCACAATCGGAATCTCCAGCGCCCCCGTCGCTCCCTCGTATCGAAACAGGTCTTCCCGGAATTTTCCGTTGACCTTACTCCGTTGTCGGCCCTGAAATGGCAGGTTTCGCAGGATATCGCGATCCGACACGATCCCGACGATTTGCCCCTGCCCATTGACGATCGGCACATGGCGAAGCTCATTCTCCTGAAGCGTATTTTTTGCCACACCCAGCGTGTGATCCGCATTCAACGTTATCAGATTTCGTGCCATAACCATTTCGGCCGTGCGGCCGGCGAATGCGGCAAGAAAAGACCGATCCACATCTCCGCCGGCCCAGACGTTCAAATCTTTTTGCCGGGTCTGCCGGAGACAGGCCGCTTCAATCGCTTCGGCGGTACGAACCATCATTCGAAGAATATCGGTTGTCGTAACGATTCCAACGACGTGGGTTTGTTCGATAACCGGAATCATATCAATCCGGTTGTCGATCATTAGACGGATCCCCTCAACGGTCGGCGTGCGCGGTTCGACGGTAATCGCGTCGCGGGTCACCACCCGCGACATCAACTGACGCAGCGCACGCGGGTCCGGCTTCAACGGAAGACGGCACCCAAGATCGGCCGCGCCGATCCGAAGCACATCCCGCTGAGACACCACGCCGATAAAAACCGGTTCGGCCCGACGACCATTCGGATAATCGACAATCGGCGCATGGCGAACCCGATTGGCCTGCATGAACGTCAAGAAGGCCTTGACCGAATGATCCAGTGTCAACGCTTCCACGCGCCGCGTCATTAGATCTGAAACCACTCGCGGCGCCGAATAGGAGGCATTCATATCACGATATAACAATTCCAGCCGATCGATAAGACTGGACTGACTTTGTACCGCACACATTTGATCCATATAGAAAAACCTTCCCAGATGAAATTCCCGATGATTACCTCCATCCCTCACTGATTTCATCGTCATTTTTTTCCGAGGCCTTTATGATGATCTCATACTCGCCGTAGAAGGATTTCCTTGCGAATTATCGGACGAACGCGTACATTGTCCATTCGAGCATTCGACAATGACTTCAGAACATTTCAACGGGACCCTTTATCAAAGGAAAGTAGATGAAACGGACAATCGCATGGATGATGGTGTTGGTCTCACCAATTCTCGCGGAAGAACATGTAGTCTTTCGTTGCGATTTCGAATCGGCAATCGAAGATTCCGGCCCC
This sequence comes from uncultured Pirellulales bacterium, assembly GCA_964386005.1. Lineage (GTDB taxonomy): Bacteria > Planctomycetota > Phycisphaerae > Sedimentisphaerales > Anaerohalosphaeraceae > FEN-1350. Next base: position 2,759 of record CAYLSB010000035.1, on the reverse strand, counting down.
GGCCTCATTGCTCAGGGCCGCCAAGGCAGCCGCTCGCTCGAAATCACTACTACCGCGTCCGGAACAACCTCTCGCGTGTTCCCGATCCCCGCCGATCGCCTTAACCAATCTCACATCACGTTACGGGCCGCTGTCCGTGCCGAGAACGTCAGTACGCCGCCCAACCCCTGGAACGGCATCAAGGTCATGCTCGTCCTCGAAACCGCCACCGGTATGCATTACCCGCAAATCTCGATCCCCGTTGGCAGTTTTGATTGGCGCGACTTCGACGAAACATTCCGCACACCGGAAAATATCCGCAAGGCCACCCTTGTCGTCGGCCTTGAACAAGTCAGCGGCCTTGCCTGCTTCGATAATCTTCAGGTCAGCACCGGGCGTCCCGCCCGAAAAGGCATCCGCTATGATAAACCCTTTAATGGCCACAACTTGCCTCGTCTTCGCGGCGTCATGTACGGTCCGACCTGCCGCCCCGACGACCTGACGAACCTGGCCCGAGAATGGAAGGCCAATCAGATCCGCTGGCAGTTGAACTGGGTCCCGATGAAGGAGGCGGAAGAATGGGCCGCCGACCTCAAGGCCTTCGACGAATGGCTCCATAAAGCCCTCGAACAATGCGATAACGCCATTCACATTTGCCAAAAGGAAGGCATTCTCGTGCTCGTAGATCTGCACTGCCCGCCCGGGGGCCGTGGTGAAGGCGGCGTCTGTCGGCTCTTTCAGCAAAAGCAGTATCAGGATTACTTTCTTGACATTTGGGAACAACTCGCCGCGCGATATAAGAGCATGCCCAACGTGTATGCGTTTGATCTTCTTAACGAAGCCGTCGAAGGCGCCGTCGCACCCGGCCTGATGAACTGGCGGGATCTGGCCGCCGAGGCCACCCGTCGCATCCGCCGGATCGATCCGGATCGCGCGGTCGTCTTCGAACCCAGCCCGTGGGGCGCCGCCGTCGGATTCGACACGCTCGAACCTTTGCCACTGGAAAAGGTGATCTACAGCTTTCACATGTACGAGCCCTTTGTCTTCACCCATCAGGGGATCTACAACAATCCCGCCGGCGTGGCCTATCCCGGCGTCATCAGCGGCCGTACCTGGGATCGTAAACAATTGGCCGAAGTCATGCGACCGGCCCGAGAGTTCCAGCAAGAATTCAACGTGCAGATTTACGTCGGTGAATTCAGCGTCATCCGCTGGGCCCCCGGCAACAGCGGGCTTAATTGGCTCACCGATGTCGTCGGACTTATGGATGATTACGGCTGGGACTGGTCCTATCACGCGTACCGCGAATGGGATGGCTGGAGTCTCGAACACGGTCCCGACCGCGCCGATACCCGCCCCCCCGCCGAGTCAACACCGCGGCTCAAATACATGCTCGAACAATTTGCCAAAAACCAACAATACCGTATAATGGATATTGATTGAATTCCTGATTCAAAAAGAAAGTGATATGAAAGTACAATTTCAATATCTACTCGTCCTCATCGTGATCCTTCCCGGCCTTTGCCTGGCCGAGATGCGGATCGGCGGGTCCATCGTCGATTTTGCCACAGTGGATCAGGCCAAAAAGATTCTCTCCGCGCGGGATGATTACATCCTCCGGCAAAGCCCCTTCGATCGGGCCGTCCGAATGAAAACCGATAAGCCCATTGAGCAAAAAGAGTATCTCAAGTTCCTCGCCGATTGTGCCCTGCCCTGGACCGATATGGAAAAACAAAAAATCGAACCGGTTGTTGAGGATCTGCGAGAGCCGCTGGAAAAATTGTCGCTTCCGTTTCCCAAAAAAATCCTGCTCATCAAGACCTCCGGCCGGGAAGAAGGCGACGCTCCCCATACACGAAGCAACGCCGTGATTTTCCCGCAAAATTCCCTAAACAAAGAATTCGGCTCCCTCAAACAACTTCTATGCCACGAAATCTTCCATGTGCTGACCCGCGCCAATCCAAAAATCCGAGAACGCCTCTACCCGATAATCGGTTTTCTCCCCTGCGATGAGGTCAAATTGCCCGACTCGCTCAATGCCCGCCGGATCACCAATCCCGACGCTCCCTTTAACAATCACTGTATCCAGGTAAAGTTCGATGAACAAACTGTCTGGGCCATCCCCATCCTTCTTTCCAATCGGGATCAATACGACCCTGCTCTCGGCGGCGGAATGTTCAACTACATGCAGTGCAAACTCTTGCTGGTTGATCGCATCCCCGATTCCAACGATATCCGGATCCTGTACAACGGCGATCAACCCCGCCTGGCCGATTTCCATCAGGTCTCCGGCCTTATGGAACAGGTGGGCATGAACACTTTCTACCTGATCGGCCCCGAAGAAATCCTGGCCGACAACTTCGTTAAGATTATCCTCCCCGGCAAACGAATCCCTTCACCCGAAATTCTCAATAAAATTAAAAATGTCTTAGGCCAATTTATGATTGATGAGAAAACAACCCCCGATTAAATCTATGATTGTTTACTCTTTTGCGCCGTATTCCTTCAATAACTGAATGATTGTTTCATTCCCCATGATCTTGGCTGCATCTAAGGGAGAAACAACCTTTTCTCCAAAGTGCGCCTTAACGTTCACATCCGCCTTAGCCTCCAGCAATAACTTGATAACTTCGATATTCTCTTTGATCATTGCAATTAAGAGTGGGGAAACTCCATCATTTTTTCGAGAAATATTTACGTCGGCCTTCGCTTTTAGTAATAATTTAACTGTATAATTAAGCTTCTTTCCGTACATTTTTAATGAATTTTTTGACGGTGTC
>CAYLSB010000034.1:0-45197 GCA_964386005.1 uncultured Pirellulales bacterium | reverse complement strand
CCGGCGTCCGATCCGATCCTGCTGTACGGCAATGATCCGACAAACTGGTTGGCCGCTCCGCCTTGCCCCGGATCATGACTGATTTCGGCATAATATAGATCGAAATAAGCATGAAATGGAATGTTCGACGCATAACGCATAAAGGACTCTTTAACGCATTCTATGGTTGGTATCCATCGAAAGGAAACAGCATGAAATCAAGCCGTTTCACGTTGGGGTTGTTTGCTCTTTCCGCATTTTGTTTCTGCCATGCAGGTGAACCGATTCCATTGAAAGCATTCGTGGATCAAAAACAGATCACCATTGACGGCGGAGGAAAACTTTTTGCATGCTACAAGTTTGCCTCAGACCAAAAATATCCGTACTTCTGGCCGGTCAATGGACCTGTATCCGGCAAATCCATTACGACGGAAACCTCCATGCCGTATCCTCATCATCATTCCCTTTTCTTCGGTTGTGATCGAGTCAATGGGGGCAACTACTGGCAGGAAGAAAATGCCCGCGGACAAATCATCTCCTCGGGTCCCCGACTCCTCGCATCCCAAGGACCCTATATCCTGTTTCAGGATCGCTGCGTGTGGAGCCGGCCCGGCGCCGAATCGGTCTTTGAAGATACTCGGTCATTCCTCATTCACGCTCCGGACACAAATACCCGGATCATCGACACAACCATCCGACTTAAGGCCTTGATCGATGTGACCATTCTGCAGACGAATCATTCCCTGTTTTCGGCGAGGATGGTTCCCGAACTGAATGTCCCCTCCGGCGGTACTCTCATCAATAGCGAAGGCAAGACGGGAGAGAAGGGGACTTTTGCTCAGCCCTCATCCTGGTGTGATTTTTTTGGCACGCGGGACGGCGTGACTGAAGGTTTGGCGATCTTTCAAGCCCCGAACAATCCCTGGTATCCTTGTCCATGGTTCACCCGGGATTACGGTTTCTTCTCGCCGACGCCCATGCAATGGCTGAAGGACGGCCACATGAAGATTCCTCAGGGACAAACGCTCACCTTGACCTATCGGGTCATCGTCCATAGCGGCGATGTCAAAACCGCCGGCATCGCCGATCGTTTCACGGCCTACGCCGCCATTTTTGCACATTCGGATGCAAATCGTAACTTGCTCGATAGCACGGAGAAGGAAAATTCCCCCTTCATTCAACAGTTGCTTTCACGCTAATCGATCCCGCCAATCCGGCTAAAGGCACGGAGAACAAGACCATGGCACCATCGACATCCGACACCTTCATGCCATTTCGGTGTCGGATTGGCTAAACGATTCCATCTGAACTTTTCTTGTTTCCTCTTGATCCATCGCTGGTTTATACTGTTGAGGATTGACAGAGGATTGGGAACATTTGTTATTGTGATTCTATCGCGGAAGGAAGACCGTCATGCACAAAACAATAGCACAACATGTCGTCGCCATGGTCATTCTGTTGGTATTTTCCGTCACAAGTCTATTGTCTCCGCTTATGGCAAACGCCGAATCGGCGACCAGCACCCGCATTCCGGATCCGAAAGAATGCAGTTGTTCGGGGGATGCGGGCAATCGGTATCGGCAAAAGGCCGATTATGTTCTTCAGGAACTCGACCTTTGGGAAAGGGATACCGTGGTCGATGTCGGAGCGGGGGATGGATGGTGGTCGGAACAAATGGCACGATTTGTGGGGCCAGCCGGTACCATCCATGCCATCGAGGTTGAACAAAGCACGGTGGACAAGATGAAGAAACGCGTATCCAATCTCCCGCAAATCAAGCCGTCTGTATGCCCGTATGACGGGACCGGACTGGGCGAGGATACCTGTGATCTGGCCTTCATTTCCAAGACGTATCATCATCTCAACGAGGGGGGGCATGTGGCTTATTTGAAGCACCTTCATGGCGTGGTCAAACCCGCCGGAAGGTTGTGTGTGATTGAGCACCATCGCGCTCTTGCCAGGGGCGGGGGCAAAAATCATGCGTGGTCCCCAGCCCTGTTAATCCAACAGGCGGAAGAAGCAGGTTGGATTCTTGTCCGGTATGAACTCATCAAGGGAACATGCCATTTTATGGCCATCTTTGTTCAAAAGGACATTTTTTCCGAATAGCCGTTATGTGCGTTCGTCGTCCCAAAACGGGCTGAAGCAATCTCCAACAAGAGGAGCAACAATGACTACGATTAAAGCGGATAATCCTGCTATAACACATTCCTATTACCTCCTTATGGCGTTGCTGCTTTTCCTTCCATTCTGTGTGGGGGCGGATTCCCCCAAAATAATCTATCTCGGCGATATGCCTGAAAATATTCTCCGTCACAGCCAGGCCTGGGGACAGTTGGGAATCGATACCGCGGCTCATGCCCCCGATAGGACCGGCCTGCCGCTTCAGATCGGAACGCGTCACTATTCCAAAGGGCTCGGTCATCATGCCAACGGCGAACTGGTTGTTCTGCTGGATGGAGCGTATTCGCTATTTGAAGCCGAAGTGGGCTTACAACCCTGTGGTTCGACGGACGGCAGCGTGGTTTTTCGCGTATATGTGGATAACGAAAAACGGTTTGAAAGCGGAGTCCTGCGCGCGACGGATGATCCCGTTTCGGTCCGTGTCCATGTCGAATCCGCCCAGGAGCTTCGTCTGGAAGCGGCGGACGCCGGGGATGGCATCACCTGCGATATGGCCAATTGGGCCGAGGCTCGGCTGACCCGTTCAACTTCCCCGACGAAAACCGTTCAGCCGGAAGTGGACATTGCCCGCTTCGGCCGGATTGTGACGTGGGATCCGAACCGGAAGGAGGGTTGTCGCTCGAATCGTCTCCAGGAATTCTCCGCCGATGATTTGTTTCTGGAAAAGAATGTGGTTCGAAGTCCCGACGGAACATGGTCGGTTCCGATGACGTCCGAGGCCGGTTGTATCGGTGTTCAATGGTTATGCCGTCGGGCGATCCGCGAACTGCGACTATGTCTGCCGGGGGAAGTTTCTCGATTGCCAATCGGCGATATTCACGTCGAAGGTTGGTTCGGAGAATCCGCCTGGCAGGGCCAATGGAAACAACTGGATGGCAATCTGTCCATGGAAGGAACGGACATTGTTTTCCGGCCATTATTAAAATCCTACGAAGGAACCATTTTACAGACGCTGAAGATTCGTTGGATTCTTCCGCCGATACAGGAACTACAACAAGTTAGAACCCTGAAGGCATTCACCCGTACCCGGTGGGATACGGCCAACATCCTGATTCAGGCCGACAAACCTTCGACTCAGCAGAAAGCGGGAATCGCCATCTATAATGGTGAATTTCTGGACACGGTTCCGGCGGAGTTCGTGTTATCAAGTCCGATTCACTTGTCTGTCCGCCATGTTCGATCCTCCGTTTCCAGGGCCGAGCAAACGGTTCTTCAGTTCATTCTTCCATCGGGTTCATTGGCAGTGGCTGTATCAGATATTCTGGCTAATGAATGTGTTTACCTGCCTGAGTATGGTCTATTCATTACGCGCGATCCTTCGTCGATCGAACCTGCCGAATATCGTAAAAAAATTGCCGAGCGGAAAACCATTCTGCAGGAAGTTCGGTCTATGCCCGACCAGACCCTGGAACAGGCGATGGCCCATACGCGCAATCCGGCTCAGGATGAAGGTCCTGTCATGCTGTCCCTGGCGTGCGACAATACCAAATATGTCGTGGATCGTAACGGCACGCTGCGTTTTCACGCGGAAGCGAATCCCGGCGAGGATTGGTATGCCTCGGCAGGTGCGATTGTCCCGCAATGGAAGGGCGATAAACCATTTCGATACTCTCGAAAGCTGGATGGGGGTTGGTTACCGATATCCGTTCTGACATGGCAAGGGGATGGGCTATTCTGTACCGAGCAAGTATTTGTCGCGCCGGTCGATGAACCCGGTGATAATCCCGCTCGTCCGGGACGCCGCGGGATTTGTGCGGCCGAGTTCAAGCTTTCCAATCGGGGTACGAGTTCAATCCCGATTTCCCTGTCTTTGGATATTTGGACCGATCAACGAAAAAATCAATCCGCCAAACTTGTTCCCAACGATGGCGGGTTTCGGCTTGAGGGTGACAAGGGACAATTCGGCTGGATCAGTCGTCCTTCGACGAACTCTTTGAAGGTCAATATAGCGGAGGGTCGTTTCGAATTGAGTGGGGATATGTCGCCGCAGGCGGATGTCAGCTTTGTAATCTTCCTTCCGTCTCCGGGTGATCCCCTGCCGATCCCGTTGGACATCCAATCGTTGCGACGCGATACGGAATTGTATTGGAAAGCCGTTCTGTCTTCTACCATGCAGATCGAAACTCCGGAGCCGTTTCTCAATGACCTTATTCGGTCGTCTCAAGTACGATGCCTGATCGCGGCAAGAAACGAAGCGCAAGGATCCCGTGTCGCTCCCTGGATCGCCGCCATGTCCTACGGTCCGCTCGAGAGTGAAGCCCACTCCGTGATCCGCGGCATGGATTTTCTCGGTCACTCCGATTTTGCCCGGCGCGGTCTGGAATTTTTTATTCATCGCTACAATGCAGAGGGATTTCTAACAACCGGATACACAACATTCGGAACCGCCTGGCACCTCTGGACTCTTGGCGAACATGTTCGCCTTTCCGGAGATTTCGACTGGGTGAAATCTCACTCGTCGGAACTCATTCGCGTCGGTGAATGGATCGTTCGACAAACGGGTAAAACCTGCGTATTGAATTCTCAGGGCGAGAAAGTTCCCGAATACGGTCTCATGCCCCCGGGAGTTATGGCGGACTGGAATTCGTTTGCGTATCACTTCTGTATGAATGCCTATTACTATGCGGCTCTTCGTGATCTGGGTAGGATACTCAGCGAATGCGAGTATCCGCAGGGCAGGGAATTTCAAACTCAGGCGGACGAGCTTTGCGCAAATCTCCTGCGTGCTTATCGTTGGACTCAGGCCCAATCTCCCGTTCTTCCCTTGCGCAATGGAACCTGGATTCCGCGATATCCTTCGCAGGTACACAGCCCGGGCCATCTTGGCGATTTCTTTCCCGGCCAGGATGCCGGCCGCAGTTGGTGTTATGATGTCGAACTGGGGGCGCATCAACTGGTCCCGACCGGGGTCTTTGGCCCCGACGACCCCGAAGTAACGCGAATGATGGATCATATGGAAGATGTGCAGTTTCTTTCCGATGGGTGGTTTGATTATCCGGCCGAGAAGAATCACCGGGATTGGTTCAACCGGGGTGGGTTTTCCAAGGTACAACCTTATTATACCCGGAATGCCGAGATCTACGCCCTTCGAGACGAAATCAAACCGTTTCTTCGCTCGTATTTCAATTCCATCGCGTCTCTGGTCAACACGGAAGTCATGACCTTCTGGGAGCATTTCTTCCATAGCGGCGCCTGGGACAAAACCCACGAAACCGGATACTTTCTTCATCAGACTCGCTCCATGTTCGTCATGGAACGCGGCCGATCTCTCTGGCTGGCGCCGCTGATTCCGAGTCGATGGCTTCAGGCGGGCAAAACGATTTCCGTGAACAATGCACCCACTTGTTTCGGGCCGGTCAGTTTCACAATTTCGTCGCGTATCGATCAGGGGGGAATCGAACTGCAAATCGCTCCGCCAAAGCGAACGCCGCCTGATATGATTGTTGTTCGACTGCGACATCCCGATGGGCAAATCATGAAGAGCGTCGAGGTCAACGGTCGGCCGTATCAAAAATTCGATCCGAAAAATGAAACAATCGAATGGACGGCCAAAATGGAGAATCTGTCGGTTCTCATTCATTATTGATCGAAACGATTCCGTACTTATCTCGGACAAGGAAATCTGCCGTAATCCTTGACGAGGATTTCCATCCGTGATGGAATAATGCTGTTTCGTGGATTTCCCGAAATCGGACGGACGTAACATGGAGAACAAGCACATGAACCGCACACTCGTTCTGATCATCGGCATTGCCATATTCACTTCTTTCGGAATCGCCGCTCCGCACACGCACATGATTCCCATGCGCGACGGAACAAAGCTTGCCACGGATGTGTACCTGCCGGAAGGGGAGGGTCCCTGGCCGGTTATTTTTCTGCGGTTCCCCTATAACAAAGCGATGGGGACGGGGATCGGCTCGGAGGCCAACAAGCGGGGATTTGTATTCGTCGCGCAGGATACGCGCGGTCGGTTCGCCTCGGAAGGGGAAAATTTGCCCTTCGATGCCGACGGCCGGGCGGGCGGAAAATGGGATGGTTTCGATTCAGCCGAATGGCTCGCCAGGCAGCCGTGGTGCAATGGGAAGATCGGAACCTGGGGCGGTTCGGCCGGGGCGATCACACAGTACCTCCTGGCCGGCACGGGGCAGCCGAATGTTGTCAGCCAACACGTGACGGTCGGTTCGCCGAGCTTGTTTCGGGAGAGCATCTATCGCGGCGGTATCTTCCGTACGGCCATGGTCGAAGACTGGTTGTCGATGACCAAGTTCGAGCCGCGCGCTCTCGATTTGTGGACGACCAACTATCCCCTGACCCCGTACTGGCAGGACCGTGAAATCATCCGCTACTATGGAAAAATCAACGCGGTCGGCGTTCATATCGGCGGCTGGTTTGACATCTTTGCCCAGGCGACGCTCGATGCTTTTCTTGGCTACCAGACGCAGGGGGGCCCCGGTGCCAAAGGAAAACAAAAGCTGATCATGGGTCCCTGGACTCACGGCGTATTGAACGAAAAAGCCGGTGACCTTACTTTTCCCTCCGCGAAAACCACACCCAATGAAGTCCATGATCCGTGGAAATGGTTTTCGGCGACATTGAAGGGAGATAAAAATGGAATTCTTGATGCCCCGGCCATAACTTATTACACGATGGGCGCCGTCGGCGAAGAAGGCACACCCGGCAACCAGTGGCGCTCGGCCTCCGAATGGCCTCCAGTCAAAACACAGGATCGCACGCTCTTTCTGTCGGCCGACCATAAGGCCGCGTTCATACCTCCTGCGGAATCGGGAACATTGTCCTACACCAGCGATCCGGCCAATCCCGTGCCGTCGATCGGCGGCTATGAACTTACAATTCCTGCCGGTCCAAAGAATCAGCAGCCGATCGAATTGCGCCCCGATCTGCTGGTGTTCACGACCGAACCGCTGTCGGAGCCGATGGAGGTGACGGGCAATGTTACGGCACGGATCAAGGTCGCCAGCGATGCCCCCGACACGGACTTGATCGTCCGACTGTGCGATGTCTATCCCGATGGTCGCTCGTTCAACATCTGCGAAGGAGCGTTGCGGCTGTCGCTCCGTGAGGGATGGGATCATCAGGTTTGGCTCAAACCCGGCGAGCCGGTCTCCATCGAGATCAAACTCTGGCCGACAAGCATGATCTTTAATCGAGGCCATCGGCTTGGCGTTCACATCGCCTCCAGCAGTTTCCGGGCGTTGGAACCCAATCGCCAAAACGGCCAACCACCACGAAAAGGTGAAATCCGGATTGCCAACAACACAATATTTCTCGGCAAGGACAGCAGTCATCTGTTGTTGCCGGTGGCGGAAGGACGTGGATCCCATGAAACCGATTGATTCTTCAATGACCCGTCGTGAATTTCTTATGCTGATGGCAGGGGGGATTGCCGCGGCGAATACCGCCTTGAACTTTGTTCCGTGGCCCGCTCTGGCGGCCGATGTGGCAACCGTTCTGCCGATGGGCAACGCTCCCGCGCCGCTCGATGCTGCATGGTTTCCCAATCGGCTCCATGCATTCGTCTGGCGAAACTGGTCGCTCGTCTCATCGACGCAAATGGCCCCCGTCGTTGGAGCCAGAGCGGATGATATCGAACGCATCGGGCACAGCATGGGTCTGAAACCCCCGAGAGGACTCACGGACTCGCAGATGCGACGGGCTGCGCTGACCATCATCCGTCGAAACTGGCATCTGCTTCCCTACGATCAACTCCTTTCGTTGTTGGGCTGGACGGCCGAGGAAATGGCCTATACACTCCGCGAAGACGATTTTTTCTACGTCAAGCTCGGCCTGCACAAACCCAAGTGCCCGCCGCTGCGATGGGCTGAACCGACGCCTGAAGAATCGACCCGTGCCAAAGAAATCGCCGCTCTGGTTCGGGCTCATTTTCCGGATGGGACATTGGAAGGTCGCGATCCGCTGTTTTCCTTTGTCGATACGCTCAGCAAGCCGCCTCCCTCCGCGGCCGATCCAAAGCCGGAAACCAAATTCAATTCATTACGCCTCGCCTATTCCTACTTTGCCCTCTATGGCGATCCGCTGCTGGATCCAACGCTCGATCCCTATCCCGATGGTTACTTTGCGCGTCTGGCGGCCTCCGGAGCAAACGCCGTCTGGCTTCAGGCCGTATTGTCGCGGCTGTCGCCGCTGCCGTGGTCGAAGGAATCTCATATCGAACGCCGCCGCCAGGCCCTCCGCGACTTGGTCGCTCGCGCCTCCCGCCATGGGGTGAAAGTTTTCCTGTACCTCAACGAGCCGCGATCGCTTCCGTCGTCGTCTCCTGTGTTCGATGCGAATCCCGATTGGCGCGGCGTGACCGAACAGGATTTTACTTCCGTATGCACCAGCGTTCCCGAAGTTCGTTTAGCCCTGAGCCGGGCCGTCGCGGATGTATGCCGTGCGGTTCCCGATCTCGGCGGTTTCTTCACGATTACCGGTTCGGAAAACCTGACCAACTGCTGGTCGCACGGTCGCGGCGGCGATTGCCCCCGATGCAAATCGCGCCCGCCCGCCGAAGTCATCGCCGAAGTCAACGCGACGTTTTACGATGGAATCCGTTCCGCTCAGGGCCGACAGCGTCTGATCGCCTGGGATTGGGGCTGGTCCGATGGCTGGGCAACCGATGCCATCGGCCGTTTACCCGCAGGTGTCGAGCTGATGAGCGTCAGCGAATGGGGTCTGCCCATCGAGCGCGGCGGCATAAAATCAGAAATCGGCGAGTACTGTCTCAGTGCTATCGGTCCGGGTCCCCGAGCCAAACGGCACTGGGAAGCCGCCAAAAAACACGGCCTGTTCGTCGCGGCAAAACTCCAGATCGGAAATTCGTGGGAACTATCGGCCGTACCGTATCTTCCCGTTGTGGAAAACGTCGCACTTCACGCCGCCGCGCTGCGCGTTGTCGGTGTGGATCAAATCATGCTCGGCTGGACGCTCGGCGGTCATCCATCGCCGAATATCGAAGCGGTTGTCGAAATCCTGGCCGGTGGGACCCTCGAGAATGTTGCACGCCGTCGACACGGAGACGCCCATGTGGAAGCGGTTGTTATCTTCTGGCGACAGTGCAGCGCCGCCTTCCGCGAGTTTCCTTTCCATCCCGGAACCGTGTATAACGCGCCGCTCCAGGTAGGTCCGGCCAATCCGCTATGGCCCGCGCCAACCGGCTACAGAGCCACTATGGTCGGAATCCCCTATGATGATCTCAACGGTTGGCGGAGCGTATATCCCGCTGAAATATTTTCCGCACAGCTGGAAAAGGTCGCCGCTGGATTCGAATCGGCCGTGGCCACCCTCCGCAAAGCCGTAACGGATGCGCCGTCTGAGATGGCCGAAGAGCTTCGTTTTGCCGAGGCCGCCGCGATTCATTTTGCCGCCGTGGCCAACCAGAGCCGTTTTGTCCTCTCAAGGGACGCGGGCGATACCACCGCTATGCGACGGTCGATCGATGATGAAATCATCCTCGCCAAACGTCTCCATGCCCTGCAAAGTCGCGACTCACGTTTGGGATTCGAGGCCTCCAACCAGTATTTTTATATCCCCTTGGATCTCGTGGAAAAAGTCATCAACTGCCAATGGCTGGCCGAGAATATTTCTTCGCCTTCCCTCCGGCGATAACTCAACCTATGGATGTCCGCTGAATCCAAGAATTGATCATGTTGCCTCGATTTGAAATGGATCAGGGCTCCAGAAGAGAAAGGATGGTGCGGAACTCCGCCGTGCCGGGTCGAACGGTGTCTTGCCAGAGGACCGGATCGAACGCCGCCTTGTTGTTGCTGTAGTTGACGTGCCCGTCCCCGAACAGCGCGTTCATTCCGCGGGGACGTTTTCCGACGACATGCGACAGGTTATCAAAATCCCAAATCAGGTCGGTAACCATCGTCTTATAGCGGTCCAGTTTGTTGTGTTTTTCGGCAACCAGAGGAAGTCGATTTCCGTCTTTGTCCACACTTTGCGGGTAGTAACAATACCCGACGCGTACCCAGTTGTTGCTGTTCGTCGCCGTGTTGTAATCCTGGGGCAATGTTCCCCACGAACCGGGGGAAGTATAGGATGAATATTTCACCCAAGACAGTCGGTTGGATGGACAATAAAACAGTTTCGGCGAGTCGATCAGTCCCGTCTCATAGAGAAGCCCCAGTTTCATGGCGGTCCGTCCCGTGAGGTGCATCGCAAAATCTTTATCCCCCCGATAGGCGGTATAGGGATGTTCCGGGTCGTCATTGTATGGTAGCTTGTCCTCATGGGCCTCGCAATAGAGGACCAGACATGTACCAATGGATTTGAGATTGGATGAACAGATGACTCGCTTGCCGTGTTCGCGCGCCAGGTTGAGCGACGGAACAAGAATTGCCAGCAGCACACCGATGACCGCAATGACCACCAGCAGTTCGATCAACGTGAATCCTGTGTTTCTGTTCCTGTCCATCCGCTTTCCCGACGATTCCGAGTTGGCGAAATGTTCCGCGGCTCTGCCGTGTTGTTGCCGGAGAAATCCGATTCAGGCCCGTATGGATTTCTCCTACGGACCTGAATCGTTTGCTTGCCGAGAGAACGATAGTTATTTGCCGCAATTTGTCAAGGTATCGGTGCACGTAAGCCAATGGGCCGCGATCAACGTCGCGAAATCTTCCAGATCGACAAGGCAATCCTGATTCGTGTCGGCGACGGGGTATGCCGCGCCCGTGCTCAAATGCGAAGCGTCGCAGGGATTGTCCCCGACGAAGATCCTCACCGTATCCGCAGTCTGCTTGGCGGAGTCGTCGGCGGTCAGCGTGAATTCATACGTTCCCCGTTGAGTGATCGTTACGCTGGCGGCCTCCTGATCGGTCGGCGTGATGGCAACGGCGTTTCCGGCCGTCTGCGTCCACAGCAGAGTTAATGTCGCCGGCTCCGGAAGACCGTCATCCATGGCCGTACCGCTCAAATGAACAACCTCCTGCCCGGCCGTTCCGCTCTTGCCCAACCAAACCGCCCGATCCGCTCCAGCATTCACCGTCGGCGCATCATTGTTATCCGTGAAGAACGACCACATCACCCCTGCGATTACATCCTCGCCCGGATCCATGCTGGGATCGGTGCAATCCACCACCCAGAAATATTGCTGATCGTCGACCAGCGGCAGAAATCGCGGGAAGTTGGCGGCCGTCAAATCCACGCTCGAAACTCCCGCCGCCAGGGTTACTCTATCCATCTCCGGCCGGTTCGGATCGGCCCCGAAGTAGATCGTGCAGGTGATGGGACTTGTTCCGTCGTTGGGATCCGGATTTGTCCAGGCCAGTTTGTCCAGGGTTGTTTCCACCCGGGCTTTGTTTCCGGGAATCGGATTCTTGGCCCCCAGCGGGATCTCGGTATAGTTGATTACCGGCCGATACGCCTCATTCGCGTGATCGTGAGTGGACAAGTTGATCAGGTTGGGGGAATTATGCAAAACAAATTGCACGATCCCATCCGTATCGCTCTGCAGGGCCGGAAGGACGTCGATCGCAAACGATTGGCCAGCCAACCCGTCCGTGAAATTTACTTTCGTCAGCAACGTCGTCTTTGTCGTGTCCAACAACGCATAGCTGGTTGGATCATTGCCCGGGGCATTGTTCCAGGTAATCTCTTTCTCGCCCCAGCCGATATTTTCCCGATAATCATCGTTGACGAAGGAAACGTCGAAACTCTGGTTGCCGGTTTTGCCTTCGTGCAGGGTAACCGTCAATGTCGCCGTGGCCAGACGTCCGACCTCCAGGGATCCAAGCTGAAACCGGATCCATGATTTGCCGCCCGGTGACGATGCCCGAACGCTCAACTTGCTCGAATCGCTCCGGTTAACGGCTTCGTTGACTCCGCCTTCTGTCCGGCAGCTCACCTCCGCCGGAATCTGGGCCCAGGCGCCGCCGCAATACAGGCATAACAGGATTGCCATACTACAGATTGTGAATGTTTTCATCATCAGACCCTCTCAAAAAAGTGAATGGAATTGGATCGCGGAATAACGGTAGAGTGAATTCGCCGTTTGCCATCGACGTTCGATATGAATCTTGTTCCTCTCCTGCATCTCATGTTCGTCAACCTCTCGAAATGACCGGAATGCTGCTTACACGTTAACTCGAACCATTCTCAATGTCAATAGCGGTTTTTCATTTTCCTGGATACGCAAATACATCATAGCCCGAAACAGGGCATACCTTCTCTGCCTTGGCCGCAGGTCATCTTTGAAAGCGTGCAAGCCGTCATGACCATATTCTGGTTCGTTTTTTGCCATGCATCGACTCAGTGCTTCGTGGATTCGCGATGCGGAGCTTCGAGCATGGAGCGGGCGAATCCGCTGCGCCATCCCTGAATAGGGGGCCAATCGATCCGCACAGGCAAACCGTCCGTTCGTGTAAACCCGAAGGGCTTAGGGCAATGAACACAGAAAAAATATCGTATAGACCATTGATATCGATGTCCGGTCGTGGTATTCTTATAAATACGACGCAGAGGAGTAGTGATAGCGACGTCAAATCGGAAATGTCGATTAACTAATATTACTTTTTTTGTAGGAGGCGCAAGATGAAGAAGCAATGGTTATGTTTGGGAGCGTTTTTGTTTGTGATGTCGGCGGCCTGGGGCCAAGTGGGCGTGGACGTTACCAAGCCCGGCGACATCGTAATTGGGGTGCCGAATAATGGGAACTGGCCTGGCGGAGAAGCCCCTCCTTTGGCGATCAACAACGACATCGGTACCAAATATCTGCATTTCAATGGCGCAACTCAACCAACGGGTTTTCGGGTCACACCCTCGAAGCCGCAAACCATCGTGGGAGGCATGACGTTTACGACCGCCAACGATGCCCCCGAACGGGACCCGATGACATTTGAACTGTATGGTTCGAATCACAGCATCAACGGGCCGTATATTCTTATCGCTTCCGGATCCACGTATCTTGACGCGGCGCGTTTCACGCCCAATACGTCTCCGATCGCATTCACCCCCGGTGGCGCGTTCGATCATTATCAAGTCATGTTTCCCACCTGTCGCGGTCCCGGCCAGAACAGCATGCAGATTGCCGAAGTGGAGCTGCTGGGAGGATTCCTCCCGGTTTATAGTCCCCTTCCGCGAGACACATTCGATAATATTCCCACGAACACGACAATCAGTTGGCAGATTGATCCTTCGTTTACCGACCCGGTGTTTACGGTGTATTTCGGGACCGATCCGAATGTGACGTTCAATGATTTCGTAAGCAATGTAACCGTCAATGAACTGGATCCTGCGACCATTCTCGGCGAGCCGCTGCATTATGACACGACCTATTATTGGAGCGTTCAGATCATCGGAGATCCGAACAGTTGGCCAACCTGGAGCTTTACCACAGCCCCGGCGATACCGGTGGCGACACAGGAACCGGACGACGTCTGGAGCGTGGCCGGCGGCTCGGCGGTCTTTCACTTTGGCGCCGAAGTGGTCGGAGATCCCCAACAGGTACTCGCTTTCCAATGGTATGCCGAACCGAACGATTTGCTTCCACCGGTGAAATTGGTTGATGGGGCCGGTATTTCCGGGGCCACATCGGATACCTTGACTCTTACGAATCTGGAAGCGGCGGATGTCGGGGCCTATTTCTGCATAGCGACGGGCAACGCCGGTTCGGTCGAATCGCGACACGCAAAATTGCAGCTGATCGAACTTCTGGGACACTGGCCGCTCGATGGCGACGCCACCGACATATCCGGATATGGTAATGATGGTATCGCCCGCGGTGCGGCATTTGGTTTCGAAGAAGGTATTATCGGGCAGGCCGCCAATTTCAACAACCTCGGCTTATTTGAAATTCCCAATCCATCTCACTTTGACCAGGCCAACAGCATGATTACCGTGTATTGCTGGGTCAAGACCGGCGGCACGGGCGACTGGGAGCCGTTTGTGGCGAAATACGGGGAAAACAATGTGGGCTGGCAGCTCCGTAAACGCGGCGTCAGCGCTATCCACACCTTTACCCTTCGCGGGACCAGTGGCGATGACGATCCCACCCCAACCGCGCCCAACCTCTTTGACAATCAATGGCACCAGGTTGTCGGCACCTATGATGGAGTGACCCGGCGAATCTACATGGACGGAAAACAAATACAGTTTTTTGCCGACACCGGCAACATTGCTTCGACAACCGCACCGGTATCGATTGGCGGCAGGATCACCGAGGCCATAGCCTATGAGGCATTTTTCAACGGCATGGTTGACGATGTTCGCATTTACAAAGGGGCCATGCCCGCCTTGATGATAGCGCAAATGTACACGGCAGCCAGCGGCGTGGAGATTTGTTCCACTTCTCTGGCCGCTGACCTGTCCGGCCCGGTTGGCTTACCGGACTGTGTTATTAACATCTACGATCTGGCATCTTTCGCGTCGGATTGGATGCGTTGCACGAATATTGACGTGTCACGATGTCCGTAGCAGAAACATAATCGGATGTAATCTCAGTGCCGGGTGTTTGCCGCGGGAATGCAAACGCCCGGCATTTTTATTCATCATGGACAGCAACCCTTTGCTTCCGAGGCGACGATATCTTCGACGAATCTGGAAAACCGGCGATACCGTCGTTTCAGAGCAAATGTGCTCACCGATGGAACTTTCTGCTCCGCCCACCCAATGGACTTTCCGTTCCCGATGACATTGAAAAGTGCACAGATACTTCTCCTTTTCCCGATAAAGACTGGTATAATGATCCGTTGGATGAATCATGGAATCGGGTGAGCGCCACATTCTGGATAAAAAGCGAAAAAAACTGTTCTTTATTCTTCGCGTAACGGTCGCTTTATCGGCCGTCGCTCTGATTTTCATTTTCGGAGAGTGGAACTTTTCTGAAATTGCCTCTTCGTTTCGACGGATCGATCCGTTGGCTTTCGTGGCTTCGCTCTGTTTTTTTGTTCTTGCGAATACGGCGATTTCGATCCGCTGGTATATCCTCCTTCGTACCCAAACCACCGAAATTCCCTATATCACCTGCCTCAAGATCCATTTTCTTGGCTTATTTTATAATAATATTCTTGTCAGTTCCCTTGGCGGCGACATCCTTCGTATGTGGTATATCGCTCACCATAGCTCACGCCGAATCGAAACAGCATTCAGTGTGATTATGGATCGTCTGATGGGACTGATCGGCTTGACGTTCTTGGTTGTTGTCGTTTATTGGTTGATTCCGATGGAAGGCCAGAATGGTCGGATTTCCATTTCCCCCAATTTCAATGTTGTTCAAAAAATCTCTGATTACCGGATGCTTCTCATTCTTTTTGGATTGATCGCGATTCTGGTTATGGGTTTGCTCTTTTCTTTCGCGCGTTTTCGTCGTTTCCTGGCGGATTTTCTCCGTCCTATCATCATCCATCTGGTTCAGATTTCACGGGCGATTCGTGTTTATGCAACAGTCCCGTGGACGCTTCTTTATGCAATCTTGCTGACCTTGATCGCCCAAAGTCTGCCGATATACGGTTTTTGGATGATCGGATCCTCCATGGGGCTTACCGTGCCGATTCGCGTTTATTTCCTTTTTTTCCCGCTCAGTTGGGCCGTGGGGGCTCTTCCGATTAGCATTGGAGGTTTGGGAATTGTCGAAGGCGGGTTGGTGTATCTGTTTACCTGTTTACCGGGCGTCACGATGCAATCGGCCCTCCTTTTGGCTCTTTGTCAGAGACTAACCTATCTCATAGGGTCCATTCCCGGCATTTTCGTGCACTTATCAGGGATTCACCTTCCCCGGGATATCTCTATTGAACAAGAGTTTTTTGTTGACGAAACCGCAAACAAATGAATAATGGATTGTGGTTGCGAAACCATGGGACACGATAGACCCATGAGGCAAAACCAGCGAAGTTGGAGTGAAAATATATTGAACGGCCGATCAGGACCCCGAACAACGTAAATACATGATACAGCAGATCAAACATTGCCGGGGCGTTTTGGACGGGGGGGGACATCCGCCCGATTCAGGTTGGTTTTTTATGGTCCGCCCCATGTTCGTTTTTTTTGATCTTTTATCATTCCAGGATGTAGGACAAGACAAGGATGTGTAATGGATGAAGATTCAATAACTCCCCCTTTTCGAGAGATCGGTATTGATCCAACAACAAAAGCCAGCAAACAGGAGAACGTACAGAACACAATGGGATGTAACGGGCGTAACGGACTGCCAGGAATGAGTATGCCATCCAGGAAAGGAGCAATCCATGCTTTGTACAATTACCGGCAAACACGTTGATATTTCTGAAGCTCTTCAACAACGGGTTCGAGGCAAGGTGGAGAAGTTTCCTCGATATTTTAGCAGTATCAATCAGGTTGAGGTGATCATCGAGCGGAAAGACGGCGGCAAGCCAAGCGTGGAAATCATAGCGAGGAGTGATCGAGGAGATTCGTTTGTGGCCAGTGAGACGGGGGACGAGATCAATGCCTGTGTCGATCTGGTGATTCACAAAATCGAACGTCAATTGCATCGCAAAAAAGAAAAACAACGAGATAACAAATACGGTCCGGGAATGTCAGGACCCTTGGAGGCGGAATCGCAAGAAGTTCGTCAGGAAGATGTGGAATAACATGGGAGCTGACGGTCGTCGTGAGCCATGGAGGGGTATGTCACTCTTGGATACTTGGAGATGATATGAAACTGGGCGATATTGTTTGTTTTGAAGCTCTGGTGGCGGATTTAAAATCGAAAACCCGGGATTCGGTGATCGGCGAGTTGGTTGAAGCGCTGGCCGCGGCGGGTAAACTCGGAAAGGCGGATCCGGCGAAGGTGACCCGATCGGTGGTTCAGCGGGAACGGGAAGCCAGTACAGGGATCGGAAAAGGCGTTGCAGTTCCCCATGTCAAAGTCGCCGATGTTCCCGATGTGGTTGCGGCCGTGGGGCGATCCGCCAAAGGGGTTGATTTCTCGTCCCTGGACAAACAGCCGGTCTATACGGTGATTCTGTTGTTGAGTCCGTTGAACAACGCAGACCGTCACCTGCAGGCCATGGAATCGATCTTTCATCATTTGCAGAAGGATGATTTCCGGCGATTTCTTCGCCAGGCGACAACGATCGAATCGATGCGTGATGTGATCCTTGACGCGGAACGGACGGGTACGTAATCCGCTTCCTTTCAATTGGGTGATGGAGCCGATCCGTGTCCGTAACCTGTATGATTGAGAGGCGTGCAAGAACAGGGAGAAAAATCCATTGACAGAACCGGCCGTAGAAATTGAGGTTCAGATCCGCAATGAGGAAGGATTGCATATGCGGCCGGCAATGTTGTTTGTTGACATGGCGGGGCGCTTCAGCAGTGAAATTCGCGTAAGCAACGGCCAGATGACGGTCGATGCCAAAAGCATCATGCAAATGACGATGCTGGCGGCGACATGCGGGACGATGCTGAAGATTCATGCGCGGGGATCCGACGCCCTCCAGGCGACGGAGGCTCTGCGGGAACTGGTCGAAGTGAAGATGTTTCTTGAGCCGCCGCCCAAAACCGCGGCGGAGGAAATGAAGGGATAACTGAGGGGATGGAAATTCGGAAAGGCATTGCGGTTTCTCCGGGGGTTGCCATTGCCGGCGCCCTGGTGATCGATTCGCCCGATCAGCGGATTCCGCGTCGATCGATCCTTCCTTCGCAGAAACATCAGGAAATCGAGCGCGTGGGTCGGGCGTTGGAAGGAGCGATTCGCGATTTAAGCACCCTGGAAACCGGCAAACCCTTTGAGGAAGGAAACATCAAGGAGATCTTTGCGGTTCATAAGCGATATCTTCAGGACCCGAGTTTCCGCAAGCGGATTATGGATTTCATCGACAAGGAACAGACAACGGCGGAGTATGCCGTTTCGACCATTCTTCGAGAGATCGCGTCGCACTTTGCGGGGATCGACGATCCCTACATCAGCGAGCGGGCGGCGGATATCTATGACATTGAAAAGAGACTGTTGCGTCAACTGATGGGTAAAGTTCGCGAAGAGATGGAGCATCTCCGCGACGATGTGATCATCATTGCGCATGACCTGACTCCCACGCAAACGGCGGCCTTCAACAAGACGAAGGTGCGCGGATTCGCCACGGAAAAAGGGGGCCGGACCAGCCATACGGCCATCATCGCCCGAACATTGGGGATTCCGGCGGTGGTGGCGCTGGGGGATATCGCATCCAGCGTAACCGACGATAGCCGGGTAATCATCGATGGGAATCGCGGCGTGATCGTGATTGATCCGGACGAAGAGACGATCAAAGAATATGTCGAGTTTGCCCGAAGTCTTCTTCAACTCGGGCAGAAGCTGGATACGTTGCGGGATATACCCGCGGTTACGAGAGATGGCGTCGCCGTTACCCTGTTGGGTAACGTGGAGTTTCCCGATGAGGCGATCGTGGTGCGGGACAAAGGGGGCCAGGGGATCGGATTGTATCGAACGGAATTTTTGTACTTGTACAACGGTTCCGAACCGACGGAAGAGGATCATTACCAGGCCTACGCCGAAACCGTCCGCGCTTTCCCCGCAAAGCCGGTGGTTATCCGAACGATGGATCTCGGCGCGGATAAAGTTCCGCATGGTCACAAGCTGCATGAGTCCAACCCGGTGCTCGGCTTGCGGTCGATCCGCTATTGCCTTCAAAATCTGACTCTATTCAAGACGCAGCTTCGGGGCCTGCTTCGGGCTTCGGTGCTCGGCGACATCCGGATCATGTTTCCCTTAATCGGAAATCTTCAGGAACTTCGCCAGGCCAAGATGATTCTCCGAGACGTGATGGAAGATCTGGACGAATACGCGATCCCGTACAATCCTCTTGTCCCGGTGGGGATTATGATCGAAACCCCCAGCGCGGCGCTGACGGCATCCATGCTGGCGGGAGACTGCGATTTTTTCAGTATCGGGACCAACGATCTGATCCAATACACATTGGCGGTGGACCGGGCCAACGAACATGTATCGACCATGTTTACCGCGGCGGATCCCGCGGTATTGGGCTTGATCCGCAGCGTGATTCACGATGCCTACAAGAGTAAGATCGGCCTGAGCGTATGCGGCGAGGTGGCCTCGGAACCGGAGTTTATCATGTTGCTCCTGGGCATGGGTGTTCGAACCTTATCGTTGGCGCCGCCGATGATTCCCGAGGTCAAACAGATCATCCGGTCGGTGACGATCGAGGAGTGCAATTACCTGGCGCGAAAGGTGGCGACGATGGATTCGCAGAGGCAGATCAAGAACTATATCCGCGATGCGGCGATGAAGATCATGCCCGAGGCGTTTTAGAATCGAAACCGGAATTTATAGAGGTTCAATGACGGAACCACAAACACGAATGTTGGAATTGACGTTTCGGATCGGCGGAAACCTGTGTTATTTGTCGCATCATGAGACGGTGACTATGATGCAAAGAGCCCTGATCCGGGCGCAAGTGAAACTCTGTTATTCGCAGGGATTTAATCCGAGGCCCAAGTTGTCGCTGCCGTTGCCCCGTGCGGTTGGCGTGAGGTCCGATTGCGAACGGCTCTGCGCGATGGTGGAACCGAGCGAAGACAGCGTGGAGGCCATCCGAAGCCGGCTGAGCGGGCAGCTTCCGGAAGGTTGCGAAATCCTGGATATTCGTTTGACCGACTCGCGGAAATCGTACCAGCCGATCACGGCAACCTATCGGATCGCCGTTCGTGAGCTTTCGGGGGATCCGTCAATTCAGGAAGCGTTATGCCGTCTTCGTCAGGCGGTGGCCGATCATCGACCGGTGGAAGTGGAACGTATCCGTGGAGCCGGAGGAACAATTCGTCGACTGGATGTCGGGCCGTATCTTGATGAAATCGAACAGGAGAACGATTCGATTCATTGCCGATGTCGTATTACGCCGGAAGGGACGATCCGGATCGACGAGATTCTGACTCTTCTTCGGATTGATCCCTCACGGATGACCGAACCGGTGCGAAGAGAATCGGTGGAGTGGAAACAAGCGTAATCAACGATAGGAAAATGGAATAGGTATGTCGAAAGAGATGTTAATTAATGTTTCCCATGGGCAGGAATGCCGGATCGCGGTTGTGGATTCGGGTAGTCTCGAGGAATTGTATATCGAACGTCCCAGTCTGGTCAGTCACGTGGGCAATATCTACAAGGCCCGCGTTGTCAATGTGGAACCGGCCATCCAGGCGGCATTCGTCGATTTCAGCGTTCACCGGAACGGCTTTCTGCATGTCAGCGATCTTCACCCTCGTTATTTCCAGAAGGAGCGGGTATCGGTGGAGAAGATCGGTCGCCGCAAGGCCCTGAGCCAGCGTCCGCATATCCAGAAGAGTCTCAAGAAGGGTCAGGATATCCTGGTCCAGGTGACCAAGGAAGGCATTAACACCAAAGGACCGACGCTGACGACGTATATTTCTCTGCCGGGTCGGTATATTGTGCTGATGCCGTGGATGGACCGTGTGGGAGTATCGCAGAAAATCGAGGAAGAGGCCGAGCGCAAACGTCTGCGGGAAACGGTGGAACAATTCGAGTTACCCAAGGATGCGGGGTTGATCGTCCGGACCGCGGCCCAAGGCGCTACCAAGCGGGATTTGCAGAACGACCTGGCCTATTTGAGCCGTTTGTGGAGTTCCATCCAGAAGCGGATCGATGCGGCGCCGGGACCGGCGGAAGTCTATCAGGAATCCGACCTGGTGATCCGGACGGTACGGGATATCTTCAGTAGTGACATTTGCAAAGTGACCTGCGACAGCGAGCCGGTGACGCGGCGGATTCGGGATTTTCTCGGGATTGTTCAACCTCGCCTCAAACGGCTGGTGCAGCTTTATGAGGGGCACACTCCGTTGTTTCACAAATTCGGCATCGAGAAGGAAATCAACAAGATCCGTTCGAGCCGCGTGGATCTCCGGAGCGGCGGTTCCCTGGTGATTGAACCGACGGAGGCGATGGTCGCCATCGATGTCAACAGCGGCAAATACCGCAAACCCGACAATGCCGAGCAGACGGCCTTGAAGATTAATCTCGAAGCGGCGGTGGAAATCGTTCGTCAACTGCGACTGCGCGACCTGGGGGGGTTGATCGTGTGCGACTTCATCGATATGCGGGACGCCAAGAACCGCCGCGAAGTGGAAAAGGTGTTTCGGGAGGCGTTGAAAAAGGACCGTGCGAGGTCGCGGGCGCTGCGAATGAGCCAATTCGGCCTGATTGAACTCACCCGGCAGCGAATGCGACCGTCGCTGCAATCGAGTACCTCGCAGAAATGTCCGCATTGCGACGGAACGGGAGTGATCAAAAATCCCGAATCCCAGTCGATCGAATTGATCCGACTCCTGGAATCGGCGCTGATTCGAAAGGAGGTTCGACGAATCGAGTTGCGGGTGAACATGGCTGTGGCGGACTTTCTCCTCAACGATCGTCGTCCCCTCCTGTCCAAGATGGAAAATGATTCGGATAAGGTCATCATCATCCGCGGCGATTCCACCCAGGCGGTTGAAGGGTACACGTTGAGTTGTTTCGACGACCGTGGAATCGAGATTCGAGGTTGACGTCGGGGGGAATTGTATGATGGAGGATGATTGAAGGAAGGGACCGCGCTGGATGACTATTCGGTTGACGCGACAAATCCAATCCCGGATAATGGACGGCCGGGATTTTTGATTGGAGCAACCAACGTGAAACTGGATCTGCAATTTGCTCAAGAGGTGATTCAGGCCGAGGCGACGGCGATCGCATCGCTGGCGGATCGGATTGATGCGACCTTTTTACAGGCGGCCGAGATGATCCTGTCCAATCCAGGTTCGGTGATCGTGACGGGGATGGGAAAAGCGGGGATCATCGGTCGCAAAATCAGCGCCACGCTGGCTTCCACGGGAACTCCGAGCCATTTTCTCCATCCGGCCGAGGCGATTCACGGCGACCTGGGGCGGGTCCAGACCAGCGATATCGTGTTGGCGCTGAGCCATAGCGGAGAGACCGAGGAGATCCTTCGGTTAATTAATCCCATCAAGCAGCGCGAGATTCGACTCATCGCGATAACCGGCCAACGACAATCTCGTCTGGCGCGACATAGCGATGTGGCGCTCATCATCGGAATCCAGAATGAAGCATGCCCAATCGGCGTTGCCCCCAGCGTTTCGACAACCTGCATGCTGGCGATGGGTGATGCGCTGGCGTTGATGCTGATGAAGGCCCGTCAATTTGGTCCGGAGGATTACGCGCGATATCACCCCGGGGGAGCGCTGGGCGCCAAGCTGATTACGGTCAGCCAGTCCATGATGTTTCAACGGGGAGAGCCCCTTCCCGTATCCCTCGATACCGACACCGTCCAGCAGATGCTGGACAAGACCGCAACCCTGAAACGGCGCGGCGCGGTGATGATCGTGGATGCGCAGGAACGGCTGGTGGGTATTATTACGGATGCGGATTTGCGAAGAGCGCTCACGCAAAAAGGGCAAACCGTTCTGACGGAACCCACGGCGGCGCTGATGTCACGGGGATGCAAGAAAGTGACCGAAGAAACGCTGGCGGCCGAGGCGATGGCGATTTTCCATCGATACCGGATCGACGAATTGCCTGTAGTGGATGAGAACGATCGGCCGGTGGGATTGATCGACGTGCAGGATATCGTCGCGATCAAGATCGGAGGATGATCGATGAGCGACCGGCAGGAAAACAAACTGGGAAGAATTCGGTTATTGGTTCTGGATGTCGATGGCGTGTTGACCGACGGCGGGATCATCCTTCACAGCGATGGCACGGAGAGCAAGAGGTTTCATGTGCAGGATGGACATGGAATCAAATTGTGGCATCGAAGCGGCGGAATTACGGCGATTGTCAGCGGAAGGACGTCGCCTCCGACGGAACACAGGGCTCGACAACTGGATATTGCCCATGTGATTCAAGGGCAGCTTGACAAGTTACCCGCGCTGGAAGCCTTGTTGCGACGAATCGGCCTGACGTGGGATCAGACGGCGTTCCTCGGCGACGATGTGGTGGATCTTCCTTTGGTTCGTCGTGCCGGATTCGGAGTGGCGGTCGCTAATGCAGTGGAAGAAGTACGGACGGCGGCCGATTATGTGACATTGCGAAGGGGGGGGGACGGAGCCGTGAGGGAAGTCATTGAAATGATCGTAAAAGCGTCGGGCGGGTGGAAAACCCTCATGGAGCGGTACGAAGGTTAAAACCGAGGTATCGGATGATTCGAAAGATAGCTATTCTGGCGGCGACGTTGGCATTGGTGGCAGGCATGTATTGGGTGTTTAACCGATGGTCGCCGACCCCGCAGATTCAAATTACCCCCGACCAGATACGGAAAGGTCTGGAGGTGCCGGATTTCGGAATGAGCAGCAAAGAAATCGGGGATATTACGGCCGGGCCGGTGCTGGAGTCCCGATATACCCTGCTGGATCCTATCACCAAAACACTGCGGCGCGTATTCGGTTTTGAGCGTCTTCTCAATCCCAATAGTCCCAATGAACGATGGCGGTTGCAGAAGCCGTATATGCGCATTTTTGAGGATTCGTTTCATTGCTGGATCACCGCGGATCGAGGCAATGTGCAAGTGGAAAAAATCGATGGAGCGCCCAGTCCGACGGACGCGCAGCTTTTCGATAATGTGCGCATCCATATTCGGTCAACCAATCCGAAGGATCCCGTTGAGGCGACATTGTACATGGACGATCTGAATTTCAGCAGCGATCGTTCCGAATTCGCCACCGAAGGACCTGTCCGTCTGTATTCGGAGGAGGCGGAGCTTGTGGGCCGAGGGCTGCTTCTGATTTTTAACGCGGCCAAATCGCGGATCGAGTATTTGCAGATTACCAGTCCCGAATATATTCGCGTGCGCAACCTTGCGACGTCCGGAACGCCAACGCGATCCAAGGCGGATCTCTCGAGCGATACCCTCTCGCCGCAATCGCCCTCGGTATCGAGCGCCAAATCTTTGGATGCATCCAAGACCCCCGATGCTGAACGTGCGGCAATGGATAAAGATAAAACGTATTATCAATGTTCATTGAACAAGAATGTCGTCATTCGGTACGGGGATCGGCTGGTAATCAGCGGGATGGATCGCGTTCGGGTGGACAGTCTGGAGTGGTCCGGCCGGGCGACCAGGAAGAGCGAGTTCACCGGTGACAACCAAGCCGCGGGTCGGGCGCCATCGCAACAGACCTCGTCGTCCGATGTGCCTGCGAAGACAACCCCGGTACCGGAGCCGGGAATGCCCGTACCCATTCAGCCGGGAATCCAAAATGACGACGCACGGGATGTGCTGGTAACCTGCCAGGGAAGCATCGTAATCCGCCCGACCGATACGCAGCCGGCCGATACGACGACGGGTCGAAAAGTAGAATCGGAAGGCAGTCCGATTCGAATCGAAACCAGGTCGAAGATGGAAGCCACATCGCAGGGCATGGCACGTTGTGGAAGATTATTATACGACGTGGATTCGGAAACCATCAACCTGTATTCTACCGAAGGACATAAGCAAATCGAGCTGCTTTCGGGGGATTCCGGAACGCAAGTACTCACACAGGGATGGATCCATTGGGATCGGCGGAACCGTGCCGCGCAGATATTTGGCCCGGGAACGATGGTGCTTCCGAGGGATAAACAGACCCGGCCGACTCAATTGGCATTCCATGAGAAGATCGACCTGGTATTCGCGGATCGGCCTGAAGATGCGGGGCATACCATGACGATCAAGACGGCCAATCTTGTGGGAGGAATGGAAGCCGATATGGCCGATAATCCGGATTCAAAACTGAAATCGGATTCCGCCATGTTCTGGTTTGATCCATCCAATCGAATCGAAAAAGTGGATCTGCAGGGTCATGTGCAGTATGTGTCGAAACAGGACCGGTTGGATTCGGGTCGAGCCCGTTTGTCGTTTGATGATCAAAGCAATCTCACGGAAGCGATGTTGGAGGGACAGGTTCAATTGGCCTCGGCCAATGGACAGGTTCGTTCGAGAACCGCGCAGGTGACATTCGCTGGGGATAGCGGGATTTCGGATGCCAGGTTAATCGGAGATGTGGAAATCAACGGCGATAAGGGAATCCTGAGTTCGCCTCAGGCGGATATTCGATTTGGCAGGGACCCCAAGGGCAAGCTCGTTGTCGAATCCGTTCATTCCACCGGTGGTTCCGAGCTGAGGCCGATCGCCGCAGGATCCTCGTCGAGACCGGCCCGATTTTATGCTCAGGATATCCAGTATGACATGGCAACCGGCAATGCCATTGCGCAGGGGCCCGTCGAGTTCACGTTTTACACAAAGCCGAGCGCTTCCAAGGGGCTGATCGACCAGGCATTTCCCGGAAATCCGGCCGATCCGAATGAGGTCGCGGTTTCGCCCTCGACCGATCCGGCCGCGGAGACAGCCCTGGTGCCGATCGTGATTACGGCGGACAAGCAGGCGGAATTTTCGTCCACAGACAATCGAATTACGTTTGTCGGCAATGTGGTCGGTCGCCGTGAAGTGGATAAAACGGAGTATGTACAGAAGGATATTTTCCGCGGACAACGATTGGTCGTGGATTTGCTGCCGAATCCGAAGGTCCGCGATCCCCAGATCAAGCTGATCACAATCCGGGACGGCAATGTCGCGCTGGAATCTGTCCGAAGCGCCGGAAAGACCGTGCTGACGCATGTACGGCTGTTATGCGTCCGGATCGAATATCTTGCCGACAAGGAACGGATTCTGGCGGTGGGACCGGGTGAGATCGAGTTGAACAACGCCAACGCACCGACGCCGGTCGTCAAGCCCGGCCAGCCCAATCTGGGGGGGCCTTGTTACGCGATTCTCGACGGATTCGATTCCCTGCAGTGGGAACTGGTTCAAGGCCGATTTGTCGCGGATGGACAGAAGGCCTCGGTCAATCTGTATTACTGGCCGATTGTTGATGGCCAGATGGGGCAGATTGTTCGCGGCGCCACGACTCACTTCGAGGCGGGATTTGTGCAGAATCAGGCGGGTCAGTCTCAGATCGCCTCCGTGAAAGCCGGCGGAGGGGTGTATTATGAAGAAGTCGGAAAGAATGTGTTAACGGGGGATTCGCTGGATTATGACGCCTCCACCTCGGTGATGACCATTCAGGGAACGGATTCCGAACCGTGCTTCCTCAATGGAGCCCGAACTCCGGGAATCGAATACAATCTGGTCACCGGCGAGATTCGTTCGCAATTGAGCGTCAATCCCGGCGCAATCCCGGAAGTACCGAAAGAGTTTCCATAAGGTTCATTCGGACAGGAAAGGAAGGTTTATGTTGAATCGACGTCGGTTTATTGCCGGCTCGGCGGCGGGCCTGGGCGCAATCGTTGGAGGTTGTTCCAATCCACAAGATTCGATGGGATCCGCCGAGCGTACAGAACGGAAAATCCCCCCGAATCGGATCGCGGTCTCGACGTATTCATTCTGGCAGTTTCGACAGAACGATAAGCCCTCGATTGAAAGCTGTATTGATCAAGCGGCCGAGATGGGATTTGACGCCGTGGATATTCTTCAGGTCCAGATGGAAAAAGACACCGCCGAATATCTGCGCGGACTGAAACGCCGCGCGATGATTGACGGCGTCGATCTGTGTTGCCTCTCGACCCACCAGGGATTTGTCTCGCCCGATCAGCAGAAACGGCGGCAGAATATCGACAAAACGATTCACTCCATCGATTTGGCGTATGAACTGGGAATCGGTTGCATGCGGGTTAATACCGGAACATGGGGAACCAGCAAGAATTTTGACGACCTCATGGCCCATCGCGGTATCGAACAGCCGATCCGGGGCTTCACGGATGAGGATGCCTATCCGTGGGTCATCGATTCTCTGGGC
Organism: uncultured Pirellulales bacterium; assembly: GCA_964386005.1. Lineage (GTDB taxonomy): Bacteria > Planctomycetota > Phycisphaerae > Sedimentisphaerales > Anaerohalosphaeraceae > FEN-1350. The sequence goes on along the minus strand of CAYLSB010000034.1, from coordinate 18,266 downwards.
GAGTGCGTTCGCAGGGCCGAACAGTGCGGCGTGGTTCTGGGACTGGAAAATCACTGGGGACTGGGCCGAACTCCGGAAGGATTGATGCGGATTGTCAAAGCGGTCAATTCGCCCTGGCTGCAGATGCTACTGGATACGGGCAATTTTCTCGAGGATCCCTACGATAAGCTGAAGATGCTTACGCAGTGGGCGGTTCTGGTACAAGCCAAAACCTATTATGGCGGCGGACTCTGGTACACTCTCGATCTGGACTACCCTCGGATCGGACGTATCCTCCGGCAGGGGGGCTTCAAGGGATATGTATCGCTGGAATTCGAGGGAAAAGAAGATTATCGCATAGCGATTCCCAAAAGTCTCAAGGTGTTGCGCAATGCATTTCGCGGATAACGCGATCCAATAAAAAAACCGCCGGAGATATTTATTCTTCCGGCGGTTTAAATTGCCGATCGCTCCTGTGAGAAGCGGCTGTCACTTTATCGATTCGATTACCTCCACCAATCCCAGATCAATGTATTGCCCCCCGGAGGTTTGTTTACAATAGACCGCGAGAGTATTCCGGCCGGGCTTGACGGCCTGTTTGGCTTTGAGGTTGATCGGTTCGGTTTTATAACCGGTCGTATACCCTTTCAACGATGCTGCCGGAATACCATTGATATACACCTGCGCGTCTTCATCGTGGTGGATCATCAGGTGGAGATCTCCTGCGGGTTTGGCGGGCAACGCGAAGGTCCGCCTGAGCCAGATTTCGGGAGAATTCCATACCGTCCGAACGACAGTTCCAGGCGTGGATTCTGTTCCGAAACCCGCCGGACCCTCCTTCCAGTCTTTCGGGTCAAAATCCGGCAATTCCCATCCATCGGAGGGTTTGGTCGTTGTGTATTTCCATTGAAAAGGTTCTTTCTGCGCGGTCGGAATACATTCGCGTATCTCCGGCGTCGGTAGATAGAGCCGACGATGGGCTGTCGCCATCTTACCGGCATCGATCTTGAGGATCTCGCGATCGTAGGTCAGCCATCCATTGACCTCCACTTCCACGTCTGTCGTCTGCGTATATACGGCGGCACAAAGCCCCTGCGGTATCAGCAATCTCAGGTTGGCGATCAAGGCCAGATAAGCTTCGGTGAGTTCCTCGCGATTGGTATAACTGCGATAGCCCCAGTTCTTTTCCTCCTGCCAGGTATGGCCGGGCAACGGAAGGCCGAGACCGCCGAACTCGCCCAAAACGGCCGCACGTTGATCTTCCACGGGAGGCATCCCCGGTCCGGGATAATTATGCATGTCGATCACATCACCGACCCTGCGATCAGTCCAGCCGCTGGCATTGTTAACCAGCCGCGACGGATCGTAGTCCTTAATCAGGTTGACGATTCGCGGCGTGTCGTACTGCCCCCACCCTTCATTAAAGGGCACCCACATGATAATGCATGGATGATTTCTGAAGGCGTCGATCATCCGGACCAGTTCCAGTTCAAATTGTCCGGCCGATTCGGGCGACCGCTGAAGATCGGGATCATTTCCGCCGATTCCACGATCGCCGCTGGGCATGTCCTGCCAAACGAGAAGGCCCAGCTTGTCACACCAGTAATACAGGCGATCCGGTTCGACTTTGACGTGTTTGCGCATCATGTTGCAGCCGATTTTTTTGAGTACTTCGATATCGTATCGCAGGGCCTCGTCGGAAGGTGCGGTATAAAGGCCATCCGGCCACCAGCCCTGATCCAGAGGGCCATACTGGAAAACCGGCTTGTTGTTGAGCATCAACCGTGGAATTCCTTTGTCATCCTTTCCAAGAGCGATCTTTCTCATTCCAAAATAACTGGAAACGCTGTCGAGGGATTTTCCATCTTTCATCAAGCTGACGGTCAGATCATACAGATATGGCGAATCGGGGGACCAGAGTTTGGCATTGGGTACTTCGAGGGAAAACGCGGCCTGGTCGGAAGTAATCCGGGATTTGCCCGCGACACGGGCGGAGAACCGGCAATTCTCGGCACCGACGGCATCCACGACGATTTCAACTTGTTCTCGGTCGATATCGGGGGTGATCTTCACCCCGCGTATGTAGCTTGTGGGTACCGGTTCCATCCAGACCGTTTGCCAGATTCCGGTGACGGCGGTGTACATAATGCCGCCGGGTCGAAGGACTTGTTTGCCGCGCGGCTGAGTACTCTTGTCGGTCGGATCCAGGACGCTTACGATTAACTCCTGCGATCCGGATCGCCTGACAACGTCGGTGACATCCAGTGTGAAGGGATCATATCCGCCGAGATGGTCGCCGATTTTCGTTCCATTGAACCAGATTTCCGCATGCCAATCGATCGCGCCGAAATGCAGAAGAATTCGATTCGTGAACCAGCCGGCGGGAATTTCAATACTCCGACGATACCAGAGTTTGTCATTGGGCGTCACGGTCTTTCCAACTCCGGACAAGGCGGATTCGACGGCAAACGGTACCAGGATCTGGCCGTCGAACGAGTCCGGCTGATTCTGATCTTTGGCGCGGATGGCATAATCCCATAATCCGTTGAGATTCATCCACGTCTTGCGTACCATCTGCGGTCGCGGGTACTCTGGATGGACGTTTTCCGGCCGGACTTTCGGGGCCCAGCGGGTCATGATCTTTCCCTCAACGGGCCGGTAATTGGATGCCGGTTTTTGCTGGAAGACTTCCATGCATCCACAAAGGACCACAACCGCTATTACGCTGATCATTACTCCTGTCGATCTCATCGGATTCTCCTAATCATCCAGGGTTTTCGGATATTTCATGACTCAGGTTTTACTCCAGATACGGGTGTTGAGATTCAGGTCCTCGACGATTCCCGCCGCCAGACGGAGATCCTCAAAATACTCGCAGAGGCCTTCAAAGTCCAGAAGCGATTGAAAAATTTTCGGTTCAAACAAGCCGCGGTTGTACGACACGGCCACAAAAACCATGGAACCGACAAAGGATAGATACGTCGGCCGCTTGGTCTTGGTCTTGAAGTCAACGATACGACGCATCAGAGCCGGCGAGAGGATATACCGGGCCTCGATCTGATCGGTTCCATAAACCACGAAAAGTTTTTCGAATTCAGGGTCGTCAAGCTTGACCAGTTCGTCCCGACCGAAACTCCAGGACTGAAGCCACTGGCCAAACTTGCCGAAGGACGCTTCCGCGGAATCGGGAAGAATGACCGTTGATCCGGAAAAATGCTTATTGAAGTCGGCGATGAAGAACAGGCCTTTGAATATCGTATGCCATTCGGTGTGGGAATGCCCTTTGCTGTCACGACGGGTGGTCTTGTATTGCGAATGCAGTTCGCAGAAACAAATCTTGGTGGCTCCGATCGTACCGGAGACCCGATCTTCGCCCTGGTATCGATCCGGTTTGTGGGGAAAGATCTTTGAAACCATGTAGAGAGATTGTTCGATCTTTCCGTCGATCTTGTATTCCAGCGAGGAATCAATAAAATAGGCGATCCGAGGGATAATGAGTGTCTTGAATGTATGTTTATAATCTCGGGCGAGAAGCGGCCCCATGATAGCGGCGATGATGATCAGAACGATAATCCCGATAAACAGAATCCCCGGCTCAATCCGACGCATCGACATCATAATCAGGGCGAATATCGCGATCAAGCCCGCCGCGCCGGCAATCAGATACAGGATCGACTGGACGATTCGTTTTCTCTGCGTTTCCAGGCCCACCAGCAGCGGTTTCAGGTCGGATTCGAAGAAATGATGGAAATCCTCAATCGTTTTCATGGCCGCCTCGGGGGTGGATGTTTCATTTCGTCATGGAGATCGAAGGGGTCTGCCGTTCCGCATCGGCAATTTCGAAGAGCGATTTGCGCTGAAGTTTTATCATCGAGGCCATGATACGGGTCGGAAACATTTCGACAGAGTTATTATAGTCGGTAACGGCCGCGTTGAATGCACGACGAGCGGCGGAGATCTGTTCTTCGATCTCGTTCAGGGTTCGTTGCAGGTGCAGCACGTTCTCACTGGCTTTTAATTGCGGGTAATTCTCCACGGTCATCCGGAACTGGGAAATCGCTCGTGTCAGTTGGTTATCCATATCCACTTTTTCGCCCGGTGATAGATTCTGTTCGCTGCGACTTCGCAGGGCGGTCAGATTTTCAAACAGGCCTTTTTCGTGCCGCATATATCCTTGGACGGTCGCAACGAGATTGGGAATCAGGTCCCACCGTTTCTTCAACATGGCATCCAGGGTACCGAAGATATTCCGTACTTGGTTTGCCCGTCCGATCAGCGTATTGTACATTCCGATCAGGAACAAACCGATAACGACGATCATTCCCAGCGCAACCCAAAGCATATCGTATCCTTCTGATTTGGATGGTTTTCATTTCCTGATATACACTACTCTTGCGACGGCCCGCCGTCAATGCTCCTCGGACAATCGCCGCTTTCTTATGGACGGGATGGCGGCGGTTTTGTGATGATCTCGATCTCAAAAAGGACCGGCCAGAGTTTGCCGGTCACATAAAGCCGTCCCGTGGAGGGATTATGGGCGATGCCGTTAAGGACATCGACCGGACGAGCCGAGGATTGCGGTGAAAAGATTCCCGTCAGGTCGATCCATGCGGTGACCTTGCCGGATTGTGGATCGATCCGGGCGATGCGGTCGGTGTTCCAAACGTTGGCCAGGATCGCGCCGTCCACATATTCGAGTTCATTGAGATCGCCGATCGGAATTCCACCGGCCGTGACTGAAAGTTCGCGGAGAAGGGAAAACGTTTTGGCATCGAGCCAATACAATCGATCGGTCCCATCGCTGAGAATCAGGTCTTTTCCATCATGGGTGAGTCCCCATCCTTCGGTGTCATATTCAAATTCCTCCAGCAGGGAAAAACTGTCTTTATCATAGACAAATCCCACGTGGGATGTCCAAGTCAATTGGATCAGCCGGTTGCCGAGGATCGTAATGCCTTCCCCGAAGTACTCTGCATCGAGATGACGGGATTGCAGAATTTGACCGGTGGAGGTCGCGATCTTGTGAATTGCGGAATGGCCGTATTGCCCCGTCCCCTCGTAAAGAAATCCATTGTCGAATACAAGGCCCTGTGTCCAAAAGTCCGGGTTATGCGGATACTGACGGATTACTTTATATTCAAGAACCGGGATCATGTCGGATGAGTGGGAAGGTTGCCTGGAACAGCCAGCCAGCCAGAGGAATCCGGCCCATCCGAAACCGCGAAGCATGACGATAATCAGCGATTGTTTTTCCATTTGATTTTTCGATTATTGTTCCCGGCATCCAAGCCATAGTAACGTAACCGAAGACGATCGGTTCAGTCAAAAGAAAAAGCCCGCCAGGGGCGTATCTGGCGGGCTTACTTGGTCGGCCGATTGTTGGCTTATTCGTCCTCGGCCTCCGGGTGTTTGGCATATTGTGCGATTACCTGTTGCTGAACATTCGGCGGCACAGGTTCGTAATGACTCAATTCCATCGAATAGCTGCCCTGGCCGCCCGTAACGCTTTTCAGTTGGCTGTTGTACTGGGAAATTTCCGACAGCGGCACCTGGGCCTTAATCATCATCATGCCGCCCGGCAGCATATCCTGTCCGCTGATTCGACCGCGACGGGACGCCATATCTCCGGTGATATCGCCCATATTTTCAGCCGGAGCGGTGATTTCGATGTTCACGATCGGCTCCAACAGGGCGGGCTTGGCCTTCTTCAGTGCATCGATAAATGCGCCTTTGCCGGCGGCTCGGAAGGCGACTTCTTTGGAATCAACCGGGTGATGCTTGCCGTCATAGACCGACACCTTGATATCTTGAAGCGGAAATCCCGCCACAAAACCGGATTCCATAACATCTTTGACACCCTTGAGGATGGCCGGCTCGAACTGGCCGGGAATCGTCCCCCCGAAGATATCCCACGAATACTCCAGCGGCGGATCGGAATCTCGAGGCGCTGGTTCTACGCGCAGATACACTTCCCCGAACTGACCGGCACCCCCGGTCTGTTTTTTGTGCCGATAGTGACCATCGGCCTTGGCCGTGATGGTCTCGCGATAGGGAATCTTGGGCTGCTTGGTGGTTACGGACATCTTAAAACGGTTTTCCATCTTGGAGAGCATGACTCGAAGGTGAAGATCGCCGAGTCCGTAAATCACCAGTTCCTTGGTCTGCGAGTCTCGGCTGACCTTGAAACAGATATCCTCCTCGCAGAGTTTTTCCAGGGCCGTTCCGAGTTTGCCTTCATCGCCGCGGGCTGCCGGCTCCAAGGCCAGGGCAAACATCGGTTTCGGCATCGGTGGCATCGCGAACTTGCCGGAAAACTGGCCGTCGTGAACCATGTCACCGACCTTGAGTTCATCGATCTTGGCCAGGGTGACCATTTCCCCCGCCGCAGATTCTTCGATTTCCTTGACTTCGCTACCCTGCATTTTCAGCGGATGGCCCGGACGAATCGCTTTTTTCTCGGTATTGATTCGCAATTGGGTTCCGGAATTCAACTTGCCGCTGAACAGCCGAATCGAGGCATATTTCATGTTGGATCGGGGATCCAGACCGACACGAAAGACCAGTCCAGCCAGCGGACCGTCGGGATTGGCCGGGACGGGTGTTTGTTTCTCGCCGTCGATAAGAACGGCGGGTTTTGCCTGGTTTGGAGATGGAACGCCCGCCACGATCAGGTCCAGCAATTCCTTGACGCCGGTTTCCTTGCGAGCATTGGTAAAGACGATCGGGATAACCGTTCCTGCCAGAAGGGCTTTGGAAAACACCTCGGCGATCTTTTCAGGGCCGATCTTTTCGCCGCCCAGATATGACTCCATCAGTGTGTCGTCGGCTTCGATGATGCTTTCGACCAGTTCGGTATGGGCCTGGGCCACATCCATGATGGGCGAGTTCCCGGTGGAATTGGAGATGCAATCGATAACGGATCCGCGATCTTCAGTCGGCAGATTGGCGCAACGACACTTGGCTCCGAAGGATTCCTGAATCCTTGCTACCAGATCGCCCAGCTCGGCGGTTTCGTTATCGATCTTGTTGATGACGACAATCCGGGGCATACCCAAATGACCGGCTGCGGAAAACATCTTTCGGGTATTGACCTCGATCCCCGATGTCGCATTCACCACGATCACGGCCGCTTCCGCGGCGGGAATCGATTGGAGAGCCGCGCCCATGAAATCGGGATACCCCGGAGTATCGATTATCTGGATTGTCTTGCCCTTGTAGTGGGTATAAGCCAGTGCGGAATGGATGGAGTGGCTTCGTTGTTTTTCTTCCTCGTCGAAGTCGCTGACGGTATTCTTGTCTTCGATCGAGCCGAGACGATTGATCGCACCGGTCGTATGCAGAATCGATTCAACCAGCGAGGTCTTGCCCGCGCCGCCATGACCCAGAAAGACTACATTCCGTATGTCGTTAATATTCGCCACTCTGTCAACCTCCAAATTCTAACCTATTTTCCTGCGTTCCTGTATAGACTTTGTCCACCGACGGGAAAAAACCTGATTATAGGGAGATTCAAAGCTGCGGGCAAGAAGAAAATTTGATTTGAACCGATCAATCATCGAACCCCGGCCGAATCAAAGATTGGCGATAAGGCCTGATTTACCTTGACAGGATGCGACCAAGCCGGTATTCTGCGTCCGTTTTGTATCCGTCAAACCGGTACTAATCGAAGGATAGCAGCAGAATGTTCAAACACAAGTTCTCAGTAGGTTTATCGTGTTGTGTGTTCATGGTTCTCGGGTCGGTCTGCTTGGCGGCGTTGGATATCGCGCCGATGACGGCGGTGTTCGAAAAGACCGGTAAAGGCAAGACGGTTCCAACCGGATCCGATGCGGAGGTGGTTACAAAATTTATTGCCGCCGCTTCGGACCAGATCCTCTGGGCGGAACGACCATCCGATGCGGTTGAAGCACGGAACCAGTTGCTGGCCTTTCGGGGGCAGGACCCGACAAGGGAGTACGGGAAATTCTTTACCGCCGCTCTTCATGCCCGTCTCACATCCGCGTTGAAAGAAGCGGCTGGATTATCCGATCCAGTCAAAAAAACCGCCGCTCAGCGCAATTACAGTATTTTGATAGCGCAAATGGATGTCATCGATATGGCGGACCTGGCCTTGATGCTTCTGGCCGACGGAGATTCGATCACCCGATACTGGACGATGAAAGCCCTCAGCGGTGAACGTACGAGCGCCCCGATCATCGCTCAGGTGGGCGATTCACCTCTGCGAAAGAAAGTCCTCGATGCCTTCCATAAACGAATTCCGATGGAAGATCAGCCGATGATTCATGCCTTGATGGCTCAGTTCGCTGTTCGGATCAAAGGAGTCGAGGGACGGGATCTGATGCTGGCCATTGCCGATTCTCGTATTAAGGCCTATGCTTCATGGAAGGTGACCTCTGAAAATGTCGATGCCGATGTTCTTTCGGTTCTGGCCGAGAAGATTACCGCATCCGTCGCCCCGGAAGACAAGACGATTCTTACCGAACGTTTTGCCCAGTATTATTCCTATGTTATTCAGCGTTTGGCAAGAAATCCGGTTCTACCGCCCGCATCCAGAAAAGCGATCATCAGCGCCATCCTCACAGTTGAAGACGGGCCGTTATCCAACCTCCTTGGCGTAAAGTCCTCATCGCTTCGATCCGCCATTCAAAAGAACAATATGGAGGCATTACTCAAGGAACACGATGCCATTTTGGGATCGTCGGCAACGGCCGGATCTCTTGCGGCAAAGATTAAATTCAGCTATGAAGGCAATGCCAAGGGGCCGAAAGCGCTGACTCCTCCGACCTCTTCGCCGCAAAAACCCCCGTCGTCTCCGTCGGCCCCTACGCCACCGGCTGGTTCGACCACCTCTCCCCCTAAGCCGAAATGATCGGCGGCATGGGCCCTTGTCTGGCTCCGGAAGCGAACCGGGGAGCCCTTGTCCGATGTGGATTCGGTATCGGGTTCAAAAACCCTTCCATAGGATTCTCGTTGTTGACGAAATTTTTATTGCTGGATTATCTCAGGCCATTGATCCGCCGAAGAGGATTTGTTATAATGATGGACAATCCGTTTGGATGAAGGGAAATCATGCACGACAAAATCGAGATCAACCGGACACAAGATGTCGCCTTGGTCAGGTTTGGGCTTTCATCGATCTGTGCCGGCAACGACGTCGATGAAATCAGCCAAACCCTCCGTACCTATCTTTCCCACAACCCTCCCCCGAAAATCGTCGTCGATTTTACCAATGTCCGTTTTTTTTCTTCTCAGATGCTTGGCTTGTTGGTCGATCTCTGGAAAAAACTCAAGACCGTTGGCGGACTTCTCATTATCAGCGGCATCGATCCCCAGTTGTATCGCGTTTTTCGCATTACCAATCTTGATAAGATTTTTTCCTTCGCTCCGGATTCTCAATCAGCCCTCGACATGATCCATAAAAACTGATGTATTCGAGTCACGGATGGCCCGATTCGTGGAACGGAATTGAATAGCGGAAAGGTTATGGGGAGGTCATACCATGCGGATCGAGAAACAGTTTTCCATCTTTATGGTCAACAAGCCCGGCGTTCTGGCCAAGGTTCTTAACGAGTTCGCCGTCGATAAGATCAACCTCACGGCCATCAGCATGATGGATTCGGTCGAACATGGCGTCATGCGAATTGTCGGAGAACGGGCCGAACCCATTCGTGCCGTCCTCAAGCGGCTTAATCTCGAGTTCAGCGAAACCGATGTCCTCTGCGTTACTCTTCCCAACAAGACCGGGGCGCTGGCGGCTGTTACGCAGAAACTCGCCACCGCCCATATTAATATTTCGTACGCGTACTGCACCGCGGGGGCGCATGGCGGGAAAACCACCGGCGTTCTCAAAGTGGCCGATGTCGCAAAAACAATGCATGTTCTCCAGGGCCATGAAGGCCACAACAAACCCTCACGGAGCCGGCCGACCGTACGAAAAGCTCCTCCTTCGCGAAGATAGGGCGATAAGAAGAGAAACGCGCCGGCAAAAGGGAATCACAAAAAACGGGTATAGATGATTTTGTCGTCGCCGGGGGCGTAAAAGTCTTTGGAACAGGCCGATAGGGTGAATCCGCGCTTTTCATAGAATTTTCGCGTGGGGAGATATCGGTCTCGCCCGGACGTTTCGGCGACAGCGAGCCGGCCTTCTCGCTCGGACATTTTTTCCAACGCATACTTCAGCAGGTGCGTTCCCAATCCGCGCCCCTGCGTGTCGGGTGCCACGGCCATCCAGTAAATATCGAAGGTGCCCAGCGTACAGGGTGTCGGTCCAAAACAAATCCACCCCAGGGCCGTACCGGCTTCTTCGATGAGATACGATTGGTAATGGCCGGTGGGGCCGTGGTTGATCGCATCGGCAAGAACTTCGCGGGCGACCTCGACTTCGGCCGGGTAAAAGAAATGCGTTGCCTCGATGACTTTCATGACCGGTTCCAGGTCACCCGGGCCGGTGAAGCGGATTTGGGGCCCCGGATCCGTCGAAGAGTGCATGACAGCGATGGATTCGGCCAAAGGTTTGGATCGCGATCGGGCAAGCCGGACGCAATCGGCGACGAAATTCACAAAGGGAATCGTTGCGGCATCGAGCGCGGCGGCAAAACCGGCATCGGGGGAAATATCCGGATTGGCGTTAATCTCGATGATGTAAGGTTGTAGTTTGGAATCGAGCCGGAAATCCACGCGGCAATAATCATCGCAGCCGACAGCCCGGCATGCGGCGGCGGCGAGATGGCGAACCTGTTCGGCCGTTTCATGGGGCAGGGGGGCGGGGATGATTCGCGGGGTATTGCGAAATTCAAAGCTGTCGGATTTCCATTTGGCATCATATCCTACTATACGGACCTGATTGGAGTCAAACGCCGAAAAATCAATCTCGGCCAGGGGAAGTACCGTGGAACGGCCATGTTGCGAGAGAACGGAAACATTCAGTTCGCGACCCTCAATATACTTTTCTACGATTGCCGTGTCGCGGAACTGTTCGTGGATACGGTGAACGGCCAAGGACAGCGCCGCGGAATCGGAATGAATCACGCTGGCATTATCGATGCCTTCGCTGGCGTCGGCTTTGAGGGGTTTAACGATCCACGGGCCGGGGAAAAGATCGGTGGAGATCGACGTGCCGGGCTCGACGATGATGGCCTGTGGGCAGGGCAGGCCGTTCAGTCGCAAAGCGGCTTTGGTTTGCCACTTATCCAGAGTAAGGACCAATCCGGGGGTATCATTGCCCGTCCAGCCACGTCCCCATGCCCGGCACAACGAAGGGACAACGCAGGCATCCTGTGGATGAACCGCGAAACCCTCGACCAGATTGAAAATGACCGTTTCGGCCGAAGTGGCCAGTACCCCACTGACCTCGCGCAGGTTGCGGACTGCGGCCTGGCGATGAGGAATGCCGAGCAATTGCAGGGCGTCGCAGACGGCCTTGACTTCATCGAGAACTCCCTGCTCGCTTTCGGCGAAGGTGTGGGGCCAATCCGGCGGATGGGTGTTAAACATGACCAGAACGGACAGACCGGCGTACATTATTGTCCTCCCTTGCGCTCGAGGGCACTGCGGAGAATACGGCCGATCAACTCCTTGTAAGGCATCCTCTGCTGCGTGGCGATCATCGGAAGATCCGAATGCGTGGGGTGCAGTCCGGGAAGCGGATTGAGTTCGAGGAATGCCGGTTTACCGTCGGCATCAAGGCGAATATCGACACGGCCGGCATCGCGGCATTCGAGGGCACGATACGAAGCCAGAGCCAGCTTTTCAACCTGCCCGCGGAGACGCCCCTTGGGCATCTCGAAATAATGGACATACTTTTCGCACATTTCCTTGACCTCGTACGAGTAGTCCGCGGCCGGTGCTCCTTCGAGGATGGTCATCTCCATGGTTCCAAGGACCTTGGCCCTGGGACCAGTACCGAGAATGGCTGTGGTAAATTCCCTACCGGGGAGGTATTCTTCGACGAGGACGGGCTGCCGATGTTTCTTCAACAATCGAAGGCAAACCGATGAAAGCTGTTTGGCACTTTCGATTCTCGATGCGGCATCGATTCCTTTTCCCGTGCCTTCGGCGATGGGTTTGGCGAAAACCGGATACCGCAGGGTAACCATGCGTGAATCGGCGGGGCGTTCGATAACGACGAACCGCGGCGTGTAGAGTCCCGCAGACTGAACGATCCGTTTGGCGACCGCCTTGTCCAGGGTTACGGCGCTGGCTAACGGATCCGAGAAGGTGTAGTCGATCCCGTACAGTTCCAGCAGGGCGGGAACCTGTGCCTCGCGGCTTCTCCCGCGAAGACCTTCTGCGATCGTAAAGATCAGGTCCCATCGCTTGCCCGCGGCAAGCAGCTCGGCCAGGCGCCGACCATGCCCGATTCGCTCGACGGAATACCCGTGTGAAGCGATTGCCTTGTGTAACTCGTTGATCGTCGCTATCGAGTCGAATTCGCCGACCTCATCCTGCGAGTAGCCCATGGCCAGGTAGTCGGCGCGAAGGTCATAGACCAGACCGATACGAAGCCGTGACTTCCGTTTAGACGTTTTCTGTTTCGTTGACATGGTTTGTCCTGTCGTCTTTGGTTGTTATGAGGGGGTAATTGTAATTGCTTTTCAATCGGATGCAAGTGCAAGCCCCGATATTTCACGGCATCACGATACCCTCGTCCTTTATGAATTGACTCGTCGTCATAAAATGGTTACAACTATACGCATTATGGCGTTTACATCTGAAGAGTTTCGGCTAATCTGAAACCCCCATTTGGCAAGGGATGGCGAATGGATTGGAATCAAACGTAATTCTAAAACCGTAAATCAGTGGAGAAAGGGTTCACGATGTCCATGAACGGAAACCAAACCATGAAACCAAAACAGCGTACCACCATTACGATGGGTCTATCCGTAATGATCCTGATGTTGAGTACGGTCATTCAGGGCGGGACGATCCAGGTCCAGGCCGATAAACCCGGCCACGAGGTTTCCAAGACTCTGTGGGGGATTTTCTTCGAGGACATCAACTTGTCCGTCGATGGCGGGATTTATCCGGAGCTTGTACGGAATCGGTCGTTCGAGGATTCGGAAAAGCCCGAGTCCTGGCATATCGCCAATCTCGGCGACAACAAGAGCGAAATGAGCATTGATGACCGGACTCCTCTGAATCCGTTCAATCGACGGAGCTTGCGGGTAAAGCTCGAAGGCCCAACCGCGATTGCCAATGAAGGGTATTGGGGCATGGCCATGACACAGGGCGAGAGGTATCACCTGCGGCTGGCGGCACGGAGCGGTGACGGATTTCGCGGCCCATTGAAGGTTTTGATCGAACATCCGGACGGCAGGGATATTGTCGAAGGAACGATTGAAGGCCTGACTGACCGATGGAAGTGGTTTGATCTGGACCTGACCAGTAGTGCCACCGAGCCAAAGGCCAAGATGGCGATTTGCGCCGAAGGCAAGGGAACACTTTGGCTGGATATGGTGTCGTTAATGCCAAAGAAGACCTGGAAAGACCACGGTCTCCGTCCGGATATCTGCGAGATGCTCAACGGCCTCAAACCCGCCTTTATGCGATTTCCCGGCGGTTGCTGGGTCGAGGGCGACGACATGGCCCATATGTATCACTGGAAGAACACCATCGGCGATCCGTCCGTCCGTACCCCGCTGTGGAATATCTGGGGATACTTTGCCACACACGGTGTCGGATACCACGAGTATCTGCAACTGAGCGAGGACCTTGGCGCCGAGCCGATGTTCTGCATCAATGTAGGCATGTCGCACAGGGAAGTGATCCCGATGGATCGGATGGGCCAGTGGGTGCAGGATGCGCTGGACGCCATCGAATATGCCAACGGCCCCGCGGATAGCGTGTGGGGTTCGCTGCGGGCGAAGAATGGCCACCCGGAACCATTCAATATGAAGTATCTGGAGATCGGAAATGAAAACGGCGGCCCCGCGTACAACGAAAGGTGGGAATGGTTCCATCGGGCCGTCAAAGCCCGGTATCCGGAAATCATCCTGATCGCCAATGTCTGGGGCGGCCATCCCCGCCATCCGATGCCGGAGATCATCGACGAGCATTATTACAATAATCCGGAATTCTTCATGCTAAATGCCCACAAATATGACACCTACGACCGTAAGGGTCCCAAAGTCTTCGTCGGTGAATATGCCGTCACGCAGGGCTGCGGGCAGGGTAATCTTCGCGGCGCGATCGGCGAGGCGGCGTTTATGACCGGAATGGAGCGCAATTCGGATATCGTGGTGATGGCGGCGTATGCGCCGCTTCTGGTAAATGTTAATCATCGCAAGTGGAATCCGGACCTGATCAACTACGACAGTTCCCGTATCTATGGCCTGCCGAGCTACTATGTGCAGCAACTGTTTAGCGTCCATCGCGGAGATGTGGTATTGCCGACGGAGGTTGATGCTCCGATGACTTCGGTATCGCTGGAAGGCGGCTGCATCGGCGTGGGGACATGGCTGACCCAGGCGGAGTACAAGGATATCAAGGTCGTTCAGAATGAAAAGACGCTCTTTGAGAGCGATTTTACCCGGGGGACCGACGGCTGGAAGATGCTCGGCGGCGGCAGATGGCAGGTTAAGGATGGCGCACTTCAACAGGTCGCGATGACGGAAAATGTCCGCGCGATTGCCGGCGACAAGAGTTGGAACGATTATACGCTGACGCTCAAAGCCCGCAAGATCGGCGGCGACGAGGGCTTTTTGATTCTGTTCCATGTCCAGAATGAAGAGGCCAAGAGCTGGTGGAACATCGGCGGCTGGGGCAACTCGCGTCATGCGGTGGAGATGGGCGGCGTATCCGACAATGGCGTTCGTGGAAGGATCGAGACCGGAAGATGGTACGATATCCGGGTCGAGGTCAAGGGAAGTCATGTCAAATGCTTCCTTGATGACAAGCTCATCCACGACATGGCTACGCCCTCGATGAAGGCCCTTTATGCCAGCGCTACGCTGGACAAGACCGCCAATCAGATTATCCTGAAGGCGGTCAATGCCGATAGCAAACCTCAGAATACCGAGATCGACCTTTCCGGCGTCCGTGTCGGGACCACGGCCGAGATGATCGTCCTGACCGGCGAAAAATCCACGGACGAAAACTCGCTGGACAATCCCACCAAGGTGTCCCCGATGACCAAGACCATCGATATCGCTGGGCCGAAATTCCGCCTGTCCCTGGCGCCCAATTCCCTGACCATCCTTCGTGTCCCGATGCGGCACTGATGCGCGGGCGATTCCGCCGAAAAAAAAATTGTTATGGCCTTGATTTTTCTTCCGACATAAGCCATAATACCACGTTCCCTTACGGAAAGGGCGGTTAGCTCAGTTGGTTAGAGCGCTTGCTCGACAAGCAAGAGGTCACAAGTTCAAATCTTGTACCGCCCAGTGCCTGACCAATGGGGGAAATGAAAGTTCATTCGACTCATTCGGGCGATTAGCTCAGTTGGTAGAGCAGCTGACTCTTAATCAGCGGGTCGAAGGTTCGAGTCCTTCATCGCCCAGTTCCTAAATCAAGCTATGGCAAGGGTTTACGATCCTTGCCTTTTCATGTTTCAGGTTCCCCATCGCCCAGTTGGATGGTCGTACCCCGTCACGGCTGTTTCTCATACTCCGTTTTTCTCAATGATATAACAAGCGGTTCGAGGACCACCCTACGGGAACGGTGTCGAGGGTGCGGGGAGAGAGCGTTTCATTTCCGGGAGACGATAACCAAAGCCGGGGCCAGAGATCGAGGACAGGTCGATCTGGCCGTTGCGGCGACGATAGAGGCCGGGGTGAACGGCCGCTTCAGGGGCGGAGGCGTCCGGGTAAAACTGCATGGCGTTGGTTTCGACGCCCATAATGGTGTCGGCATGGGCCGCGAGACGCACGTGGGGGATCTGGGCGATCATAGGGTTGGTGAGGTCCTGTACCATCAGCCGCATTCCGTGGGCCTTTGCCCAACAGAGGGACAGCAGGGCACCGGATTGCGTCTTGCAGGTTTTAAGGGCGACGCCCGTCCAGCCGAGCGAACGTCCGAGACGGATAAGCTTCCAGTTGTGGGCGCTTTCATCCATAAACAGGGGTTTGCGTTGTGAGACAGAGTGGGCGTCGATACGGTTGGTTTCAAGATCATAGGGGAACGGCTGCTCGACGTAGAGGATGGACTGGAAGATGCGGGCGTGGTCGAGCTCGAGACGGTCCAGGATATTGTTGACGTAGGCGGGATCGGTAACGGTGCAGTTGAAGTCGGCCGAGAGCCACAGGACCTCGCGGGCCAGGGCGATGGAGCCAACGCGGACGAGGCGGTCGTAATCCCATGCGGAGTCGTTGCCGCGGAGCTTGACCTTGAGGCAGAACAGGCCGTCGTTCAAGATCCATTCGGGCAACGTTACGGGATAGCCATCGTCGGGTTCGGAACCGTTGCGCTGCGAATCGTCGAGAAGGTCCATTCCCCCGACAAGATGCCAGGCGGGTAGCACGGCCGGAGGTTTGGGGTTGAGGAAATCGGAGGGAAAGCGGCGGACAAAGGAGACAGAATCTTCGGCGGGGGAAAGGAAGGAAGACAGGTCGCGGTTGAGGAATTCGGGGGTGTAGGTTGAATAGGTGTCGATGTTGTGGATGTTGCCGAACGCGTCGTGAAGGGCGACATCGAAGGGAGAGCAGCAGACCAGCGCCGCCAGCCAGGGCATGTGCTGATCGATGGGACGTGGGGCGTTGAGCTGTTTGAGCAGGCCGGGAAGGACTTCTTCGATGAAATCGTGGCCGACTTCGAGGGGATGGCCGTAACGGTTGAAGTCGGGGAAGGCGCGAACAAGCATACGGCAGAAGGTCTGAAGGGCATCGGAACGGGATTGATAACTCTGCGAGGATGGCCAAACCCACTGGACGGATAGCGGCGTTTCGCCCCAACCGTATGCGGTATGACCGGTACGGTCGGCGATGGTGACACGGACGCGTGCACAGATGACGGAAGTAAGGGTCTCGGGGCCGAACTTGAGGGGAATACGTGTGGTAACGGGAAGGAAGTACAATTCGGCTGAAATGGGGCGGATGTCGGTTTTCATATTTTTAATTTCAATATTGTATATGGTTATTATAGACAGATTGTTTTGCCTTCGCGTGCGGAACGATAGATGGCCAGGATAAGTTCCACGGATTTTCGGGCCTGAATCCCGTCGATCTCGAAGGACGTTCCGGTGTCGAGGGCATCCAAAAAGGCGGCAAAGTTTCGAGCATGGTTCTGATGCGAGATCGCCGCGGGATCGGAAGCGCCGCCGGGTGAACCGGCGCGGCCATACTGCGCTCGAATACGGTCGTCATCGGGGCACGGATCGGCGAATTGCCAGACTGTGAAACCGTCTTCGAGATACACGACGGTACCGCGGTCGCCGGTGACTTCGAATTGTTTGGAGCGGCCGGGCCAGGAGGACGTGGCGCCATAGATGTGTCCGAGAGCGCCGTTAGAAAATTCGACGATGGCTACGGCGGTATCTTCGGCCTCGATGGAGTGGGCCAGCGTTGCGGTAAAGGCGCTGACTTTTCGTACGGCACCAACGATATCCAGCAGCATGTCGATCATGTGGATCGATTGATTCATTAATGCCCCGCCCCCGTCAAGGGCCAGGGTACCTCGCCAGGAACCGGCATAATAATCGTCGGCACGCCACCAGGGAACATCGACGGCGGCGAAGGTGATCCGGCCGAATCGGTTTTGGGCAACGGCCTGTCGCAGCGGGATCATGGCGGGATTGAAGCGATTCTGGAAGATCCCGCCGAGCGTCGTACCCGCGGCTTGATGAGCGACGATCATTTCGTCGATGCGTTCGAGGGAGATTTCCAGGGGCTTTTCACAGAGAACGTGCTTTGCCGCTTGGGCAGCGGCGATCACGGGCCCGCAATGGGCCCCGCTGGGCGTGGCGATGGTGACGATATCGATATCCGGATTCGCCAGCATTCTGTCGAGCGCGTCGAAAGCGAGAGCAGAGTATTTGGCGGCCAACCTGCGGGCTTTTTCGGGTGTATTGTCATAAAAACCGACGAGGCGGGCATTGGGCAGGTCGCGAATCGCGCGGGCATGGAAGTCGGCGATAAGGCCGGCACCGATCACAGCGAAGTTCCATGTTTTTGGTCTCATACGATATCCCGGATCAATTTGCTGAAACCATTCACGTACCGATTGATATGATATCTCAATTCCTTACGTTGGGCAAGATGGATCCTCTTTGCTGAAATTCAACTTCGGGGTATAATCATATCTTGAGAGTACCGGGTTTGGTTTCGTGCGTTTACGCCACGAAACGGATTCCTTCG
>CAYLSB010000033.1:0-45742 GCA_964386005.1 uncultured Pirellulales bacterium | reverse complement strand
AGGTCGGAGGTTCAAATCCTCTCTCCCCGATTCACGGATTGTTCATTCAATCAAGGAGAACTACATGAAACGGCGGATGCCACTTCTTATTGCACTGGCGATCGGATTGGGCGGCTGCAACTCCATGTACTATGGCACCATGGAAAAGCTGGGCGTTCACAAACGCGAGATCATGGTGGACCGGGTCAAAGAAGCCCGCGACACGCAGAATGAGGCCAAGCAACAGTTCCTCACGGCCCTGGAGCAGTTCAAGAGTGTCGTCAATTTTCAGGGTGGCGACCTGGAAAAACAATATGATAAGCTGAACGCCACCCTGAAGAAAAGCGAATCCAAGGCGGACGAGGTCCGCAAGCGGATTCGCTCCGTCGAGGATGTTTCCCAGGCATTGTTTAAGGAATGGAACGCGGAACTCAAAACCTACAACAACGAAACCTTGCGCCGGCTGAGCCAACAGAAATATGACCTGACGCAGAAACAATACAAGGAACTCATCGGATTGATGAAGCGGGCCGAAGCCAAACTGGAACCCGCGCTGATTCCCCTGCGGGATCAGGTCATGTTTATGAAGCACAATCTAAACGCCGTCGCCATCGCCGGATTGAGCGACGAACTGATCAGCGTTCAAACGAATGTCGATGCGCTGGTCCGCGATATCGAAAGCGCTACCGCCGAAGCCGATTCGTTCATTGCGTCCCTGCGGGCGGAATGATTCACGGATTCGTTACGACGTTTGGCGCGGAGGTTTTCACCGACCGGCGATTCCGATTCGGCCGAGAAGAATTTCCCCCGATTCGGTCCGATCAAAGACAAACCGGATGATCGATAGCTGTGACGGATCAAATGCCGGGCACGCCGTCGTAAATTCACTCAACGGCAATTCGTAGGTTTGCGGAACTTGTTCGTAATCCCGCTTGGCCTGAAAATCATACAGGCCCTTGGAAAGTTTACTGACCAGCGGCGGATGAAGAGCGAGGAAATGGCTCAGGGGAATCCGGGACCGATTTCCCGAACGATCCTCCAATTCAACGCTCAGGTCCAGCGAAACGGGACTCGCCTGGGAATTGCAGGCGAAAAAGGACAAGAACGATTCCGATCCGATGTTCCATTCCTGAGCGAGATTGGCGGGAATCCGGATGGAATACTGCGGAATCAGGTTTGAGACCGAGGCGTTGCCGTTTCGATTCCAACCCAGATACACCACTTTTTGCCCCGTCGAATCCAGGGTTCGGGTTTTCAGCAGATTCTCCGCGACAACGACGAAGTTTTCATGATGAATCGTTCCGCCGGGGATCGTGGTTGTCGCCAGATTGATATCTTCCGAGAAATCGGCCAGGGACCGAAATCGGGAGTCTTCGAATTGCGTGACAAACACGTCGTCGGGCAGCCACCCGCGACCCCTTCGACTGTCGCGGAACAGGTCCAGATAGGCGGTCTTTCCTCGAAGGGTGGCTTCGAGAAATGCGGTGATAAAAACGGCGCCGACCTGACGCTGCGCATCGGGAGGCATCACCGGTTTGTGATTCACCAGCCAGCCGAGTAGCGGTCCGAAATCCTTGCCTCCCCAGGCCGTGTTGAATAAGGCATGGTTGCCCCGATAAAAATAAACCGCGGATTTGCATCCGTAGTTCGTGGCCTGAAACGTCGTGTCGTAATACGGCCGTAATCCCCAAAATCCCGGCGCCTGGGCGTCGTGCCCGCCGTACAACGTGAGGAAATTCACGTCGGATAACGGAACCAGAGAACCCGATGGACTGTACGGATCCACCGGAGCGATCGAGACGATGGTTTTTATATTGTAGTTAAAATCGAACTTAAAATTCCCATTTTCAGGGTGCGATGCCAGTTGGTTGAAGGCCCCCGCGGTGGTTACGGCCTGACCGCCGCGCGAATGTCCGACCAACGCGATATTCCGCATGTCCACCTTTCCGGCAAATCGGCTGGATGGGTGCTCGTTGAATTGTTTCCACAGCGCCAGGTGCTGGAAGACAAGCAGGGTTCGCGCGATGTTTTCATCCTGTTCGTAATCCGATGTCACGGCGAGATTCAGGAAATTTTCGTCGATGGAAACGACCATATACCCGTGCGTGGCCAGATGCTGTCCCAGCCACGCATATCCCGGATCGGAAAACTCCCACATGGGATGGTTGCCGTGCACAACCAGCACCAGCGGATAGGGTCCCTCTCCCCGCGGATACCATACGCGACCGTTCAAGGGAAGGCGACTTGCATCGAAACCCCAATACGACCAGCGTTCCTTCTCTTTCCATGCGTCCAGTTGAGGCAGGAATCCCGACGCGTCCACCGTGCTGGTTTTAATGGCAACCGACGGCCCGTATTCGGCCCGTCGTTTATCCGTTCCGCTGCCATACGTCAGATAATCGTATTTCATCGGACCCGGCGCGGAAGGCGAAGGCAAATCAAGCGGGATTACCGGCGTGATATCGGCATCCGGTCTGACCAGATACGAATCATCCCCGGGATTGGCCAGCCAGAGAACGGTTGCAACGAGGATCCCCAGAGCGATCGCCAGCGAAAGAATCGAAGACGGCTTCCGGATCCCCTGATGAATCGCAACGCTGATCAGGGCTCCAACAAGAACGCCAACAGCCACGATCCAGTACCAGATCGCATACGGCACATACAGGATGGCGACGAACACGGCCACCAGAACGAGAACCGCCGTTTTGGGTACCTTTTCAATCAGCCACAACGCGATCCAGCAGACAAGGCCCGCGGCAACGGCCACGACGGCGGTAATCAGAAGATAGACGAATATGCCGGGAATCATCCCTATTGAGGATTGTCCCAGCGATGCGACATAACTTTGGCCTGCGATCAGGGTCAATACGGCCCCGAGAACCATTCCCGGCCAGCATTGCTTCAGCAATTGGGAAATGAACTGATCGACTGCCTGAGGCCATCGCGCAGTGCCACTGGAATGCCATTTCGACAGAGTCGCCGGTTGGACCTTTTTACTATTTCGTTTTATTTTCGTCTGTGTTCCCGCCATGGTTTCTATGAATCAAACCTGATTCATAACAATCCGGTAGAGTATATAGCGATTCCCTGCCGGAAACGAAAAAAGCCCCTTCTAAAGACCAGGCAGGGTTTGCCCAATCTTGAGATGTGGAGACTTCAAAGACCTCTATAGAGATAGGTGTACTGGGAGGAATGCCGGTTACATGAAAAAAACCGAGAATTTGAAAAAAGCTTTTCCCCCCAAACCCCACAGACTCCGTTTGGGCGGGTTGTATGGAATGATCGTGAAATCGCAGAACGTCATTTCATTTGTATTTCTCGGATGACCAGCCATTGGGTCTGGTCTTTTGTGCATCGGATACGAACGGCCTTAATCACACGACCGGATAGTTGAACGATGGCGATGCCGTCCTTGAACTCGGCAACCCGCTCAAATTTCAGGCCGTCATCGGAGACTTCCAAAACGCCTTCGTAGAGACGATCCTGCTGCGTATTCTCCGCGCCGGTAAGGACCTTCAACTCGTTGAGGGGAGTTGCTTCGTCGAGGATCAGGGTGAACTGATCGCCGGATTTCGTTTCGCCCGCGGACCAGAAATACGTTTGTTCATTGCCGTCAAACGCTCGTTCCGGAAGGAATGTTTGATACGTCTTGAGATTGGTTTCTATTGTGGCGGATTGGGTCATGGCAGGGGGCTTGGGAAAGTAAACGTCCAACATGCGGCGGATTTGCGTCGCGGCCGGGCTGTCCGGATCGGCTTCAAGGGCCTTTTGAAGACTTTCCTTTTCGCCCGCGGCATTTTGAAGAAAGTGCATGACTTTTGCACGGGCGAAATACACATTTTGGAGTTCGGCGCCGGTTGGCTTCAGTTCGGAGATTACAACGTCCAATACCTCTTTGGCCTTGCCGTAATTCTTTGATTTGAGGGCATCCTGAACAAGACTGAACTGACGGTTCAGGAGGTACTTGTTCCTGAGGCCGGCCTCATTCTTCGAATCGAACTCGATAATCTGATCAACCTCCGAAATATAAAACCGGCCGATGATCTCGCCGGGCAACATCGACAGGGCCTGATCGAGCAGCTTGGCACGATCCAGCGCCGGAGTATCGGTCTTTGCGGCCGCGGTGAACAGGTCGCGGAGTTTTCGACCTTCCTCCCACAGGACATTGAGATGTTCCATATACGCTTCCGGACCGCCTTCTTTATAGCCGGTTTGAGCGTAAGGTCGTCCCATGGAATCCGCCAGGATAACCGTTGGATACCCCTCGATACCGTATCGTTCCTGCAGTTTCTGGTTGCGAGCACGAACGGCCGGAGTGATCTTGTCGGGGGCCTGCGGGAAATCGATCGTCACCATGACGAACAGCTTTCCCGCGTTCTTGCGGAATTCCTCCCTGCTGAAGACCTCATTGTCCAGCCGGATACACGCCGGACACCAATCCGAGCCGCTGAAATTCAACAGCAGGTTCTTGTTCTCGGCGACGGCCTTTTTGACGGCCGAATCATAATCCGATGTCCACTGGTTATCGGCGATAGGAACAATCTTATCCGGCATGGACGGTTGAGTTTCCCCTGGGTCACGGCCGGATTGCGTACCGGCGCCGGGCGCGGCTTCATCGGAAGCCATGATCACCGGCTTAACCTGATTGGAAGCCGGATCAGACGACAAGACGGCGACGGGCGCAGGTTGGACGGATTGTTGGGATGGGGCAATCGGTTTCGGCGGTTGGGCCGCGTCCGATGATGTTGTGGATTCGACGGCGATACTCTGTGGATTGACCTTTACGGGTTGCGGAGATTCGACCGGGGTCTTTTTTTTGCAGCCGGTCAACGCCGAAGCAAGACAGAATATTCCTATTCCGATAACGAGGATCGTCTTATTCATGTATATCGCTCCCGAATAATTCCTGTTCATATCGGTTCGTTCCCATATCGACAAGCGTATGGAATAAACAATCCCCCACGCGTCCGACTTTTCGATTCTACGTTTCATGGGGATCATTGTACTGTCAAACGGCCGCGTTTTCAACGAGGAACCGAATCGACCGGACAGACGACAGATCATCGATCCAGTGCCGATCCATAAAAAAGGCGGCTCGGTTACTCCCGGCCGCCCGATACGTTGACTATGCAAATCGTCCCTTGGGCTTTATCTCACAGGTTGAGGCTTCGGTGTGGGTTGCTGCAGGTATTCTTTCGCCTTCTCCAGAGCATCGATCGACATTCCCAGAAGCCGTTTCGACAGTTCTTGACGTGACAGCCCCAGCGAAATCTGGATGATGGCTCTTCGAATGTTGATGGGTGTCCATGTGCCGTATTCACGCTGGTTGTACATCGTTTTCAACGTTTCCAGCGCTTCCCTCTCGCCGGCCATTGTTGCCTCAAGATCGGCGATCATCGCCTCTTTGGTTTCGATCGTTTCCTGAAGCCGGTTCATCACCACCTGCTGTGGATCCTCAATCCAGTGCGATACCCAGATGCCCTTTTCCGTCAGGAGATCGTCGCCGGTTTTACGGAAGAAATAGATCGTCTTGCCGTCCGGAGTTAGATACGGAGAATGACATCGAATATCCGGTCCGCCAAGATCCAGTTGAATCTCAAAATCCCCGAATACCCCGTCCCGCGCCGATCGAGTTCCCTTCCAGATGTTCGCCAGGCCCGATTGAGGATTTGGGGCTGTAAAATAGATCGTTAATCCATCCGAAGAAAAATGGAGGCCACTCGCACCGAGGGCATTTAGTTCAGTAATTTCAGTGATCTTGATGAATGGATCATTCAGTGATTTTCTTACGGCGTAATAATTCGACCTATTTTCGAAAACATCGCGGTTTGACTGCCAGAATATCGTTAATTCATCCCCAATCAATGCCGGATTCGCATCCACGGATTCGTTAAAGAATTTATGGATTTCCTTAATCGTAACGGACGGATTCCAGGGATCGGATGTTGAAGTACGCGAAGAGACACGAATATATCGTTGAGCTTGATTGTTATTCCATAGAATCTCTGCGTAATAAAGTCTCAGTCCATCCAGAGATATCCATGGTTTCTCTACGTAGGTTGATGTTATGCCCAACTCGACCAATCTCCTTGGAGGTTGGAATACACCATCGGGTGTATCTCTTCGGGCTTCAAATATATCAAACGGAGCCACATCCCCTGGAATCTGTCGCGCAAAATAAATTGATAAACCGTCGGATGATATGGCAGGGCCGTAAGCCGGAAAATTGTTTTGATGATCATTTAATTCTGATAACAAGACCGGTTCGGACCATGTAGCAGATGTATGAGGGATGCAAAACAGGATGACAATAACAACTAACAAGCCTCTGAAACTGAATCTTTTCATAGACCACTCTCCCTTCCTGCCGAAACAATTCGGCCGTCCATTTTACTTGTTATACATCAGATGAAATTGATTAGGATTATTATCCTCTATTTTTCAATGAAAATCAAGAAATTTTCAAGAATCCTTATTTGCCATAATATGTTTTTGGCTAAAGACTTATGATTTCATGGCTCTTTCGGCAGTCTCACGGATTGCTCGACCGATGATCGTCCAATTGTACCTCGTTTCAAATGAATCCCATGCTTGGCTTGCCAGGTGTTTTCCCAAATCCGGCTTGGTTAGCAATTCAATACAGCCATCAGCGAATTCATCCGGGTTTTTCCCAATAATCAATTGTTTCCGATCTTCAAGATCCAAACCATGGGCGCCCACAGGGGTTGAGATCACCGGGCACATCCGACTGAATGCTTCAAGAATTTTGATTCGCGTTCCGCCTCCAAAATGAAGGGGGACGATCATCCCGGACCACGAAGCGAATTCATCTGTCGGATCCGGCAGAAATCCCGTATGTTCAAACCCGGGATAACCTGAAAAATCCGCGCTGGGGTCCACATGTCCGACGATCCGCAGAATAGCGTTGGGGATTTGCTTTTTCACCAACGGCCAGACGTTCTCGGCAAACCATTTCATGCCGTAAAGATTCGGTGCATAACCGAGTAAGCCAATGAAACCAAGACGCAACCGGGTACGATCATTCCACTGTGGCTTTACGGTCGGCATTTCAAATCCATTCGGAATTACCGCAATACGTTCTGAGCCGCCTAATTGTTGCTTGTCTTGTTCACTGCATAACGAAATGATTGAAAACCGGTCAAGAGCCCGTTTTTCTCTCCGTCTCCATTTGAAGGCCAATACGGCGCCGGCAATCCGGGTTCGAAGGGTTCCAAGAAACCGGCCCATTTCCAAAAATTTAAATTGATTCAAATCATCCAGATCAATAACACTGTGAGGATAAGACCGCTGTCCAAAGGCATCGGCTGCATTCAATGTATGAAACCACACAAGATCATATTGCTCACACAGCTTGGCAAATCGTTTCTTGTCCTCCGATGACAATTGGTCTCCATAGTGCCAGGGCCAGTGAAAACAGAATTTGTGTCGTAGCACCTCCAGTACTCCCGGCCATTGCTGTTTATGTATTTTACATGTAATTACCGATCCCAATTGAGATCGAGTCTCTTTCGAGCGTGAAGAATCCGTGTCAGAGCAGACACAGACAAATGTAACATCCCCGAAGACTTGAAGTTGCCGAACAATGTTTACGATCCGAAGATGCGATCCCTGTCTCGGAGGACATGGCCACTCCCATGCAACGAACAATATCTTCGGTCTTTGGTTCATATCGTCTTGCTTGACAATCGTTTTTTTGTATGTTCGTACACGTATCCCAATCGAGGAAAAAGCCCCCGAATATACGTTGTATACCGACAATATAGATTCAATAAGTCCCCGAATTGCCGCAACAGATATCTCGCTTCCGTTCCACGTTTCTGTTCGAGGAGAATTTCGAGCCATGATGCCAATAATTTTTTTGCGCAGGGTCGGAATTCGGCCGTTTTACCGAACTGTTCGGCCAGGGCAAAGTGGCGACGGAGAAAATCCTCGATGATCTTCGGATCGGTGTGGGCCTTGACGATGCTGTTGGGGATATCCAGATGATAGATCGCCAGCGGTTCGGGAATAAAACCGATCGCCGGATGTCGATACGCGATCCGAAACCACATATCCATATCGTTGATTCGTTTCATGCCCAGCTCAAACAATCCCGCCTCCAGGAGCACATCCCGCCTAACCATCATGGTATCCGTACAGCCCGCGGCGAAGGCGTTGTGCGCGACGAAATAGCTGTCGAATACTTCACCGCCGGCAAGGATCTTTCGAATCGCCTCCATGCGCTCGGGCGTCAGGTCGTTCCGCTGCCGGTGACCGGCGTTGCAGTCACATCGGATAAAGTTTCCCGTCGCCCAGACAAGCTTCGGGTTGCGTTGGACAATCCCCTCCATTCGCTCCAGATAATCCGGCAGCCATTCGTCGTCGCCGTCGAGAAACGCGATCCACCTCGATTGAGCCGCTTCGATGCCCGCGTTGCGGGCGGCACTGGCCCCGGCGTTGGCCTGTCGGAGGATTCGTATCCGTTCTCCGAATCTCTCCAATACGTTGGGTGTGTCGTCGGTCGAGCCGTCGTCCACGACGAGAATCTCATCGAAGGCCCGTGTCTGACGCAGGGCGCTTTCCACCGCCCTGCCGATGTACGGTTCCAGGTTGTACGTAGGTATCACCGCCGCAATCGTGATGGGCATCGGAGTCCTGCCTGTCGAATTTCGGGGCAAACGGCTTGTTTCATAGCCGAATGCCGGTAAAAAGGATTCAGGATATGGGATTTAGGAGTTAGTTGCGATCTCCATCCCATTCGATTTCCGGACAGGTTTTCTGGTCTGCCGGGTCTTGATTTTCTTGATCAGCGCCATAATCATCTTGCTGATTTCGTCGATCTCCTGAACGACCGGTCCAATCTGATCGACGGTTACATACCGGAGTTGTTCGGCGATCGTCAAATGCGTAACACATTCGGCGCCGCTACCAAACGCCACATACAAAAACTGCATGAACTCCTTGTCATGAAATCGCGTGAATCCTTCGGCAATATTGGCCGGGATTGAAATAGCCGAACGGCGGGTCTGTGAAACCAAACCCTATAACTCTTCCCGCGGAAAAAGTCGAGTCATCGCATACGCCGTCTTGACCAGGCAAATCCCGCGCTGCCAGATCTGTAGATCCTTGAAACTGTGGCATTTGGATTTCCTGGAATCTTCCATAACGCTTCGAACTCTACGGTTCGGCCTAAATCCTAACACCTCCATTCTAATTCCCGCTCTTGGTTTATCCGAACAGAATCCGCATGAAATCGTTGTACGTCAGCCACAAAAACACCGCCAGCAAAAACGCGATCCCCGCGTAACTGATGATCTCCTGCAGGCGATCCGACAATGGCTTGCCGCGGAGTTTTTCGATCAACAAAAGAAGGATCACGCCCCCGTCGACGATCGGCAGCGGCAGCAAATTCATCACCGCGATACACGAGCTGATCAGCCCGAAGAAAAACACATAGTCGATCAGCGACCGGCTGGCGATCGAGTAACTCGCCGAGACGATCCCCACGGGACCCATGAGATTTCGGGGGCTCACATCCTGACTGATCAGCCGTTTGAGCGTGATCACGGATTGCGCGATGAATTGCCAGGTCTTCTTGAATCCCCATCGCACCGCGGCCACAGCGCTGGGCGCTTTGTACGTCACCTTCAGCATCTCCAGCGGAACCACCGCGGCGAAGATCGGCCGCAGATGCACGGCGCCTTCCAGCGGGATATCCAGGCCCACCGATCCGGCGTTTTGTTCGTCCAGCCGATACTCAATGCTGATTCGCTGGCCGGCGTTGGTGTCGGAATTGATGATCCGCGCGATCTCGAAAAAGCTGCCGACATCCACGCCATCCACCGCGGTGATCGTCGCCCCGCGCGGAATGTCCAGCGTCGGCTGGTCGGAACCGACCGTGCTCGCCAGCACCGGATGCTCGGCGTCCAGCGCCACCGCGATGCCGATGGTCACCCGATCGCTGTTGGGAATCTCGCGCGGAGTCACCTTCACCTCGACCCGACTTTCCTTGCCGGCGGCGTCCCGGCGAAGCACCGCCATCGGCATCTCCCTGTTCTTGTGGTCGGTGGTGACCTTGCGAAGTTCTTCGTAGGTGGGATTTTCAATCTCGCCGGCCTTGACGATGATGTCTCCGTCCCGGAGTTGTTCGTTCGTATCGGGAACGACCGGTGTCTTTTTCCCCAGCATCCTGGCGATGCCGCCCCGTGCGGTCGGCTGCGTCAGGACGCTGGTGATTTTCAGCCGGGGCACCAGCGATCCCACATGGCTCAGATCAAATTCGGAACTGAAGTTGGCGATCGTGGCGGTCCATTGAAGCGGCAGCACCACATCGGTTTTCTCCATCGCATCCGTCCCCCGTTCCACCGTCAGGATGGTCTGTGGATTGTACGTCCCCGCGATCATATCTTCCATATCCCAGATGTTCTGTACGGACTTCCCATCCACGGCCGTGATGCGGTCGCCGGGCATCAGACCCTTCATCTCGTTGAGGATTCCCGCCTCCGCCGGAGGAATCTTCCGTTCGATGGTCAAGGACCGGGCCTGCTCGATTCCCAGCGAACGGATCGGCATCTCCGCCATCACCGCCTGTTCGGCGATCACGCTGATCGGTTCGATCCGCCCGTCCGGCCGCTTGACCTTGAAATGAATCTGTTCCCCCTTGCGGGACAGCGCCGGAGCCATGACCACGCTGGTGAAATCCACAAATGGATCGCCGTTGACCTCGACGATCTCATCCCCGGCCTGAATTCCCTGCCGATGCGCCGGAGAATCCGGAGTGACCCCACCCACCACCGCAGGAGGAAGTTGAATACCCATCAGGAACACGATCATGAAAATGATAAACGCGCTGATCGCGTTAAAAACCACGCCCGCCGCCACCACCGCAATCCGAATCCAGATGGGTTTGTTGGCGAACGATCGTGGATCGGCGGTCGATTGGGCGGCGCCGGTATCTTCCTGTCCGAGCATCTTGACGAATCCCCCGAACGGGATCAACCCGATGCGATACTCCGTATCCCACGCCCGCGACGACGGCGACATCGACGAACTCAGTTTTCCCTCCAGCGCCGCGTCGGCAACCTCGGGTTTCACCGCCGAATTGGACTCGAACAAGCGAGGCAGAACCTCCAGACGAAATCCGTCTTCCTTCCGCGTAAAGGCCGCCAGCGTCGGAGGAAACCCGATCGAAAACGCCTCGACCTTGATTCCCGACAACTTGGCGACGATAAAATGCCCGAATTCGTGGACCACGACCACCGCGCCGAAGCCCAGCACCACCAACAGGATATTGCCGAACGTTACCGGATTTCGTGCGATCAGATATCCGACCACGATCACGAAAACCATCGCCAGAATCATCCTGCCCCAATTGATTTTTTTCTGTACCGCCATGAAAGGTCATTCTCCCAAAGTTCTGCTGTCCGGCGAGTCAACGATTGGAAACGCCGGACAACCTATTCAGTCAATATCAATATACAATGTACAATATGAAAATGTCCATCAAACGGACTGGCCGATCATGTCCCGGGTTTGTCGCCGGGCCCAGTCATCCGCCGCCAGCAATTCATCCAGCGATTCGGGTTCTTCGCCCGGATACGGCCGGTTCATACACTCTTCGACCAGTTCGATGATCATCGGAAACCGAATCCGGCCGGCAAGAAATTCCTCCACCGCGATCTCGTTGGCCGCGTTGAGCACCACCGGCGCCGCTCCGCCCCGCCGGGCCGCCTCGTAGGCCAGGTCCAGCGACCGGAATACCTTCCGATCCGGCGGCTCAAACGTCAGCCGCCCCAACGGTTCCAGACGCAGCCGCGTCGCCGCGCCCGCCAGACGGTTCGGATACGTCAGCGCATACTGGATCGGCAGTTTCATGTCCGCGGCGCCAAGCTGCGCCAGCACCGATCCATCGACAAACTCCACCATCGAATGCACCACCGATTCCGGATGGACCAGCACGCCCACGCGATCGACCGGAACGTCGAACAGCCACGTCGCCTCGATGATCTCTAGGGCCTTGTTCATCATCGTGGCACAGTCGATGGTGATCTTGGGCCCCATATTCCACGTCGGATGATTGAGCGCCTGCTCGACGGTCACCTCGCGCATCTGCTCGACCGTCGCGCCGCGAAACGGACCGCCCGATGCCGTCAGAATGATCCGTTCGATTTCCTCGTGACGGCCGGCCTGCAGCGATTGAAAAATCGCCGAATGCTCGCTATCCACAGGCAGAAGGATCGCCCCGTTGGCCCGCGCGGTTTCGGTCAAGAGTTTTCCGGCCATGACCAGCGGCTCTTTGTTGGCGATCGCCAGCGTCTTGCCGCAATGAGCCGCCGCCAGCGCCGAGGGCAATCCCGCCGCGCCGACCACCGCCGTCAATACGATATCCACGTCCGGCAGCGAGGCGATTTCCACCAACCCTTCCGGTCCGGAAAAAATCCGTCCGGGGAAATCGTTCAGAGCCGCCTGGAACTGCCGCGCCTTGCGGGGCTCGACAACCCCGACGTAGCGGGGCCTGAACTGACGGCATTGTTGCTCCAATAATTCGATATTCTCTTTCGCAGACAGCGCAACCACCTCGTACCCCGATCCCAGCGCGCTCATCACCTCCAGCGCGCTGGTCCCGATGGATCCGGTCGATCCCAATATCGCGATTCGTTTGCTCATCGGCTCCAGTATCCCACACTTCCTTGCCCCCGTCAATCCTTCGAATCAAAACGCCGCGCGGATGCCCGTTTATATTTGAGAGAAACGCTGGATGTTTCCATTCCGGGAGGTATAATGCTCCGCGGCGGGATGATCGATTCTGACGAGCGTCCCGAAAATACATTCTGGAGTGAATGAGACCCAATCGGATAAGGGGAATGATTTCGTGAAACCGATCTATATCAGCGCTACGCTCAAGGACAGCGGCAAAACCTCGGTCAGCCTCGGTCTTATGCAGTTGTTGATGGAACGCGGAATGGACCCGGGGTATTATAAACCCGTCGGCCAGCACTATGTTCGCTATCATGATAAAAACATCGACGAAGATTCCGTTCTGGTGCATCAGGTTTTCCGAATGCCCGATGAGCCCTATTACATGAGCCCCATCGCCATCGAGCGAGGTTTTACCCGTAAGTTCATCTTTAACCCCGACGTCAGCCCGCTCGAAAAAGAGATCGTCGCCTGTCACGAACATCTCCTCAAAACCCACCCGATGGTCATCATCGAAGGCACCGGCCATGCCGGCGTAGGCAGTTGCTTCGGCCTGTCCAATGCCCGCGTCGCTCAGCTTCTGAAGGCCACGGTGGTTATCGTCACCGCCGGCGGCATCGGCCGTCCTCTCGACGAAGTCGCTCTGAGCTTGTCCCTCTTCAAGGATCACAACGTCGAGGTTATGGGCGTCATTTTCAACAAGGTACTCGGCGACAAGTACGAAAGGGTGCGCGAAACGGCCGAAGCCGGGCTGAAACTCATGGGGACACGACTCATCGGCGCCATCCCCTACGATGCGTCTCTCGAATATTTCACGGTTGGGCAGGTTGCCGAGGAACTCAATTTCACCGTCCTGTGCGGCTCCGATTCCCTCAGCAATCGCATCGAACACACCGTCATCGCCGCCATGGAACCCCAAAACATTCTGGACTATGTCCGCGATAATACCCTCATCATCACCCCCGGCGACCGTGTGGATAATATCCTGGTATCCATCCTCATGCTGGCTGAAAACCGTCCCCACAGCGGCGGATTGCTGCTTTCGGGCGGGTTTGAACCCCATCCCAAGATCGTACCGCTTCTCAAAAGCAGCGCGATCCCGGTCCTGCTGAGTAATGACGATACCTTCCAAGTCAGCTCCAAAATGGCCGATATCGGCTTCAAAATCCGTGCTTATGACACCGACAAGATCAAACGCCTTCGCGACCTCGTTCGGGATTATG
Organism: uncultured Pirellulales bacterium; assembly: GCA_964386005.1. GTDB lineage: Bacteria > Planctomycetota > Phycisphaerae > Sedimentisphaerales > Anaerohalosphaeraceae > FEN-1350. The sequence goes on along the minus strand of CAYLSB010000033.1, from coordinate 31,844 downwards.
TCGACATCGACTTGGTCATGGCCGCCCTGAAACAACAACAGCGAAAGTAACGCCGGGATCCCGATCGCCCGGAATTCATCAACTCTGCTGGAAAAACTGTAATAAAAATTGATTTTTACGTCTCATTCATATATAATGAACCTGTTGGATGCGTGGTTTCATTATTCTGGAAAGGGCTGTAGCGTGTGCAGACTTCAAAACGGCGTAGTGCGGAGAAGGTCTAACGGTTTCACCTTGATCGAACTGCTTGTTGTCATCGCCATCATCGGCATCTTGCTGGCCATTCTGATCCCCTCGTTGACCAAAGCCAAGGAACAGGTCAAGACCGTGATCTGTCGCTCTCATCTCAAGGGCATCGGTACCGCGCTTCTTGTCTATTTCGATCAGAATGACGGCCGATCATACGATTATACCAGGCCCAGCGGCAATGTCGGCGCCAACGAATTCTTATGGTATGATCCGGCGAATCCCAGCGTCTATATCAATCCCAGGGCATACGAGGCCTATTGGGGCGTGGCCTATGTGAGTTACACCGAGTCCCAGGATGTATTTGGTTGTCCCAGTTATGTTATGATTCCAAGTTTGATCTATAATGTGGATCCAAAATTATGCCGTCAGGCCGGATATGCGATCAATGCGAATTTTAACAATCTGAAGGTTTCGGATATCCGCTCTGCCAGCCAGTTCATTATTACCCACGATCACGTCGAACCGAAAATTGAAGGCCAGGGTCAGGGCGACCTGTTTGCCATTGAAACAGGCAACACGGTGAATCTGACTCATTATCGTCCCACCACGGCCGGAGGAAAGGGGGGGCGAGAGCAATTTTATAAGGAAATCTTCCGTCACAACAAACGCAATAAAAGTTTGGATGATCCCGGTCTTGCCGCAAGTCGAGTGGCTCAGATCGAAAAATCTCCCAACGGTCTGGCCAACTGCCTGTTTCTCGACGGCCATGTCGAACCGATCCGCGAAACCGTCGGCAAGAATATCTTTCTTAGTTGGTACACCGGAAAGGACTGATCGCTTCGTATCCGGTGGCTGGATTACGATGATTCCTTACCGGTTATTGCCCATTCATCGCCAGGGAGGGAACGATAATATATGGTTCGCCACACGCTGACATTTCTCAAAGAATACCTTCGTTCCCCCGCCACCATCGGTGCCGTCGCCCCCAGCTCCTCACGACTGGCACGACGGATTGTTGACCTCGCCGGCGTCACACAGGCTCGCGTCATTGTCGAATATGGCCCTGGAACTGGATCGTTCACCCGCCGGATCCTGCATGTCAAACAACCCGATGCGGTCCTGATCGCCATCGAATTCAATCCCCAGATGGCCCAAACCCTTCGCCGGCGATTCCCCAACGTGGATATTGAAAACGATTCCGTAGAAAACCTTGCTGCGATTCTTGCCCGACGGGGCATCGATAAAGTCGATAGCATCGTCTCCGGCCTGCCCTGGGCCGCCTTCAATGAATCCCTTCAGGATCGCTTGCTCGACGTAACCCTCGCCGCCCTTCGACCCGGCGGCCGTTTTGCCACCTTCGCCTATCTCGAAGGGCGGATGCTGCCCAGAGGAAGGCGATTCCGAAATAAAATCCGCGACCGATTCTCCAAAGTCCACAGTTCGCCCATTATCTGGCGTAATCTCCCCCCGGCCTTTGTCTATCAATGCACACGATGAAAGATCTGATCAGCGGAATAATCGGATATATCAGATACGACGGATAGGCCATCGCCACAATAAACCTGTCATCAGGACAAATCCCAGGAAATCAACGGCGATTGTTCCAACCGGATGCCGACGCATCATGGGCCAAAGTGTTGTGATGGCGAATTTCTCAATGCGATCTTCGATTTCATTGTGTTCGGGAACCGAAATAATCTCTTCCTCGACCGAGTTCGACGAAACATGAATGACCATGGCATGATGGAACTGACCGGGCGTATTTTTGCTTAGACGACTCCCACCTCCGCCGGATACGATATAATTTGTCGATCCCAATCTCACATGGGCGTACAGGTGGTAATGGCCGGAGAATACATAATCAATTCCTATCTCTTCAAACAGTCGAATGAATTGATCTCCCTCGGGGACGGCCCTTCGTAGGAAGGGTGGCGCCATGGGCGGAGGGATATGCATAAATACAAAGCGGTACCGATATCGTTCGCGCGGAATATCCCGGAACTGGGCGAGAAACGCCAGGCTTGCTTCGTTGGAAAACGGCTCCGGCAACGTACGAAGCACGATGAACAGACATTGCTGATACTCAAAACTGAAAATGCTCGGACCGTACTCGCGTTCAAAACGATCTAACGTGAAACCTTCGGCGCTGACATCGCGATTTCCAACCACGTAAAAGACCGGACATGGCAGGGTGTATTCGTCAAGCTCCGCTCGCAGAAATTGGTGCTCTTCTTCCGTGGGACTAGATGAACCATCGCCGAGTAAAACCGCAAAATCCAGGGGCATCGAGCGAAGATAACCGGAGATATGCTCAAAAGTACCCACACTGTTAATATCCCCGACGGCGGCAAAAGAAAATTGTTCCTTTGCCGGAGCCGATTCGAGAATGGCTCGATTCTTAGGGAAATTGCCGAACCAATGCGGCAAGGGTCGATTTCCCTCATGATGTACCACGAACGCATAGATCTGAAGCAACAATGCGATACTCACCATTCCGACAACAATGACTCGGATGGAATTTCCCGAAAAGAAAAATCGCTTGGATGGTTTCAAACTATCATTCACTTTTCCTGCCTTTCCAAGTCCCCAGGTTGTTCAATAAACCAATAATTACCTGCACTATATCAGGCATGGAAGAACGTGCAAGGAGTATGTTTTGAAGATTATTTCGAACGGGATACAACCGCCCCGGTTATCTGGATGCCGAACGGATTCGATCAGGGACGATTGTTTTCGCCAGGACCTGGGCCACAATTCGGTGACCTTCGGGACTGATATGCTGATCATAGGTGAAATAAACCCGCTTGCCCGCGAGCATCGCTTCCCGCAACGGTCCGGTCAGACTGATAAACTCGACTCCCTTCCTGCGACAAAAATCTTCCATGACCGATTCCAGTCCATCCAATCGGCCAAGAACCTCCGAAACCAATTTCTCTCCCTGCGGCAGATTGCGTTCCTTCAGGCCCATGAACGCCCGTAACCGGTCCGCGTCGAGCCATTCCCTTCCGGCCGTGAGTACGACCTGCGACTTGTCCGGCGCATACACCACGATCAGCCGGATATTGTTATTTAGACACAACTCCTCTATTTTAACCACAATCTCCTGGGTCTTGAGAACGCCCCGGGAAGCGGCCAGCGCCTCCCGGCTGCGATAGAGTTCCAGCATCCGTTTCAACTCGATGGCGTATGGATTGCCGCCGTTCGGCGGAACGACCATGGGGAGCCAGGACACCGCATACATCGTATGGCGTGGATCGGCCAGAATCGCCGGGTTGATGTCGAAGCGATCGCAATGGATCGGTCCGAACGTCCGGATCATCAGTTTCTTGAGTTTCGCGCGGATCGGGGATCCATAAAAGATGATCCTCCCCAGAGTCGGCCGCGGTGCCTCCAGGTTACTCGCTTGGTAATTAACGTCCCGAAAATCGTTACCCTCGTACAAAAGACAGATCACGATCCTGGGTTTGAGTTCAAGCCCATACTGTTGCAGGATATCCAGATAGGCCGGCGGACTGGTCCCCGACATGGCAAAGTTGTATACCGACCATCCGCGGGATTGACCCAGGAGTACCGGCCACACCAAGTCGTCCGATATTCCCGTCCCTTCGGCAAAGGAATCCCCCAGAACGGCCACGTCGCAACTTTTCAGAGTCTTGGTGTTGCGAAATCCTCGGTCGTCGGTCGTCAGCGTGTACTCGATCGGCGGATATCCGGCCGGTGCGTTAGGAAAGGTGAACGCCGTAACCGGAACATCCTTGAAGGTCCCCCGGATCGACAAATTGGCGGGGCGATGGTGGCTCTGGGCGGTTCGGATGTACTGTTGTCCCTCGAAGATCCGCATCACCGCGTCCGCAACCGCCACAGTCAACAGGATCGAAACAATCATCAGGATTGTCCGGAACTGATCGCAACGCTTTTCCTGCCGGCTCTTCTCACGCCCTGTCCAGATCCCCAGTACGATCAGCAACACGATTGATGTGACGACCAATTGTGTCGTCATCTGTTCTTCCGTGTAACGACCCAATAGGATCGCCCGCTGATTGGCCACACTGTAGGCTAGCGGGCCTTCCCGCAGCCACAGGCCGGCGACCAGCCCCAGCAGGCCGACCGTCCATAGAATTTGAATCTTCGTTTTTTTCGCCATATCCGGTGGAATCGAAACATCAACGATGGTTTTTATTTTCCCCGCTGAACCGTGTCATGTCGGTCATGATCTCAAGCAGCTCCGTCTTGTGTTCGGCGAAGAACGCCTTCTTGTCGGCCACCGGACCGTCATCTCGCGTGGTCACTTTCTTCTGTGCAAAACCTGCTCCTTTCAGGGGAAAGGTTGCCTTGAAGTCCTCATCCATGTAGCCGATAGCATCCCAGGCGCTGAAGACCGTGTACTTCCGCGTCTCGCTGCCGAAAAGATCATATCCCAGCGTATAATCCCGCGGCGGATTGGTCACACCCAGCAGCGCCATCAGCGTCGCGGGAATATCCAGTTGGCTCGTGATCCGCTCGATTTTTCGGGCCCCCTTACCCGGCACATGTAAAATCAGCGGCGTGCGAACCTGTTCCTCGTGAAACTGGTTATTATGGCCCCAGTGTCCCTTCTCCATGAATTCCTCCCCATGATCCCCCGTCACCAGAACGATTGTGCTGTCCAGGAGGCCTTTGTCCTTCAGGTCCTTCAGTACGCGGTCATACTGCGTGTCCAGATGCCGGCACGAATTGAGGTACCGGTTCCAGATCCGTCCGATATCCTTCTTCAGGTCAACAGTCGCATAGTTAAAATCCTCCAGGTAATCCTTGCGGATGATCGTCTCAGGGGGAAAGTGATACTGCGCATGGGCTGATTCGAAAAACAAAAAAGTCATGAACGGTCGCGCCGGATCCCGCCGGTCGATCCACTCCAGCATGTCCGTCACATTTTTGCGGTCCCGCTGCCATCCCTGGCCCACCGAGTATGAATGCAATTCCTCGGTCGGGATCCCCGCAAACACCGTCTTGTCGAACTCGGGGTACGTGAACATCGCGCTGGTGTACAGGCCGAACTGGTATCGGCTTTCCCTCAGCAGGTCTATCAAAATCGGCGACCGTTGCAGGGAAAGAAACTCGAACCAATAATTTCCGTACAGGCCGTAAAACATGGCGAACAACCCCATCCGGGTCCCGTTGCCGCCGCCATAGTTGTTGGTAAACCAGACCGATTCCTGCGCGAATTGATGGGTCGCCGGCATGATCTCAGGATCGATCATATCCTCCCGCAATGATTCCCCGACCAGCCAGACCATGTTGTAGTCCTTGTGATCGGCCGTACGGGTGATGGGGTTCAACGGATATCGCAACTGCCCCAGTTTTCGCATTCGCAATTGCACCTCGTCTTCATCCTGCACGGGATGGATCCCCATCCGCCTAGCCAATCGAGTGAAGGTTACAGGAATATAAAACGGAACGGATCTGGCCGCAAACAGGGGACCACTGCGTTCCATCAGAGCGCACACACCGTACGTCCCCGCCTGAAACAACCACAGAGCGACGATTCCAATCAGACCCGCCGTTCGGACTGACCGTGGTGCCATCCTCGTCAGCCCCCGACGAAACCCCGGCCACAAAATTAACAAGAGCATCGCCGCCAGTTGAATCCCGAAGATTGTCCCCATGATCAGAATCGACGAGGTCCGGCTCGATGGATCTCCCCCCATCGACTCCACTCCACCCGGTGTTATAATGAGGTTCCACACAAAACTGTTCAGATGAAATGAAAACATCCGATATACGGTCTTGTCAATGTACATCAGGCATTGAACCAACCCAAAGCCCAGCACCGCCAGTCCGTACCAGCCCGCGACAAACGCCTTACGAATCCCTCCTGGCAAGAAAGAAAAAATCATCCATTTCCCGATCCAATCCAGTAACGACAGGAACAACTGAACCGGCAGTAACAACAAAAAGGCCTGCGTGGCCATGGCCGCTACGAAAAACAGGATACTGAATCCATCAGTCTCTTCCAGCGTTCGAAATAAACTCGAAGCATTGATCAACAACAATGCATAGGAGAGAATAAAATACTGCCGTAGAAACAGCATCCGTTGTGAATCACGCCCGTTCGTTGACATCAATTCAAATTCCCTTTCATATCAATATCCTATGGCAATATAAACCAATCACCTTGATTTATTATATACGACATGAAGGCCGGTTGGAACTCAAAAATAGTCACGTGCCTTGTTACTGGACAAAATCGGGGAATCTAAATCTCAATTTTGGATTCGGGTTATCGGACTATCGAAGGGATTACGGTAAAATAACCGAACCGATCCTATATCCATTTTGATAATTATGTACCTCTTTTAAAGAGAAATAAATCGTTGTGATTTGACACGAATGATCCCTGATTCAATCTTAATCCTTCTATTACCATCCTTATCGGCCCTTATTCGAAATGGGGTTGTACGAACGCCTTTTGACCCGTCAATGAACATTACGTAGATTTTATGCGACGGATCGGCGGCCCATGGGCGCGGAATTGGGGACAAGGAAGTTAATCCCATGCCCCGGTTCTGACGACGAACAGGGAGACGAGATTCTGTTGCAGAGGGTCTGGCAGAGACTTCTCGGTGCCAGACACGTTCGGGAAACTGACAATGCTGAAATTATTCACGAAAAAAACGTATCCGATCGGTGTGGATCTGAGCGGCGATTATCTGCGTATGGCGCAACTCGGTTTCGACGGAGAACAGTTGAAGTTGTATTCGGCCGCTTACCTGGATCGACCGCAGGATGTCGCGCAGGGCAGTCCTGAATGGCAGAAATGGGCCGTTCGGTCTCTTCGCGAATTATCCAGGGCCTGCGATTTCAAGGGCAAATCCGTCATCACGGCGCTGCCCTCGGAGGAAGTGTTCATCGATCAGATCCGTCTTCCGCGTCTTCCCGAAAAAAAGATCGCCCAGGCCGCCTCGGAAAAGGTGGGTCCCAAACTTCCTTTCCCGTCCGCCGAAGCCATGATGCAATTTGTCCCGCTGGACTCGATCACGACCGCTCGTTCGGAAATCGACGTGGTGGTGATGGCCACCCCGAGAAAACAGATCGCACGCCATCTGGCCATCTATGAAAACGCCGGAATGGAAATTCGCGGAATGAGTGTCTGGCCGGAAGCCATGATCTCCAGTTTTGTCAATTTCTTTAGTCGCCGGAAAGAGGAATCCGAAGTCATCAATCTCCTGATCGATATCGAATGCCGCCTGTCCAATATCGTCATCTGCCGCCAGAAAGACCTGCTGTTTGCGCGAGCCATTCCCATTGGACACGACCAGTTGCTGCAGGGGGAGAAAGTCCAGCGGCTGATCGCCGAGATCGACGCCTGCACCCGGTACTTCGACTCGGTTGCCGCCGGACAGAAAATTCAGCGGATGATGTTTTTTGCCGGCAAGGTTGTCGAACCGGAAATCTGTGAAAAAATCGCCGACCTGGCCCGCAAAATGCAAATTCCGGCGCAAATGGGCGATGTATTTTCCGCGGTCGAACGACATCCGGGAAGCGACGCGGGTATCGATCGACGAAATAACCGAATCAACTGGGCCACCGCGTTTGGATTGAGCCTGGCCAACCACTCCTTCTCCTGATCCATCGGAGCTGAACCATGGTAAAAATCGATTTTGTACCGAATGATTATATCCAACAGCGGGATTCCGGCCGGGCCAACTTTTTGTACCTGGTCCTGTTCGGAGCGCTGATGGGCGCCATCGGGGTGACGTTTTCCATTATCAAGATGCGCCAAAAAGTCGTCGAATCCGATCTGATATCTCTAAACTTGCAGATGTCCAAGGCCCAGGATCAGATCGCTCAACTGGAAGAACTCAAGGGCAAAAGCAAGGCCATGATGAAGACCATGGTCATGACCGCCGAGCTCCTGGAGCCGATCCCCCGAAGTATCATTCTGGCCGGTCTGACCAATAACCTTCCCAGCGGCGTGTCGCTCCTGGAACTGAAATTGGAAGAAAAAGAATTGTCGCTTCCCAAACCGCCCCCCGCGAAACCGGGGACCAATACCTATCAACAAAAAACCGCTCAACCGGCCGGTCTGCTCGCCAAACCGGGACAAGGAGTGGCGGATGCCGCCCCCGTGATCGAAAAAAAACCCGTCGAAACCACCGTCGAGATCAAAGGGATTGCCCCCAGCGATCTCGAAGTGGCCGCCTATATCACCCGATTGGGCAGTTCAATCCTGATGGATAACGTCAGTCTGATCGAATCGAAGGAATATACGCTCGATGAAGCCGTCTTCCGTGAGTTCCGGTTGAAAGTCAAACTCAAACCGAATCTTCAGTTAAGCAAGGCGGACGTGGAAAAAATCCGCATGGCCGGCGCGGCAAACAATATGTAACCGTCGGATCGATACGTCAACGAAAGGATATCCGATGTCAAGCAATTCACGAAAAGCTTTGTTCTTCATCTTGCTGGTGGCCATGGGGTATGTTTCGTATGCCTACATGATCAAACCGGCGAATGTGTACCTGGCCGATCAGAAGGCCAAAGTGGCCCAGAAACAGGCGAAATTGTTGGAGTTGGAAAAAGCGACCGCCGCCGCGGTCGATCTCAACCGACAACTCCAGAAAGTCGAACAGGCCATCGAGACCTTCGAAAGCAAGCTGCCGCCAACCAGCGAAATCGATAACGTTCTGACCGACATCACCGTGATCGCCCAGAAACAAAACCTGGCTCCCAAGACCATCCGTACCCAGAAAAACAAGGACAATCGGGGCTATATCGAGCAGCCGCTGGAAATGGAGCTGGAGGGAAACTTCAATTCCTACTATGCGTTCCTGCTCGAACTGGAAAAACTCGACCGGATCACCAAGATTCGCGAGCTATCCCTCAAAAAACGCAATAAATTCGAGGGCCATACCGAAGCCCGATTCGTCGTCAGCGTTTTCTTCCAAAACAGCGGGACCTGATCGTCTCAACCGCTCAATCTACGGAGACTTTCTCATGCTGTCATTTCTCAAAGATGATCGACACAAACCGGCCGAGGGCCAGACGACCGAAACGCCGGTCCAGGCCCCGGCGACGGAAACCAACGGACAGGTCAGTCATGAAAACGACTATCTCGTACCCGCCGAACACGGCAAAAGCGTCAAACAGAGTACCTATGTCCTGATCGCGCTGTTTGTCATCGGCGCGCTGTGTGTGTGGTTTATGATCAAGAAGACCACACCGAAAAACGCCTCGGCCGCTCCCAATCCCGAAGAGGCCAAAATCGAGGCCGCCATCTCGCAGTTGACCGGAATACAGACCGAGATGACCACCAAAGTCGATGATATCGTCGGACGCTTCTCCCAGATCTCCACGGTCGATCAGGTGGATGTGGCCGAACTGAAGAAGAATCCCTTTCGACGAGATATCATCCCCGGTTTACTGGCAGAACCCTCTCCCGGCGAACAGGAAAGCCTCAAACGAGAGCAAATTCAGCGGGAAGCCGGAAAGCTGCAATTGTTCAGCATCATGAGCTCCCCCGGCGGCAATTGCTGTATGATCAACGACCGGATCCTGTCGGTGGGTCAAACCATCGATAATTTTACGGTGAAACAAATCACCAGCCGCGTCGTCGATCTGGAACGGAACGGTGTAACCATTCAATTGAAGATGAGCGAATGAAACTTTTCGGAACCGCAAAAAAATCGACTGGAACGACGCCGACGACCGATGCCGTCGTTACCTTGAACCATACGCCGATTGTCGAATTGGCTCCGGGATTGTGCAATCTCTATTCCCCGCAGGTCAATGAACCCACCCATGTCCGCGATATCGCCGATGTGCTGATGGAAATGGGAAAACTGTCCGGTGCCCAGTTCGATCAGGTGCGACAGGAAGAGCAGAAAAAAAGCGGCTGCGACATCGAAAAACTGGTTCGCGCTCTGAACGTATCGGCCGAGGATATTCTGCAGGCCAAGGCCGCTCTCTTTGGATTCGAGTTCCGCAAAATCACGCCCGAAGAAATCGATCGGGCGGCGTTCGATAAGTTGCCGTTCGACTACATCAAGACCAATCACATCATGCCCATCGCGCTGCATTGCGGCACGCTCGTGGTTGCCACCAGCCGACCGGCCAACGTCTTTGCCATCGATGATGTCAAACGCCAGACCGCCCTGAACGTGCATGTGATTGTCTGTGTTGACGCCGATATCGAAACCGCCTGCAACAAATTCGACGACACCAAACTCGACTACAATGTCGATGAGATGATGAACGATCTCGACGAAGTCGAAGTCGTTCAGGATATCGAAGAAGATATCGGCGATCTGGAAAAAAGCGCCGGCGAATCGCCCGTCATCAAATACGTCAATTTCCTGCTGACCAGCGCCCTGCACGATGGCGCCAGCGACATCCATATCGAACCCAAGGAAAAATACACCAAGATTCGCTACCGCATCGACGGGATGTTGTTCGATACCCGCCAGGCGCCCGCCAAGATGCATCCCGCCCTGGTCTCGCGTATCAAGATCATGTCCAATCTCGATATTTCCGAACGTCGCATTCCTCAGGATGGCAAGATCGCCGTCCGCATGGGCGGCCGCCCCATCGACCTGCGCGTCTCGGTGCTGCCGACCAGTCACGGCGAAAAGGTCGTCATTCGACTCCTCGATAGTTCGTCGATCATGCGAGGTCTCGATCAATCCGGAATGGAGGCCAACGTGATCCAGCAATTCCGCGAACAGATCGCGCTGCCCCACGGTATTCTGCTTGTCACCGGGCCCACCGGCTCCGGAAAAAGCACCACGCTGTATTCGGCGCTGGGCGAACTGAAATCCGACAAAAGCAATATCAGCACCGTCGAAGACCCCGTCGAATATGAACTCGAATTCTGTAACCAGGTCCATGTGAATGAACGGGTGGGCCTGACCTTCGCCGGGGCGCTGCGAAGTCTCCTGCGACAGGACCCCGATATCATCATGATCGGAGAAATTCGCGACGCCGAAACCGCTCGTATCGCCGTGCAAGCCGCGCTGACCGGCCACCTGGTCCTTTCGACCCTGCATACCAACGACGCTCCCAGCAGTGTCTCGCGTCTGGTCAATATCGGAATCGAGCCGTACCTCATCGCCGCATCGCTCAATGGCATTCTGGCCCAGCGATTGGTCCGGCGGATTTGCTCCAAGTGCAAGGAGCCCTACAAGATCCCCGACAACATGATGAAGTACGCCGAGGAAGCGGGCATCCGTCCCGGCGAAATGATGCACGGCCGCGGCTGTGACGCCTGTCGGGGCAGCGGCTTTGCCGGTCGGGCCGGTATCTTTGAGCTGTTGATTATCGACGACCACTTCCGAGATATCATCAACCTCGACTCGTCCGTGAATAGTATGAGAAAGGCCTTCCGCCAAAGCGGACAGGACACGCTCTTCCAGGACGGCGTCAAGAAAGTAAAGCATGGGGTCACCACCCTCGAAGAAATCCTCCGCGTCACCGAGGCGGGACATTCCGAAGCGACCGACAAACCGGAACCCAAAGTGGCCGTACCGACCACCGTCGCCCTCAGCGTCGCCGAGCCCAAAACGAAACGAAAAGCCGAAACCCGGCGAAAGCCACCCGTCCGCAAAACCTCGTCTGAATCCGGTTCGGCGGCGACGGCCCCCGTCAAATCCAAAAACCTGATGCTGCAACTGGGCGAACAGGCCTCGTCCGACCCCGACGCGGCGAAATGACACCCCGGAGAACCTCATGGAAATCGATATCAAAAAAATCCTGGCCATCGCCATCCAAAACGGGGCATCGGATGTTCACATCAATGTCGGCATCCCCCCCATCATGCGAATCAACACCGAGTTGATCATGATGGATCTGCCACCCATCACCGACAAGGACGCCAAGAAGATGGTCCTGGATATGATCGGTCCCGAAAAATACAAACGGTTCGAGCAATACTGCGACGTGGACTTTTCCACGATGATCGACAGCGGGCACCGGTTCCGCGTCAACACCCACATTCAGCGCGACTCCATCGCGTTGAGCTTCCGTGTCATTTCCAGCAAGATTCCCAACATCGAAGATCTGCACCTTCCCGAAATCGCCAAAGAGCTCACCGACCTGCCTCGCGGGCTGGTCCTGGTCACCGGCCATACCGGTTCGGGAAAAAGCACCACCCTGGCCTCGATGGTGGGTCTGATCAACCAGAAATACAAAAAACGTATTATTACCCTCGAAGACCCGATTGAATACCTTTTGCAAAACGTGAATTCCATGATCGAGCAGCGGGAAATCGGTTCCGACTGCCCCGACTTCGCTTCCGGTCTGAAACACGTTTTGCGACAGGACCCCGACATCATCATGGTCGGCGAAATGCGCGACCTGGAAACCACCAGTTCCACCATCACCGCCGCCGAAACCGGCCACCTGGTCTTTTCGACCCTGCATACGGTCAACGCCTCGCAAACCGTCGAACGTATCATCGATATTTACCCCGCGACCCAGCAGAACCAGATTCGGGCCATGCTCGCCAACACCCTGCAGGCCGTGATCTCGCAGACCCTGTTCCGTCGCGTCGATCAGCCGGGAATGGTGCCCTGCGTCGAAATCCTGTTGTGCACCTCCGCGGTACGCAACTGCATCCGAGAAAATCGCGTGTACGAAATTCCCAACATCATCGAAACCTCCCGCCGCATGGGGATGCAACTGATGGATCACAGTATCGCCGAAAACTTCGCCAAGGGATTCATCGATCGGGAAGAGGCCGTCGTACGTTCGTCCAATCCGGGAAAAATGGATAAACTTCTCGCCCCCGACGGACAGCTCGTCGGCGCCGAGAAATAACCTACAGGCATCTACGAGGTACCCATGGGATTACTCGACCAGCTTAACGGCAATCAACGAACGACCTCGACGACCGAAACAGGCCGCGGATCCGCGACGAAGGCCCCGCCGGAATCGATTATCGATAAAATCAACAGCATCGGGTATGAACCCGGGCCGAACCGCAAAGATATTCTCAACTTCACCAACCAGCTTGCGGTAATGATCCGAGCCGGGATCAGTCTGCAGGATAGTCTCGAATCGATCGCCGATCAGGTCAAAAAGAAAAAGTTCCGCGCGATCCTGATGGATATCAAGGATCGTATCGAGGCCGGGCAGAGTTTCTCGCAGGCCCTCTCCGAACACGACGAAATCTTCAGCAACCTGTATATCAACATGATCGCCGCCGCCGAAATATCCGGCTCGCTGAGCTCCATGCTCCAGCGGTTGGTCGAATACCTCGACCAGGAAGCCGAAACCCGGTCTCAGGTGATTAGCGCCATGGTGTATCCCATCATTCTGTTCGTGATGGCCATCTCCGCCACGACGTTCCTTCTGGTTTTTGTACTGCCGCGATTTCTGCTGGTTTTCAAGGGAAAAGAACACCTCCTGCCCAAGCCGACCAAGGTCATCATGGCCGTCAGCGCCTTCATGCGAGGGTATTGGTACCTGTTCTTCCCCGCCGTGATTCTCGCGCTCGGGGGTTTCTGGTATTTTATCCATCACACCAAAGTCGGCCGGGATTGGTGGGATCATGTCAAACTCAAAATCCCCCTCATCAAAATCCTGTGCCGCAATCTCTATATTACACGAAGTCTTCACACCATGGGCGTACTGGTCAATGGCGGCGTACCCATCCTCGATACCCTGGCCATCACCGCGCAAATCAGCGGAAACCAACTGTACGAGAGGATGTGGAAGGGGGTCCATGAGGCGGTCCGACAGGGAAAAAAAATCGCGCCCAGTCTGTCCGAGTACAACCTCATGCCGGGAGGGGTCGTGCAAATGATCGGCAGCGGCGAGGAATCCGGAACCATGGGTGAGGTCCTCAACGATATCGCCGAATTTTACGGAAGAGAACTCAAAACGATTATCAAAACCGTAACTTCCATGATCGAACCCATCATGATCGTCGCCATGGGAGCGCTGGTTGGATTCATCGCCATGAGCATCATTCTGCCCATCTTCAAGATGTCCAGTCTGGCCACGGGAAAATAATGGGAGGACCTGCCATGCATATCAATCGATTCGATCGACATTCTTCAGGATGGAACGGGGCGATCCGCTCGCAGCGGCGGGCCTTTACCCTCGTCGAGGCCATGGTCGCCATGCTCATCATCGGCCTGACCATCGCCGCGCTGGTCGCCAGCACGGGGGCTTTCTCCCGGACCAACGCCGCCGGTATCGATCTATCGACCGCGGAATTCCTAATCGAAGAAATCCGCGAACTGACGGCCTCGTTGCCCGTGGTCGATCCGGAAACGACCACGACCACCTTCGGAGCCGAGGCCGGCGAATCCGGCGTGGCGCTATTTGACGACCTCGACGACTTCAACAACGCCGTCTTTAATCCGCCCATCGATATCAATCGAAACGCCCTGGCCAATTTCGCCGGCTTCAGCCAGCAGATCCAGGTCAGAAATGTCGCCGTCAGCGCCCTCGATACCGTTGTGGCCAACCATGCCTCCAGTTTTTACCGGGTTACCGTCACTATCCTGATGAACGGTACCCCCATCAGCTCGGCCACATGGATCCGAGCGCGGTAATCCAAAGGATCCTCCCATGAATAATCTGCTAAGCACTCATCGTCGCGGTTTGACTCTCGTGGAAATCGTTATTTCGCTGACGATCCTGGCGATGCTGATGGCCGCCGTCGGGCTGGCTTTCCATGCGTCGACAACCAGCTACACGACCAATCAGGGAATGTATCAGATCATCAATAACGCCCGCCAGGTTCTTATGCGGGTCACCTCCGACCTGCGCACGGCGCAAGGCGTCGCCCTCGTCGGCGGCGGGGCCTCGCAGGACATCGATACCCATCGGTGTAGTCTCATTCGTTCCGACGGCACCGATATCACCTACCTCCACAACCATAACGGAGCCGCATCCTATAATGGCGCCCTCGACGACGACACCCTCTATCTGATCGTCAACGCCGGTCCCCTGGCCGGCAACTATGTGTTATGCCGAAACGTCGAGGAAATGACCTTCACCCGCCATGTCGTCGGCGGCAATGTCAGAAACGTTCAGATTTCCATGAACGTGACCAGCGACGACGGCACCCAGAACCAAACCCTTCACACCGCCGCCGTCGTGCGTACCGCCCCGTAGTGTAGTTTGGAACATTCTATATTAGATTTTTATTATAAGTAATTATACAAATTCCTTTTCCACCAGATCGCACAGGATATGGTATGCCAACTGGTGAACCTCCTGCGCCGCCGCCGAGGTCTCGGCATCGACGACGATCGCCGCATCGGCCAGCGTCTCCAGCGGGGAATCCTTCCGCCCGATGAAAGCCAAAATCCCGGCTCCTTTTTGCTTCGCCTTACGCGCCGCGGCCAGAATATTGGCCGATGTCCCGCTGGTCGATAATGCCCACAGCACATCGCCTTGCCGTACCAGGGCCTCGACCTGCCGCTCGAAGATGGCCTCATAGCTGAAATCATTGGCCACCGCCGTAATCACCGAGGTATCCGTCGAAAGCGCTGCCGCCGCCAGCGCCCGTCGATTCCGCAGAAACCGCCCCACCAGTTCCCCCGCGATGTGCTGCGCATCGGCGGCCGATCCCCCGTTGCCGCAAAGATAGATGCATCCATCGTTCCGCAGGCACTCGATCAACAGCCCTGCGGCGCCGGCCAATCCCTCGACCTGATCCCGCTCCAACGTCTCAACCAGTCGCTGATGCCGCCGTATCGAATCCCGAATGATCTGGTTCATTTACTCGTCCCGTTTCCGATTTCTGTTCCGAGGCCGTCGGTGTTTCTTCCCCGGTCCTTCGCCTCCGGATGCCGCATGTCCCCCGCTGTGCGATTCACCCCCGGCCGGTTTGTGCGAGGGGCCATTCGAAGTCTTCGAGTGAGATTGCTCTCCGCCTTGCATGCCCTTGTGTCCCCCGCCGTGACCGCCTCGCCGCCCACCGCGACGACCCCCGCCCCGCCGGCTCTTGTCTCTGCCGCCGGATCCGCTCCCGCGCCCCGACACCGCCGACAAATCCACCGCCTCGCCGATCCAGATCGGCTCGATGCGATTGATTTCAACCAGCCGCTTGATGGCCCGCAAATCCCCCCGGCCGTACAGCGTTACCGCCATTCCCTCGCGCCCCATCCGCGCCGTCCGTCCCGTCCGGTGGGTATAGGCCTCGCCTGTCGTCGGAAAATCGTAATTGATTACATGGCTGACATGTTCAAAATCCAATCCGCGTCCCGCCACGTCCGTCGCCACCATTACGCGGATATCCTGCCTCCGAAATCGACGAAACAGCGACGTCCGCTTATTCTGTTCCAGTCCCCCGTGGATCATTTCCACCGAATCCATCTCGCCTCGAAGCTGCCGAAACACCGCCTCGGCATGATGCCGCGAATTGCAGAATACAATCGCCTGCCTGGGTTTGACCTCGTGAAAATACGCCAACAATCGTTCCATCCGATGCGACATCGGCGCCGCAAGAAAACAGTGCTTCAAACTCGTCGGCGCCAATTGTTTCACATTCAACTCCACCATCACCGGATCCTTCAGATATCGCTGCGCCAGTTTGCGAATCTCATCCGGCAGCGTCGCGCTGAATAACAGCGTCTGGTGCTCATGGACCAGGCACGATACCACGAATTCCACGTCATCCAGAAATCCCATATCCAGCATCACGTCCGCCTCGTCCAGCACAAACGTCGCCACCTGACCCAGACTCAGCGGGGTGTTATACAGCAAATCGATCAGCCGACCCGGCGTCGCCACCAGGATCTGCACGCCGTGCGTCAGCTTGCTCACCTGGATGTCCATCGCGAAGCCCCCATACACCGCGAACGCCGCCACCGGCGTCCGCTTGGCGATCGCCGCAATCTCCTGTACATACTGCAGAGCCAACTCCCGCGTCGGCACCAGAATCAATGCCTGTACCGCCGGATTGGACGGATCGACCGTCTGCACCAGCGGCACCGCACACGCCGCCGTCTTGCCCGATCCGGTCTCGGCCCGCGCGATCATGTCCCGACCTGACAGAATATGCGGAAACGTCATTTCCTGCACTTCCGTCAACTCCGTATAGCCGATGGCCTCCAGCCCCGCCAGGAGCTCCGGCTTCAGATTCAACTCCGTAAACTTCATCCCGCTCGATTCCCTTCTGATGTGCCTATCCCCCCCTGCAATGTCGATTCTAAACGCCGGTCTCGTCGGCGTCAAGGAAACTTCCATGATCGGAAACTTCCATGATCGGCTTGACAGGCGTTCCCTCTTGTGATAGAATGGACCCGTTGTGATAATCTGGATGTGTTATGTCCCTTGTCCCTGAACAGGGTAGAATTGATGGCGAGGAGTATGATCATGCGAAATAAAAAGGCGTTCACGTTGATTGAATTGTTGGTTGTCATCGCCATTATCGGAATCCTTCTGGCTATCCTGATCCCCGCCCTGGAAATTGCCAAAAAGCAGGCCACCGCAATCCTCTGTTCGTCCAACAACCGGGCCCTGGCTCAGGCGTGGCATCTCTATACCGAGGATAACGATGGGTCCTTGTGCGGCGGCAATACCTACAATGATCAGCAATGGCTGGGTCCTCCAAGATCGGACACCGGCACGCTTGTCACGACCAACATCCCGGTCAGTTTCGAGGATGAGCTTCGGGGTTATCAGGCCGGACAACTCTGGAAATATCTGGGAAAAGAGTCCATCTTCCATTGTCCGGGAGACAAACAATGGAAAATCCTGGATCGGGGATACCGCAGCACATCGATTCAAGGCATGATGAACGGTGAATCGAATCCCGCTACCACGGGCTACGCCAAAAAGATGCCCGATATCATTTCTCCCGGCGACAAGTATGTGTTTATCGAAAATGTGGACCCCCGTGGATGGAACATGGGCTCGTGGATCATGAATTGGAATGATACCACCCCTTCCCTGATCGATCCAGTTGCTATCTTTCATGGGGATCGGAGTACATTCGGTTTCGCTGATGGACACGCGGAAAAACACACGTGGCTTGGTCAGCGGCTCATTGACTGGGCCAATTTGGCGACAAGCGGACCCACGAGTTTTAACTTTAGTTTTACCGTTTCGGACTGGGCCTCGAAAGAAGCGACGGATGTGCTCTTTCTGGCAAAAGGGTATGTTCCGGGCGGACATTAAGAATCGGTTATTTTAGAACGTGTATCGTATCGCCGTATAGAGGTTCGTGTTGTTCTCGAACTGCCCGAAGAAGGTGTTGGGGTAGTCGCCGAAAAAGATGTTCGCCCCCACCTCCAGCCCCAGGTTGTCGGTCGCCTTATAGAGAATATGCGGCCGCAAATACACATCCTTGTCCGACGGCGAGTAATAGGCAAACAGCGACAGCCGCAGGTTCTGATCCATCGCCAATTGTGTCAGCCGCAGCGTTACCAGATGCCGATCCTCATCCCGCGCCGGTCCGCCGGGCAGATTCCTGCGATAGGCATCGTAATCCATTATATGTTCGACATAATACTGCACGCTCGCCGTCAGATCCTTGGCCACATCCTGCGAATACCCCGCAAGGAATCGCAGTTCTGAATTGTTGACTAACGGATCATTTCCGCTTTCGTCATCGGTCGAGTCATAATAGCCCGCCTCGATATTTCCGATACCCGGTCCAACCGCCCTGCGAACGCTGGCCCCATAGACGTTCAAATCCGGAAACGTTGCCGCCCCGCTGGCTTTCATCCCGCCCGGGCTTTTCCAGAATCCATGATATCCGTACAGGGCATACTCGGTATTGTCGATATTTTTGTATAATCTCATCGCAATTTCGTCGTCCCGGAACCATTTGTCCGGCCGGTCGGAATGCACAACGGCGTCGTTGCCCGCCAATCGACCGAGAGTGCCGTTCCAGTACGAAATCCGCCGCCCGTCGATATACCGGTCCGGATCGAACTGCGGCGTATAAACTACATCCAGATTCGCCGCATCATGAAACAGACTCACCTTGGCCGCATCCGACGGCGCCTTGAGATATTCGCTGTCCCGGCCGATGAAAAACGAATTCCAGTCCTTCGGAAACAGATCGTTGATGAAAATCAGATCGCCCGTTCCCCACGTCAGGATCTGCCGGCCGATCTTCAGATCGATGTTGTCGCCCGGCCGCAGAAACACGTTCGCCTCCCGCAAATCAAACTCCGCCTCTTCATCGACCCGATCGCCATAGACGTCGCCCTTGAATTTCCATTCCATCTCGTCCAGGATCATCGACAGATCCATCTGCAGCCGTGTCTCCATGATCGACATATCCTTCTCG
Source organism: uncultured Pirellulales bacterium (assembly GCA_964386005.1). GTDB lineage: Bacteria > Planctomycetota > Phycisphaerae > Sedimentisphaerales > Anaerohalosphaeraceae > FEN-1350. Next base: position 12,424 of record CAYLSB010000033.1, on the reverse strand, counting down.
TACGGATCTTTGCGCGTACGGTATCCCGCGCGCACTTCATAGAATCCGTGCAGATCGATCTCCAGATCGTCTATCCACGCCAGCAACGGCCTGTCGGTCTTCGGCGAAGACCCCGATGCCGATATGCCCCCGGCCGCCTCCTCGGCGGTCTTGTCCAGTTCCGCCGAGATTGCCTCCATTCCGGGGCCTTCGGCGCCAAGCCCTGGAAGAGCCCATCCTGACACGAATGCCAGAATCCCGATCCATGTCCGTCTCATCGTACCGCCTCCTTCGGGGGCTTGCGAAGATACCGCTCGGTAAAGAGATCGTCCTCCAGTTTGATGTTGTACTGGACCTCGCTGAAGGTCATCTCGGTCTTGCCCCCCGTGCCCAGATCGATGACCGTGGATTGCGTTACCGTATAAAACTCGCCGATCTTTTCCACCTTTTTCGATTCGATCGTGCGGTAGAGCTTGTTGTTCTTGTCGAAGAATTCCATCTTCGTCGGCACCATCGTCTTGCGGTCGATCCAAACCGTGAACGAACTGAACTCGACGGTGTCGGGTTTCTTCGGGGTATTCTTGACGATGTACGCGGTCTCGGTCGTTTCCGTCAGTTCGTGCGCATCTTCCTGCAGGTTCCGCCCGGACACGTCCTCATACAGAAAATGCGACCCGACGAAACTGGTCCGCTTGTCGCCGGCCGCGATCCGCTTGACCAGGTCGAGGTTCGGCATAAAGAGCCAGCGATCGTCGTCTTTGTCGATATGTTTATGCACCATATACGCCATCCGTCGCACGTCGGTGGGCTTTTGGAAATACACGAAGTATTTCTGGTCCCCGCCGTCTTGAACGTCCTTGCGCAGGATAATGAACTCTCGTTCTCGCACTTGGCCCTGCTTGTCGGTGATCTTCATGTTCACCTTGGCCTTCCCATCATCCCCCTGGTAGTACGCGACATGGTTGGCCTTCTCGACGATCACGTTCACATCCGTCAATTTCTCCGCGGCCGTGTCCTGGGCCGCCCCTGCCAATCCCGTGGAAAACAAACCTAACGCCAGTATCAACATCGTTTTCATATTCAATCTCCGTTTCTCAATTACACGTTCTTTTGATCCATATTTCGGCAGGCACGCCGCCGTGACAGCATCCCGCAGATCAATCCCAGCACGGGAATCGAAACCGCGCCGATCCACATCATCGCGTTGAAACCCACCGCGCCGAATTGATAGGCGTTCAAGGCGATTATCGCCACGCTGACCAGCGAGATCACCAAGCAGAACACGCAGTTGCATCCCTTGCCCATCGGTTCGGCCCCCGGACGGAATAACCGTTTCTCCAGCACCGTCATCACGGACGGCAGCACGAACAACGTCACGATTCCCGATAGCGCCATGATCGCGCACATCAAATACCCCACCGTCTTGTACGGCACTAACGGCGCCGCCAGCAGGGGCAAAAAACCGATCGCGATGACCAGCACGTTGCGGCCGATCGCCCGCGCCGGTTCCTCGAACATTTCCGAAGCCGCCGCCTTCCAGGATCCGGTTTGCGAATGGACCCCGCGCGCCCGTTCCAGAAAATGAATCGCGAAATCCACCGCCATTCCCAGCGTCAGCGCGCTCAAGACCGCAACCGGCATGTCGTAATCCTTGCCGACCAGTCCGATGGCGCCGTAGATCATCACGATCGTGATCGTCAGCGGGATCATGCTCAACAGCCCCCACAGCAGCGACCGAAACAGGATCGCCATCATCACGAACACGATCAGGAAGCTGCCCAGAAACGATTGCAGCATACCCGACACCATTCGATCCTGCCAGACGGTATTGATGTAGGTCAGCCCCGCCCAGTGATGTTCCAGCGAAACCGGTGACGCGTTCTTCGCGAAGAATTCATCCGCGGCCCTGACGACCTTCTCCATGTCCTTGTTGTCGCCGCTGGTCAATTGAACCCAGATATTCGCCGAGGAATAATCCGCACGGATAAAATGCCACAAATCCTGCGGCCGGTGACCGCTCTGGTACTGGATCAGGCATTCGGCCACCATCCCGGCCCGATCCGGAATCCGATGGCTTTCCGGCTTGCCGTCGATCAGTTCCTGATGGACTTTTTTGACGATATCGACGATCGAACTGCTCTTGCCCACGACACCGGTGGTCTTGAGATAGTCCTGCAGACGATCCACATAATCCAAAACCTCCGGCTGCTTGAAGGGCTTGAGCCGCTCGGATTCCAGCCCGAAGAACGCCGCGATCTCCGACCACGCGTCGGCGGTATCCGGATCCTCGCTGTCGGAAGCGAGACCGTCGCTCGTCGCGTACAGCCGCGTCAGCATCGTCTCGATGCTCGTATCCTTTTCCGAATCGAACCGCAGCATCGACTCGGCCTCCTGCGCGACCGTCGGCATCTTCGAGAAATCCGCGCCGAGCTGCGAGACGGTCTGTCGCAGCCGGGAGCGAATCCCCTCGATCACGTCCGACGAATGGCCCGTCGTTTCCGTATGATCCAGAACCAGATACGCCATATAGGTCCCGCCGAAATGCGCGTTCAGCGCGATATCCGCCTTGCGGATCGGATGGCTTTTGGAGAACCACTTGACGGGATTGTCGTTAATCTGGATCCGACTGATTCCGTATATCGCGATTCCCGTCAGGATCGCGACCAGCGCCAGGATCGGTTTGGCGGTCGAATAGGTCGCCGATCCGACCCGACGAAACAGACGAATCAGACCGGTGTCCTCGCCGCCGTGCCGCGCCGCGTGACCGAAATGGGCCAGCGTCGTTTCCGGAATCCACATCACATACGCCGGCACAAACGTGATCGTGAACACCCAGGCGATCATCACGCCGATCGCGACGAAAATTCCGAACACCTGCACCGGCGGAATCGGAGTCAGCGCCAGCGACCCGAATCCAGCCGTCGTCGTCAGCGACGTGTACAACATCGGCGTGAACAATTCGTTCATCACCTCGCGGATCGTTTCTCTGCGGCCTTTTTCCTTCGTGTATTTTTCGAAAAACTCCGACAGAATATGCACCGAATCCACCACCGCGATCGGCATCAGGAATATCGGGATCATCGAACTCATGATGTGCACCGGAAATCCGAAACCGATCAGCAAGCCCATCGTCGAGATGACGGCGACCATCGCGATAATCATCGGCGAGATCACCAGAACCGGTTTGCGGAAGAACAGCAGCATCAGCACGAACACCACCGCCATCGCCAGCGGCGCCGAGACGGCCATCTGGATGAACATCTCCACGCCGAACGTGTCCTCGGCGACCGGAAGACCGGTGATGTGATACTGCTCGTCGCCGGGCATCGTCGCGATCTTCTCGTTGAGCTTCGAATAAACCCGGTAGCTCAGATCTTTGCGGGTCAGCGGCAGATACAGGCACAGGGCCTTGCCATCTTCGGAGACCAGCGTCCCTGTGAACATCGGGTTGCTCATCATCTTGTCGCGGATCGCTCTTGCCTCTTCCTCGCCGGCCGGGGGTTTGGGCATGAGCCACTCGAAGCGGACCTCGCCGGGCGAACCCTGGCCGATATGATCCACCACCGACGGGGCCATCAGATCGGCTTCGACGATGCCGAGCCAATTGTCCGGATTCTCCGGATCCGGCCAGCGAAGCTCCGTCTTTGCGAATTCGGCCAGTTCGTAGATCCGTGTCAGGGAGGATACATTGAAAACGCCGTCGGGATGCTTCTCATTGATCACGCCGAGGACGACCATATCGTTGAGCGAGTACCGCCGTTTGTTTTCGTCGTGAAATACCCGAACCGGTTCATCGTGAGAGAGCATATTTTCCGGGTCGGTATCGACGCGGATCATCGGGATCATCGCGGCCGTCACGACCGTAAAGATCACCAGGAGCCACGTTACGAGCTTGTAATGGCGCAATGAATAATCCGCGATCATCTCTTTCAAAAGCATATCGTCCATTCCTTCATTAGGATACTATATAGACCCATATTGGTTATTTATGATTTTGGGTTCGAGGGCAACGAATAGGAAATCGCCCGAGTCGGACAGGCCTCGACGCATTCGCCGCACACCCAGCAATCCGCGGAAAGCAGCCCGCGGTTTTCGTAGATGCCTTTCATGGCCTGGGTGGGACAGGCCTTGACGCATTTGAGGCATTTTGTGCATTTCCGTACGTTGATTCGTATGCGATACAACGAGATCTTCTCCAGGACCCACGCCCACAATCCGAACGGGCAGATCCACTGGCAGAACGGCCGGAACATCAAAATACTCGCCACAAGAAAAACCGGCAGAGAATACAACGCGACGATTGCCATCTCCGGCATGCGAAACACCTTGAAGTAGTTCACGTGATGATACAGCACAAAAGAAACGATCGAAGGGATTCCTCCGAACAGCAAGATCAAAAACACGATCAGCGCGGTCACGCGAATCCCAAGCGATAGAACAAAAGGAAATTGAAAATGATATTTCTTTGGGAACAAACGGAAGTTGAATAACGTCTCCTGCAGAGCGCCCAAAGGGCAGCCCCAGCCGCATAGCAGCTTGGCTCCCCAGATGGAAAGGATACTGAATAAGATCAGCGTTCCGATGACCGGCACAGGGCCTCCCTGAAGACCGGCCGTCCACTTGAATAGTTTGACCACCGCTTCCATCGGATTCGGAGAAACGCCCAGCACGATCCCAAAGATGCAAAAGACGACCACCAGAATCCACTTTCGAAAGGCGGCGATCTGTTTTTGTTTCATCAACCCCAGGAGGAGCAGAGCGAAAAAAAGAGACAGCAAAACGAATCGCTGGATGTATCGCCATGGATTTTCGTTTTCCTGTGTATGAACGATCGCGGCACGAATCGTCGCTTCGGGAATCGGCAATTGTTTGACCGGTTTCAACATATCCACCGATGTACCCTTGCGGATTTCATGCTGCAGTCGATACTTCAATTCGCCGGGAAGCAATCCGTTATTTTCCGCCAGATCCCTCAGCGAAAGATCCGGATTGAATTCAACTTCCGCCAGACGATCGCGCGTAAGATTACTCCATTGCAGAATAGCCGACCCCCCGATGATAATCGCAGCGATGACGGCCGTGATAATGATCTCCCTGTTTTTCATCGTGAGTCCCTTCCCATTCGGATGACGTGATACAGTATAGTTCTGATTTCTTTCCCATCAAGCAGATTCATTCGGCGACGAATCCCCGGACTCCGGGTTCGTTTGTCCGGCGGATGGCGGCGATGAACCGGTTGGATCGCAGTTGCGATAGACGCAGTGAAGCAACTGGATCACATTCGGATTGGAAATCGCGTACAGAACGCGAGAACCATCGCGACGACAACTCAGGATTTCTTTGTCGCGCATCAGGTTGAGATGCTGACTGATAACCGCTTGCTGAATCCCCACAGCCGTTACAATATCCCCAACGCATTTTTCTCCCTCCTCCAAAGTCTCAATAATTCGTAACCGAGCGGGATGCGAAACCGCCCTTAAAACCCTCGCTACTTTATTATACGTTTCGTTTCTTACTTTCATTACAAAATTCCTGAATATTATGAAATATATATGCATAGGTATATTAATATATATGTATATATCTATGAATATGACAAAAGTTCTTGAAATTATAAAAAAATCATGGAATGCGTCATTTTAGGGTTTGGGTCCGCGACGGAAAAAGACCGGCCAAATCAATAGCGTCAGAAGCACAATTGCCGAAAGATGCCCAAGAATAGTCGTGGGCATTTCGCAAAAGTGGGCGGTGACCTGTTTTCCCAGATTGGGGAATACTTGGTCAATGGCCAATCCGGAAGTCAGGGCGCAGACAACAACAGTAAGAATGTAAAGAATCGCGGATTTTCGACCCAGTTGGGTCCAAAGAGTCAGAAATGCCGCGGCATTTGTCGCCGGTCCCGTCATCAGAAAGACCATGGCGGCACCGGGACTGACTCCTTTGGCGATCAAAGCAACGGCGATCGGCACCGATGCGGTCGCGCAGACATACATCGGGATTCCGATCAGGCCCATGGCGAACATCGCGAGGATCCCGCCGCCCAAAAGTGGGGCGAAGAAGTCCTCTGGCACGGCGGCGGATATGACCGCCGCGATAATCAGTCCAATCAACATGGCCTTGCCAATATCGGCGGGCAGAGAAATAAAACCATAGCGCAGCGCACGGAGCCATGCGGGTGGGGTATGGCAGCCGGAACAACAAGGGGCCCTGGTCGGTTCCGGGGTAGGCGGCTTTGGCGCCGGACTGGTATGGTCGAAAACATCGACCAGCAAACCGCCGATCAGTCCGGTGATAAGCGCGACGATGGGGCGGACGATCATGAAGATCGGGCCCAGCAAACTGTAGGTTACCAGAATGCTGTCCACGCCGGTCTGCGGAGTCGAAAGCAGAAAAGCGATCGTGGCGCCTTTGCTGGCGCCGTGCTGGCGGAGGGACATGGAAACGGGAATCACGCCGCATGAACACAATGGCAGCGGAATTCCGAAGGCCGAGGCCTTCAGGATCGGCAACAGACCCCTGCCGCCGAGATGTCGCTCAACAAGCTTTGGGGAAATCCAAACGGACAGTATCCCGGCGACCAGAAAGCCCAGAATCAAATAGGGCGACATCTCCGCCAGCGTGGACCAGAAATCCGCAACAAATTGACGTATAAAATCAACCATTTACTCATCCACATTCCCATGGATCCCTTCACGATCCGATCGGCATAGAAAAAACCATAGACGACGGGGCCTCCCGGGCAGATCGTCGCCAAATGCCCCGTTATCTGTACAGCGGTATCATAGGCGGGGTTCGTACAAATATGCCACCCCGTGAAGTCGTTGAAAATCGGGAACCCCGCCTGGAAATGATCGAACGGTTCATCAACCGATCGAGGAACGACCGAGGAAAGAAAAATTCCGATGTTACGGATTCAGAAACGCGCACGGTGCAAAACGGACATGCCGCCGATTCGTCTATTTCGTATTCGGATCCGCGAGCATGCGCTTCCATGATTCGATGTGGCCGTCTTCGTCGGCCTGATCCTTTTCCACGACCTTGCGGGTTTCTTCATCCCACGGCACGGTTGCCAACAGTTCGGCATAATGATGCACCGCCTTGGTCTCGACCCAGATACCGGTCTTGAGGATCGCCCGTTTGCCGCGGAGTCGCGACAGAAAACCAAACAGGAAACCGACCACCAGATACGCCGGACGAAGGATGCTCGGCGTAAATCCGAACTCATAGAGCTTGACTTGGAAATCCTGAAAGTGGGTCATCTCGTTGCACATCGCGGCGATGAGCTGGCGATTCAGCTCCGTCGGCTCGGCGGTGATCTGAAACCGATAGATCGTCTGGGCCATCAACTCCAGCGTATGCAACGTACGCAGGGCTTTACGAAGGGCCTTTCTTCGGGGTTCGTCGAAGTCCCGACCCCGAATCGCGAAGTCTTCCCGGCGCATCTGCGGCCGGATGATTGCAATATCATATCCCATGATTGCCTTTCCATACATCCCCCCGCTCGTCCTCCAATACAGCATCTCCGTTCCGTCGGAGGATCGGCGTCCGGTGAAGGGTCACCTGCTATTTTACCGGCTCGAATTCATCCTTGCCGACGCCACAATCCGGGCAAACCCAGCCGTCGGGCAGATTCTCAAAGGCCGTACCCGGGGCCACATTGTGCTCCGGATCGCCCTGAGCGGGATCGTAGATGTAGCCGCACATCAGGCATCGGTATTTCTTCATTCGCTGTTTCCTTTCCGCTGGTTGCTTGGTTGCATGGATTCTGCCCGGATTTCGATCGGGGCGGTCCGTTCATTTATTGGTGATGCTTGTCGTACGCCTTCTGGAGCAGCGCGACATGGCCGAGTTCCTCGCGGATGATTTCCTCCAGAGGGATGTGATCCGGCTGGCCGACCATATCCTTCATGCCGGTGTAAAAAACCACCGAGTCCTTTTCCGCGGCCAGAGCCACCCATAGCACCTGTTCCATCGGTTCGGTCCCCGTCAGTTCGCGAATCGGCGAGGCCTTTCCTTCCCACCCGTGGCTGGATGCGACGGCCTGAAGATACAGAGCCGCTTCGTCATCCGGATCAAACTGCCGGACGGAGGACAGGTCCCGGGCATATCGGGCGCGCATCTCCGTAAAGATGCGCAAATGGTTTTCTTCCATTCCGGCCAGGTTCGTGAACAACGCACGAATCTCGGCGTCGGTCGCCATGCCGGCGGCCTTCCGATAATACCGAGCGCCGTTGCGCTCGATCTGCTCGGCCATCTCGAAGATTTCGTCGGCGTTGAATTTCGCGCTCATACATCCGCTTTCATCCGGCCGAACGAGAGCCGAGCTGCTTATCCAGCATATACAGCGCTCCGGGGGCCTTGGCGATTTGTTTGAGAGTCTGCACGATCTCGTCGGCGTGCTTTTCTTCCTCGACCTGTTCGTCGATGAACCATTGCAGGAACAACATCGCCGCGCGATCCTTTTCCTTTTCGGCCAGATCGGCCAGACCGTGAATCAACCCGGTAATTTTTTGTTCGTGCTTGTAGGCCTCTTCGAACATCTCCAGCGGATCTTTCCATTCGGTTTGGGGACCGGCGATCGCCGCCAGTTTCACCTGCCCGCCGCGTTCGAAGAGGTAGGTATAAAACTTCATCGCGTGTTCGGTTTCTTCCCGGGCCTGGATTCGCATCCAATGGGCGAATCCTCCGAAATTCATCGCCTCAAACTGGGCCGACATCGACAGGTAGAGGTACGCGGAAAACAGTTCCTCGTTGATCTGCTTGTTGAAGGCGTCTTCGATTTTCTTTCCGATCATGCCGTTTATCCTTTCCACAATCCGTGTACGTTACAATATTCGCGGGCCGAGACGTTGGAGGCCTGTACGGCAAACGTGGCCTCGGCGGGCTGGCCGGGTTTAAGATACTGGCGATAGACTTTACCGTCGGCTCGCAACTCGATCCATTCGATGTAATGTTTTTCTTCCATCGGATGCGGTACGCTGCCGACCTTGACCTTGTAGCCGCCGGCGACCGCCTCGATCACGGGGACGTGCTTTTCGGTCTTCATGTCGGCGGTCTTTTCCGCCATCAGCGTCATCGGTTGGCCGCAACAGACCAGTTCGCCGTCGCCGCCGTGAAGCACTTCGACGATATTCCCGCATAATTGACATTTATAGACTTGGTATTGTTCTGCCATCGGTTCTCCCTTTCCCAAAGGTTTCATGGTTCTTCGGCGATCCCCGCCTGTTTGTGTCGATCGTATATTTTCGCGGCCAGTTCGTCCAGTTTGAGATAATCTTCATCCCGGGGGTGGCCCTTGACGATCACCGGATCGAGAATCTCCGCCTTGACATTGGACAAGAGGGACTGAAACTGCTCGACCATCTTTCCGGCCCAGCCATACGATCCGATGATCGATAAAAATTTCGTTCGCGGTCGCAGCGCGTTGACCAGCATCGCCGCGTAGGCCGCTTTCGGGTGCGGCCCCACCAGCACGGTGGGCGATCCGATCACGATCGTGGCCGCATCCACCGTCGCCATCGCCAGCTTGCCGATGTCGGCTTCGTTCAGATTAAACAGCCGAACCGTGATCCCCTTGTCCATCAGGACGCCGGAAAAATGCTCGATCATCGCGCGGGTGCTGTGATGCATGGAAATAAAAGCCACGACCACCTCATTCTTCACCTGGTCGCCAATCCAATCGCGATACGCATCCAGGATCAGCGAGGGGCGCGGATAAACCGGACCGTGGCTCGGAGCGATCATCTCAATCGACAACGAAGATAATGTATCGAGGTTCTTGCGGATCTGCGAACGGAACGGCATCATAATCTCGGCATAATAGCGTTTGGCCGATTCGATCACCAGGGCCTCATCCTCGACAAACAGGCCGCTGGCGGCCAGGTGCGATCCGAAGAAATCGCAGGAGAACAGAATCTTGTCCTCGACCAGATAGCTGCAAAACGTTTCCGGCCAGTGAACCCACGGCGTGTAGATGAACTTCAGGGTTTTGTCGCCCAGCGAAAGAGTCTGGCCGTCGTCAACCGTCATGAACGTTTCGGCTGGGATATGCAGCAGATCCATCAGCATGTCGCGGCATTTCGGATTGGTTACAACCTTCGCGTCCGGATACAACACCAGCAGATCGGCGATCGCTCCCGAATGGTCCTGTTCGGCATGATGCGAAATGATATAGTCGATCCGATCGATTCCGAGCGCCACCAGGTTTCCGATTAGCTCATCGACTTTTTCCGGATCCACGGTATCCAGCAGGGCGATTTTGTCGCCGCCCTTGATCAGATACGCGTTATAACTGGTTCCGTCGGGCAAGGGGATCAATTCGTCGAACAGGCGACGATCCCAATCGATCGACCCGACCGCATGAATATTCGGTTTCAGTTGCCGCATAGCGTTGTCTTTCCCGTTGTCGGATCCGCCCCCGGATTCGAAGATCCGCTTACATCAATTTTCGTACCTGGGCCAGAACCGCGTCGTAATCCGGTTCGTGAGTCACTTCCGGAACGATCTGGATGTACCGGATAATACCCTGTTTGTCAATGACAATTACCGTGCGGGCCAGCAATCGCAGCTCCTTGATCAACAGCCCGTAGGCATATCCGAACGCCGCCTCGCGGTGGTCCGACAGCGTGATGACGTTGCTCACCCCCGCCGCGCCGCACCAGCGTTTCTGGGCGAAAGGCAGATCCATACTGATCGTCAGGATTCTGACATCATTGCCGAGCTTGCCGGCTTGCTCGTTGAATTTGCGGGTCTGCGTGTCGCACACGGGCGTATCCAGCGAGGGTACCGCCGAAATCACCACGACTTTGCCCTTGAATGAGGACAGGGTAACCGGCGATAGATCATTGCCGATCGCCTCGAAATTCGGGGCGGCCGCTCCGACAATCGCCGCCGTTCCGACCAGCGTCAACGGCCCGCCCTTGAATGTAATGACTCCTTTTTTTTCCGACATAATGTTTCTCCCTTTGCACCCCATAAGAAGAGTCGAAGCCATTAGGATCAACGAGATGGTTTTGTTCATGTTCGGCTCTTTCCATGGAGGATTTTCTTTCGGATTGATTGCGATGGAATCCCGTCAATAGTTCGCCGATTCCAGCTCGAAGTGGGCCTGGGGATGAGCGCAGGCCGGACACGTTTTCGGCGCCTCGGCGCCTTCGTGGATGTATCCGCAGTTTCGGCAGACCCACTGGACGGGCTTGGCTTTCTTGAAGACTTTGCCCTCGGCGATGTTCTTGTTCAGGGCGTTGTAGCGGTCTCGATGGCGCGCCTCGGCCACGGCGATCATCCGGAAAACGCAGGCGATTTCCTTGAATCCCTCTTCGTCGGCGATCTTGGCGAAACCCGGATACATCTCGGTCGTTTCGTAATTTTCGCCGGCGGCGGCGTGAGCCAGGTTCTCCGTCGTTTTGCCGATTACCCCGGCGGGAAATGCCGCGCAAACCTCGACCTCGCCGCCCTGCAGGAATCCGAACAATCGCTTGGCATGTTCCTTTTCCTGATCGGCGGTCTCCGCGAAGATCGCCGCGATTTGTTCGTATCCTTCCTTCTTCGCCTGCGATGCGGCGTAGGTGTAGCGGTTCCGCGCCTGCGATTCGCCGGCAAATGCCGTCAGCAGATTCTTTTCCGTCTTGGAGCCCTTCAGATTCATACCTTAACCTCTCTTTTTTTGTTATTTTAATTGATCGTTGGATGGTTTTCCCGTTCCACTCTGACCGGCCGTGCGGCAACGGTCGCAAATCCCTTCCAGATATACGGTTGTCCGTAACAATTCGAATTTTTCCCCAAGCCCCTCGGGCACGGGAATATTGTCAAACGCTTCGTGATGAAAGTCAATAATCCTTTTGCATTTCATGCATTTGAAATGCTGGTGATTGGCCATGTTCCCGTCGAAGCGCCTCACGTCGCCGGTCCCCTCGACCACAAACGCCGCCCCGATCTCGCTGAAGGTCAATAAGGTCCGGTTGACCGTGTCCAGCGAGATATGGGGCATCTGGGCGCGAACCCTCTCATACACCATCTCGGCCGAGGGATGCTCATCCGTCTCGGTCAGACACCGATACACCGCCTCCCGCTGCGGGGTGATCTTCAGCCCCGCCATACGGCAGCGATGCCGGAAATCATCCATCGCATCGATATACATGTTCGTTTCGGGTATCATTAGGCTATTCTACGATCCTAAATAGTAAATGTTCTTATATAGTATCGATTCCTATTTATTAATTCAATCCTTTGGAACAAAAATGGTGTCTTTACAAAGGGCGATATTTCCATAAGTGCTTTATTTAAAAAGATATACATATTGTGTCGTTTTTCATTCCCATATAGAAATCATTTAAAAACCTTGGTTTGTTGGATCTTATACGGACACAGATTACCTGATAGACCAGGGATGTTAGCCCGGATATTTCACCGAATCTGAATATTTTCGATGAACAAAATGGCCTAA
>CAYLSB010000032.1:0-47630 GCA_964386005.1 uncultured Pirellulales bacterium | reverse complement strand
ACACCGTCAAAAAATTCATTAAAAATGTACGGAAAGAAGCTTAATTATACACATGAACAGCAAGTACGATTTTACCGTCATTCGTGTTCTTCGCCGCAAACGCAATATGACCCTAAGCAAACTGGCACAGTTGGCAGGATTGACCTACCCTACTGTGGAAACAGTCGAAACCAATAAGACCATGCCGAGTCTTAAAACCCTCGATAGTATTGCGGGCGCTCTGCAGATTGCCACCAGCAGTTTAGTCGCACTCGCGGAACGCCGGCTGGTCCAGCGTCGTAGAGCCCAGCCCGGAGACAAGACGGCGTCCCGAAATCCCATGATCGGACTGGAACAATGCAGCGTGGCCGTTTACGACAAGGCCAAACTGTTCCGGGTTCGTTCCCACAAGGGAGAAGTGGTTCACGTGATGGACCTGCATGAGGACTGTAATGAGTTCTGTTATGTCCTCTCCGGTCGGATTGAGTTGCGAATCGTCGATCGGCTGTATCGGCTCGATGAGGATGAAACCATCTTTTTTGACGGCGAACTCGATCATTCCTATACAGCCGTCGAGGATTGTCAGTACCTTACCGTTCACGTTCCCAAAGACGCCAAGATTCTCGATTCCTTGTTGTCGGGACGCGACTTGTCAAAAACCATGGTCGATATCGACGAAGGTGAACCGATCCGCGAGGAATCCCCGATGGATCACGCCTGATCCGACGCGATGATTTTCTCAAGGGTTTTGCCCAGTTCCGCCGCCGTGTATTCCAGCGTAAAGCGGTTGGCTACGGTTTCGCGTCCCCAACCGCCCAATTCGCGGGCCTTGGCCGGATCCATCAGAAGGGGTTTGATCGCTTCGGCCAGTTTCCCGGCCGTATTGGGTTGATACAGTACCCCCCCGCCGGTGAATTCCAGCAATTCGCCAAACACTCCTTCCCACGGCTGGACGACCGGTACGCCGCAACCCAGCGCCTCCAGGACATACAATCCATAGGATACCGGCTTTGTCTCCGGAACCGTCAACACCGACAATCCTTGTAGGAACGCAATCCGCGCCGCACGATCGAACACCGGCAGAAATTCCACATCGCGGTCAAGACCCTTGTCGGCCAGATTCTTCATTTGCGCCGCCAAAAACGCCTCATCCTCGCGGGTCTTGCCGCCGGACAGGCGAAGCCGAAGATTGACCAGACTCGAATCGCTCTTGAGAATCGAAAAGGCGTCGAACAAAATTCCCAGCCCCTTGACCTGGCACAATCGTGAAAGAAAACCGATCGTCGGCACATCCGGTCCTATTTCGGCCGGTTCATATCCTGTCAGGTCGAGCCCCATATAAACCGTTCGTACCCTGGATTCCGGCAATTCCAGCCGCTGCCGCATGACCGTGCCATAATAATCGCTCACAGCGATAAAACAATCTATATCCCTCGCCAAATGCTTTAACAGATTCCAGGCCTCGCCGCTATAGGGTTCGCCGAGCCCATCCAGAAATCCATCCTCATCCTGCAGGAAACACACGACGGGCCGTTGGAGCCGTTGACGAATCGACGTCGCCAGTCCCGCCAATAGGGCATTGGACAGGCAGATCACATCCGGACGTTCCACATTCGACAACAACCACTCCAACAGCCGATTCAGTTCCTTGACCTGGTTGCCTTCGGCGCCCTTCAGCATCGACAATGTCGTTTCGGCCAGTTTTCGCGAATTGGTCATTCCCGCCAGCTTACCCAGCCGCGAAAGCAATCCCCGCGAATCCAGCATCCGATCCAGCCATCGCGGTGTATGTCGAAACAAAGAGCTGCTCTGCTGCAGATAGACGTTAAGGCCGCCGAAAAAGATCGGCGTATCCGTCTGCAATTCCGGCGAGGTCAGCTCCGGCGGCAAATACATCGGCACCAGCGTCACCTCGTGCCCCTCCTGCCTCATTGCACGAACCAATGCCGCATCGCGAAGACAATTCTCGCAGTAAAACGTTCCACCCGATCCCGGCGTAATCTGTATGATCTTCATGGTCCAGCCCCTGAGAATCGTTCGCCGTTAATCTGTCGAATAGCTATGCCGGGTACCCCACGGTTTGTCCGTAGAGTACTCGCTGTTGGGGTCGAAGTTTCAGAATTTCGGTCAAGCCCGGCTTGTCGCAATTGTGGAACCACGCCGCCAATCCCTGAGACGCCGCAAAGAGGTAAATATTTCCCGCGATCAGACCCGTCGCAACATTGTAGTATGACTTCTGTATCTCCGGATCCTTCAGCCCGGGCTCCTGAAACCGTGCCCGGCTGAATTTGGCGATATCGGCGACGAAGATGATATTCACCGGCGCCTTGGCCATCGCCCCTTGGCGGCCGCGGGCCGACACCTTGGCCCTCTGATCTCCCGAGACAACCGGAATCAACTGATGTCCGGCCGCTTCATAGAGGTAGATCCCCTCCTGCAAGACCGCGTACAAATCGATTTCCTGCGAGTTACTGGCCGATGCGGCCGTGCGCCCCGGCGGATTTGTGTCCGGCCGATTCACGCCAAACGCAGCCCACATCAGATTCGACAGCATCTGCGGCGATAATTGTTCGTCACGAATGTTCCGATTCGTCCTTCGTTCCTTCAGGGCCGCCAGAACCGACTTTCCCCCGTCCATCTCCGGTTTGACAAGCTCAATCGACTTCATGCCCTGAACCGGTCCCGTCGGTGTTGTTTCCGCCGGAGCCGGAGAGGCCGGCTGAGAATTCTGCGACATGGCCTTCGTCGATGCGGCCATCATCGTGAAAGCCGGAACGCCCTTGATAAATGTCCTTCGATTCATCGGAAATTCCCCCGGATTAAAAGGTCCTTATTGTTTTTTAATCGTATCCAATATCTTGCTTTTCCAGTCGATCGAATTCAGATCCGGTATCGACGGCACCGCCAACTCACCTGCCTTTTGCAGCGGCAGACGGAGATTACCCAATGCCGGTGTATCCATTGAAAGCCCCATCTCCGCCTTATACGGAATACTCACCCCCGGCTTGATCCCCTTAAAGGCATTGAACAGATCCAGATACGATACCGACACCGGCAAAGAAAGCGTCTGGCTGCTTCTGGCCGGAATACTCCCGGCCGCATCGGCCTTACCCGAAAGCAGCGGCTTGGCATTACTCGTCAGTCCATAATCCATGTTGGTCAAAGGCAAAGCCACCGGATAGGGGTTATCGACCTCCACGTCAAACACCAGAGTCGCCGCTTCCAGCGAAACCTTGTCGAACCTGAGACCCTTCAACTGCGCCGTCGGCTTTTGAAGACCAAGGGCCTGCATCGCATCGCATCCCGCCAGCATCCCTGCCAACGACATCAAAACAACCGCTCCATGGTATCGTGTCTTCATCCTGCACCGCCTTTCTTTGAAGTGGATTGATTACCTTTTGATCGGCGCATCAACTCGATCTCATCCGTTTCCCGCCCCCACCCCGGTCTCCGGCCGATCGTTTCGCGTCTCCTGATCCCGCAGCCAGTTCACCGGGGCCAGGTCATCCGTCAGGACCTTGGCCCCCGGATCCGGCGCCGCATTGGCGCTTAGCCGCCCGGCGACCTTTGGCAGACTGAACAACGGTTTGAGTTTGTCCTGCAGTTGCCGGGCCTGAATGATCGCCTCCCGTTCCGTCAGGATCGGAGCCGACGGCCCCGGCGCCGCCAGCATGGCATTGGTCGATTCATCGCCGAAGAAGGCCTGGCACCTCCCGAAGACCTCCAGAAACGTCTTGAACTGGGCGTCAAACAGCCGATTGGAGGAAAACACATTCGCCACGACGACGCCGTCCTTGGCCAGGATCCCCTTGACCTCCAGCAAGAACTCCCGCGTCATCAGGTGAAACGGGATATACTCGCTATTAAAGGCATCTAATATTATGATATCATACTTCCCCGCCCCCTCACGTCGCAGGCGTTTTTTAACGAACATCCGCCCGTCCTCCACATGCACCTTGAGCTTGTCATCCTCCTTGAATCCCATAAATTTCGTCGCGATCGGCGGAATATCCGGATCGATCTCCACGACATCGATTTCGCTATCGGGATAATAATGCCGCATTTCCCGCGGGACCACCCCGCCTCCCAGACCCAGCACCAGAATTCGCTCCGGCCGCGGCTGGTAGAACAATCCGCAGAACATCAGCGTGGAATATTCCAGCATATGCATCCGCGGATGATTCAGATCGACCTGGCTCTGGATCGGAAACAATCCACGTTTGCCAAACCGCAACGTGACCACGGATCCTTTCTGATAGACATAAATGCTGGTGTAAAGCGAATTCTTTTCGTGCACGACCCGGCCGAAATTCAGCGTCGTCGCCGCGCGGACAGGGGACAAAATCCCCATACCCGCCGCAAGGAGAGAAAAAATAAGTATTCTGATCCGGAATAGATGTATTGTCATGAGAGTATTCCTTCGTGATCCATGGCCGGTGATTTCGTATGCCGCACGGCGGCCGTAACGAGCATCAGTCCTCCCAGTGCCGCCAGAATCGTTCCGGATACGCACAACGTCGTCCGCAGTGAACAGAGTACGAGGT
Organism: uncultured Pirellulales bacterium; assembly: GCA_964386005.1. Taxonomy (GTDB): domain Bacteria; phylum Planctomycetota; class Phycisphaerae; order Sedimentisphaerales; family Anaerohalosphaeraceae; genus FEN-1350. The sequence continues at coordinate 43,107 of CAYLSB010000032.1, read as the reverse complement.
AAAACGCCGTTACGACGCACCCCGCAAAACTCGCCACCGTCGATGCCGCCAGAACCCGTCCCGCGTTGAATCCCGTCTGTCGCGCTTCGCTCGTCAGCCAGTGAACCACGCTCGGGGACACGGTACCCAATACCATCGTCGGCGTTCCGAATAAAATCAGGGAGGCCAGCAGCGATCCCCACTTTTCGTCGATTTCCAGGTTGAAGATGCGCTCGCACACCGGATCGATGACGAACGGCAACACCCCCATCCACGCGCCCGATATCGCCATGACGATCCCCAGTACCAAGCGGATGTCGGCCCGGTTGCTGAGCCAGCCGCCCAATAGGTACCCGATCGACATGCTCAGCAGAAATACTCCGATCACGCTGCCCGTCACCACATACACCGCGCTGCCGAAATAGGGCGCCAGAATCCGCACCCCCAGAATCTCCAGTTCCATCGTGAACCATCCGCACACGCACGCGATCAGGATCATCCCCGCCGACTTCATCCGCTGCTTTGTTCTCTTGCTTGTATCCATTCTTTCATTGTATCTTTCGAGGACGACGATTTCAAATTGAATTCCCCGCTGTCGGAATGGCTCTGTCGCAGACGGCGAAAGCATGGCCTCGATAATTCCGAAGCCCCGTATGGATCGGTCTGCCAACAAAAAAGCTGTGGACACACCCGGTGTCCACAGCTTCGAAACGACTTCAGAAAGCGACAGGGCTTATTGATAGAAATTCGTCGCCTCGGTCTCCATGACTTCACGTCCAAGCTGCTTGCTGTTCATGATTGTCGTGAAGCGGACATCGCCCGGCTTGCTGGCTTTGACTTCCACTCTCCAGACCGCCTTGGCCTTTGGAGCCAGCGAGGCCAGGGGCTGGAATGTCACAACACCGTCCGCATGGCTGCCGGTTGTTGCGCCGGAAGCGCTGATAAACTGCATGGCGTCTTCCAGTTTGCAGACGATCTTGATATCGGTATCCGGAGCGGAACCCTGGTTGGTAACGGTAATGATATAAGTCTCGTTCTTGCCGACTTCGATCGGATCGGACACGTCAATCACTTCCAGCAGAATCGCGGCGATACCCGCCACGTCGGTCTTGGCCGAGGCCTTGACCGCTTCAGCACAGGTTGCCGATGCCGAGGCCGCGTTACTGAATGAACCAGCCGCTTGCGGCATATACCCGATCGTAACTTTGCGGCTCTGACCCGCGGCGATCGTTCCCAGATTCCAGGTTGCCGTTCCGCCGACCACTTGACCGCCATCCGATGCCACCACGTCGGAGACACCCGCCGGAATCGAATCCGTCAGGGCAACGTTGGTTGCCGCGGCGTCACCCTTATTGGCCACGACGATTTCATAATTGAGCCGACGACCCAGATATTCTTTTTCCGTGCCCTTCTTGGTGATGGCCAGAATCGGCTGTTTGACCACGGTAGCGCATACGTCGGATTCGGCCTTCAGATTTCCGTCCGCCTTGGCCATTGCGCCGCTCTTATACGAGCCGGTCTTGGCGGCCTTGGCCATAACGGTGTAGGTCATGCACTTGCCTGGTTCCAAATTGCCAACCTTGATATCCACGGTCTTTTGACCCGACGCCTGCGTTAAACCATCCGGAAGGGTATCGCTGATCACGACATTTGAAGCCATTCCGGTACCCTTGTTGCATACCGTATATTTAAGGGGGATTTGATCGCAGAACAAGACTTCGGCGGGGCAGTCCTTGGCGAGGGTAAGCGCCGGCTGGACCACCTGCGTCTTGGCACAGGCCAGAATCACATACGTAGCGTCCGCGCAGTTCTGTACCCAACCGACTTCCTTGGCCGCTCCCGTAATCGTCATCTTCTTGGATGCGTTCGGGCCCAGGGAGTCAATTACCCAGGTTAACATGCCGTCTTTCGGCGTTGCCGCGGGATCGGCGCTCTTGAACTCAAAATTCGCCGGAAGCCGATCGTTGACGGTAACCCAGCTCAGTTCCATGTCGGTCAGATTCGTCGCCGTAATCGTGGAAGTGAACGGCTGTCCCAGTTGTACGGTGGCCGGAAGTTGCTTGTCGATCCGGACCGCGCCGCAGCCCGCCGAATCCCCATAGACACGCGAGACCATGTTCGCGGCCTGTACCGGAGCCGGAGCAGGAGCCGGAGCGGGTTTGGGCTCGGGCGCCTTCACCGGTGCCGGAGCGGGTTGTTCGCACGTAAGGCATTCGCATCCTGCGATGCCCAACAATGCGATAAAGCACATGACACCAATCAGTTGTTTTCTCATAAAATACCTCCACTTCGGAAAAAAAATAATAAGTAATTAACGACTTTACAGATTGCAATGTTGTGATTTCCCGGTTTTCTTCCGTCTATGCTTTCTCCCTCTCAAAGAGGCATTTGTATTTCCCGATCGAACACCCGCAAACCAATCGTATTCCTATCTCTTGTGGATAGCAAGAAAAATTCCAAAAAATTATGCAAATCAGGTATGCATTCCGGAGATTTGATTTTTACCGTCGCTCCTTCTGAGAATATTATTTTCAAACCAATCGACCGTTCTTTTCGTAATCGTGGAAACAGGAGATTCCCGCCGATATCCTGGAAATCAATCGCCATGAGTGATTTTCATGGAATGCCCTTTCGCTTCGAAGCCGTCATGGTCTCCGCGAATGTGCGATGTTAGTGATGAGAGAAATCAAAAAAAAGCCCCCGGATTGAATCCGGGGGCTTGGGTGGATAGTGATTATCGCGGATCAGAGATCGTCTTACATGGCCCGTCTCTGACGAAGCCAGCCGACCAATCCCATACCCAGCGAGCCCAGGATGATGGCTCCCGGCGCCGGGACCAGGATCAACTGCGACTGCACATCGGCTCCGGTTCTCCGATCCCACAGGTTCAGAACCTTCACGCCGTTGCCGGTGGCATTGGCGCTAATCAGGCTGGTGTCGAAGCTTTCACCGCTCTGGGAAGCCCAGATGGCGTTCTGATAGGCCTTGCCCACGGACGGCAGCGGATTGGCCAGCATCAGATACGATTCATACAGTTTCTTGGTCGTCAACTGAAGAACCGTGTAGAAGGGCGCCGTTTTGTCGGGGCCGAAAGCGCCGGACATCACGGTGTCGTCGATCGTCGCGTCATAAATTCCCGGAAGACCGATCGCCACACCCTTTTCCAGACAGAAAGTCGGGAAGGTCATATTCAGCGTTCCATGATCGCCGGTCCCGGTCACCGTGGCCTGGAAAGGCCCGCCCGCCCACAACGGGGGCAGGTCGGTCATCTGCGCGGTGTACCCCGCCAGAGCCGGAACGGCCAGCAGGGCGGCTACTACTACCATCGTCATCATTTTCTTCATCATCTTTCTCCTGAATTTACCTTGTTTCACTTTTGAATTCGGTGGGAAACGTTCCCCCTTGGACATTCGTAATCACTCTATTATATTTGTATTTCTACATTTGTTGTTTTTCTATATAGTCCTTATTTCAAAGCCGTGATCGTCCCGCCAAGCGACAATCTGTCTTTCCGTGATTCCTGCGTTCGGGATATATTTCCCCGCTGCTAAACCGCCCCACAAGCCATCAACTAACATGAACCGTATTATACCAAATCCGCCGGTCGAACGGCGCGGGATTGTGCGATCGGGCGCCATTTTTTCGCATTTGGGCCTGTCGGCCGTGCAAATCGTAGGGGCTGTAAGGATACCCCGTTCGGCCGTTTCAGAGAGTGATCCGCGATATTATCCCCCCTGCCCGGAGAGGTTTCCTCGCGTCGTTTTATCGGACGATGCCTTATCTTTCCGGACCGTATCCGGAATCGAATGGTGATCGTATTGGATTTCGGGCCATAGGAAGGAAAATATCAATTCCCCCCCTTGTACCGCGTTTTGGCCGGATAATGAGAGTCAAGCCAATCCAGATCCACATTATGAGGATTAAAAACCACCCCCTTGCCAAATCCCATACTCTCGGCCAACTCCCGGTCACTCATGAAAATCATCGTTCGTTTGTCCTGCCACTTGTGATGCTCGGCATGCCCATCGGCGAAGGCGAAGGTGCAGCTCTTGTTATGATAATTCCCAAGGGGATCCCACAGTTTATGATCATACGGAATATACGACCATGCATCGATGTTATAATACAAATCATATTGGTCTTCGACAATCAACAATCGATGCCCCGGCGAAGTGACATTACTGAGTTTTCGTTCATTCGTATCCGGCCGGTCCACATGAATGTTATAAAAATCCGGCATGCCATAACTGCGAAAAGATTGGTACATCGTCAAGGGCAAGGAAACATTTCTCCGACTGGTTCCCTTGACCAGCCGACGGTCGCCGGGACAATGGTACGCTTCCACCGATTCCACATACGGGAAAATCGCCCCTTCCCGGATCCCGTTTTGTCGAGCCGCCAGATTCAATTGCGACGGATCCGTACCGACATAGACCTGGCTTCCATCCGCCTCATAGATCAACGGCGCCTTCACCCAGGAAGGGGGATTGCGATTGGTCACATCCGGGAAAACATAGCCGCTGCAGAAATTGTCGTCATTGTGATCGGCATACATGAGATACCCTCGCGCCAATCCTTTCTGATTGGCCAGGCAGTTGGCCACGGATGCAATTTCCTTGATCGCTTTCAACGAGGGAATGAGTATGGCCAACAGAATCCCGATGATGGCGATGACCACCAACAACTCAATGAGCGTAAACGCTCGAAACTGTCTCTGGTTCATGGCAGGCCTCCCATATTCCAACGATAGATCCCCCGCTGGTAGTATACTCATTTTCCATCGAGTATCGCCAGGAAAAAAAGCCGCTGTATGTGATTTTTTTCCGCAGGATCCCCTCCCCCATCATGGATGCACTCATTGCCGCTGATCCTGCCGGCGGAATACTCAGATTGGCTCATTACTCCACAGCCAGTGTTCCAGAAGAATGCGCATATCCGTCCAGTCGATCCTATCCGAGCCGTCTCCGTCCAGATTGACTTCCGGGTTCCATTTCTGATCCGTGGATTCCAGCATCCAAAATTCCGCCAGGAACGCCCAGTCATGGATATCAATCCTGCCGTTCATGTCAAAATCGAACGTCCGTGTCCCCGGCCGGGGAACCGAGGAGGACCACGCGGAAGGATCGTTGCCATTTCGGCGATCGTCAAGCCGCCCGATCGCCCTGCCGGAAGCATCGGCCTTGTCCGTCCAGGGAAGTCGGTTGAAATAGATCACTTCATCCACAATGGCCCAGGAATTCGACTGACCCGCGATATCCGCCGCTTCGGGTTTTTCCAATGCGATCCGTTCCCCGTGATTGGACAAGTTTCCATCATAAGGCCCCGTAATGACCAACGGGTGGATTCCATACGAACTCTTGAACTGGGTAAGACTGACTTCATTATTGGGTTCAAACGGCACAAGGACAAGGTAACCCAATGCGGGGATTCGAGTCTCTGCTGAAAACACATAATCGATCCCTCCGTCCACTCGCCATCCGGTACCGGTTTCCGTATCCCAGAGGGTAATCGGCTCCGGAGTAGGATTATACAATTCGACATATTCCCGCATCCCATCGGGAGGACTGTACATGAGTTCACTGATGATAACATGCTGAACCGGAGTGTTATTGGCGGAATTTCTCGACGGAGTCATATTGTACCAGAAGTCGCCGCCGTCGGGATAACGACCCAACGAAAGATCGCTGACCTGCGCCTTAAAGCGGACGCAATCCACGACTCGATCCTCCGGGGTTCCCGGCAGATAGGACAGAACGAGTTGTTCGCCCGCCTTGTCAAGTCCGAACCCTTCCGTAATCGGATGATGGAATCCGGTCACTTCATCAAACGAAATCCATTCGCCCGCGCGAATCGTCGTTTCCGGAATACCCCATTTTTTCAGGTTATTGATATCGTCACTTAGAAACCATTGATTGTCCGTTACGTGGATCGATTCCATCGTCGGATTGTACAGTTCAATCCAGTCGTTGGAATCGTATTCCGGCCGGGCGGGATTGCTGTAATCGGTATGTGCCATCATTTCATTCAGCATAAGGGTTGCCGGTCGATCCGGATCCTTCCGGCCGGGCGAGCCGTACATGTACGTACTGTCGCGCCAGTTGCCTCCATAATCGAGCAGCCCTCCGTCGGGGGCATATGTGGCCCGATCCAAAGGCACAAGAGAATGTCCTGCCCCGTCGGCCGCGAGAGGCCAGCCGCGACTATCGTTGTATTGAAAAGACATAATCGGAGAATTCCACATGCCCGAGAAGGTCAGCGTCTCGCCGTCATTCGAAAGATTTCCCGAATATTCTCCCGCAATCTTGATTCCGGACGTGCCGTATCGCGCAGAAAAAGCCGCCAGATTATTTACGATCAGTACATAATCGTCCGGATCAAGCGATGTAAACCGGTTCTGTGTAAAATCGAAAAGGATGCGTCCGTCTTCAACCATCTTCACATTCGTGAGGTCCAATGTCTTGGGGCCGCTATTATACAACTCAATAAACTCATAATCGCTGCCGCCAATCGGATGATACATGATCTCCGTTACCCTGAGATGATCACGCAGGGGGCGTTCAGCGACGGTACTGGTGATGGAGATCGTCCGACTGGCGATGAGGTTGTCCTGGAAATCATAGGCATCGAACACCAGATTGTTCTGTCCGGGTTCGAGGGGGACGACGGTGCTCCAGGAAAAGACCTTGCTTGTGCCGGAACCTGTGCTTGTCCATGACAGGTCAAGCGGGCGCAATGAACCCCGAAGATACACGTTCTTCAGGTCGATCCATGCTTTACCTTTTGTCCCCGCATACGAATCGGCGACCGTAGAATCGTATTGTGTTATTTCAAAGGGATAGGCCGGGGCAACTCGGCTGGCTATCTCATTGGAAAGGTAGCTGTTTCGCTGTCCTATGAATGACAGGTGGTTTGCGAAGGCCTGAGCAGGCAACAACTGTCCCATTTGATCGGTCCAGTGCTTCATATAGGCGGTATTGTACGAAGTCTTGAGGACATTGTTGACATGTCCATAATAGAGACGTTCGTAGGCGGGTGTCGCGATGATCTTTGAAAGGTCGCTGTTGGCAATCAGCGGACGGGTTGCAGAATAGAACGCATCCAGGTCGTGGGGGAAATAGAGCGCCCTGCCATCCGACGGTCGAATATAGATTTGCATGTTATGCTGTGCATTGTCGCCGCCGTAGCTGTCGCCGGCACCACAGGCAACCGCAATGGCAAAAGCGGCGAGCCATTGGTCCACGTCAATTATCTCAGAGACCCGATTGGTAAAGGTCGATCCGGTTGTTCCAAAGGCCTTGGCGAAATCCATAAGCCCCTGATAATCGTCCTCGTCGCGGTTGTTCTTCTTGAGGAACTGCCAGCGATAACTTTCCTTGTCATCCCCGAAGTCACGAATGGTTCCCCCCGCTACATGGTCAGGCACCGGGAGCTTGTAACCCTCGGGAAACCCCGAGACTGTGGTCGTGGGATAATAGATGTACTCGTATTCAAAAACCTCTCCGTCGCTGCCGTCGGCAAACTGGTCGTCGAGGAACACGGAGTTGTAGCGGGACAGTTGGAGTTCGGCCGAACCTGTGTGCGCCAGGGCGGGGGCAATCACCTTGACCAGGTCGCCGTATTTGCTCAACTGACACGAACCGGCACGATTCATCGTGATGTTGATAAGCATCTCGCGTTGTCCGGGCGAAGTTCCCTCGGATCTGTCAAGGGCAACGGTGTCGTGGATGCCGCAGAAAAGGCGGTCTGCGTCGAAAAGTACGTTGAACCCGACGTGTTCGGGTTCAAAGCGGTGTCGCTGGCTGCTCTTAAGGCGGACGCCGATGTCGTAGAATATTTCCCTTTCATTGTAGATAACCGTCGCACCCAGCCGGTCATCACTCATCAGGTTGATGTTGGTATGCATCCAGTTATAATCGTCGGAAAGCATGATAATACGGAAGTTATTCAATCCGTTACCGGCCGCCAGACCATCCTCAACTTTATACAAGGACCGCGAGTCGGCCCCTTGCGGCGGGAACAACGATACGGCTCCGAGCCCGTCGGTCGCCTGGATATAGAATTGTACGACAGTCGAACTGCTCAGGGCGGGCATCTGAGCCTCGTAGGTACCGTTCGCCCCGGCGCTCATGGAAATCGTACTCCAGCTTTTGCCGTCAATTCTCCAGAGGAGCGTCAGACCGGCAACACCGTCAGGATCATCCGCAGTTACGGAGACGGTTACAGGTTGACCGTCGGAGGGCACGGGGGGATTGTGGTCGAGATTGGAGAATGTAGGGCCGGTGTTGACTTCGTACCGGCTGTTCTGTCTGCCGCACGTACCGTTGATTTCGGGCGTATCAATCAGCGTAGTCCGGGGTACACGATTGAAATACAGTCGGCTGTTGAGCTGGTTGGACCCCGAGATCCATTTGGCTTTGAAAGACACCGTATATTCTCTGCCGTTGACAACCGAAGATCCGCCCGCAAGAGTGGTTTCGGCGTGGTTATGCATATGTCCGGTTGTTCCTGTGGCAACAAACCGAAGGACATAGTTGGCGGGATCATCAGGGTCTGTGATGACTTCGCTGTGGCGGTGATTTCCGATGATTCTCCATGCCTGAGCGGTGCCCGAGTCGAATGTACCATTCTGAATCTTCTGGACAGCCGATCCGTCAGGATCCTCAATAACGCTGATATCATCAAGCAGAATCTCTCCGGCATCGAGCAGTCCGAGAACAAATTCGCGCCACTGGCCGTCCGCGCTTGCGCCGACGGGGCTTGGTGCCGCGGTGGCTCGATAGGTATAAGTCTTCCATGAAGTCCTGTCGCTTTCATGGCTGGCGGCCCAGGCGGCGGCCTTGGAGTTGTCCATATTCGGCTGACGGAGTTCCATGCTTGCATAGTGACCGTCGGCGTTGTCGGGCCACGGTTTAGCGTCATAGTACTTCACTTCATCGGCGATGTTCTTGTTGTTGTCAATCAGAGCTATCCGATCTGTCTTGTCCGACAAACCGCCGTCGTACTGGCCAACGATTCGGGCATCCGGGTACTTGATCGCCAGTTCGGAGGAGTTTCGCGCGATAACAATGTATTCGTCGACGCTGATTGCCGTGCCTTGTGCGAATTCAAAGTCAACCGCGTCTTCAAGTTTCCATCCAGACAGATCGACGGCCTCATGGCCCTTGTTATAAAGTTCGATCCATTCCTCCGACGACTTACCTCCTTCAACGGCTGCGGCGGTCTGTCGCTTGATTGCCAGTTCCGGCAGGATGATCATATCGGAGCTGCCGACCGTGTAATTGAACCCGTGTATCGCCAGTATGTTCCGCCCCTCAACAAGAGCGTCCTTGTCGTTGGTGATATCAAAGGACTCGAAGCCCCTGGCTTCGTGGCCGTTTACGGCGCCTGCATTCCAGTTGACCCCTGCCGGAACATACTCGCTGCGCATCACCTCTCGACCGTTAATATATGCGATAAATGCGTCGTCATAAATCATCCTGAGTTCAAGCTGATCGATCGCATCGAGCCCCGATACTTCAAAAGGTATTCGCACATAAACGCTTCTGTTCTTGTTGTACATCTCGGTTTCAACATCGGTGCCAATCCACGGGTCATAATCATTGCTGCTGTCTCTCTCATAACCGATACCCGTCGTGGAACCTGTTCCGCTCTGCCATGCGGAATCGTTAAAAGGTTCGTTTGCCCCTGTCCAATTCATGCCGAAGGTGTCATCCGTCGGCACACAGGTTCTCGCGGAGGCGCCCGACTGAAGAATCATTTCGGTTGCGTATTGAGCTTCTCTGGCCGATACATAACAGCGGTTGTACATGATTTCATTGATCACGATATCTTCGTTGAAATGAAATACGTTTTCCACACCCGGAACAGGATTCTCCGGATACTGCCATCTGCCGGTACCCTTCGGATATCTTGCTCGACTGGAATTCTTAACAACAGCCGCATCCATCACCGCGTTTCCGTCGGCAGAGTAAAGGAATAGTCTGTCCTCGTCGGCAGGCCGAAAGCCCAGCACTGTGTCGTTGATAACGAGAGAATCCCCTTGGCCAAGGGAATGCGGAGCAATAGCGTATTGGCCTGTGACCGTGCCGGCGCACACGATTGTGCAGCCCGTCATCTCAACGGTCGTGTCGCCATAATTCGTCAACTCCAGCCAGAACTGTGTACTGAGAGCGCCCATGATCGTGTTGAAGGAGACCTGAGTTGGCTTAACAGACGGATAGGCGGATTCGGTTGCATTGACAGTTGATGCAAAAAGGACATCTTTGTCCTGAGTTGACTGATGCACCTCTACCGCAAGCATGTTGTTTCCGGAGACCATATTCGTGACAGGAATAGCGATCCGGCCGCTCATATTCGGCTGGTCGATGTTGATCGGGGCGGGTGTCGTATAATCGATCGTTCCCTGGGGCATATTGTGTCGGTAAAACTCCTTGCCGTTGAGGTAGAACACCGCGCCGTCGTCGATAATATGATTCAGTTCGATTGAAATCGAAGACTGCGTGTCGCCGCTGTAAACAAACGACTTCCTGAAATAATGCGTTACCGGCCCTTCCTTGATCTGCGTATTTCCAATCAAAGGACGCGCTGTACCTGCGATATGGATGCGAAGTCCCATTGGATTGCTGTCGGTCCCTCCGTTACGGAAAAGAAAATCCAGTTGGTTTATACCTGAGACGAAGCCGCTGTCGATCGTGTAAGGTCCCCTAAAGGCGCCAAAGGCATCGGGGCCCGCCGAAATACCGGTGCTTATGCCGTTAATCCTGACGTCGAGTAGATCATTGTCCACCGCCACCGTGAATTTCAGTTCGGCTGTATCGGCAAGCCAGCCGTTCATATCGAAAGTCGTGCTGAAAGAATAATTTCCCGCCGGCTGAGCGTCCGTGCCCTGTGCCGACAATCCGATCCACATTGAAGTGGAATCATTGGCAAGCCAGGCAGGGTGGTTCAGCATGACCGTAGCAGGGGTGGAGGTTGCCGTGATGAAATAGTGCGGGTCGGGCTGTCCGGGTGATAATACCTCTCCGGTGTTCGAGCGACCCGTACTGAATAAAGTCGTAATCGCTGTCGGGGTATCCCCAGCCACCGGTTGACGAGAATAGAAACCGGCCGGCGCCACCGGCCATGAGGAATCATTATAGCCGGTATATCGCCACAGAGTTCCTCTGTTAGCGCCGGAATCGTCGTATCGCCAGGTATCGTTCAATCCGATCAATCTGTATTGTACGGGTCTGGCGTCGTCGCCCGGAAAGTTGATCTTACCCGGCGTGCCTCCAATTCGATCGCTCCAGGTCCAGTTCCTTGGAGAGTTGGAGGCCGTGGTCGGTTTTCGTTTGGCAAGCGCCACACCCGAACCGTCCGGCGCAACCGGCCATTCGCCTCCGTCCCGGTAATCCACAGTGTCCATGATGCGGTTATCATTATTATAGAGTTGTAGCCGTTCCCCCGAATTGGAAAGATTTCCGTTGAAAGGACCCTGAACAAGATCCGGATTCATAAGCGTCTTCAAAACGGCCGGATCGTCCGTCACAACAAGATATCCATGCGCGGGAATGATTACGTTGTCGGGAAACATAAATTGAATTCCGCCCCGGAGAGACCATTTTGAAACATCCACATCGATGGCAAAAAGATTATGCAATTCGATCCATTCGACGTCGGTCTCCGCGTGCGGATGGTACATGATTTCATTGAACACAACCACGCTATCATCGGCCCGAATATACGAGGTTGACAGCGCCGACAATGTCAATACGATCAATACCCCTCTTTTGCAGTTTGGCACGGATGCACCCCATTCTCCGATACAAGTTCAAATGACAACCAATGCGTATCGAATTTTTCGCAAAGAAATCCAAATCGTCGAATACGAACGCTCCATTATACGCCCATTTATTATAGCATAACCGAAACTTTTTTCAATTGATTTTATCGATATGCGGAGCAATGGGGCGTTTTTTTGTCGTTTCCACGACAATGGGACCGAGAGGGATGCGGACCGACAACAAATTGAATATCGGATGCTGTTCCGTCTTTCGGCGCGAATATTTTGTTTGCATATCCCTCAATCCGTGTATATAATGAATACCAACAATCAGGACAGGATTTGGCAGGGTTTTACGGAGCAGGCGTGGTGTGAAATGTGAATGAGAAGAATGCATATGGCATCACAACATCGGTCATCCAATCGGTATTACACATAGCCGGAGAAGGAAGTGATTTGTCGGGCACCTCATCAAATGCGGATAGGATGTGAATACAGTATGAGAATAAAAAGGAACCGGACCGAAGCAATTCACTTTTGCGGAAGGAACGGGCAAGAATTCTGAAATTCCAAACTTTTTTTCGGAGGGTACAATCATGAGAAGTGTCAAAGGGTACCGAATCGTATTATTCATTGTGATGCAACTGGCCTTGTTCGCCCTATTAAACCAAGCCGCCAACGCTACACCGCTTGGAACCGTCATCTATCAGGATGGTTTCACCGTTGACGGTGTCGAGCGTCAATACGGCGGAAACCTGAACCAGACCACTATGGAAGGCGCGATGCTGAAGTGGATTGCACCGAGTGGAATGATCTTTTCCAGTGTTAATGGCGAAGATGTTGTGTTTTCCACAGTGCAAAACAGCAATGGCGCGGTAATCAATTCGGACTTGTCGTTGGTGGGAGGTACGGTCAAGATCGAAATAGATGCCATGCCCCTGGGAACCGGTTCGGCTGATCCGGATAGAAACAACTGGATAGCCATCGGTTTTCAGCCCGAGGCAACTCCCGCCTGGGTTATTAATGCCGGCGGCATATCGATGATCTTCAGAGGCAACGGCGGTTACCAGATATTTGCCAACGGCGCCGAAATCCCGAATTCAAACATCACTCCGGTTGTCGGTTATACGCGGGGCGATGTAACCGATATGAGCATCACGTATTACCGGGCGACGAATACGGCGACTTTTGTCATCAAGGGCCAAGTGGTTTTTACCAGTGGAGACCTTGGTGCTTTCGCCGGAAATGCAAAACGTCCCTTTGTGACTACCTATGACGCCGGAATGTGGTTTGACAACTTCACCGTTTCGATGGAAGGCGGCGTTCTGCCGATCATGATCGTTCCCCAGAGCCCGGCAAATGGCGCGGTACAGGTCGATGTCGATACGTCCTTGTCGTGGGCGCCGGTGTTTCCCGTGTTTCAGGAATTGACTTTCGATGTGTACCTGGATCCGAATGAAGCGCGGGTTACAAGCATGGATCCATCGACGCGCGTAAGTTCACAGCAGGCCGGTTTCAGCTATACGCCAGGAGCCCCATTGGCGTACGAGACGACCTACTACTGGCGTATTCTCCCATACATCGACGGCGAGCCCAATCAACCCACGGAAGTACGAAATTTCTTCACTCAGTATGAGGTACAAAAGTGGTCGCAAACGCCGTGGGCATCCGATGCCGACCTCGATATCAGTCCCGACAAGATTTACACGCACAAAGTAAAATTCAATGCCAACAGCGAAGCTTGGTCCACGCGGGTGATGGGAGTTCTCTTCGAGAACACTACCGATCGCTCCGGGGCCAACTGGTCGATGACCGGGGCAGGGAATTCATACACCGGCGACTCGGCATTCACCGGCACCGGTGAGGGTCGCGCTCTGACCAACAGGTTCTTCTACGGAAATCCCTCCACGTTGACGCTGACGGGGTTGACGCCCGGAGTGGGATATCGCGCCACGTTTTACACGCACAGTTGGGGCGATCCCGGACAGCGCGTGGTCCAGGTGATCGCCAGCGACGACGGCAAGGCCAACCTGCTCGATGAGAACATGGACGGAGGAAACAACGGGCGGTTGTTTATGTACACCTACACGGCCCCTGCGTCCGGAGAGTTGACCTTCCAATTCAACGCTGTCAACCCCAATAACTCATGGCATCATTATGCGTTCAGTAATGAGGTCCTGTCGGATATTTATCTCAACCCATCCCCATGGCCCGATTCGGCAGTGGCTGACAATGTGGATCTGAGCTGGCAATTGAACGGCGCGGTGGCCGAACCCAGCTATCACCTTTATGTCGCCACCGATGCGGGTATGCAGAATCTTCTTGTCGATACCGATTTGTCGGAAAGCACGTATTCTCTCGGCCTGGCGCCAAACACAAATTACTACTGGAAGATTGCGGTCAAGGACGGCGGCGTTGTCGTGCATGAGAGTCTCGTCTGGGATTTCACGACAAAATGGTCCGGTGTAACGTGGATGAGCGATGCCGATCTGGATATCAGCGCCGGAAAGATCTACACCCACAAGGTAAAATTCAATGCCATCAGCGAATCATTCCCCACGACGGTCAAGGGAGTCCCGTTTGAAAACGACACGAATCGCGTCGGCGGAAACTGGACATTAAGCCAGGCAGGGAATGCGTACAACGCCGCGTCCCAATTTGGCGGGACCGGCGACGGCGGCGCCCTCCTTGCCCGATTCTTTTACGGTCATCCGTCGGCGCTGACGCTCAACGCATTAACGCCGGGCGTGATGTACCGCGCGTCCCTTTACACCCACGGCTGGGGTGGTGCTGGCGGCCGTGTTGTACGGATCGCCTCCTCGGACGACGGCAGGGGCACGGTACTGGATGAAAACATCGGCGGAAATGGCGTGGGACATGTTTTTATGTACACCTATACGGCGCCTGAGTCCGGAACACTGACCCTTCAGTTCAATGCATGCATGGATGCCTCCTGGCATCATTACGCCTTCAGCAATGAGATCGTGCCGGATATCTATCTCGATCCCACCCCAATTCCCGGTTCGGCGGTTCAGGGGCAATCCGATCTGAGCTGGCAACTCCATGGCGAAGTGGCCAGTCCTTCATATAAGCTCTATGTGGCCACAGATGCCGCTATGCAGAATCTCGTCGTCCAGCAGCCGGTGGCCGGTACAACCTATCACATGAATCTCAATCCGGAAACTTCGTACTATTGGAAGGTCGAGGTTCTGGATGGAGGCACGGTGGTCCACACCAGCCCGGTCTGGAATTTTACGACGTTGGTGCCGCCGGATGCTGAAAAGGTGTTGGAATGGAAGATGGATGAAAGTTCCGGCCCGATTGCGTATCAGACAGGAACGAGCGAAGATGCCAATGGTGCGCTGATGGGCTTCAACGATCCGAATGCTTCGTCGATGTTCGTAACCGGCCTTGTCGGCAATGCCATCCTTCTGAACGGTACCACCGAGTATGTGGACGTCAGCGTTGCCAATCCCTATATGCCAACGGGCAACGAACAGGCCTTTGCCGTCTCGGCGTACTTCCGAACCTTTAAGCCCTTCGGGCCTGTTTTCTCCATGAGGAATTCTACAAACGGCACACCCCTGATCGATATCACCATCGGCCACGATGGGGCCTATGAAGCCGCCGGGAAACTGAGGATGCTTGCCCGCGATGACCAGAACAACCTTGGCCCTGCCAGGGATTCCGGAATTCTGGTCAATGACGGTAGGTGGCACAGCATGGTCATCATGAGGGCCGCAGGCAACTGGATCATGTATGTCGATGGGATCGAACGGTCCCGGATGAGCGGCGTCGCCAGCGGTCCGGTTACCCTCGACTGGCTGACAATCGGAGCCGAGAAGATGTGGATCTTCGACAGCTACGGCAGTTGGAACGGAACGCGTACCGACATTCGTTACTTCGAAGGCATGATCGACGAGGTCTGTATCTGGGCGGGCCAGATGCAGCCCCATCAAATCGCAGAGCTTGCCGCGATTGTACCGCCTGCCGGTGATATGGACTTTGATCTGGATATCGATCCGGCGGACCTGAAGATCCTGGCAGAAAACTGGCTGGCGGACTCTTTCACGGCTGTTCAGCCATCGCCGTTGGTACTTGAGAACATGGAGTCGTATACCAACGACCCCAACACGTATAAGAACCACTGGGAGGCTTTGAACGGTGGTGTCTCTCTGGAGAACGTATATGGCAATGTTGCCACCGCCCCGACCAGTGCGACGGTGGGTACGTCGGTCAATTCAATCGTGGACGATGCCCTGTATGGGAAAGTTCTGAAGTGGGACTATAACCTGCCTGCGGACAAGGCGAATGCCATCCAGCGTTTCTGGCTGCGCGATCGACGGGTCGATTTGGCGTCGTATGACCATATCAGCATTCGCGTCAAGAAACTGGCCGGCAGCACGGGTGACCGGTTCTACTTTGATTTCCATGACGGGCGCGGCATGACAAATCCGGAACAGGGAATCTATCCGTGGGTGCTTGCTTGGCAGGGAAGAATCATCATGGCTCTCGCCGCCCTTCCCGAAGACCAGTGGGTGACGCTGGAGGCGGATATTCCCGGCGGATTTAGCAGTGGCCGACCGAAACAACTCCGTGATTTCTATGAGGTCACCATCGGTATCAACAGCGCCGGCGTTGCCAGGGCTGGCACAATCCTGATCGATGAAATCGTGTTGAGCGATAGCACGACCGACTGCTTCGCAACGGTGGGTGAATTGCTGCCCGATATGAACGGTGACTGCAAGGTGAATATCGAGGATTTTGCGTTCATGGCGGCGAATTGGCTCAAGGAGATTTAGATCTTGTCGTGATTACACGCAGGGGACGGGTTGCCCGAACGCCCGTCCCCTGATATTTTCTCCAGAAAACATCCTCATGTTTGGGATTGATCAGAGATCGAGGTAGGGTGTGTTCCCCTTCGCCGAAGCATCTTTGTATTCTATGTGAATAAAAAGCTAACGTGAAAATGATTTCACATCCAACGGTCGAATAATGGAAAATGGCCGTTGGGTAATCATTCGATACGAAGTAACAGACAATGCGCTACCTCTGCGGCGGCGGAATCGTAATGTCGATTTCATTGACCGGCCCCAACACGGATAGCGGCTCATCGAAATCATCGGGCCGTCCGACCGCCAGAATCTGCACCTTGTCAGGTTGTAAGTGTTTTCGCGCGACGCGCAGCACGTCCGCTTGGGTCACCTGCTCAACCTTCTGCTTGATTTTCTGTAGGAAATCCGCCGGATAGCCAAAATACTCATAGGTCATCAGCCGATTGACAATCTCGCTTTTCGTGTCAAAGTTAAAAACAAACGAGTTGAGGAAACTGTCTTTTGCCAGAGCCAGCTCTTGGTCCGTGACTTCAGATTCCTGCATATTCCGGACTTCCCTGAGCATCGCACGAATGGCATAAACCGTCGATTCCGATTTGGTCTGACAACCCGCGTAAAACTGTCCCGGATAATCATAGTTGGCCGAATAAGCCCCAAAAACCGAATAGGCCAGGCCTTCGCGCGACCGCACATTCTTGAAGAGCCGTCCGGTGAATCCATCACCGAGAATTCGGTTCATCACGATCAACGCAAAGTAGTCAGGATCGCTCATCAAGCCGCCGATATGTCCAAAGTAAACGTTCGACTGATTGACATCCTCCTTGCGAATCACATTCACGGTCTTGCGGAATTCGTAGCGGACCTGCGGGATTGTGGGCAGATCAAGGTCAATTTTCACCCATCCTTCGAACGCCTGTTCGATCTTCTGGATCATCTGCCGGGTATTGAAATCGCCGCAAACCGCAAGCATCGAGTTATTGGGACCGAAGAACTTCCTGTGGAAAGCGACCAGGTCGTCGCGGGTAATCGTATCGATCGCAGCGTACTCGATTTGACGAGCATAGATGCTGTCCGGTCCGTAAATCAGCTTGCCGAATTCACGCCCGGCTATTTCCCCCACATCATCGTTACGTCGCGAAATCCTGCTGCGGAGTTGCATTTGGGCTAATTCAATCTTATCCTGGCGAAATGCGGGATTCATCAACACATCCGCCAGGATAGCGAGACCCGTGTCGAGGTCCTGTTTCAGTACCGACATAGATGCCGAACCGGAATTCAGACCGATTCCCGTCTCCACGGATGCCGCGATGCTCTCCAGCTTTTCGTCAATCTCGTCGCCGGTTTGGGTCGTTGTTCCGCCAGTACGCATAACCTGTCCGGTAATGGAGGCCAGGCCGACCTTCTCAGCGGGTTCATATACGGATCCGGTACGAATCCTGACCGAAACATTAATAAGGGGCAGTTCGTGATCCTCCACGAGAAACACGCGCATTCCGTTGGACAGCGTTACCCTCTCGACCGGGGGGATCTGAACGTCCCGCAGCTTTGGGTATTTCAATTGCGTGAAGTCCCGCGACGACTCCCCGGCACAGCCGAATCCCATACCAATGAATCCCGCGACGACAAACCACGCAATGGTATTGATCATTGACTTTCGATTTCTCATTGTGGCTTCCCCTTTCAATGATTGGACGCTCGGGCGGTCTCGATAACTCCGACCGTCCTGTTCTTTGTCGTGAAATGCTCGTTGGCGACGCGCTGGATATCGTTTGGGGTTACTTTTTCGATCTTATCGAGCTGTGTAAACAAGTTACGCCAATCGCCGGTGACGACTTCGTAGTATGTCAAGATCGCCGCCAGTCCCGAGTTGGAGTCGAGTTGCCGGATCAGGTTGGCCCGCGCCCGGGTTTTGGCCTTGGCCAATTCTTCCGTCGTAACCGGCTCGCTTTTGAGGATCTCGATCTCCGCATTGATCGCCTCTTCGCATTCCCGGCTGGTACGGCCCTTGGCGGGCATGGCATAAAACAGAAACAAACTCGGATACTTGGTGCCGGGCATGCCTTGAAAACCGGATGCCGACATCGCAACCCGTTTTTCCTTAACCAGACTCTTATACAACCTGGACGTCCGTCCGATACCCACTATGTCGGTGATCGCATCGAACACCGCGTCGTCGGGATGGAGGACGTCCGGCTTATGATAGCCGATCAGGACAAATGGCTGCGAGGGGTCTTCCAATACCACGCGTCGTTCGCCCAACTGCGGCGGCTCGACCGTTTCAACCGGATCGGGTTTGGGCCCGCTCGGAATTCCGCCGAAATATCGGGTGGCGAGCTTTCTGATTTGCGCGGGATCGATATCCCCAACAATCGCAATCGTCAGGTTGCTGGGCAAATAGTATTTCTTGAAGAAGGCCTCCGCTTCAGCGCGGGTCATCGTCTCCAGATCGCTCATGTGACCGATGACATTGACGCCGTACGAATGGGCCTTGTATGCGATGGCCATGAATTCTTCGAGAAGGCGCCCGATCGGTCGGTTCTCGACACTGAGCCGACGCTCCTCCATCACCACTTCCTTTTCCCTGTAAAATTCCCGCAGCACGGGATGGGCGAATCGATCGGATTCCATCCTCATCCAGAGTTCCACCTTGTTCGATGGAAGGCTGATGATATATTGCGTCGCATCATGGCTCGTATACGCATTGAAACCAGCACTGCCCTCGCGTGAGAAGACCTCCTCATACTCATCATGGACAAGATAGTTCTGGGCTTGCTCCTGGGCCTCTTTGAATTGGGTCACCAACCGTTCCAGTCGCGTCGTGTCCGCGCGTTGTTTTTTCTGTCGTTCCGCTTTCAGGGCCAGGAAGATCTCGTCGATTCCGGCCAGCGCTTTCGCTTCGGCCCTGGAATCGCGGGTACCGATCGTCTTGGTACCTTTAAAAGCCATGTGTTCGAAAAGATGCGCCATGCCGGTGATGCCCCCGACTTCGTCCACGGCACCGACGTCGGCATACGTGTGAAACGAAACAACCGGGGCCTCCGGCCGCTCCAAGACCAGGAATTTCAAACCGTTGGCCAGAGAAAATTCCGTCATTCGCTTCTCAAACTGCCCCACATCCTGGGCGATTGCGAAGCCCGGAATCACCCCCGCCATAGCGCAAACCAAGATGACTACACGCGCCACAGCGGATCCGCGTTTTTGTACTCCGTGTTTCATATCTGATACTCCTGTTTGATTTTGAATCCCTCGTTGGCTTAACGGCATTTACGGCCATGCTACTCCCATACAAAATAGCAGTATGTTATCAAAATTTCAATGCTCGTATAGAATATCAAAAGAATCGAACCTCTGTTATTTTCCATAACAGACTGTTGACGCCATATTGTATCCGACAAAATCAGCCAGCAAAATCAGCAAGTATTGATTGACAACGCGGAATGTGAAGCTTAGAATGCTTTTTGGAATATTGTGGAAGGTGATGATAAATGCGGGAGGGGAGAATTCCCCATTTACCATTTCTGGAATGTTGCACGGCATGGCGATCGTTGGTCTGCGGGCCGATGCCGCGGAAGAACGAAATCGAGAGTAAAAGGTGTCGAGAATAATCACGCCGATGTCGGTGTGAAGCCGTAAAATTCTATGACGGAGGTGGTTATGAAAAAAGCATGGTTTGTGAGTATGTTTGTGGTGGCGGTCTGTGGAAGGGTGTCTGCCTCAGAGATCCAGTTTGATTTTAACGGGGATCTCAGTGCAAGCGTCGGTTCGGGGACTCTGGAGTATTTTAATGGCACCACAACCTCGTCGGCCGTCAGCTTTGGAACAGCGGGAGACTTTGGCCTGCCCGCCCTTCCGGGCGGCGATGCCACGGTGATGTCGTTCGCGGCATTTCAACCGAATCAGGGGTTGGCGCTGGATACCGGTTGCGGACCCAACGGGAGTAGCGGGGATATCAACCAATACACCATGATATGGGATCTGTTGATTCCCGATTTCGTCTCGAGCTATTCATCGTTATACAACACCAGTGCTTCCAACAGCAATGATGGAGATTTTTTTATCCGAAAAGACATGGGCATCGGCATCAGCGGTGAGTATAGCGGCATCTTTAACGCCAACCAGTGGCACCGAATTGCGGTCACTGTGGATCTGGAATTGGAAGACCCGACGATGTCGAAATATATCGATGGGCTGTTTGTCGGTAGTCAGGTACTTTCGTCCGGCACCGGCGGGCGATGGTCGCTGTGGCCCACCGGAACCCATCCGACCTTTCTTCTGACGGACGAGGATGGCGAAACCAACGCCGGATTCATTAACAGCTTCTATTTCACGGATCGGGTTCTGACGGGTTCGGAAATCTCCGCGTTCGGCGGGCCGGATGCCGATGGAGCGATTCCGGAACCGGCTACATGCATCCTTCTGCTTGCCGGCGCTTCGCTGATTTCGGCGGTAAAACAACGAAGCCGAACGTATCGACATACCGAGTGACAAGAAACGTTTGGGGGCGGATGAATATCCTCCGCCCCCATATTCGATTCATTCCCGTAACCAACTGTTGGAAAACACGAGTAGATCCTTCAGATCAACTCGCCCATCTCGGTTGAGATCGGACAGAAGATCGGTTTTTCCAAAGGTATCGATTACTCCGGACATCACGGAACCATCCGGATTGAACGCGATCATTGTCGCTTGAAAACCGAACTCATCGACGCGGACTTGAACGTATTCGTTCACGAGTCCGCCATGGATGCCGGGGGGAAAATCCTGGAAACCTCCGATGGTCATGTGTGGCCAATCATACACCAATGGCTCGGGAAGATCGAGCCAACTACCTCCGCCCGTCACACAATAATACACACCGTTGAGGAATCCCCTTTCATAAGCATGCGTATGGCCGCTGAAACAGGCATCCACGCCGTATTTTTCCATCAAGGGGACCAAGGTAGCACGGAAGAACTCTTCGCCATCGATCCAGCGCTCACAGAAGGGTGGGCGATGGACAAAGACAAAAATAAAACGAGCTCCGCCAGCCCATGCCCGGCGCAGATCCGATTCGATCCAGGACATATCGAATCGGTCGGCATCGTCAATACAGAGAAAATGACAGTCGGCATATTCAAAGGAATAATTACCAAAACCGGCATGGAACGGATTGCCGCGAAATTGGCTGGGGAGATCGTGAAACTTGCGAATGACTGCGGATGATCCCTGGTCGTGATTGCCCCAGGCGACAAACCACGGGATTGTTTGTCCCAGATTTTCCGCAACACGATCCAGGTAGAAAATCCGCGTATCGCCATACAACGAACCATCTTCGGCCAAATCGCCTACGGCAACGGCAAAATCAACCCGTTCGGCCATGTGAGCCATCATCGTTTTTGTCGGCTCAAACGGATCATCAGGAAATAAACCATGGTTGGTCCCCTGGCTATCGCCCCAGACGCCGAAGGTGAATGGCTTGTGTCCGATCGGGGCCGTCGTGAAGGTCCCACCCGGTTGGGGTTTGTCATCCAGCACAAGCCGATAGTGATACATGGAATCGGGTTGCATGTCGGTAAGAACAGCTTTATATATGACGGTGGAGGCCCCGGAGGCATACGCAGTGATCGTGGCCGACGAGCCATAACGGAAATCGGGGCCATATTCGAGTTTACATATCCCCTCTGTCGAGAGTTCCCACAGAATGGAGATTCCATCCGGCTGAACATTCTGCAAATACGGTTTTGTGAGAACCTGTGCCTCATCAGGGATCACGGGGTTGCCTCCCGGGCCTTGAAGCGCGACGGCATCCTCCGTGGTCAAGGGACGGTTATACAGGGCCACATACGAGACGTCGATGGGATGATCCTCGCCGTCTTCATCGGCAAACAATAACAGTTGGGATTCCAGGGCAAATCGGCCGTCCACATCTTGAACGGATCCTTCCAGCCATTGCGCACCATTGATGTAGATGCGATACGACTGGCCGTTATCGACCGACACCACCATGCGGTACCAGGTCTCGGACTGCGTTGTCAGGGAAGTATAACCGGTGGCACCAACACCCAGCGAACCGCTGCCCGCCCGGATAAAACAGTCGCCGTCGTTGCTGTTCGTCGAATTTGTCTGAAAAAAACACATCCATTTTCCGGCGCTGCTTTGTGGATAGCGAAAGTCGATCACGAAGGACCACCGGTTTACGAACCGACCCGGACCATTGGGGACCATGCCATGTGTACAACGATAGAAACTACCGACTCCAATCCGAGCCGCCCGATCCTGGGCGTCAATCCCCTCCACGGACGTGTGGCTTCCGGAAAGGGTCAGCGGCTGACCCAGGTCGGCTCGCGTTAGATCGGCCGGATCATCAAAACGCCAGACTCCGACCGGACCGGTTTCCGTATCGGCAGCGGGACAAGAAACGATGATCCAGATGAACATACATGACAATATGATCCATCGATACAACAATGTATGGCCCTGGTTCATAATGACAGTGGAAACCGATTATTGTCCCTGCGCTTCTTCGCATCCGGCCATGAACGGCTGGGTACATTTCAACCACGTGCCGGCCATGACGGAAAAATCACTCAGGTCGATCCGGCAATCGCGATTCAGATCGGCGGACAGGAATCCCCAGGCGCCGCATTCGTTGTCACGAATAATCACTCGCAGCGAGGCAATCGGCAGAACGGCAAAATTTTCGTCTTCGGAACTGATCCGATGCTCCAGACTCGTCGAATACGATGAGGTTACAAGTATCTGATCATCAAACGCGGTAACGGAAACGAGCTGAGGAATCGCCGCGTTGGCCGGCGTGAAAATCAATTGTGCCGGGTTGACGGCAACGCGATTCGGATCGGCCGGTTCGGTGATCGTCACCATTACTGGGGACGTAGGCGCTCCGGTGAGGACAACCGAATACGTTACCGCCGGCCCCCCTTCGGCAATGACAAGCGGATCGGGAACAATCGCGATATCAGCGCTTTCATCATCGAATATGACGACTTTAACCGCGGGAATCAGACCTTGATCGAATTGTTCGTCGGTGCTGCTTGTCCGGAAACGAATGCCGACGATCTCCTTTCCTTCCTGTTCGGTGTCATTCACCGCAACGACCCCGACGGTCTGAGGTACCTGCCAGTTGTCGGGCGTGAAGGTCAGGGCAATCGGACTTCCCGGCTGAGCGGGATCGGTTTGCCCCGGAGCAAGCAGGCGGATATCCTTGTCATGACCGAGGATGGTGTTCGGATCGACGCTGACGACGACATCCGCCGTGGGGGCTTTCGAACCAATCAGATAGACCTGAAACGTCGATGGGGTTGCATACTTCTCGAAGACGGACAATTCGGAAACATCGGTGGCTCCGACCATGGGCCCGATGGGATCGCCCACAGTACCCAATGCAAAGACCTCTCTTTCAAGAAGCGGTTTATCCCAAATGGCTATGGTCGAGACATGCATTTCGGCATCCTCGCCGTCTTCATCGGCAAAAAACAACACTTTCGGATCCATCGAGAAACGCCCGTCCACCAATTGCACCGTCCCCTGAAGCCAAAGTTCGCTATCCACATAGATACGATAAAAACTGCCGTTATCCACAGAGACGATTATGCGATACCATGTTTCAGATTGGGTAGTCCGATTGGTATATCCAGTGGCGGCCACACCCAGCTTACCCGTGCCGGACTGGACAAAGAAATCGCCATCGTTGCCATTGTTCGGATTGGTTTGATAGAAACACATCCACTTACCGGTGCTGGCGGTGGGGTATTTTACGTCAAAAAGAAGAGTAAAGTCATTGACATAGGAGCCGCCTCCGTTGGGGGCAATGCCATGCTCGCAGATATAGTAGCTCCCAATCCCAATACTGACGGCGCCGTCGGTCGGATTAAATCCATGAACGGCGGAGTGAACGCCACCGGTATTCAACGTCAACGGAAGAGCGCCGATGACGGTCGACTGAATATCGTTGGAATCATTGAATTCCCACAAACCCCGTAAATCGGCTTTCAGGACAGCGGGAGCGAACAGAACCAATCCAATCATACAGATCAAATGCTTTTTCATGGCCTTCCTCACAATCTTCAATGGTTAGGAACTTAACAAACACCGGCTACTCTCACGTACGATTCAGTCCCCAAAACAATTTTGGAGCACTACGGAGGATCGGAACATCGGCCGATACAAGAGAGAATCGAAATAGTAGTGTCATCCGCCCTGTCCTCATGATCCGTATGTCGATTCTTCATTTGTACCATAATCCATCCAGGAACAGATTATGCGTATTATGGCAATATTGGGTCTTAAATCAAACCGCAACCTACCGCAAATACCTGAATTTGCTTTTTTTACATAATAGCATTTTCGGAGGGAAGTACAAGAAAAATCGGGTCATTCCTTACGATTTCGAATCCCGCCATAACATCACACCTTCGGAATGCGGGTTTCGGACATACGTTTTCTTTTGGCATCGATGGTTCAGAATCTACTCAATTGTGAAAATACCTTTTTCTCTTACAGAGATCCTTCAACACTGTGGGGTAGACGGCGACACCGATATCGCCGAGATGCCGTTTTTAACGGAACACCAAGCGGCGATTCCTTGCCTTCGATGGATTACGAAGTGATTCGCCAGACATTCGGATTTCCCATCATCAAATGGCCTCGATCGTGGAAGGCGGCTTCGAGGCAATATTGTATGTGACACTGACAACGCCGCGAACCTCCTGTAGAATACCTGCGGCAAGTTCATGGAGAGTATTGAACGACAGGGCTGTCGGTGTAGCGGTCCGGGCGTCGGTGCTGTCCCAACAACGTACTTCGATCTGCTGACCGAAATCACGCCGGCCGTTCCGCATGCCCGTCACGCGGTCATCGTGAAGAATCGCCATATATTGAAAAGCCCCGCTTCCCTGCAGGAATCGCTCAACCACGACGGTAGCTTTTCGAACAGTCTCAATGCGTTCCGGGGTAACCTCGCCGATGACCCGTGCCGCCAGGGCCGGACCCGGAAACGGAATGCGTTCAAACAGCTCAGCAGGAAGACCGAGGGCCTCGCCAACTCGCCTGACACCGTCTTTACGAAGTTGAACAAGAGGTTCAATGATACGGTAGCCGAAGGCCTTCTGAGGATCGATTCCCAGTTGCTCAAATACATTATGCTGCCGCTTAATGCCTGCAACCGTTTCATCGATGTCGGTGAGAATCGTTCCCTGAAGAAGACTCTTGGCCTTGCTAGCTTTAACCATCCTCCCAAAAACATCCCGGTAAAACGTTTGAGTGATGGCTTCCCGTTTCGCCTCCGGGTCCGTGATCCCCTTGAGTGCACTGAAAAATTCCTTGCGGGCATTCACGATTTCAACCGGTACGCCAAGTTTTCCGAAAAGCTGGGCAACCCGCTCGGGTTCCCCCTCGCGCATGAGGCCGTTGTCCACGAAAATCGTTTTCAGTTGCCCCCCCAGGGCACAATGTCCCAACAGGGTGACCGTCGAAGAGTCGACACCGCCGGACAGAGCGTTGACGGCCGTTCCATCTCCGACCGCATCCCGGATCTCTCCGATCTTCTCTTGGATAAACTGTTCCGTATTCAGTTGTTTCGCCGTGATCTCCATACCCATTGTGTGGTCTCCGTTTCTTCGGGTACCGATTTCAGATCGCCCGATCGTGTTCCGAAACGCACGCCGGTTTCCTGAAAACTCAGAAAACATCTCCGCATATCCAACTATCGCTACCAATAGACAAATCCCGCAACTCCTTGCCGTTGTCCGACGTCATCGTCGTGACCATTGTCCCATGACAACCGAACAATCCTTCACGATATTCCAAACAAGAAACATGAAGCAAGAAATTTACACTCAACTGTAAAATACAAAATGCCAATCGTCTTGTATAGGATATACCAGTAACGGATCAGCAATGCAAACCAGAATATGGTCCACGATGTATCAGGACAGAGGCATTGACCGTTCGAACGGCAGAGCCAATGAGCTTCGAGGCAAGCCGACGCTTGACGTACGGCAAGACAGGAACTACAATCGAACCGTTCATCAGATCAACGGCTCCTTGACGAAAGGGCATAGGCATGAAAGAATCGAGGTGGATATGTGCACCCCTATCAAACCGTCGAAGTTTTCTCAAGACCCTCGGTGGTTCGCTGGCATCGCTGGCCGTTGTCGGAACCATGGGACGGCCCTCATGGGGAGGATCAAATCAGAAACAACAACGAAACATCGTTTTTATTCTCAGCGATGACCATCGCCACGACTTCCTGGGCTTCAGGAAGGATGCGCCGGATTTCCTTGAGACGCCCACCATGGACCGTATGGCGGAACAAGGCGCCCATCTCGTCAATGCATTCGTCAGTACCTCATTATGTTCACCCAGCAGGGCCTCCATCCTGACCGGACAATACATGCATCACCACCTTATCGTCGATAACCAGACACCGGAGCCGGAGGGTATGGTTTTTTTCCCCCAAATCCTGCAGCAAGCCGGTTATCAGACCGCCTTCGTTGGGAAGTGGCACATGGGACACGAAAACGACCATCCAAGACCGGGTTTTCATCATTGGGTAAGTTTCAAGGGACAAGGGGTCTATTTTGATCCCCTTCTTTCTATCAATAACGAACATCAGCCATTTCATGGTTATACGACAGACATTCTGACAGACCAAGCCCTGGCATGGCTCCAATCCAGGCAGGATTCCAGTCAGCCGTTTTTCCTGTATCTGTCATACAAGGCCGTTCACTATCCGTTTCAGCCGGCACCCCGCCATCAAGGACGGTATGAACATGCCAGGATCCCTCGCCCTGAAACCATGGCCAATACGGAAGACAATTATCAAACACAATCGCTTTGGATCCGCGAAAGACGCTATAGCATCCATGGCGTCGATCACATGGAAACAGGACCATACGACAATGATCCCGTACCGTCCTTTGACGATTTGTTCCGAAGATATTGTGAGACCGTCCATGGACTGGACGAGAATCTTGGACGTGTTATAAAGTTTCTTGATGAATCCGGGCTAAGTGAATCCACGATGGTGTTGTATATGGGAGATAACGGATTTGCACTGGGCGAACACGGCTTCTACGATAAGCGGGACGCATTTGAGGAGTCGATCCGGGTACCTCTGCTTGCTTATGCGCCCGGAATGATCAAGCCCGGTGTGCAGATTCAGCAGATGGTTCAGAATATTGACATAGCACCGACACTGTTGGATGCCGCCGGAATCGAGTCATCGAAAATGACCAACATGGATGGACGTTCCTTTCTGCCGTTATTGAAGGGGCAATCGATTTCCTGGCGCGACCATATCGTATATGAATATCACTGGGAGTGGAATTTCCCAGCCACACCGACGCTCTTTGCCATTCGCACGGAACGATACAAATATATCTATTACCACGGGATCTGGGATCACGATGGTTTCTATGATCTTCAGACCGATCCTCATGAACGACATAATCTCATCCGTGTTCCCGCCTACCAGGAACGAGTGGAGGCGATGAAAAAACGGCTCTTCGATGAACTCCGGGCCAGTGGAGGTCTGATCCTTCCTGTGCGTCCGCCGGTGGGGGAACGACTCGACCAGCGCAAGCATAAACGATGATCCTTCCGGAACGATCCTTGTCCGTTAATTCCGGAAACATCGCCGCGTCTTCAGACCTCGATCAAAATGCGGAACAAGTCGGGAATGAAAGGCCTTGATTGGTTTTATCCATTGGAGTAGAATAGATCAAATGGGTAGGCGGGTGTCCTATCTGATGTGTGAAGTAGTCTTTCATAGAAATAAGTTAAGGAACCAAGCTCATGTCAAACATTACGCGCCGTCAGTTTATGAAACGTACCGCTGCCATCGGAGCCGTATGCTCTCTTGGTTTCCCGAGTCTCATCCGAGCCCAGGGACTCAACGAAAAACTCCAGGTGGGATTTATCGCCGCCGGCGGACAGGCCGGAAGCCACACAGGCCAATCCCATAATGCCGGCCTTCAATGTATCGCGTTCGCCGAGGTTGACAAGACCCGATGGAATGGGGTCCTTGGCAAGAAAGGATGGGAAAATGCGACCGGGTATACGGATTGGCGGAAGGTTTTCGAGAATCACGGCAAGGAACTGGATGTCGTGTTTGTCGCCACTCCGGATCACAGCCACTTCGCCCCGTCGATGACCGCCGTTTCCATGGGTATCCATTGCTATACCGAAAAACCGTTGACTTGGTCAGTTCGCGAAGCACAACTGCTGGCCAAGGCCTATGCCAAGAATCCCAAGGTGGTCACTCAGATGGGTAACCAGGGCCATGGCGGCAACGGCTGGCGTCTGGCATACGAATACATCAAGAGCGGTGCCATCGGGGACATTGTCGAATTTCACACCTGGACCAACCGTCCCATCTGGCCGCAGGGCGGAGACCGTCCGCAAGGAACCGATCCGATTCCCGATACGCTGGATTGGGAGGCCTGGATCGGCCCGGCTCAGATGCGTCCCTACAAGAAAGATACTTACCATTCCTTTAAATGGCGCGGTTTCGTCGATTTCGGTTCCGGCGCTCTGGGCGATATGGCCTGCCATACTACGGACGGAATCTACGCGATCATGAAGCCGGGGTATGCGGCGACGGCCGAACCCATTATTATGACAGCGCCCGTCAAGGACATGTGGCCGGCAGGCATGATCGTCAAGAACACCTATCGCGCCAAAGACGGTCTGCCCGGTTTCACTACGTTCTGGTACGAAGGCAAGAAAGCCGATGGAACTCCGTTTATGCCGGAAAACCCGGATGAACTCAAGAGCGAGGGACGCAAGCTTCCGGAAACGGGCAACCTGGTCATCGGCACCAAGGGTAAGATGCTCGTGATCGGCGATTATTGGGAAACTCCCATGCTGATCCCCGAATCCAAGCGCAAAGAATTCGGCAAGCCCAACACGATGCTCGAACGATCCCCCGGCCATCATCAGGAATTCTTTATGGCCTGCCGAGGTGAAAAACCGCGGGAATTCAGTCAGTCCAATTTCGGGTATGCCGGTTTTATGACCGCCAACATCCAACTCGGTAATCTGTGTGCCCGCGCAGGCAAGAAGCTCGAGCTGAATGAAGCTGGGGAAATCACCAGCGATCCGAAAATCAACGATCTGGCCTGGCGAGAACCCCGCAAGGGTTGGGGACCTCTGGAGATGAAGGTCTGATCCTGGCGCGTACTTTTGTCGTCACGCGTAACCAACATTGTATTCCGGGTGATTTCCCCCGCCGGAGCGCGGGGGGAATCACCTGCCCTTTTTCGAAAGAATCGAAGACGAACGCCAAATTCCAAGCGTTTCTGTGAATGAATTCATCTTCTCATGAGGATCCGTTTCACGTGACAGAAACCCCCGACATTTCATCATTCCTATTTCCCGAATTGTTCCAAAACGCGGAAACTTTTCGAGCTGTATTGTCCGACGCGGGGTATACCCAGGAGGCCTTGGCCGGGATCCTCAACCTTTCCGGTGAACAGATGAGACAAAATGTCGATGTCGTGTATCACCGAGTCAGAGAAAACACTCCGCTCAACATTCTTGTCCGGTTATTCTGGCTGGGACGAAAAGTCGTGTTGGCTGATCTTACGGATTTCATCCCCAACCTTGATCTGGTATCCCTTGCGTCTTGCGGCCTGATCCGACAATCCAACGGATTTGTCCAATCAATCGCCAAACTCAGCCCGTATCAGAATCTGATCCTGGCCAGCGATTTTGGACCCGAGATTCGTCCGAACGTACAATCGGATCACGTGCTCGGGGTTGGGGCCGCATCATTGACCCTGGCGAATCTTACCGTCCGAAGACCGGTCTCTTCGGCACTGGATCTTGGTTGCGGCGCGGGTATTCAGGCGTTTCTGGCGTCGCTTCACGCCGATCATATTACGGCAACGGACACCAACGCTAGGGCGCTCGATTTCGCCCGGCTCAACAGTACATTCAATTCGATCACAAACATTGAGTGGAGGAAGGGAGACCTGTATGAACCGGTGAAGGGCGAACAATTTGATTTGATCGTCTGTAATCCTCCCTATGTAATCTCTCCGGAATCCCAATTTGTTTATCGGGATGCCTCTCTGCCCGGCGATGGGGTATCGGAACATGTGATTCGCGGCGCGTCTGATCATCTCAAAGATCAAGGTTTTGCCTGCATCCTGTTCAATTGGCATCATACCGATGATCAAGACTGGGCCGTACGGCCCATGCAATGGATACTGGATTGCGATTGCGATGCATGGCTCATTTGTTTTCGGACAACGGATCCCATCACCTATGCTTCCGACTGGCTGTCAACTTCCGTTCGTCTCAACGGAGATGAATTCAGTCGCCATCTCGACGAATGGCTTGCGTATTACGATCAAATGAGGATTCATCGAATCAGCGCAGGATCCATGATTTTGCGACGGCGAACGGTTGGGGATCATTGGACTCGGGCTGATCGTTTTGATCATGGTCGAAGTCTCGGAAGTTGCAGCGATCAGATTCAGAGGGTATTCGCCGCCGAGGATTTTCTCCAGAAGGCGGATGATCGACAGTTACTCTGTGCCCGCCTGATCCTGGATCCCCATCATCTCCTGGAACATAAGCTTCATACGGAAAACGGCCGTTGGATTCTCGACGACGAAACCCTTCGAGCATCCGACGGCATCGGCTTTTCGGGAACGATCGATTTTTTTCTTGGGAATCTGCTGGCCGTGATGGATGGGAAAACAGGATTGGAGGACCATATTGCGTCGGTTTGCGATCGATTGACATTCTCGTATGAAGAAGTTGTCGGACCTTGTCTGAACGCAATCCGCAGACTCATGAGAGCGGGACTTGTCCGTTCCGGACTATAATTCTCGTTTACCCGCCGATGCAATCGTCCGTATCCCATAGGGTTGTCGATTGGATTCCAGTGGAAACCTCCCTCCAATTCGACAAAAATTAAGTTGACAAAAAAACGGAAATATTCGATACTTCTATTTACCGTTCTGGTTCAACTCGAAACGGTTCTTCGCGCAATGATCCATGAACATTATTTTGAAAGAGACTATTCTTCGGGAGAGACCCATCCGCATAATCATGCGATCACAATAGAATCCGTGAGGTTCGTATGGCCAACAACGATTCAAACGGTTACGTAGTTAACTCCACAGGTGCGTTTTTGGGTACGCTCCGAAATGGAAGCGAGGAAGGATCATGGCTGAAATAAATCGCATCTCTCTCTTTGGGAAGCTCAATAATCTTGCCTACAAATCGCTGGAGAGCGCTACCGTTTTTTGCAAGCTTCGCGGTAATCCTTATGTCGAATTAATGCACTGGTTTTATCAGATTCTGCAGCTCAACGACTCCGATATACATCGGATCATCCGTTACTCCGGAATCCATTCAGCCCTCCTGGCTAAGCATTTCATTGAGCAACTGGACTCGCTTCCGAGAGGGTCGACTGCCATCAATGATTTTTCCCCCCATCTCGAAGAAGCTGTCGAACGGGGTTGGGTATATGGATCGCTGCTTTTCAAGGAATCCCAAATTCGAACAGGTCACCTGGTTGTCGGAATCCTCAAGACAAGCGGTCTAAAAAATGTCCTGTTGGGTATATCCGGTGAGTTTGCCAAAATCAAAATCGAGCAACTCACCGACGAATTCGGCCGGATTTGCGATGGCTCGCCGGAGGTATCGTCGGTCCCCACGGATGGAACGAATCTGCAGGAACAAGGATCTCGAATTTCCGGCGGTGAATCCATCGCCCCCGCCGCCATGGGTAAACAAGAGGCCTTGGCGAAGTATTCCGTCGACCTTACGTTGAAAGCAAAGAACGGCGAAATGGACCCTATTGTCGGTCGGGATGGAGAAATTCGTCAACTGATCGATGTGTTGATGCGACGCCGGCAGAATAATCCGATTTTGACCGGCGAAGCGGGGGTGGGTAAGACCGCTGTTGTCGAGGGTTTTGCTCAACGGATCGTTTCCGAGGATGTCCCTCCGGCGCTTCGGGGCGTAACCCTGCGTGTTTTAGATATCGGTTTATTACAGGCCGGTGCCAGTGTCAAAGGGGAATTTGAAAATCGCCTTCGACAGGTCATCGAAGAGGTACAGAGATCGCCCAAGCCCATTATTCTGTTTATCGATGAGGCACATACACTCATCGGGGCCGGCGGCAGTGCGGGAACAGGCGATGCCGCGAATCTCCTGAAACCAGCGCTGGCACGGGGAACGTTGAGGACCATCGCGGCAACGACATGGGGAGAGTACAAGAAATATATTGAAAAAGATCCCGCCCTCACTCGCCGTTTTCAGGTGATCAAGGTGGACGAGCCCAACGAGGATAAGGCCGTGACGATGATGCGGGCGCTGGCTTCCTGCCTGGAAAAACACCATCGAGTTCAGATTCTGGACGAAGCCCTGCAGGCGGCCGTGCATCTATCCAAACGATATATCCCTGCACGGCAATTACCCGACAAATCCGTAAGTCTGCTCGATACCGCTTGCGCACGAGTCGCAATCAGCCAACATGCAACGCCACCGCAATTGGATGATTCTCGGCGAAGAATCGACTCCTTGAAAACCGAACTTGAAATTCTCGATCGGGAAATCGCGATGGGTTTGGATCGGAAGCAAAAACGAGAAGATACCGCGGTTCTTCTTCAACAGGAAGAAGAACGATGCCGACAAACCGAACGGGAATGGACGGAAGAAAAAAAACGGGTGGATCAAATTCTTGAGGTTCGCCGCCACCTTTGTACATTGACTGAAACAACAAAACACGCGGAATCCGCCACAAAGACTGATTCAGCTATTCCTCAGGATCGCGATGCCATGTTGGCACAACTTCGGGACCTTCTGAAGCAACTGGACGATCTCCAGGGTGAACGGCCTTTGGTATTACCCTGTGTGGATGCCAAGGCGGTCAGTTCCGTCGTGGCCGACTGGACGGGAATTCCCGTCGGGGGTATGATGAAGAACGAAATTGAAGCCGTCCTGCGCCTCGCTGACACTCTCAAGAAACGCGTGATCGGCCAGGACCATGCCTTGGAAGCTATTGCAAAACGAATACAAACCTCCCGAGCGGGAATCGAAAATCCGAATAAACCGATCGGGGTAATGTTTCTGGTCGGACCCAGCGGCGTCGGTAAAACCGAGTCGGCGATCGCTTTGGCGGAGGCCTTATATGGGGGGGAGGAAAATCTAATCACAATCAATATGAGCGAGTTTCAGGAAGCCCATACGGTTTCGACCCTAAAGGGTTCTCCCCCCGGCTACGTCGGATACGGAGAGGGAGGCGTACTGACCGAAGCGGTTCGGCGCAAGCCGTATAGCATTGTGTTGTTGGACGAAGTTGAAAAGGCCCACCCCGATGTACACGAAATCTTCTTCCAGGTCTTTGACAAAGGCCACATGGAAGACGCGGAAGGACGCGATATCGACTTTTCCAACACCATCATCCTGCTGACCAGTAACGTCGGAACGGATTTAATTATGAACATGTGTAAGGATCCGAACCTTATGCCGGATCCCGAAGGCATTTCCAAAGCTCTTCGGATTCCGTTGTTGAAGGTTTTCCCGCCGGCGTTGTTGGGGCGATTGGTGGTCGTGCCCTACTATCCCATTGCAGATGATAACCTGCAAAAGATCATTCGCCTGCAATTGGATCGCGTGGGACGTCGCGTCGGCACCCATTATGAGATCCCATTTACTTATACCGACGATGTCGTGAAACTGGTGGCGTCCCGATGCACGGAGGTCGAAAGCGGTGCGCGTATGGTGGATGCGATTTTGACACATACCTTGCTGCCGGAAATCAGCCGGCAGTTATTGAATCGGCTGATGGAAGGAAAACCGGCAAGCTGCGTATCGATCGGGGCGATCAACAACGAATTCGCCTATTCCTTCCAGTAGAAACGGAAAAACGGATTGGCTGGGCAAAATACAAATAACGACGGACTCATTGCGACTCAGACTCGTAGGTCTTTCGGCGGACTCAACGGGCCGCCCCGAGATGTCACAGTGTCGACACAGCCGGTTTCCGGAGAAGTTTCTGCGCTCGGTCACATCGGGCAGGATTCAAATGCCATGAACTGGCAGGGTGACTTGACCATCCATATTTTCAACCTCTCGCCCGATATCATCCAAGCGGCCTTCATAGACCTGCTTCAGTTGATGTTTGGAAAAGAGGAGTCAGTTTTTCCTGCAAAACTGGTGAAACACTACTTCAGCGGCAACGGCAGTGTATTCAAAATCGGTAACGTTCCCGAGCAATGGCAAGAGTGGATTGTGTTGAAGACAGAAGGTAAACCGGGCAAATATGCGAAGTTGAATCCTTACACAAAAGACGGTCCCTTCAGCCTCCGAAACTCGTTGGGGCATTTCGATGTGGATATAACGAAGACGGGAAATAAGACCCTCTATACCATTCAAGACTTTTATGAATTCGGGTACCTTCCGAATGATATCGATGGTAAGCAACGGCACGGATTTTGTGTTACAGACCTGGGATGGAGTCAGGACCGCATCGACTCGTTCCGACGTCGCCTTCCAACCCGGAAATACCCCAATCCAGGTTGTGGCGAGGAGGAATTCAAGTTCGAAACAATGAATGGGAAAACGTATCTAATGATTCCTCGGGAGTTCCTTATCAGAAACGGCAAGGCATTTTGGGTAACCGGTACATTCACCCGTTCGTGAGAGCCAAATCCATGAATGGATCCGGACATGATATCGATGCGGGAGTATTGAGTTGACACGAGGTTTCTATGGCACGAACTGAGCAGCACCGGGAAGTAGGGATCGCGACTCCGCTTGGCGAAAACGTTTTGCTGGTATCGGACGTTTCATGCACCGAGCAGTTGGGACGGCTGTTTCAGTATGATCTGAATCTGGTGAGCGAAAATCGACAGATCGCGGCTTCCGAGATTGTCGGAAAAAATGTCACCGTCCGGTTGAATCTGACCGGCAACAAGACCCGTTATTTTAATGGTTATGTCAATCGGTTCGTCCAGATCCCGACAACCGGAGCCGAAGCGCGATATCGGATGGGGCTGGTCCCGTGGTTTTGGTTTTTAACCCGAACGGCGGATTGCCGAATGTTCCAAAATATGAAAGTGCCCGACATCATCAAGCAAGTATTTCGTGACCGGGGATTCACCGATTTCGACGACCGATTGAACGGCACATACCGTACGTGGGAATATTGCGTGCAGTATCGGGAGACCGACTTCAACTTCATCAGTCGTTTGATGGAGCAGGAAGGAATCTACTATTTCTTTGAGCATGATAACGGTAAGCATACGATGGTCCTGGCGGACTCGCCCAGCGCCCATAAACCGTTTCCCGGTTACGAAAAAATCAAACATCGAATCCATCGGGCCGAAAAAGACGAGGAAATCATCACCCAGTGGGTGAACGAAACGACCTTGCAGCCGGGTGCGTATGCGCTGGATGACTTCGATTTCAAGAATGTCCAGAAAGATCTGAAGGTACGATCGGTGATTTCGCGGGAACATGATCAGGCGAATTTTGAGGTTTTCGACTATCCGGGTGAGTATATCCAGTTATCCGAAGGCGAGACGTATGCCAAGATTCGCATTGAGGAGTTCCACAGCCAGTACGAACGCGCCACGGGGGTCTCCGATGCCCGGGGAATTTCCGTCGGCCATACATTCAAGCTTATCGAATGTCCGCGGTCGGATCAGAATCGCGAGTACCTGATCACCTCGGCTGTTTATCAGATCGATGCCGGCACGTTTGAATCCGGCCGGACGGGCGGCGAAATGACGTATTCCTGCACCTTCACCGCGCGAAATGCGACCGAGACATTTCGATCCATGCGGACGACGCCCAAGCCCTCGATCCCCGGCCCGCAGACGGCTATCGTTGTCGGCCCTTCCGGCGAGGAAATCCACGCCGACGAATACGGCCGTGTCAAGGTTCAGTTCCACTGGGATCGATACGGCAAGGCCGATCAAAATAGCTCCTGCTGGATTCGTGTTGCTCAGGTCTGGGCGGGCAAGAAATGGGGAGGGATGTACATCCCGCGGATCGGGCAGGAAGTGATCGTCGAATTCCTCGAAGGCGACCCGGATCAGCCGATTATTACCGGCCGTGTCTATAACGCCGCCAATATGCCGCCGTACGAGCTTCCGGGTGAAAAAACCAAATCCACACTCAAGTCGAACTCCAGCAAGGGCGGCGGCGGATTCAATGAAATCCGATTTGAAGACAAAAAAGGCAGTGAACAGATATTTATACACGGCGAGAAAAACCGCGATACCCGGATCAAAAACGACACGTTTGAATGGATTGGCAACAATAAGCATTTGATCGTCAAGAAAGATCAATACGAGCAGGTGGAGGGCGATAAACATCTGACCGTCAAAGGGGATCGAACGACCTCGATCGAAGGCGATGAGAATTGCACGATCGGCGGCGACCGCCTGACGGAAATCAAGGGCAAGAGTCATCTCAAAATCACCGGCGATGATTTCCAGAAGATCAGCGGCAATCAGCACCTCAAGACCGATATGAACCTCAATGAGGAAGTCGGCCAGAAGCTTTCCATTAAGGCCGGAACGGATATTCATGAAAAGGCCGGGATGAACTACGCGATGAATGCCGGCATGAATGTCCATATCAAGGGAGGCATGGCCGTGGTCATCGAAGGAGGCGTGCAGCTTTCGCTCAAGGTCGGCGGCAACTTTATTGATATCAATCCGGCCGGCGTATTTATCCAGGGAACCATGGTGATGATCAACTCCGGCGGTGCGGCCGGTTCGGGTTCCGGCAGTTCGCCGACCGCTCCAACGGCTCCGGAATCGCCCGCCAAGCCCACGCTTCCCGAAGAAGCCGATAAAGCTCAGCCCGGCCAGAAGGAAGAACCGCCCAAGCCGCCAAAGCCACCCAAGCCCGTCAAGTTCAGCCCGCAGGCGACGACCCTGAAAAACGCCGCCCAATCGGGAACGCCGTTTTGCGAAAAATGCGAGGAAGCAAAGAAAAAGGCGAAGAAATAAACGATGGCCGAAAAAACCATAACCAAACAATCCATCGAAAAGCACCTGTTCGACCGGCCGGATACGAATGTGTATGCGATTCTCGATGGGGCGTCTGTTCCGGATCTGCCGCAGGTACTCTGGGAGATGGAGCCCAATCACGTCTGTCTCTATCGGGGCGATCTGGAGGTGGATATGGCTTCGGTCGCTCCGTATCTGATTCTGTTGCAGCAGGATCATCCGTTTACCGATTGGGTGCTTTCCGAGGGTTGGGGCAATCACTGGGGGATTTTTGCCGTAACCCCAAAACCGGCGGATATGAAGACGATGCGGCTGCATTTTCGTAAATTCCTGATGGTCTCCGGGCCGGATAATAAGCCCCTGTACTTTCGCTATTACGATCCCCGCGTCATGCGGGTCTATCTGCCCACCTGCATCGACGAAGAAATCGAGATTGTTTTTGGCCCAATCCATGAATATGCGATGGAAGACGAATCGTCGAATGGAATGGTTAAATTCACATTGGATGCGGAAAAGATTCGAACTCAGAAAATCGCATTGACACAATGAGCTATGCTGAAGATACGTAAAGAACAACTTGTCGTTCTTTCTTCGTCGTCACTTGATGGAAAAACAAATGAGGATTGCCCATATTCGGGCAAATACACTCTTGTATTGTTACCACGAAAATATACGAACATATTTAATTCTGAAAAGAAAGTTAAAGATATAATAACCTCATACCCATCGAGCATTCCAAAATCTCCGATTAAGAAATTAGAGGGAAATTTTTATCCGGATCTAAATTGTTCGCGTACAGTTACAGCCATTTTGACAGATATTGCATGGTGTCCTCATTATGACGAATGTCCGGAGATGAAAAAGGACAAGAATGTAATTATTCGTTTTAGTATATCATGCGAATCACCGGATGACTTTTCCTTATCGCCACAAGAGATGTCTATGGAAAATGGATGGGCAGAAACAACAATTAAAGTATTAAAATTATACGATAAAAAAGAATATATAACAACCCAACATATCTTGATTAAGGCCTATGTAAATAGCGATCCAAACTGCTGCAATGAATTAGAATTAACAATTCATCGGAATGAGGATGTCGAAGATGATTTAGTTGCTGTGTTAAAAAAAGAAACCATTCTTGTTCAGCAGAATAATAATCATGTTG
This sequence comes from uncultured Pirellulales bacterium, assembly GCA_964386005.1. Lineage (GTDB taxonomy): Bacteria > Planctomycetota > Phycisphaerae > Sedimentisphaerales > Anaerohalosphaeraceae > FEN-1350. The sequence goes on along the minus strand of CAYLSB010000032.1, from coordinate 4,380 downwards.
AATCTGCTGGGGTTATCAAATTACAGGAACTTCTCAATCAGGTAGTATCCCGCCATAAAGATTCCGAAAAATTTTCATTTTTACCTGTTGATGGGAAGTATGATAGCCATGAGGCACAGAATGTCGCTGAGTTTATAAATCATTTTGCGGGGGGGCCATGCTATCCCGAAGGAAAGTTTGATGTAAAAGTTGATAATTCACTTGTAGAGTATGTTAAGGCAGAATATGACAAGAAAGATGATAACATTAAGAGCGGAATTTTAGTGGATTCTTGTCTTCTGATGGGACCGCAAAAATATGATCCTAATTATTTTGAGATAACTCCAACAAAGCAGTACGACAAGGCAGATGGTTTATATGATATATATTTAAGTATTGTAAAAACCTTTTTTACCGAAATGGAGGAAAGGGCCAAGGATTATACTGAAAGATTTAAAACTTTTTGGCTACATCGACCCTCAGATAAACCTTATAAAGAAAGCGATGATATTGTTTTAATCACTAATAAAAATCTCATTGTTAAGGATCGGCCCAATGGAAAAGAAATTGAGAAAGGATTGGTTACAAAAGGGACGAGAGTAAAAATATCTCGGCCTCAATCTTATATTAAGAAATGGCATGAATTATTTACACGAGTTTTTTATCCAGACTGGTACGAGATTTCAACTCTCAAGCCAGAACCTATTATCACCGGATGGTGTAATATCCTGGATATAATGACAGTAGGAAACGACATTTCAAATGACAATAATTGGGGGAATTTTGGAATTCCAGGTGTTGCCTATAGTTGGGGTGGGAAAGACACTCCAGAGACATTTAAAGAATCTCTTAAAAATTCAGGGAAATTCGCTAATGCTCAGAAGAATAATCCCAAAGTTGTTGTATCATGGTATCAGTATGAACGAAAACCAGGTCAAGGTTCAAATCAAAGAACTGGGTGGAGAGGTCATGGATGCGATTGTTCAGGTTTTGTATTTAATTGTATAATTTCTGCAATATTTCCGAATACGAGGCAAAGAATTTCTACTTTACTAGGAACAAACAACACGAATGATATTGGATCTGTTGGGTCAGAACGGTTTATTTCTGAATTTGCGAGAGAAATCAGATATTCAGAAATGAAGAATGAACAATTAATTGATAAGACCGATCTCATAGTATCATATCACAGAGAAGGTGTTTCTCCCTTCAAAGCAAAGCATATTGTATGGGTAGCTGATAAACAAAGTGACAAGAGTGACAAAAATTTTTGTGTCTATAATGCTTATGGAAAGGACTTTTATTTTAATTATGACGGTTTTGGAGAAAATCGTGAAGGTGGAGGGACATATCCCAAAGATAGATATGCTCGAAAAGTCCAAAAAATGCCATTTAAATATTGGGGAATACAATTTCATATAGGGGATTCATATAAAGGTGGTACAAGGAAGACTAAAATTGGCAGAATATACTTTTGGTCATCTTTAACCAAGAAGTAGAAGAATATGCTGAAAATCAGAAAAAAACAATATAAAGAGCTTGGCAAGGTCACCTTGAAGCAGTTTGAAGATGAGATGGTTGGCCATCTCAAAAAGTACTTCCCCAAGTATTACGAAATCTATGGCGAGCCGCTGATTCGTAAGGTGATTCAATATGGTATTGCGCGGGCGGAAAGCTATGGATTTGTGACCAAGCGGGATACGCCGCTCTACATTGACCTCATGTTGCTTCTGGGCAGTCAATTTGATGAAGATTTACAGTATCCCTGGGCAACGCATATCCTTACCGATAAGGCCATCACTGAACCGGTTGCCCGGGCGGACCAATTGTATGATCGTGCAATGAAATTTATGGATGAGGCGTGGGGGGAAAAAAATGAATATTTCGTCCGTGCCAAGATCAGAGTGAAAGATTATCCAATGGATCAATTATCCCGTGCTTCGTCAGAGAATATTGAACCCCGATGTACGGCCGTGTTAAAAGATATCTGGATGAATAAATACAATACCCTTGGGAATTCCGTAAATATTCAGCTTGTTCAATTGGCCAAAGAAAACGCCCAAAACTATGGAATAACCTCTGAACGGGGTATTATTTTGTTTGGAATCCTGATGTTGCTACTGGGAAGCGGATTTGATGAAGATATACAATATCCATGGGCGTCTTCCATATTGCATGACGCGACCATCCAAAGTACGACAAATAAGATGGATGAATTATACAAAGCGGCCATTGATTTTTTTAATAAATGGGTCTCGTAAAGCGAATGGCGGAGTCGCATTATGTGTGAAAGAAAAGCGGCAACAAAGGACGTGAAACAAAAATCGCCTGAAAAAACCGCGAAGACGGAAGAGCCCTGTATCCGAGATATCAAGGTTAAGTTCAACGCTGTAGCGTCACCGCTGCTGAAAGTCTGGGATTTATGGATCGACGAACGTCCAACCGACACTATCGCCAAATTCGATGTCACAACCGATCCACCGCACCATGGCGGAGTTACGTACGAGGCTGAGATTCTTGGGGACAAAGGAACGATAAAACGAAACCTTCCGGTTACTCCTCCCGACGCTTCAGCAACGTTGTGCTCCGTAAGTTGGGATGGAACCAACGATAAGAGCGAAAAGGTTGATGTAGGCAAGTATAAAGTCAAACTTATAGCCAAAGGCGGAGATAAGACCGCCAGTGACACCAGTACCGAGATCAAAATTCTGCGTGTAGGTATTGTATATGTCCGTTTCAAAAATGTTTATCCCCTGAAGTATGCTTTTCAAAACTATCCTGCCACCTTTGTAAAAGATGACTTCGCCGTGCCCCGGGAAGAATGGAAGATCGCCTCTCTTGATGACGGCCTCGTGCCCAGAACACCTCCTGTATGTCAGATTACCGGGAAAGGACCCGATCCTCAAACCTATTGCTATCCTTTTGCTGCCAAAAGAAAGACACAACTCAAGTTTCGTGTGGGTACTGCAGGGAAAAATTATGCGAGCGGAGATGGGATTAAAATAAAAGTCGTGTGTTCCGGTACAGAAACCGCATGGAGTAATGATACGGCAAGCGGGATTGATGTCAATAAAGAGTATTGGTTCGAGGCCAATAATGCTAACAAACTGCCTGAAAGTGTCCAGAAAATCGACGATCTGCACTTTGATTTTCTCTTTGGATACATTGATTCGCAGGGAAAGCCCGTCAAGCTCGGCCGCCAAACCTGCTCAAAGTGGGTCGTTTATATAATCGTTTCTCAGCCAACAGAACCTTGGGGATTTGGATATGCTAACCATCAGAAAGTATGGGTGGAACTACTCGAAAAAGTCTGTACAGATTGGGCAAAGGGGGCACAAACCGTAGAACAGGCTGCCGGGAAGATTGTCACGGCGGTCAATAGCAAAATGACTCTGCGATACGATATTGTAAACGGAGAAGATATATATGGACTGACCGCGAGATCCGTTCCTTTATATGCACCAGACAAAATAAAACTTCGCAACTTTCTCGGCTGGCTGGAAAATGCACCGGGACGCCCAACAAAATGGAATGTTGTTAATTGTACATGCTGCGGAGCCCTGGTTAGTACAATTGCTAACAGTGTAGGCTGCTCTTTGAACAGTTCAAGGTTTGGATATGATTTTGATTGCCACAAGGTCATCTCTATTGGTTACGTGGACTGGAAAGCCCCGTTTTCCAGCCCCCCAGCATATTCCGCGGGGGGCTTTACCTACCACGAAGTTGCGTGGACAGGTTCTTCCAGCGCAACGGATAATATTTATGATGCATGCCTCAAGGTTGCAGCGGATCCGGTTAGTGCTCCAGCTACTAATCCTCTAAGCGTAAAAGGAATGGTGTACAAATCGTCCGGCCTTGCGATTGATGACTATGTGAGACGATTGGTCGTACCTTTACATGTTTCTCGTGCCATAGCCCGTCAAGATAAAAGCGGACGTTATAAGGCGGTATGAAGGAAAGATGTATGATACGGCAAGTGCATAATCAAACACCGCTTCGTAAGAGCCCAGTTAAAGGATTCTTGCTTTGGATGGTAATCAGTAGCATAATGTTGGTTATATCATGCAAGAATAATAAGGAGAATGTTAATATGGATAATTCGTTTGTAGAACTGAAACAGCAATCCGGTTTTTCAGTATGGCGGGGGAAAACCCGGTCAGATTCAACACGATTTCATCATCTCCTGCTGTCACCCGATTCATCCGCTTTCGGAGGTTATCATATTGCCACAGCTGCTCGGCAACCAAGTTCTGATCCGGCATTGGATTGGGTAATATGGACACTGAAGAAAGGTATTAATAGCTCACCAAGTTTTGATGTTAGTATTAATGAACTCGAAAGTACTGAACTTGAGAGTACCGGGTTTGGTTTCGTGCGTTTACGCCACGAAACGGATTCCTT